>CAYUTY010000027.1:10145-71360 GCA_964447795.1 uncultured Anaerolineaceae bacterium
AATTCGTGCGCCCACGGCCTCGGCCACGCGCTCACCCACTCCTTGTGTCAGTGAGACACCGACACCGACACCGACCTATGAGGCGCCTCGTCTGATTTTTCCACCGCAGGGTGGGGTAGCACTGCCCGCACTGTTTAGTTTGCAGTGGGTTGGGGTTGGGGTGCTTGCATCTGATGAATTTTACCTGGTGGAAGTCACTGATGTGACCGCCAATGTTGCGCCTTTCCGTGAGCTGACGAAAGATACAGCGCTTCTTTTGCCTGAATCGCTCATCCCTTCAGATGGTCAGCCCCATACTTTTAACTGGACAGTACGTATTGTTACACCCAACGAGCAGGGTGTTTATCGCACCATTGGCGGGACAGCAGAAATTCGCTCATTTCAATGGCAGTCTCGCTGAAGATCGCGTCTGAGTTCGTATTCTTAATGCCCCAAACGTCCGAACTCGCGTGCCAGTTGATCGCTCGTCATATGCAGCATTGTCGGGCGTCCGTGGGGGCAGGTGTGCGGCGACTGGCAGCGCTCAAGTTGTCGGATGATGCCTTGCATTTCGTCCGGGCTTAGAATTTGTCCAGCTTTCACTGCTGCCTGCTTACATACGCGGGTGATGATTTTTTCTTCGATGGTGGTCTGCCCCGGTTGATGCCCTGCTTCCAGATCAGCAATAATGCCACCTAACACGTCAGTTGGCGATTGGTCAGCCAGTAGCGCTGGGACGCTGCGGATAATGAATGTGTTTGGCCCAAATGATTCGAGTTCAAAACCTATGCCTCGCAGGCTTTCCGTATGGTCTTCTATTAGCCGTGCTTCTGCCGGAGGGAGGTGAATAGTCTGCGCTGTGAGAGTATGTTGGGCAGCGATCTGATGCCGGGCATGTTCTTCCATGAATTGTTCGTATAGGATGCGTTCGTGCGCCGCGTGCTGATCGATCAGATATAACCCGGAAGGCCCCTCTGCCACAATATAAGTTGCACCCACCTGACCAATCACCCGCAGGATGGGCAGTGTGCGCGGTTTGCCAGGCGCACCCAGGCCGCTGGGGATGGCGGTTGGATCATCTTCTGTTTCAGGAAGTCCTTGTCGCCGGTACTGTCCAGGTGTATCCAGCGGCAGATTCATATCAAGCTGGTTCTGTCGCTCTGCTATCCAGCGCGGAATATCATCGAACCGGCTCGTTACCCCACCAAAACGTCCTCCACGCATTGCTGGTGTCTGCGCCAGATCCACCACAGCCCGCCGTACTGCGCGCTGCACAGCCGCGAAGACATGCTCCCCGTCGCGGAAACGCACCTCGGCTTTTGTTGGGTGTACGTTTACATCGACATCTTGCGTTGGTAGCTGAATCATGGCGACTGCAACGGGATAACGTCCAGTCATAAGGAACGTATGATAGGCCTGTGTCACTGCATAAGCCAGCCGTGTGTCCTGTATCCAGCGTCCATTGACGAACAGTGTGATGTGGTTGCGGTCAGCCCGGTGCAAGCTTGGAACTGAGGTATAGCCAGTTACGGTAGTGGGCGATCTGCCTTCGCGGTTAGGTTCCTCCCCATTGATTTGAACCATATTGCGGAAGCTGTCCAACCCCAGTGCAGCCACCAGCACATCGGCCAGTTGCCCACTTCCACTGGAACGAAAAATTTCACGACCATCCTGTTCCAGAACAAAGCGCACCTGTGGGTAGGCCATGGCATATCGTGTGACAATCAGCGCAATCTGACGCTTTTCTGTAACCTCTTTTTTCAGAAATTTTAGCCGTGCCGGAGTGTTATAAAAAAGGTTTTCAACTGTGATGACCGTTCCTGCTGGCGCACCAACGGACTGCTGGCGCGCCAATTCCCCGCCATCGAATTGCATGAGTGTGCCAGTAGGGGAGTCAGGATGGCGGGTGGTGATAGTGAGTTGGCTCACGGAGTTGATACTGGCAAGCGCTTCTCCTCGGAAACCCAGCGTTTCGATATAGGCCAGATCGTCCGTCGTGAGGAGTTTGCTGGTCGCATGTCGATAAAAAGCCAGTGTGACTTCTTCTGGTGGGATGCCGCAGCCATCATCACTTACACGGATGCGCCGTCGTCCTCCACCTGTAATTTCGACATGGATGTTACGCGCACCTGCATCCAGTGAATTTTCGACCAGCTCCTTCACCACTGACGCTGGGCGTTCTACCACTTCGCCCGCTGCGATCTGCGCGACCACTACATCGTCCAGAATATGGATTGCCATAAACGCCCTCTTAAAGCACATCGCCCCGTGTTGTCGGGGCGATGACTATAACATATGTTCGATCCTAAGGAAAGAATTTTATCCCTGGGACCCTATCAGATTTGGCCCTTCCAGCGGGATGCCGAGGAAAAAAGTGCTGCCGTCACCTTCTTCGCTCTCTACCCAGGCATCTCCGCCATGCCGTTGTGCTACGCTGCGGACAATGAAGAGACCTAACCCACTGCCTTTGATTTTTTTATGTTCCTCACGTGCAAGGCGTACATGGCGCTCGAACAGGTGTTTCTGTGCATCCTGGTTGATACCTAAACCGGTATCGCGCACCATAATGACTGCTTCATTGTTTACACGTTTCACCCCAATGGTGATTTTGCCACCACTGGGGGTGTATTTAATGGCATTATCGAATAGATTAATAATCGCTCGTTCCACCATGTTGGCGTCGATATGAACAATGGGTACATCGTCATCGACCTCAACAGCAATGCTGAGTGATTTCTCGGCTGGAACCAGATGATTCTCGACAATTTTTCGTATCATCTCACCCAGATCACATTGCGAACGGGTGAGGTCATAAAAACCGGTTTCCGGGTCAAATCGCCCTGCATCTTGGATGTTATCGACCAGCGCTGTCATCTGCGTGATTCCGGCCAGAATCTTAGTGACAAAGTGCTTCTGTTTTTCATTCAGACTGCCTACTAATTCGAGTTCCAGCATACTGGCGAAACCCTGCATGGCAGTCAGCGGAGAACGTAAATCATGCGAAACAATCCGCATGAACTCACTCTGATTGCGGTTTAGTTTCTTAAACTGCGTCACATCACGCAGTGCCATCACCCAGCCTTCGACATTTTTGTCACTGTCTTCCACTACCTGGATGCGTGGCATGAAGGTTTTTTCATCCTCCGTTACCCACTCGTTGACAGCTTTGCCTTCTTCGGCCAGGGCTGCCAATGCTTCTGCTTGGACGATTTCTCGGAGAGACTTACCCTTCGCATCAGTGCTTTTTACACTGAAAACACCTTCTGCTGCCGGGTTCATCAACAGCAGTTTTTGGTCATCATCCAGCACCAGGAGCGGATCAGTCATGCTGTGCAGCAGCGCCATTGTAAGCTGGTGCGAACGTTCATATATTTCCTTCGCCTGGATGTTAGCGGCGAGGATAGTCAGTCCATCAATCAGGGTTGCACCCAGCAGCTTTTCTTCACTGCTTAGTTGTATCGGGGCTGTAAACGATAGCCAGATTGCACCGATTGTTTGATCCTGTGGCCGGATAGGGCTGACCACCCAACCCTTGTCGCGTGAGGGCATATCAGGAGAATGCCAGCCATTGGGCAGATCAGCGATCACGCTCTGAAGCTGGTTTTCGCGACCTTTCCAGTCTTCACCACTGCCTGTTTTGATGACCAAATTCGGTTCATCAAATAGCACAAAACTCGCGCCCTGTGCTTTTAAATGCTGCTGTGCCAGTTGTAGGATGGACTGGATGGATAATTCAGGAGTCGGGGTGGCAGCAATCAGGTTCAGGACGCTGTTAGCGATGTCCTGCCTGCCCTGTCCCTGTGTTGCATTTGCCTGCATCATGGATGCTTCTACCTGTAGTGTGCTGTGTTGCACGCATAATTGACTGCTGAATCGATTATATAGGTGTTACACAGCACGGGCAAGTTAAGCCATTTAAGCTTTACAGCGTCGATGGTTTTTCCCGGAGCATACCGCGAATACGATCTGCGACCATATCAATTGCCACTTTGTTATAGCCGCCTTCCGGCACAATGACATCGGCATAACGGCGGCTTGGCCCAACAAATTGCAGATTCATCGGACGGACAGTTACAAGATATTGATTGATAACTGACTCGACGGTGCGACCGCGTTCTTCAATATCGCGCTGTAGGCGGCGTATGAAGCGAATATCCGCGTCGATGTCTACAAATATCTTGATGTCGAATAGATCGCGGAGTTCTGGTTCGGACAGAATCAGGATGCCTTCTACCAGAATAATCGGTTGTGGTTCAATGCGCTGGAATGTATTGGTGTGCCGGTGCTGGGTAAAGTCATAGATAGGAATATTGGTTGGTTGCCCTATTTGAAGCTGTTTGATGTTTTCAATCATTGCATTTGTATCCAGGGCATCCGGATGATCGAAATTGCGGATGCCCTGGGTGAGGGGGATGTCGCTCAGGTCTTTATAATAGGCATCGTGGGGGATAAGGGCAATATGGTGACTGCCGACCTGTTCCAGAATTGCTCTGGAAATGGTTGTTTTGCCCGCTCCGGTGCCGCCGACAACAGCGATAGTGACGGGGCGTTGCTGCATGATATTTCCTCCTGCTGTTGCAAACGAAAAGCCCGCCACGAGAGGCGTGGCGGGCCGACGAAAGCCATCTGTGGGAATCGAACCCACAACCTAACGCTTACGAAGCGTTTGCTCTACCAATTGAGCTAAGATGGCGACTTTTTGATTATAGCAACTGCTGTATGCCCTATCAAGTCTGAAGTTAGTGTCGGAAATGGCGTGTGCCGGTGAATATCATAGCCAGATTGGCTTTATTAGCTGCTTCAATCACTTCCTTATCGCGGATGGAGCCGCCCGGTTGAATCACCGCCGTTACACCTGCTTTGATAGCAACCTCCAACCCATCTGCGAAAGGAAAGAAAGCATCTGAAGCCATCACTGCACCGCTTGCCCGTTCGCCTGCTTTTAATACAGCTAAATTGGCCGCGTCAACCCGGCTGGAAAGTCCGCCCCCAATTCCGATAGTTGCTCCTGTTACAGCCAGCACAATCGCATTGGATTTCACATGCTGCACTGTTTTCCAGGCGAATTGCAGCGCCAGAAGTTCTTCAGGTGTTGGCTGTCGTTCAGTTACAGTAGAAAAAACGGTCTTTTCCGGGTCGCCTAGATCGGCTGTTTGCACCAGCAGTCCATTGCTCACCGTCCGAATTTCCAGCTCACTGCCATTGTAGGGGTGTGGAATTTGAAGCAAGCGGCAGTTTTTGCGGTTGTTGAGCTGCGTTGCCTGCGCGGTTGGTGTAAAGCCCGGTGCCGCGATGGCTTCGATGAATAATGCCCCCATACTTGTCACGAAATCGTCATCAATCGGACGATTGACAGCAATTACGCCGCCGAACGCCGATATAGGATCAGATGCCAGCGCTTTTGCGTAGGCCTCAGCGAGATTTGTGCCTGTCGCAATTCCAGTAGGATTGAGATGTTTGACGATAACAACTGTTGGCTCGGAGAAACTGCATACTGTGCGCCAGGCTGCATCAAGATCGAGAATATTGTTATACGAAAGCTGCTTGCCTCCCAGCACAGTACCACCAAGCGGGCCGGCTTTGGCGATACGGCTGTAATATGCCGCTGACTGGTGAGGGTTTTCGCCATAACGGAGGGTTTCAATGCGCTGCATCCCTAAGGACAAATGTTCAGGTAGTGTGTTTAGACCCAGGCTGGGAACCATATCCTGTGATAGAAACGCATGAATAGCGGTATCATAGTCACGTGTCATGGCAAAGGCTTTGACCGCCAGTTTTCGGCGGGTTGCAAGCTCAACTTCGCCGCTGGCCCTTAGCTCAGCGATAATCTTGGTGTAGTCAGCCGGGTCAGAAACCGCTGTCACACGTAGGAAATTTTTTGCTGCTCCGCGCAGCAGTGTGACACCACCTACATCAATCTGCTCAATCGCATCCTGAAGCGTGATTCCAACCTGCGCCACTGTTTCCTGAAAAGGATAAAGGTTGCAGACGACGATGTTGATCGGCGCAAAGCCATGTTGTATAAGGCTTTGCAGATCTTCTTCTTTGTCACGTGCCAGGATGCCTGCATGAACCGCAGGGTGAAGTGTTTTTACTCGCCCCCCTAACATTTCTGGTGAGCCTGTCAATTGTTCGATAGGCGTTACTTTCAAACCAGCTCCGCGCAGCAGGGTTTCTGTGCCGCCGCTGGCAACTAAATCCCAGCCAAATTCAGTCAATTGTGATGCAAATTTTACAAGATCAGTTTTGTCGTACACGCTGAGTAATGCGCGCGGCATGGCGGATCAAATCCTTTACGGTATAGGTGGATAAATCGCTCTGTTGAAATTTCTGTGAATTATAGATGTGCTTCTAATTTCATCACAGGTATTGGAACCTCAATTCCGCGAAATAGTGATAATTTCACTCACTTCATCAATGAAAGTCTTAAATCCAGTCATAAAACTGGATACAAAATCCTCAGTGATTTCCTGCGCGATGTTCTGATGTCCGGCACGGACGAGTGCGATAATCGGAATGCGAAAGTCTCGTAGTGAAATTTTCAGCATATTGTCATTATCCGTCATGACCCCCCAGACGAGGATTTTTTTGTCATTATCATCTTTTGCGCTGCTAAATCGTGATATGGATGATCCCGGTGTAACCTGTCCAACATTGGAAAATACCTCTTCACCTTTGATTGCTTCGTTGATGAATGAAAAATGGCCGGGCAGTCCATCAACAACTTTCTGCATCGCACCAGGCAGGCCAGCGATCAGGCGAATCGCGGTTGTACTCATACTTTGTCCGCTGGCTGCGATCTCCCGATACTTACGCATAACCATACCAAAAGTCTGTAAGGTGCTAAGGTACTCTGCGCGGGTATTAACAAAAAACTGCTGTGCTGCTGCCTTATGCTCTCTCTTATCAATTATGGATTTACGCAGACTAAGCAAATCGTTATGCTTTTGGTGAAAGTCTGGGAAAGGGCTGCGAAATGTGCTGGGAAAAATACGGTCCCTGGGATTTACGCGTGATGCTTCTATCGGAATCATCAATGAGGGATTGACATCGCGCATATTAGTCAGCATCTCTTTCACAGCACGAACCAGCACCTCTCCACCTGGTTGTCGTCGTAAGGCAGTTAAGCTTTTTTCCAGAATAGGACTGGGCTGATAGCGCTGATTAAATATTGTTCTGTATAACACGAGCAGATCATTCACAGTAAGATGCACAGTGGGCTTCGTGCGGCTGACGAGTAGTTTGCGGATTTGTACAACTGGGGTAATGGGCATTTTCGCCTCTGCGCTCACAAAGTTGACAGGTGTGGTGATTTTGCCTGCTGCTCGCTGGAATTTGCCTGACTCATTCAGCGTAATAGAGAATGGGATTGTATGGCCGGTGATGTTATTTCCCGAATCACGCCGCCGAAGCTGTGTAATCGCCTCATTCGTCAGCATTTCGGCAACTTCCATTGCCCATGCCCCGTCAAAATAAATATGAGAGAAATCGAATACCATGCTGCTCTCAGTTCGAAAAAGAGTAATGGGATGATCGCCAATTCCCCGATGAGTCTGACGAATGTATGTCAGTGGTTGATTGCTGTTGTGCTTATCACAATTGATGAAAATAGGAGCTTTTCTTAACTCACTCAAGGATTGCTGTTGTGTCTTGTCCAATAGTTTGCGTAGCTCGGCCTGGGAAGCTCGCGGCGTATTTGTGAGAGTAAGATCAAGATCCGATGCGGAATGTTTTCCACGTAAAATGGCTTCAACCTGTGTCTGAGCCAATGCAAAAGCAGTTGGGTTTACGGGAGCAATAAATGGAATGAGATGATAATTGCCATTAATGATGATGCCAATACTCATGTCGCTATTGCGGATAGGAACTCGTTTTTCACTGTATTCGCCAGCTTCCAGGTGCGAGCGTATTGAAAGTTGTTGCTGATAGGTGCGGACGGCCTGTTGTCGCCAGGCTTGATTTTCGGGGGCGCGCCAGTTTTCATCGAAATGTCGTCGCTGGATTGTGCCAACTGAACGGAGCTGCTCCTCACAAAAGAGGTCAAACCGCTGGCGGCGGTATGCCGGGATGCTGACGCCTTGTGTGGCCGAGCTAAAGGGGCGCAGTCGTCCCCATGTGCGGTGGAGGTTCGGCAAACCTGTTGTTTCTTCTATCACGGTTAGCCGGGTATGTTCTTCCCAGAGGGTGGCAATCAGATAATCATAATCGCGCAGTAACCACATTGATGCCAGTACCCAGGAAGTTAATTCCTGTGCCTCTGTAGCAGGCGGATGAAGCTGTGCGGCGGCCTGCTGGAAACCTAGTGTTTCATTGCTATGTCGGGCAGCATCTTCCCGGAGACCAAACT
Source organism: uncultured Anaerolineaceae bacterium (assembly GCA_964447795.1). GTDB lineage: Bacteria > Chloroflexota > Anaerolineae > Aggregatilineales > Phototrophicaceae > CFX2. The sequence goes on from CAYUTY010000027.1 coordinate 18,472, forward strand.
CTACATAAAACTGCCAGGCTCCTTCTGGTAGGAAATCATCTGGTTGACCACCCGCTAAGCGCAGCAGCATATTATAACCAACCAGGACAGTAGCCGGGCCAGCAAACATCATGCGATAAAAGGCATTATTGCGAACGATGGATAACCCCTTGAACAGGGAATTGAAATGTGTTCGTCCTTCACCGGGTGGAATTTCACGATCTTTAACATTCATAATACCGCTGAAGATAAAGCCTACCACATTACCAGCGGGTAGAATTTGAGAGATGAGTTCGATGAGTTCTTCACGCTCTGGCACTGAGATATGCGATGCCGTATCTTTGTGGCGTGTCGTATCGGCGACGAGTTTTCGTAAATTTGTCGCCGTCATCTGAGTAACTTGTAAAACCTGCTGCTGTTCGTCAGTTAGCTCATTCATCATGCTCAATCAATCTCGAATTTTCATCGCAGGTAAAGGGTATCAAGTAATATCTATATTGATTTTAACTGAAATAAGCGCCGATGCGAGAGTACGAACCGCACGCTGTATAAGCTGACTGATTACCTGTAATTTTGTTTGTGTAATTAATCACAAGTTGCGATATGATGGGAAATGTATGAAAGAGGAGGGAAGATGCAGCAGGATAAACCCCGTATAATCGTCATTGGTGCAGGTTTCGGCGGACTTTATGCAGCCCGTGCTTTGGCGGGGCAGGGCGTTAGTGTCCTTTTGATTGATCGCCAGAATTTTCACACTTTTACCCCATTACTTTATCAGGTTGCCACCAGTGGGCTTGACCCCAGTGCCATCGCTTACCCGGTACGGAGTATCTTTCGACAGCAGGCTGACATTCATTTTCTTCTGGGAGAGGTGACTGCAATTGATACTGCTCAGCGGATAGTTACCATACAGACCCGCAATGAAGTGCGTCAGGAAAGCTATGATTATCTAATTGTTGCTGCGGGCAGCACCACCAATTATTTCGGTATGGACGGCGTGGAGCAATTTAGCTTTGGTTTGAAGTCTCTCAGCGAAGCGGTTGTATTACGCAATCATATTCTCAAGCTGTTTGAACGAGCAACGTGGACAGATCATGCTGCCTTGCGCGATGCTTATACGACCCTTGTGGTCGTTGGCGGTGGTCCAACCGGACTGGAAACCGCCGGTGCACTTTATGAGTTGTATCATGATGTGCTGCGCCGCGAGTATGCTGGCTTACATAAACTGAACATTCGTGTTTTGCTCTTGGAAGCTACTGATCGTCTGCTGGCTTCATACCCCGACCGTTTACAGGCAGCGGCTTTGAAGCAGCTTGAATCACTCGGTGTTGAAGTAATGCTGAATGCACAGGTTGAAGATATAACATCCGACCAGATTCGCTTGCGGGATGGTCGGATTATTCGATCCTTTACCCTGATCTGGGCGGCAGGCGTTAAGGCATCGCCCATGGCAGAATTACTCAAGGTGAATTTATCTCGTGCTGGGCGTGTGCCGGTCAGCCCAACCCTGGAAGCCAACGGCCTGGATCGGGTATATGTAGTTGGTGATATGGCACATCTCGAAGATGAGCAGGGTAGTGCTTATCCCATGTTAATCCCGGTTGCAAAACAGCAGGGTATGCTCGCTGCGGGGAATATTGTGCGTCAGTTGAAAGGATGGGAGCAGCAGGAATTTAAGTACCGTGATCGAGGTATTATGGCGACCATAGGCCGTAGTCGCGCTGTCGCCTGGATTTATTATCGCCTTCAGTTGACAGGTTATCTGGCGTGGTTGGCATGGTTAGTTCTTCATCTGGTCTGGTTGATGGGAATGAGAAACAGAGCCAGTGTATTCGTGAACTGGGTATGGAATTATCTGACATATGACCGTTCAGTTCGGATTATTCTCGAACATTATCCCCGTGAGACTTATCTTCAGCAGGACGAGAATGCTGCAAAAGATGCTGATCTGGTAATTTAACGATCAGGCTGGGGGACAGCTTGCGTTCAATGGCTGCATAAATTATCAGAGATATCATGGCGATTGCCAGCAGCATAAGCCCAAAGGGAATGCCTAACTTAAGGGGGCCGACTAACAGACTCCCAGCCAGAATCGCCGGGGTGATACCGACATAACAAAAGACAGCTATAAAATGGAACGCTATCGCCAATCGCCTGCCATGTGAAGGTTGGCGACGGTTTGAGGCACGCATCACAGGTACACTGAAAATTGCGCCGATTGCCACTACGATCCCGATAGTAAGGATTAAACCGTTCATGGCTTAAAATATGGGGTAGGTGAGGGGAGATGTTAAAGGGTTGGTGCGCAGGAAAAGTAAAAGCGCGACGATAATGAGCGCTGCGATCATTGGAATGAGCCAGAATAAGCGCCTGCGCCACAAAAACGCGATTAGCTCTGCGAGTGTGGCTATACGTACCCTTAAATCGCGCATGAGCGCTCCTAGTGCTGTTTTTTCACGACCAGTGGCCCCATAACAAGCAAATCGAGGTCACTCTTTATAAAGGTATTCCAGGCATCGTGCGGCGAATTGACAATTGGTTCTCCGCGTAGGTTGAACGAGGTGTTCAGCAGCACAGGAATCCCTGTAGCCTGCCCAAAACCTTCGATAAGATCATAGTACAGTGGATTAGTTTCGCGCTCAATAGTTTGTAACCGTGCGGTACCCTGATGATTGACTGCCTTAATTTGATCAGCTTTTTCAGGCTTGAGCGGACTAACCATCAGCATGTAGCGCGGTGCTTCATGTGCTTCAACCTCCGGGTAATCTGTGTATTCCGCTGCTCGCTCACGTAAGATAACCGGCGCAAATGGGCGGAATGGCTCACGAAACTTGATGCGGCGGTTGACAACTTCCTTCATCTCCTCCGAACGGGGATCAGCGAGGATGCTGCGGTTTCCTAACGCGCGCGGCCCCCATTCAAAGCGACCCTGAAAAAACCCAATGACCTGCTTTTTTTGCAGGGCATCCACCAACAAATCCAGCAAACGATTTTCATGTCCGGCAAAGGATTCGTAACGAGCGCCGATACGCTGCAAAAATGTTTCACAGTCTGTCGCACTGTATTCCTGTCCCCAGTAAGCGTGTGGCATTACCCAATTGCGTGGTTTATTCAGAACGATGTGATACGCCCATAATGCCGCACCAAGTGCGCCGCCATCATCCCCTGCCGCCGGTTGAATGTAAATTTCGTCAAATGGGGTTTCGCGTAGCAGTCGATAATTTGCTTTGGTATTCAGCGCTACACCCCCGGCCATAACTAGTTTGCTCAGTCCTGTATAGCCATGGAGGTAACGAGCAATAGAAATCAGATGGTCTTCAGTGACTTGCTGGATACTGGCTGCAATATCTGCAAAACGCTGGTTGTCTGGGGATAATGTTTGGCCTGTTTTAGTCGAAAATTCACTATTAGGATTTCGGGGTTCGCCAAACAAATCAATAAAACGTGAGCTATAGCTTTGTTTGACACTATGCTGGAAACTGAAGTAGTCCAGGTTGAGGGAATAACTCCCATCTAGTGTATTTTGGCGGATAATCTTGTGGATTTTTTCAACGTATTGTGGCTTACCGTAAGGTGCCATGCCCATCACTTTGTATTCGCCATCGTTAACTTCAAACCCCAGATATGCTGTGAAGGTGGAATAAAGTAATCCTAGAGAGTGAGGGAAGTGCTGCTCCTGAAACAGCGAAATTTCGTTAGCGCCTTCTTTATCGTCAGTCCAGCGGCTTGTTGCTTTGCCCAGTGTTGTGGTTGTCCACTCACCTACACCATCAACGGTTAGAACAGCCGCTTCACGAAATGGGCTGGCAAAGAAAGCACTGGCGGCATGGCTTGTATGATGGTCGCAGAATAAAATGTGATCGTAGGGAATGCCGACTTCATGGTGAATGATGTTTTTCACCCACAGTTTCTCTTTAAGCCAGCTTGTCATCGAATCATTCCACAATGCAGAGGAACGAGGAAAGGTTTTTAGTGTGGTTAGCAGTATGCGCTCAAATTTGACCAGTGGTTTTTCATAGAAGACAACATAATCCAGGTCGTGACCCGTAATTTGAGCATGTTTTAGGCAGAATTCGACAGCCTTGCGTGGAAATCGATTGTCGTGTTTTTGGCGGCTGAAGCGTTCTTCCATTGCTGCCGCAACCAGTTTGCCATCGCAGATGAGCGCGGCGGCGGAGTCATGATAGAAGCATGAAATGCCCAGGATATACACTGTTATCCCTGCCGCCGCGCATTGTGGAGCGAATTAGGAGATACTTCTCGCTTTATCCACCTCGGAGCGTGATTTTTTGTTGGGTCTGGCGAAAGGCGGGCTACAATTGCAAATGGTACAAGAATAGTAAAATAGAATAGTAAACCTATAATCTGGCTTTGCCCATCAGCCACAATAGCTGCGATAATTTTAAAACGTTGCCATGCCAGAACGAGTGTGTCGCGCATTTCGTCTACCTTCTGCTTACTTGTAAATTCAGCTCATCTATCGCTACAATTGTCTATGTTTAAGAATTGCCTGACAGGGAGTAATCGGTCAATGGATTCAAGACAAATTGTGACACAAAAGCGCGATGCAAAGACCAAATCTCATTTGGAACAATATGCGCCTGTTTGGATTGTAGACGAAAAATTCATCTCTGAAGATGAATCTCTACAATTTAATGTTGTTTTCCAGCACAACCAGTACGGATGGGTGAATCGCCGCTATCGTTATGATGGCTTTAATGATGTACTTTACCACAAAGGGCAAATTGCGGTTGCCGAAAATGATGTGCTGAATATCATTGAGCAGGAGCCATATGTAATTGCGACTGTAGCTGATATTCCTAACGCATACGGTGGCTGATACCGCCTGTGGCTTGTTCAGCCAATTCTCGAAAAAGTGGGATGATCTGGCTGGCGATGGATGACCAGCTATAGCTTTGGGCCAGTTCACTCGCTGCCTGGCCCATTTCCCCCCGCAACTCCGGCTGGTTTATTAATTTCAAAATGCGTTCTGCAAGCGCCTCAGGGTCACGTGCTGGTATCAGGAAACCAGTTTGTCCATCGCGCACTAAATAAGCCAGGCCTCCAACTTCAGATGCGATAACCGGTGCGCCAGATGCCATTGCTTCCAGTGCAACTAAACCGAAGGATTCATAATCGGATGGCATGACGACAGCCAGCGATGCAGCGTAATAGTCGCGCAGTATGGTCTGATCGTGCGCTCCCAGAAATTGCACAAATGGATTCAGGGAAAGATCAACAACCAGTTGCTTTAGTCGAACGAGTTCTGCATTGGTTGTGTTGTTGGGATCACCGCCGATAATTGAAAATTGAAAATTTCTGAGTGCTTGCGGATTGTGCTGTTGGAGGTGACTGATAGCAAGCAAAATAGTATCGACTGCCTTAAGGGGTTCAATACGTCCAACAAATAACAGGTGATTTGTAGATTGTGGAAGGCCAATTCTGCTCTTGGCTTCTGCCATTGAGGTAGCCTGGAAGCGATCTGCATTTACGCCGGGAGGAATAACTATAATTTTGCGGCGGTCAGCACGGTAGAGCCACAACAGTTGTGCCTGCTCAGCCGGTGTAGCCGCGATGATACGATCTGCCCATTGGGTAATTTGAGTCTCGGTTATCACACGCGAGTCAGGGGGTAGGGTGGCGAGATAACCTGGTACAATACGATTTTTCATGTGTCCCAGTGTATGGAACATCTGGGCAAATGGTGTTCCCCATATTTCCTTGAGTTTTTGTGCTACCCAGCCACTCAACCAGTAATGACTGTAAATGGCATCATATTGTATGTCGTGTTTTGTGGTAAACGCAATGAGACCTGCCGTGAACTCGGACAGATACGAATATATATCGTTTGGATCCAAATAGTGTTTTGGTCCAGCACTGATGTGAATAACGCGGATATTATTGCCAAGCGACAGGTCGATTTCAGCGTGGTCAACATTATTTCGGCGTGTGAAAATATCGACTGCTATACCCTGTTTTCCAATTTCGGTTGCCAGTTCGCGGATATAAACATTCATGCCGCCTGTTTTTTCTCCACCCAGCTTCGCTAAAGGACTGGTGTGAACACTCAACATGCCAAGCCTGTTGAGGGGCATGATTTACTCCTGAGTAGATTCAGCTCGTAACATAAAAACGCGCGTATCCTTGCCGCCCATACGATACTTGTAAACTTCATTGCCACGCAAAAAGTCAAATTTCACAAATTTGTGCTCGATTGCCCAACGGATACAATAGGCTAATAGAATGATGCCGGGGCTGAGATGACCATACTCATCAGTTTTCAAGCCGGAGTTATAGACCTGGACAACATTTTCATAGACAAAATTCAGATAGGCGGCTGCGTGTTGATCATCAATTGTTAGAAACACCATTTGCAGCCAGCCTTTATTGTAAATGGCCGGGACGATGTTCTTAAAAAAAACGACGTTCTGAGGATCATCAAGGAACTGGCTTTTCTGGACATGACTGGCAGCCATGAGTCTTAAAAAATGCTCGGTTTCTTCATGGAGATTATGGGATTCATCGACAATATACCACTTGACCTGCTCTGTAGCGCCTTCAATGCGCCGCAACTTGCGCCGTAGCTCATGGCGTTGTTTTTTATCCAACGACTCCAGATATGCTTCCCAATCACCGGGTAAGTCAATAACAGGACAGACTTCCTGTTCCTTCAAGTGCACATCAAAGCCTGTATTTGTAAGAAAAGCGGGAAATTGAGTATAGGTAGGCGAGATTTCCGGGAGGTTACACAGGTCAATTACATCGAACTGAGATTGATTTTCTGCTACAAATTGAGATAAATGGTTGAAAACAGCTTCTGTATAATGTGCATCAATGATGAGATCAAGATAATCTGTGACTTCGACACAACCAATACTGCGGACGACACGACCATATTCTGGATGTTGTTCAATGAACCAGGGGGCGACACCGATGAGTTGTCCATTTTCTTCGCGGCAGACAATAACCCAGAGTTGACCAGGGTGATAGGCTTCCCACCAGATTGATTGCCATTCCCAGGTGCTGAAAACACGGTTGGAGGTACTGCGCTGAACTAAATCATTCCATTCTGACTCAAGCTGTTCAAATACACTAAACTGATCGTAAGCAAAAAGCTTCACGGAAGTATCAATCCTTGTTGAATGCATTTCGGTGGTATAAAACTTTACTGATTATAGCGGTAGCCAATAGCCTATCCAATAACCATTGAAATAAAAACCGCCCGGTATAGGCCGGACGGTTTATTTCACAGACCGAATTTGAGCGACTAAACTTTGGCTGCGGTTGCTGTTTTAGAATCGAATGCCAGAGAAAGTTTGCTGTCAACGTCGAAGAGGTGCATGTTTTCCAGGTTTAACACAACACCCATGCGATGACCGACACGGGCGCGCGTGCGTGGATCCATACGAGAGATAAAGCTAGTGCCTTTATCTTCCAGATAGACAACCATTTCATTGCCCATTTGCTCTACCACGTCAACATTTGCCTCGACAATGGCAGGGACGATGCCCGGCGGTTGGAAGTCAGCGTCATGAATATCCTCTGGGCGGATACCAAAGACAACTTTTTTGTTGTGATGGGCTTTAAACACATCTGCATGGTCAGCAGGTATTTGGAGCTGGAATATTCCCGTATCGACGATTGTGTTTCCACCTTCCTGTTTGAGTGTAGCGTCAAAGAAGTTCATTGACGGGCTGCCAATGAATCCGGCGACAAACAGATTGCGTGGATTATGATATAGATTATAAGGTGTATCAATCTGCTGAAGCTCGCCCGCGTTCAGGACGCAGATGCGCGTTCCCATCGTCATAGCTTCAACCTGGTCATGCGTCACATAGATAAAGGTTGTGCCGAGGCGCTGGTGGAGTTTGCTAATGAATGAACGCGCTTCGACGCGAAGTTTTGCATCCAGATTTGAGAGCGGTTCGTCCATCAGGAAGACAGCAGGCTCGCGAACAATAGCGCGGCCTACAGCTACACGCTGGCGCTGACCACCAGAAAGCTGACGTGGGCGGCGATCCAGCAATTGTTCGATGCCCAGGCTTTTTGCGGCTTCATGCACACGCTGGTCAATGATGTGTTTGGGTGTTTTGCGTAGACGCAAACCAAAAGCCATGTTATCGTATACCGTCATGTGCGGGTAGAGCGCATAACTCTGGAACACCATTGCCACATCACGGTCTTTTGGGGCGACGTTGTTTACGACGCGATCACCGATGAGGATTTCACCTTCGCTGATTTCCTCAAGTCCAGCCAGCATACGCAGGCTGGTCGACTTGCCACAGCCAGATGGGCCGACGAAGACAAGAAATTCCTTATCAGCAATTTCGATGTGCAAATCCTTGACGGCGTTTGTGCCTCCGGGGAAGCGTTTATAAACATGATTGAAAGTTACACTAGCCACTGGCGTCCTCCACTAGGGCATCTAATGTATGAGATGAAGCAGACTATTTTCTTAAGAATTTGTGGAAATTGTACAAAGATTTTGCTTTGTGTCATTCTCCACTGTTCGTCAGGGATTATAAACCCTCCTTAAAATTTTGCAAAAAATTGGTCATTCAAAACGTAAATTTTGTTTACTCTAACACACGACACATTTTATCTCTAAATGCTGAGGGAAGCTATGTCTGAGACAATCAATGCAGAGATTGTTGCTATCGGCACAGAAATCTTGCTTGGGGAAATTACAGATACTAATTCTGTTTATATTGCCAAATTACTACGCGATATCGGAATGAATCTTTTCTATATGACTTCGGTGGGTGATAACGAGGGCCGTATAGCGGATGTCTTACGCACTGCTCTGTCGCGTGCTAACGTGGTAATTACCTGTGGTGGTTTAGGTCCAACAGTTGATGATATGACACGACAGGCCGTAGCAAGTGCAACGAATCGTGGTCTCACTTTTCACCAGAATTTACTTGATAGTATCGCTGAACGTTTTGCCAGCTTTCGCGCGCAGATGACTGATAATAACAGACGTCAGGCTTATCTGCCTGATGAGGCGATCCTGATTGAGAATCCGGTTGGCACGGCACCAGCTTTTATGGTGGAGCATGAAGGGCGGGTTATCATCAGCCTTCCAGGTGTGCCGCGGGAAATGAAGTTTTTGATGGTAGAAAGTGTGATTCCCTATTTGCGTGAACGGTTCAACCTCGGCAGCGGCATCATTAAGGCTCGTGTGCTGCGTACAGCCGGTATTGGCGAGAGTCTATTGGACAGTATCATTGGAACAGAGCTTCTGGAGCAGCATAACCCAACTGTTGGGCTTGCGGCTCACACAGGTCAGGTCGATGTGCGAATTACGGCTAAAGCCAGTGATGAGTCTGAAGCTGATCGTATGATTGAAGTAGTTGAAGCACAACTGCGTGAGCGGATTGGTAAATATATTTTTGGGACTGACGAACAACGGATTGAGAGTGTGCTGATTGGCCTTATGCTCGAAGCAGGCGAAAAGGCTGCGATTGTAGAGGCGGGTATAGGTGAACCGGTCAGTCGCGGACTACGTGCAGTGGAGCAGGGGGATAAGGTGGTGAGTGCCAGTTTCCAGTATGAAAGCCCTGATGCCTTGAGAACTGCATTATCTCTACCGGCTGATATGCTTATTCGCCAGGTATCAGAACAAGCTGCAGAACATTTTGCTCGTATGTCAAATGCTGGAATAGGCATCTCGGTTGTCAGTCATCCCGATATGGGAGATGACCATGCGGATTCTGAAGGCAGCACAGCGATTTCAGTTTTCGTAGATGGACAAATGCGTTCACGGGTTTACGGGTTTGGTGCTATGGCCGAAGTTGCGCCCGTGTGGGCTGCTTCGTGGACAATGGCTATGGCCTGGCAGATGCTTCGGGAAAAAGTTGATGCTCAGTGATTTTAGAGCGAGGCTGCATTTCTCTATTCGAGACTCTAATGGCAGTAATTTAGCATTATGGCTTGCCCCTCAATTATCGCAATTGCCGCCACCAATTCAACGCTATGATGATCCCTTTCTGCCGTTTGGTAAGGCGATCATTAATGCTACCAGCGAACGGGTCTGCGCTTATGTCTTTGATCTGGCAGCTTATTTAGCACTTGGTGCGGCGGGAGCAGTCGCGCTTGAGCGTACCGTTGCCTATGTTGCAGGACGGGCAATTACGATCTTACATGGCCCTTTTGTGGGTGAACAATTTTCGGAACTCAGCGATGAAATGTCATTCAATGTTGACGCTGTGACACTGGCGAGCGTGACTGACTTTGCCGCTTATACCCGGCGCCCCGAACGGGGTGCCTTTGTTGTTCAGCCCAGTTTGGCTGTTGGGGAAATCGTTTCCGTGCGAGGTGTATACATACCTGATAATCAGATATTTGTATGGGATGATGTTCAACTGCGCTCAGTTGGTGCGACGGTTTATCAGCACTTGCATGGAGATGATTTCGATGAACGATTAGGCTTAAGATTAGCGCAGATGCTCCTGCGATGATTGAAAGGGTAAGGTAAACAGCCTCCCGATGAATGGCGGAGGCTGTCCGGGGTTCGTCTGTGAAGCAAAGGTATGTCTGGGCGTTATTCCTCGTCCAGACGAAGAATTGCCATAAAAGCTTCCTGCGGTACTTCCACAGAGCCTATCATTTTCATTCGCTTCTTACCTTTTTTCTGCTTTTCCAGCAGTTTCTTCTTGCGCGTAATATCGCCGCCGTAGCATTTTGCCAGCACATCTTTTCGGATGGCGCTGACATTGGCGCGCGATATGATGCGTTTACCGGCAGCCGCCTGAATGGGAACGACGAACATTTGCCTGGGGATTAATTCTTTCAACTTTGAGACGAGCTTCTGCCCTTTATGGTAAGCATCTTCACGATGGACGATCAATGCCAGCGCATCCACCGGCTCGTTGTTCACCAGAATATCCAACTTTACCAGGTCTTCCGTGCGGTATTCATCGAACTGGTAGTCCAGGCTTGCGTAGCCCTTTGTGATACTTTTTAAGCGGTCAAAGAAATCGACGATGACTTCTGAGAGCGGTATTTTGTAGTGCAGAACCACACGTGCTTTGTCGAGGTATTCGGTAGTAACATACTCTCCGCGTTTTTTTATGACCAAATCCATGATTGGGCCGATAAATTCCTGCGGCGCATAAATCTGAATTTTCATCCAGGGTTCGAGGATTTCGCTGATCTCGTTTTCATCCGGTAGTTGTGCAGGGCTATCAATGGTAATGATTTCGCCATTGGTTTTGACGACCTGGTATTCTACGCTGGGTGCTGTAGCCAGGATGTCCATATCGTATTCGCGTTCGAGACGCTCCTGGATGATTTCCATGTGAAACAGACCCAAGAAGCCGACGCGGAAACCAAAATTGAGAGCCTGGGATGTTTCTGGTTGGTATTCCAGCGATGCGTCATTGAGCTGAAGCTTTTCGAGCGCATCACGCAGGTTGGGATATTCATCATTATTTGTTGGATAGAAGCCAGCAAAGACCATAGGCTTAACCTTCTCATATCCGGGTAGTGCCTCGTCTGAACCATTGACGGCAAATGTCAGTGTATCGCCAACGCGGCATTCCTGAACGGTTTTCAGGCCGGTGGCGACATAGCCAACCTCGCCACTTTCGAGCAGGTCTCTGGGCTGCATCGTTGGGTTGAAAACCCCAATCTCAACAGGCTCAAATTTTGCTCCTGTTGCCAGGAGACGAAGGGTAGAGCGTTTCTCCAGCTTGCCGTCAATAATGCGCACATAGGCCACGACGCCCTTATAAGAGTCATAGTGCGAGTCGAAAACCAGAGCACGCAGAGGGGCTTCCGGATCACCTTTTGGAGGCGGAACCCGAACAATGATCGCTTCCAGTACGTCCTGTACGCCGATGCCCTGTTTGGCAGAAATCGGAATCATTTCTGCGGCATCTATGCCGAGCAGGTCTTCGAGTTCTTTTGCGATGTCCTCAGGGCGGGCAGCTGGTAAATCAATTTTATTAATGACGGGTACAAGTTCGAGATCATGTCCTAATGCCAGATAAAGGTTGGCAAGTGTTTGAGCCTCAATACCCTGACTAGCGTCCACGACGAGGATTGCGCCCTCACAAGCCTGTAAGGCGCGGCTGACTTCATATGTGAAGTCTACATGACCCGGCGTATCAATCAGGTTGATGATGTATTCCTTTCCATCCTTTGCCTGATAATTCATTCGCACGGCTGAAGCTTTGATGGTGACACCGCGTTCCCGCTCAAGGTCCATACTGTCAAGCAGTTGTTCCTGCATATTTCGGTCGGCGACGGTGTGTGTAATTTGCAATAATCTATCGGCCAGTGTGCTTTTGCCGTGATCAATATGAGCAATGATACAAAAATTGCGGATGTTTTCGCGGCTCATGCTTGGGTACCTTTTGAAATTGTGAGGGTTATTATACAGCCGCCAGAGGTGAGAATATAGAGTCGCTCTCAGCTTAAGCTTACAGCCTGGCGGACCAGGTTTTCTAAATCGAGAGCAGTGGCAGCTTCCAGTCCCCAGCTAAGCCAGGTGAGGAATTCGGTGTTACCGGCTGGGCCTTTAAGTGGGGAAGGGGTTAAACCCTGGATTTGGAAATTCTGATCCATGGCGAAGTTTAGAATTTCGTGGAGAACTCGTGTATGAATTTGCGAATCGCGCACGACGCCACCTTTGCCGACATCTTCTCTGCCTGCTTCAAATTGTGGCTTGATGAGCAGGATGAGATCAGCTGTTGGTTGCAACCAGTTTTTGATGGTTGGCAGTAACAATTTGAGTGAAATGAAGGATGCATCAACAACAACAAGATTGACGAATTCGTCAAGACGCTCAATGTAACGTGCATTAGTACGCTCAATGACGATTACGCGCTTATCCTGCCTTAAAGTGTAGTCAAATTGACCATATCCAACATCAATGGCGTAGACACGGGACGCCCCATTTTGCAGCAGGCAATCCGTGAATCCGCCCGTACTTGCGCCCACATCTGCACAAATTCTTCCGGCCACATCGAGCTTAAAAACAGCCAACGCGCCAGCGAGTTTTTCTCCTCCGCGACTGACAAAGCGAGGTTTGGTTTTCGCTGTTATGGATGACTGTACATTGATTTGTGTGCCGGGTTTATCAATGTTGCGGCCATCGACCATAATTTCCCCGGCCATTATCATAGCGCGGGCTTTTTCCCGGCTAGGCGCAATACCGCGCTCGTGAAGCAGTATATCCAGACGCTGCTTATTATTTGGCATCACATTCTCAATCGCGTGTCAGCTCGATGATGATATCAAGTGGATTGGATGTTTCAGTGGTGACTTCAAGGCCATCTGCGCTAACTGGCAAATATCCTTCAGCATTGATGAAGGCACTGTAAGCAACTTGAGCAGTAGCGGTGCTAAATTCAAGGGGGCGGTCAATTTCAAAGTAACCATTACTGTCTGTCATTGCAAGTGCATATACCTGTCGCTGGCTGCGGTCTTCAGCAAATTCTTCAACCGAGAAATCCTTGCTTATGAGAACAAAGGTCACGCCTGGAATTCCTGTCTTCGTATCGGCATCAATGATTTTTCCGCGTAATTGTACTCCAGCTGCTTGCGCAAAGCGGTCGATGGGCAACTGGCCTATGCCAACCTGCGCTTGTGTGCTTGCAAGCAGCACATTATTCAGCAGCAGATCAACTTTATAAGTGCCATCAGGGATACCTGCTCTGTTGGTTAGACCTAAAATAAAATTCTGCCCACTTTCTGCACCACTCCAGGGAGTGGTTTGTTCATAAAACGGTTCGTTATCGACTGACCAACGTATAGTCCACAGGGTTCCGCGAGCGATTTGCTGCCAGTCAAACAGGGCATAGAGGGTATTCACGCCATCTGAAAATGAACTGATGGGCGCTGTTGTAATAGCCGCCTCTGGCGTTTCAGCAGTTGTGAAGTGCTCATTGCTAAATATTTCTGGGAAGGCTCCCTGTTGGGCTCCGGCAATCGTAAAGTCGGATGTAGCTGCAAGTCGATCACCGATATAGAGTTCGAGTCGATAATTTCCCGGCGGCAGCCCTGCCTCAGAACGAACACTGGTGGTGGTGGCACCTGTGGCTCCATCAGCCCAGGCATTCGTTTGTCTGGAATTGGGTATTTCCGCTCCATCCAGATACCAAATCGTTGTCCACTCTATTCCATTTTCCATGTTGCGGAAAATAAAACGTGCACTGGCAATATTTCCAGTAGGCAGGACGAACCCATTCCCCAGGGGATTGTTTCGCAGATCAAGCAGGCCAAAAGCAATATCACTGAAAGTAGGAGATGTTTCCGTCACTGCACCGACGACTAAGCGGGCGGTTGGTGCCGCAATCCCGTTAGCGAACAGCGTAAACTCATAAATGCCGTTAGGCCAGGGTTGCTCACTGCTGCCTATATACCACAGGCCACGTTCTCCCCCACTCCATCGAACTGGTGCCAGACTGAAGATAGCATTTGGGCGGCCATCGGTTGTGACACGCAGCTCGTAAACGGTTTCTGGTGTCATATTTTCATAATCAAAGAATAGAAAAAGGCTGTTGCTGCCGGCTGGTAGACTGCGGATTACTGACGATGGCATTCCGGCTTCATTAACAGCAGGGGCAAAAAACAGCCGTTTAAAGGCTGGTGTTCCTGTTGCTGGTCGATTTACAGTGTTCAGATTGGACACAATACTCAGATTGAGAGAAGCAGCGCGCAGCAATGTTCGTGCAAAATTCGATGGTCTCAGCGCATTAATGAAACCACCGGTTGCAATACAAATATCATTGTTATTCACGATGCCATCATTGTTGGTGTCCTGAATTGGCAAACATGAAACTTCAATGGCCTGGTTGCTTATTGGAGCAGTTGTAGGAATGCCGACAAGCTGCCCGAACTGGTTATATGCACCTCCGCCGGACATCACACCAGGAATGACCGCGCTGGTTTTAATCCACGCACGCTCTCGACCTCGCGGTTCGGCGATAAATCCTGTAATTGTGCCGCGAGTAACATTTACCGGGTCATCACCAATCCCAGGATAACCGGCAATAATGACAGTTTCGTCTAGGCGAGTGGTGGCTGAGTCGGCTAGTTCAACAAACGGAAAGGTAATACTTCCTGCCTCAATCAAACGGCCATCGAGTTCACGGGTGATACGGAGCAGCGCTATGTCCAATCCGGCATCTGCCTGAGCAATTTCAGCTCGAAACTTGGGGATGGGTGCTTCTCCTAAACGGGTGCTGATAGCAATAATGAGGATTTCTCCCGGACAGGAAATGCTCGGAATTGTATTGTGCGCATTTGTCAGCACCAATCCATCTCGGCTAACTATTGTGCCTGACCCAATGCAGGTTGTAAAAAGATTGTTGCCTGTATCGCGTGCCTGCATGATGAAGACAGTTGCCCGCTCAATACGTTGTGTGTCAAAAATCTCACTTTGAGCACTAACTGAAGGCGTGCTGCTCAAAAATGCTAACAGGAAGATGAAGCTCAGGCAGGTTCTTATCTTGAGCATAGCTCAGAATTCCAGACTATTTAAAAACTGTTCGAAAATACGATAATTTTCATCATATTGTCTTGAATCGGAAAGGAATGTAATGATGATTGCCTGACCACGTTTGATGGCTAATAAATCCTGTCCACGTACAACAGCAGGTATACTTTCCAGAAAGGGGTCACTATCTGCCGCAGCAAAAGTATAGTTCATTAATGATGCTACAGTTTCATCCGGGAGTATGAAGGTTAAACCACTTACCAAAGGATTATAGCCAGCAAGTGTTTGAGATCGGTTCAGTGTGAGGGAGTCAAAGATGCTGCGCGGCGTTGTACTTGCACTAACTGGCCGTACTGCTACCTGAATGGTTGTAGAAAACCCCAGATCGGTGATGTTTCTTACTCGAAAAACGTAGTCGCCATCGGTATCGATAAGCCAGCTTTGTGGATAACTGGCGCTGATTCCAACAGCAGTATTACTATATCGTACCGTTGCATATAGAGCGCTATCACGCAGATTAATGCCGATTATAAAAGCAAAAGCGGCAAACAGTAAAGCGAAATAATGACTCCACCGCTGGCGATTACTGAATTCCGGTGATTGTCCTATGACCTCAATGACCGTCATTGGTTTTAATCATCCTGTCCAATAGCTGCTTCCTGAGCGCGTCGTTCCGCGCTATCATAGAGAAATGATACTAATAACAACGGTACTATCAGCAGACCTGCTGAGAACCCAATGCCTAACAGGGGGCGGGTGGTATTAATACCCAGTGTGAGGGTGGTATTGATAAGTCCAGCACGAATTGGAACGGCAATACCTGTAATCAGCGATGCCAATGCTAGTGTAAGCATTAATAAAATCGGTGTTGGCGATCCAAAATATAACTCGGATAATCCGTAGCTGACAATGATGCTGGTTACAATATGCAGTGTATAGGTGGCAAACACCCGTGCTGCTACCACATCAGGCGTTGGTGAGTTTCCTTCCACTGCGATGAATTGGATATTAAGCACCGTTGCATAGCCGACTGCGCTTGCTGCACCATAAGCTATACAGTCGAAGCGGGTACGCAAGAAATCCTGACCGACACTATAACGCACTACTAAATATTTGATCGTCTCATGTGTGATGCCTAGAGTAAATGTATAACCAATGATTCGGTTAATCGCACTGGATAGGGGAAGCCAGCGATCTAGCATAAAGAAATCGGTAACGATTGGAATACCGATTGCATTTGCTGCCAATGCACTAATAGTGGCAACAACGAGTAAACGAACGCGGGGTAATCGGGACCGACTCTCTGCCCACCATGAAAATATGAGCCATAAGCCGATTGGTAGCAACACCAGAAAAATTGCCAGAACTGGATGCAGATTTGCTGGTATTGAAATTCCCAGGATATTAACTGTTATAAACAGAGCGACGGTGATCCCCAGATAAATACCACTTTCAATGATGATACTTTGCCAGACGCGCCGATATGGATAAATCTCCTCTTCCTGTAGAGGGGGTGTAAGCAATCGGGGATTAGTTGCAGCCACAATGTTCTACCTGTTTGACCAGCCTGTGCGTTATACTGGCGAAATCCTAGCGCATAGTTCATCACCTGGAAAGACTAAACATGCATCATCGCATTTCAGGCTGCTTATTATTTGTTCTATTGCTTGTAGCTTGCTCCGGGGCAGGTGGTGAAGGTTCTAATATATCGAACAGGATAGTTTATGGGCTTACGCTGACTGTTAGCGGCATTGACCCCCATGTCAATCAGTCCTCCGAGTTGGGTATTCCACTTCGGCAGGTGTACGACACACTTGTTTACCGTGATCCCGCGACAAAAGCATTTGTGCCTGGACTAGCCTCGGAATGGACAATTTCCGAAGATGGCCTGGTCTATACGTTTAACCTCAAAGAAGGAGTGAAGTTTCATGATGGCACTGCCTTTAATGCACAGGCAGTGGCCGCGAATCTTGACCGGATTACAAACCCGGAAACCGCTTCGCAAAAAGCAGTTTTTATGCTCGGAACCTATCAAAGTTACGAAATCATTGATGATTACAGCATTCGATTGATATTGTCTGCACCATACAGTCCATTACTTGATTCACTCAGTCAGGTTTATCTGGGCATTGCCAGTCCCAAAGCACTTAGCGAATACAGCTTGAGCCGATATCAATTTCATCAGGTTGGCACTGGGCCTTTTATATTTACCGAATATATACCAGGTGATCGTATTGTTCTGCGCCGCAATCTTGAATATTCGTGGGGGCCAGCATTCTATCAACAACCAACAGAGCAATCGCTTCAGGAAATTGAATTTCGCTTCTTTACTGATGAGCCGACCCGTGCGCTGGCTGTCAGCAGTAATGAAGCACAGGCCATGGGGGAATTGACACCAATTGATGCACGTGGATTGATTGGCAACAGCGCTTTGCAACTGGTTCAGGTCAGTGTGCCGGGACAGCCATTACAATTCTTGATGAATACCCAGCGCTTTCCGACAGATAATCTGGCAGTTCGTCAGGCACTTATCCTGGCAACAAACCGCAGTGTTATCATCGATACAGTTTATCAGGGTTTTTCTCCTGTAGCCTGGGGGCCTTTGTCAGCCAATACGTTGTATTTTAACCGGGATTTGAACGGGTTATATGCTCAGGATACCACCCAGGCTCAGACATTGCTGGCAAATGCGGGTTATCAAGATACTAATGCTGACGGCATACTTGATATTGGTGGAATTGATTTGGAAGTGACCGTAATTGTGCCGCCGTGGGGGCGTATACCTGATGTAGCACAATTGATTCAGGATCAATGGCGGACAATAGGTATTCGGGTGAATTTAGAAGCAGTACCGACCTTTACTGCTCTCAATGAGAGAGTGAAGACGGATGAATACAATCTGGTGGCTTTTTACACATTTGGCCTCGATCCGGCGTTGCTAAATGCATTTTTCCTAAGTGATGGGGTGAATAACTGGACAAAGTTTTCACGGTCTGATCTGGATGATTTGCTGCGGCAGGCGGTCAGACAGACGGATGAGAACATCCGACGTAATCTGTATGCACAGGCACAAAAGATCATTATGGATGAAGCACTAATTCTGCCTATTCGAGATTATGTAAATCTCAACGCCTTACAGGTAAATTTGCAGAATGTGAATTTTGATGCCTACGGATGGTTTCCGATTTTGAATAACGCAACGTTGACAGCAACGGGATCCTGATACTTTGCTGTTCCGTGCTATTTTCTCTGCTATCGGTACAGTATTTCTGGCATCTACGCTGGCTTTTTTTTTGCTGCGGGTACTGCCAGGGGATGCAATTGAGGGGCAGTTACTTCAAACTGGTGTGAGTGCATCTGTTATACAGGAAAGGCGGATGCAGCAGGGACTTGATCTCCCTTTGATTGTTCAATATGGGAATTTTATGTTGGGGCTTATTCGAGGTGATCTGGGGTATTCGCTCATCGATGGACAGCCAGTTTTTGAACTGATTGTTCAGCAATTCGTGCCGACAGCTTTTTTAGCATTTGGCGCAATGATTGTGGGTACGAGCGTGGGAATCAGCCTTGGTATCATTATGGCTCTGGACACGAATCGTTTGCATGTATTTTCAGCTCGATTTTTGATTAATCTGTCTTTGAGTATGCCTATTTACTGGATAGGCACACTGGCAATATTTGTTTTTACAGCTCAACTGGATTTGCTTCCTTCAGCAGGTGCCAGTCGATTTAGTCATTTAATTCTGCCTGTAGGTGTCCTGGGTTTTCATCTATCAGGTGGAACTGCACGTATTGTTTCCTCAAGCGTGCGGCAGGTTGCTTCGGCTGATTATATACGTGTCGCACGCGCGAAGGGATTGCCGGAGCGGTTGGTTATTACTCGTCACATTCTGCGCGTTGCCTTTGTTCCTGTACTTTCCATTATTTTATTGCAGGTTGGCTTTCTGTTGGGCGGTGCGGTTGTCACAGAGAGTCTTTTTGTAAGACCGGGGATTGGGCGGTTACTGCTCGATCGTACCTGGCAGCAGGATTACCCTGTCGTGCAGGGCATTGTTGTATTAGGAGCGGTTGTTTATTCCATGATTGGAATCCTTACTGATTGGGCCGTTGCGTTGCTTGATCCTCGTATTTCACGGCGATGATTTCTCGTCCGTTGCTGGGATTTATTTTTTTCATTGGCTTTTGGGTTTTTGTCGCCCCTTATTTGTCTCCTGCTGATCCGATGCATATAGCAACTGAATTTAGTTTTCAATCACCCGGAGCAACCCATCTCCTGGGTGCAGATGCTTTAGGTCGGGATGTTCTGAGTCGTTTGCTGTACGGGGGCCGTTTGACATTGAGCATGACTTCGCTTTCAACGATTGTCGCGGTTGTTTTTGGTTTGCTATCCAGTTTTTTTCTTGGTCTAAAATTAGTGCCACGCTCCATATTTCTCGTAGTCATTAACACCATCCAGGCTATTCCCAGTTTTTTGCTAAGTTTTATTATCATTACGTTGGCTGGAGTAGGGGAGGGGACACTTATTCTTGCCGTTGGTATGCCACAAGCGGGTGCTGTCGCTCGAATCATTTATACATCTATGCTTGAGACAGAAAGTCACCTATTTATCGATGCAGCAGTTGTTGCCGGTGCGACTCAGCGACATATCTACTTTCAGCATGTTCTGCCTACGATATTCCCTATAATACTTACTTACGCGGGCATAACATTTAGCTATAGCCTCTTGACTCTTACAGCTTTAAGCGCACTAGGCCTAACGGGAAATATAGGCATTCCAGAGTGGGGGATGATGCTAGCCGAAGGAAGGAGTGCTTTCAGAGTAGCACCCTGGATTTCTTTTTACCCTGGCTTAATGATTAGTATAACTGTTTGGTGGCTCAATCGTTTGATTGACAGTTCATCAAGCTCGCCTAATCAGCGCAGATAAGCGTCCCCGGTTCAGCTTTGCCAAGTAGTGTATCCCTTAGCAAATTTGGTTCGTCAAGGTTAAAAATTCGTATAGTCATTAGCCGAAAACGGGTGATAATCATAAGCATATCCCGAACCTTCGTATACATTCCACCCGTCACATCGACACCACCTGATCCACCCAAATACTGTGAGACAACATCAAAAGTTGAAGGCGTTATACGACTTATTATCTTGCCATCCGCACCATACACACCAGGAACATCTCCAATCAAAAAAATACGGCTAACGGGAAGATAATCTACAAGATAAAAAAATAAACTCTCAGTAGAAACAATTGCTCCTCCACGAACCGCATCAAAAACAGCATCTCCATAAAGCAAAGGAACAAGACCAGCCGCTAAAGCTCTCCCGACTGTATCAACTGACAAAGACACTAAGTTACCATCCACTGACAATGCAGAAGCAGAAGGCTGAAAACGAAACAAGGGTAGGCCAACAGAGTGCAGTGTTTTAAAAACAAGGTAATTTAACTCACCAGCAACAGAAGCTACCTCACTAAAACCCAACCACTCATCACGCGAACTAACCCCTCTAAAAGTTCCAAAACGATTAGCTGCAAAATGACCAAAAGACCCACTACCATGACCTAAAACAATTTGTAAAGAAGAATCCTGAAACAAAGCATCAACAAGGTTAAGCCCTAGCTCATATACCACATTTTCTCTAAAACTAGATTCAACTTTCTTATCCGTTATAAGAGAACCACCAAATTTTACAAGTGTAACCAAACTACACCTCAAGAAAGAACCGTTGTAAAAACACGAACAGCCCCAGCAGACAAAAGGGCAGATGAAACTACCTCGACAAGATCAGATGCAACAACAGCAATCATATTGCCACCACGTCCTCCACCAGAAAGCTTCGCACCAAAAGCCCCCGCCATAACAGCAGCTTCAACCAGATTATCAAGCACAGAGATAGAGACATTGAGCCCTTGCAATAATAAATGATTCTTCGAAAATAAAGAGCCAAGCCGAGAGGCATCACCCAACCGCAATGCCTCTCGGCCCTGGACAACAAGACTGCCTATATCATCAAATACTCTGGAGTATGTAGTCGTATCAGAATCATACTAACGACGGACATCACCAACCGATGTTCTTGTTGGAGCGGCAACCCCTGTATCTCCAATTAAAATATAAAACGCTGCCCCTACATCAAAAGCGCCTAACTCAAACCCTTTCCTGTAAAAAACAGGCTGTTCATAAACAATAACTGTATTATCAATCCCACTTGGTGTCCCGTGATGTATCTTTTCAACATCATAAACTAAAGAATTCAGCACTTCCTTCGACAGCGGTATATTCAGAAGCGAACAAACCGCACGAAAAAGAGCAGTTGAGACTGCCGCACCGCTACCTAATCCACTAGCAACAGGTATATCAGAATCAACCTTCAAAATAATATCACGGGGAACCTTCAAGTCTAAGCGATCTATCAGGAGACGAAATGCCAACACAAGGGGATCAGATACATAACGCGGATCATCAACATATAAAATCCTATCAAATTCACCAATCTGTATACGCGAACCGGCTCCATCATCTACAAAATCAGCGACAACTCGGACACGGAGATTAGAGACAGGAACAGCTATCGCCGGCTGACCATATACGACGGCATGTTCCCCTAAAAGAATGATTTTCGCCGGAGCACTCGCCTCAATCATCAGATATGCATCAGTCCCGGTATAATATAAAGAACAAGGACAAAGGTAAGCCCCCAAAGCAAAATTGTAATCTGCAAAGGTCGATCACTTAAGACAACCTCATCAGGGGCACTGCCTTCACCTTTTACATGAATCAAGTATAAATAGCGAAAAAGCCCATATATGACAAATGGCACTGTCAGCAAAGCAAGACTGTTACCAGCAAGCAGCACCGTAGGAGCCTCAATCGTATAGAGAATATAAGCAATCAGGGTGCTGGTTGTAACAGTACGCAGCATGTCGTCCAGCAAGGGGAGATTATATTCTCTAAAAATGGGACGGACCTGATCAGCGCCTTCAGCCATCATCACCAATTCCTGCCGACGTTTTGCGATTGCAAGAAATAAAGCTCCTAATGCGGTAACCGCATAAAGCCAGGGTGAAAATTTGGCAACCTGAATGACTACAACACCACCGGCCACCCGTAAAACATAACCGGCTGTTATCGTCAACACATCAATGATTACAATGTGCTTGAGACGGAATGAATAGAGAATATTGATGACAATATAGATAATCAGAATAACCGCAAAATAGGGGCTATATAATGTTGCAACCCCGACGGTAATTATGGGCAAAACAATAGCAGCAGCAACAGCGAGCGAAACAGGAAGCTGCCCTGATGGGAGTGGGCGAAATCGCTTTTTAGGATGCTGGCGATCACGCTCAATATCGAACAAATCGTTTATTAAATAGACAGTGCTGGCCGCAAGACATAGAAGCATAAAACTTAGCGTTACTCTCAATAAAGAGTCAACACGAAAAAGCTGCCCATCAAATATAAGCCCGGCATAAACCAAGACGTTTTTCGTCCACTGCTTCGGACGCATTGTCCTGAGCAGTCCGATTAATGGCTGCAATGAGACGTCTCCTAAAGGCGACAACAGATTAAAATTATATCCCACGCTCACTTAAGAGCAATGGTCTACGCTACCAACCCCTGACCATATCATATACAATCTCAAAGCGCTATCGAAAATGGAAAAAACACATGACCAACCACAATGAAGCTGCTACCTGCCGCGCTCATCCAAACATCGCTTTCATCAAATACTGGGGTAACAGAGATGAAGGATTGCGCTTACCGGCAAACTCCTCCATCAGCATGAATCTGGATAGCCTCTATACAGAAACAACGGTTGAATGGGACAGCAAACTAACCCAGGATGAACTTATCCTTAATGGACAAGCTGAAACGGGTAAATCATTAGAAAGAGTGGCAACTCATCTCAACTCCATCCGTAAACACCTGACAATAAATAAATTTGCTTACATTAACTCCAGCAATAATTTCCCTATGGGCGCGGGCATTGCTTCATCCGCGTCTGCTTTTGCAGCACTGACATTAGCAGCCATTACCGCTGCCGACAGTAGACTTTCAGAACGTGAAACAACAACGCTGGCGCGTTTAGGTTCGGGTTCGGCATCCCGTTCTGTCC
This sequence comes from uncultured Anaerolineaceae bacterium, assembly GCA_964447795.1. Taxonomy (GTDB): domain Bacteria; phylum Chloroflexota; class Anaerolineae; order Aggregatilineales; family Phototrophicaceae; genus CFX2. Next base: position 42,014 of record CAYUTY010000027.1, read on the forward strand.
CAGGTGGCTTCGTCGAATGGCACAAAGGAGAAAGTCACGAGACATCATTTGCTGAGAGTTTTGCCAGCGAAAATCACTGGGATTTAGTTGACGTGATAGCCGTAGTAAGCCAGGATCACAAAAACACCGGCTCCACAGAGGGCCACCAGTCTGCGAATAGTAGTGATTTGCAGCAAGCCCGGTTGGCAGGGGCAGAGACACGGTTCGCAACCTGCAAAAACGCTATTTTAAAGCGCGATTTCAAGCAGCTTGCGGCGGTAATTGAATATGACAGTAATCTGATGCACGCGGTGATGATTACCAGTCGTCCAGCATTACTTTATTGGCAACCGGCAACGATCAGCATCATGAAACACGTAAGCCAATGGAGAGAAGAAGGAATTCAGGTGTGCTATACCCTTGACGCAGGCCCAAATGTACATTGTATTTGCATTAGAGAAGATGCCGAAGTGGTAAGGCAACGACTGCAGGACATATCTGGTGTAAAGGATATTCGAACAGCAAAGGCCGGCGGCGGCGCCCATGTGGTAACACCTGTTTAACCGTTGATGAAAGTCAGCACAGGTACTATTGCTCATCAGACAAAGCCCTCATTATAATCGCCAATAACACTTAACCAGTTGAGCAGCAAAAACTGCTTGACGACATAAGGAATGTGTAATGCCAGATTTGCTAACAGGCAGCAGCCCTATCGCCGCCATCATCGCATTTTTCATCGTACTCATCCCGCTTATTCTCATTCATGAACTTGGACACTTTTTTGCCGCCAAAGCGGTCGGAATTACCGTACTAGAATTTGGCATCGGATTCCCGCCGCGTATTGTCAAGCTTTTCACCTGGGGTGAAACGGAATTCACGCTGAATTGGATCCAATTGGGTGGATTTGTACGCCCATTGGGTGAGGACATGATACGGCCCGTAGATAGGGAAACCGTTGAAAGAGAACGTGCGGCCCTTGAACGAGAATCAATTGCCGGATCGGCAGATGATGAGCTTCACACGCCCGTAATCCGGAATCCAAAAGCTGTCAATGAGGTAAAGCCCCTCGGTCGCATTTTCTTTATGGCAGCGGGAGCACTGGCAAATTTCGCAACAGCTTTTCTACTATTTGCAATCATTGCATTGATGGGTTTACCTCAAGCAATTGGGGGAAGTGTATTTGTGCTGGATGTCACACCAGAATCAACATTTGCCCAAGCAGGATTTCAACCCGATGATATTATCCTTGAAGTAGATGGGGAAAAATTTGCTACCTCATCAGCTTTCCTGAATGCTATCTACCAGTCAAGTAAGCCTATCACATTGACAGTTCAACGAGGACAACCAGCGGAAAAACTGGAAATTGTTTTACCTCCGTTTGACCAAGCTGAGCCAACAGTCAAAAATTACACCCTTATCAGCGCTGTGGTTGAAGAATCGCCAGCAGGAGAAGCTGGCATCGAGCCAGGTGATGTAGTAATCGCATTTAACGGTGAACCGATTGACGGTATGGATGACTTTCGAGCAAGGACACAGGCACAACTTGGTCAGGAGATCGACCTTACCCTAAGACGTGGTAATGAAAGTGTTGAAGTGAGTCTGGTTCCACGACAGAACCCACCAGAAGGGCAGGGCGCTATTGGAATCGGCATACGCCCCTGGAGTGAGGATGTTATGAGCGGACTGGCTTTCCAGGAAGGTTTTCCGCAGGAAATTCTGGTTTCGCAACCGCTGGATAAAGCCATCCAGTATGGTATTGAACGGGTCGCTTCTGTTATCAGCATGACTGTGCAGATCCCGTCCCAGATTATCAGTGGGGCCATCAGTGCGGAAGATGCACGCCCTGTCAGTGTGGTCGGGATGAGTCAGATCGGTGCCGTTATGATTGAGGAAAGCATCCAACAGGGACGAGTCGCTCCGATTGTTGAATTCATCGCTGTTATTAGCGTTGCGCTTGGCTTTTTCAACCTTCTGCCCATTCCTGCTTTGGATGGAGGGCGTATATTGTTCGTCCTGATTGAGATCGTGCGCGGGCGACCTATTGCGCCAGAGCGAGAAGGTATCGTGCATCTTGTCGGACTCGCCTTACTCCTTTCTCTGTCTGTGCTGGTCATTCTCAACGATGTAATCAACCCGATCACGAATATTTTACGGTAAAGGGAAAGATATGGACTACGAGGAACAAAACGACAGCTTTGAAGCTGAAGATCAACAAAAACCAAGTCTGACTGATACTATTGAGGCACTGCGTGATGAGAAAGCCGTTGCATCACGAATTATTTACTACGGATTAGCCCATCTGGATGCATATGAAATCGCTTCTCTGAAGCCGGTGTGGGAGTCTCTTAGTAGTGAGTATCGCAGCAGGCTGTTGATAGACCTCACTGAAGCCAGTGAGTTGAATTTTGAACTTGACTACCATTCACTTGGGATTTTATCACTTGATGACCCGGAAGCCAGCGTGCGAGCGGCTGCAATCGACCTGCTTTGGGAAGATCAAACGAGCAATTTGCTGTCAAAACTCGTCGATATGGCTCAGTTCGATGATGCGGCCAATGTACGGGCTGCGGCAGCCAGTGCATTGGGTCGTTTTATTCTGCTTGGTGAATATGAGGAACTACCTGAACGCGAAACCATGCTGGCACAGGATGCGGCCATCAATTTGCTGACAAATGATGACGAAGAAATTGAAGTGAGGCGTCGAGCATTAGAAGCTATCGCCAACAGCAGCCATGAAATTGTCCATGACGCAATTCTTGATGCCTATCAAGGCAGTGAACACCTGATGAAGGTTAGCGCAGTTTTTGCCATGGGACGCTCGTGTGACAGAGTGTGGGAAAGGGCTGTATTGCGCGAAATCGGCAATCCGGATGCGGAAATTCGTTATGAAGCGGCCAAAGCTGCCGGTGAGCTGGAACTAAAGGCTGCCATTCCTACACTGGGACGTATAGCAGCATATGATGATCGGGAAATCAGAGAAGTTGCTGTATGGTCTCTGGGTGAAATTGGTGGTCGGGAAGCGACAAGAATTCTCACTGCGCTAGCGGAGGACGCACAGGAATCTGGGGACAGTGTTTTTCTCGAAGCGGTGGAAGAGGCTCTCGGAAATGCCAGCTTAATAGGCGACAACCTCGAATTTGAGGATGAAGACGAGTAATCAGTGGGATCAAAAACGTTGTGCCAGCACGACACAACGTTTTTGATTGTGGAAACAACCTAAATGTTAGGCAAACATTGTCTGGAGCTTCATTGCAAGCCCCATATCACCCTCAATTTTCAGCTTGCCGCTCATAAAAGCCTGCATAGCGTTGGTTTTTCCGGTTGATACTGCGTGCCAGTCGTCGGCTGCTGCTTTAAGAGTCATCTTGGGATTCTCGGCCTGACCCTGCCCGGCTTCACAGGTTCCATCGGCAATTCGCAGCCAGTAAAGACCTCCATTATCGCCACTCAGATTGAATTGGATAGTAGCATTAACACCTTCTGCTTTTGAAGCATTAAAGCGCTGCACCATTTCCGGGAAGATCTGAGCAATTTCCTGGTTAGTAGCCATCGGTAGTTGGTTCTCCTGTCTAATGAAAGGTGAAAATTGAGCGTTATTGCATGATGTGATTTATCATCAAATGGCTCGATCCATAGGAAATAATTTAACGGAGAATTGATTAATATGCAAAGGGTTTTATGGGTAGCGCTTATCATTATTTCAGGTTTACTCTCATTACATCAGGCTATTGCCCAGGAAAACACATTCCCTGGACGTATTGCCTATATTGGGGTTGACTACAATATTTACACCTTGAGCTCGAGTGAACGGGAACCCATATCATTATCAACTGATAGCAGCAGGACACATCGGTATCAGTGGCCCACCTGGTCTACGGATGGGCGTCTTGCTTATTTTTCAACTACCTCAACCGGTTCAAATTTGTTGACAGAAGTTTTTATCTCTGAAGATGGTGTGTCAGCGGGCACGCGTGCTTATAGCAGTACGGATGAAGTTTTTACTTATGCTTATTGGTCACCACAAAATTGCTTAACAGGCGAAAAGTGCCGCAATCTTGCGGTGCTGCTTAACGATATTGAGGGTGGTGTTTTCGCGCTTAAGCTTATACAGGATAGCTCAGAGGGTGATGGAACTACGCTAACGGGTAACGGTTCACCATTTTATTTTAGCTGGAGCCCTGACGGGCAGCGCATGTTGTGGCAACGGGATAATCGCAGCCTGGATATTTATGATGCGGGAGAAGAACTCGTGATTAATACCCTGTCACAGTTGCCGGGTTTATTTCAGGCACCTGCCTGGTCACCAGTTGATGATCGTCTGCTATATGGAGAATGGCAGGAAGAAAAACAATCAACTGCTCTTGCCGTATTTGAAAATGATGAATCACGCATTCTTGCCCCTGAATTATCCGGCCCTGTTGCTTTTTCCTGGTCACCTGATGGTAGACAAGTTGCTTATACGGATGGGCAGGGGACTCTCGTTATTTTAGACGCCACGACGGGAGAAACGATTACACGAAGTGCAGTAAGAGGAATCTTTGCCTTTTTCTGGTCGCCCGACAGCCAGCATATCGACTATGTGACGCTCGCATCAGCGAATGGATCTTAGAGCATCAGCGATCCTACAGGATCAAAAATTGCAAGTCTTCAGGAAGATTCAGGGATCGTGTGGTCGATACTTGATATTGAAAGTGGAGAAACCCGGCGATACAGTCCCTTCATCCCAACCCGCGAAATGGTGTACATGCTGTTATACTTCGATCAATTCGCGCAGAGTCATCGGATATGGTCGCCCGACAGCCGCCATCTTATCTACAGTGAGATTACGTCCAGCAATGTTGCTGTTATCAATTTGCTGGATACGACGATAGTCGATACGATTCCCCATGTCATTGCTGATGGAGTGATTGGTATCTGGAGTTTTAGTTAGTTGAAAGATTGGAAAGTTCTGGCTAGTTTCGCCACAATAATTTTTGCACTGGTATCCTGTGTGCGCAGCCAGCCACAGGTCATTATTGTCACAGCGACAGCGGCGTTCAATGATGAGTTGCCTTTTTCCACATCAACGCCCGTAATCCTGCTGGATGATACCCCACCTGAATTGCAAGCAACCCCTCTGCCGCGAGCTGTGATTGAACAAGTTAACACTCAACGTGAGTATATTGTGCAGGCAGGGGATACGCTGTCTGCTATTGCCGCCGCTAATGGTGTCTCTGTAGAAACACTCCTCGCAGTAAATGAGCTGACTGATCCAAATATTCTTTCCATTGGGCAAGTACTGTCTTTGCCAGAAGCCCCGGCAGAACAAAGCAATAATTTTTGGATTATTCCTGATAACCGCCTGGTGCGCGCACCAGGAAGCGCCACCTTCGATATAGCTGGCTTCATCGGTCAGCAGCCAGGTTATATCCAGATTGCAAGCGATGTCGTCAATGAGCGATTGCTTTCCAGCGCTGAAGTTGTACGACGTATTTCGCTGGAATACAGCGTAGATGCACGGCTGCTGTTGGCACTGCTCGAATACCGCAGTGGCTGGTTAAGCAGAACTGACTTATCGGATACAGCCAAAATTTATCCTATGGAGGGAGAACCCTCACCACAGGGATTTGATCGCAGGGGCCTTTATCGTCAACTTGCCTGGGCCGCCAATCGGTTAAATCAGGCTTACTATGGCTGGAAATATGGCAATTTAAGAATACTTGAATTTGAGGATGGCACTCGAATATCGTATAACTCTAATTTAAACGGCGCAACAGTCGGTGTTCAATATTTTCTCAGCCAGAATAATGATTACCTAACATGGAGTAGTCAAATTCTCCAGGAGGGTTTTTACCAGACCTATGCGGCCTATTTCGGCGACCCATTCACACAGTCTATCGACCCCCTTGTACCAAATGGGTTAAGCCAACCTGAATTGACACTTCCTTTTACGAAGGGAGAAACCTGGTTTTTTACTGGCGGGCCACATGGCGGATGGGGGAGTGGCAGTGCATGGTCTGCTATCGATTTTGATCCGACTGAAGAGAGGACAGCTGACAGTCCGATGTGTTATGTTTCTGACTACTGGGCGACTGCTGTCGCACCGGGTATTATCGCCCGTAGTGAGGATGGGAGTGTTGTGCTTGACCTTGATATGGATGGAGATGAATCGACGGGCTGGTCAATCTTATATCTGCATATGGCAACTGATGACCGAATAAGTGCTGGTACCATCGTTCAGCCAGGTAATCGTATTGGGCGGCCATCGTGCGAAGGTGGCTTTTCTAATGCAACACACATGCACATCGCCCGACGCTATAATGGAGAATGGCTACCGGCACACTGCGATTTGTGTTCAGCAGATTTTCAAACGCCGCCATTTGTTATGAGTGGATGGACGGTATATGCTCTAACAAACCAGGAGTATCAAGGATATATGCTGCAAGGAATGCAGCAAAGAACAGCAGAGCAGGGGCGTATCGATCCAATCAACCACATTTCCTGGTAAGCCACTATGTTATAATGCAATGCACTTATCAGGCTTATACGGGATTAGTCATGAAACGTAGGATACTAAGTGCTGCTTTTATGGTGGTATTATTAGCCTCACAGATTAAAGCTGAAGAACAGCGTCAGGTGATTGTGAGTGCTACACCTGCATCTATTGTAATTCCCAGCCCGCTTCCATTTTCGACTCAGAGCGTCGCCACAACACCAACATTGACCCGCACACCAACACCACAGGGGGCAGTGTTACTTGAAGCATATACTGAAGCCAATGTGCGCGGGCAACCCGACCCTGAAGCCGAGCTTTTAGGGACTATTCGAGCAGGAGATGCATATCCAATAATTGGGCGTTACTTCCGCTGGTATCAGTTTCAGTATGAACAATCAGCGAGTGGAACGGGATGGGTTTTTGATGAACTTGTACAGATTATTGGTGATGAAGCCGCTGTCAGGGATTTAACCGCTCAGGAAGTCCCCACAGTTGATGTTGTCGCCCAGGCTGCAACTGAGACACAACAGATAGTCACACAAACGCCAGGTGGCATTTTGACGCAGACAGCCAGCTCGCAGATTGTACCACTACCGGTACAGGGGGCAGAAGGACAGCTTCCTTCTGCAAACTCTGATACAGAAGGCGAAATAGCTGAAGATATATTACCCACATTCACTTATCCGCCCAATGTGGCTCCTGTCCCACCAGATAATGCCTTCAAAAACAGTGCGGGGGTTAATTTGACGACAAGCCAAGCGGTTGAAAATCCACCACGAATTTCTGTGTCTGAAGGTGTGCCGCCAATAGCTCCCATAGTCCTATTAGGAGGATTTGGGCTGCTGGGTTTGTTCATTACGAGTCGGAGAAAATAAAATGCGCCAGCAAGGATTGCCGACGCATTTTGACTTTAGAAGCTTCTGCAAATCTTAGTGGCTGCAACTGGAGCAACCACCGGCACCACTTTCGCTTTCGGTCTCACTTCCGGTGCGGAAAGAATGTCCACAGCCACAGCTCGAAACAGCGTTCGGGTTGTCGATGCGGAATCCACCACCCATCAGGCTGTCTACATAGTCAATTGTCGCACCCTGAAGATACATCAGGCTGGTGGGATCAATAATCAACCGCACGCCATCCACCGCTACAACCTGGTCAAAATCCCGGGCATTCTCTTCAAATGCCATCCCATACTGGAGACCGGAGCAGCCACCCCCGGAGACAAACACGCGCAGCGCGTGGTTCGGAATCTGTCGTTGTTCCAGAAGAGTCCGAATGATTTGCACGGCGGTCGGTGTCACCGACAGTACCGGAATTTCTTCAAGAGGGCTGATCTGAATATTGTCTTGCTCGATAACCGCCATGAGGCTTATCTCCTGAAACCAGTTTGTTTTTCACTTAATTTATTTTAGCACTGATAAATCAAAGCGTCAATTAAATAGACGCTCATAAGCATAATCTTCCGTCAAGATGATCGATCCGGAATTAGATAAGTACAACTTGCATCACCAGCAGACATTCGTTCCAGCAATCGCGGTACAACCCCTAGCAGAGACGCTACCAAGCGCATATCCATATCGCACAAAACTATATTGTCGTTAGAAAACTGATGATAGGGGCAGTTTGTGGTTTGCAGTAAATAGCCATCAGCATGGGTTTCCCAGCGTGCATTGTAACCATGCTCATTGAGGTAAGTTACCACATGATCCAGTTTTTCAGGAAAAGGTGTATCCGGGATTTCTGCTTCAGCAGCCATGCGATCAGCCACCCCCTCAAGGATGACATTTACTTCACGCGGGGGAAGTTGTTCTTTTAAATGCTGCAATAAATTGTCGAGAAGCGGTTGATAGTTGTTCGGGAAATACTGGTGTGCCTGTTCGCTTAACGCATAAATATGCTGCGGGCGACCTGGGGCGCTGCGATGGCGTAACTGCGGTGTGGTAATCAAATTATCTTTCTGAAGTTGTGTCAGATGATGACGAACCGTTACAGGCGTAATATTCCCTCTGCGTCTTTGCAAATCAGCTACAATATCGTCAACTGTTGCTTCACCACGTTCACGTAAGATTTCGAGGATGTGTTGCCGGGTTTCTTGCATAACCGGTCTCCTCTCAAAAATATTTCAAATCCTCATCTGAAAAAAGTCTATCATGTTTGCATGTAGCGTGTCAAATCGAAATTGACGTTCGTTGCCGTGCATGATACCATTCACTCTCCCTTCGCAGCCGCTCACAAAGGTGAGTTACACATGCCAACCAAGATAGCCTTCCAGGGTATACAAGGCGCTTATTCCGAACAGGCGATTCGCCAACACTTTGGTGATAGTGTTGAAGTAGTACCTTGTCCCAATCTGAGTGATTTAATTGATGCTATCGAATCTGATCAAGCCAATTATGGGATGCTTCCTATTGAGAATGCTCTGGCGGGAGCAGTCAGCCAGGCCTATGAGCTGCTTATGGACTCTGACCTCCGTATTCAAGCAGACGTAATTGTTCATGTTCACCACGCCTTGCTCGCCGCCCCCGGCGAGAAAATAGAAAATATACGGAATGTGCGTTCGCACCCACAAGCGCTGGCACAATGTGAAAAGTTTTTGCAGCGTCACAACTTACAGCCTGTACCCTGGTATGATACGGCCGGATCCGCTCGTGATCTGGCTACCGAACCTGAACCACACACTGCTGCCATTGCCAGTGAGTTAGCTGGAACGCTGTACCAACTTGAAGCACTGGCAACCCAGATTGAGGATGTAGCTTTTAATTTCACTCGTTTCTTTGTGTTGGGACATGACGATCCACCACGCGGCGAATACAACAAAACGTCAATCGTTTTTGCAACGCGGAATCAACCCGCTGCCTTATATGATTGTTTGGGAGAGTTCGCAGCGCGTAATCTCAACTTAACAAAAATAGAATCCCGCCCTCGACGTAATCGTCCCTGGGAACCCGTTTTCTATCTGGATTTCGAAGGTCATTGGCAAGATACTGTTTGCCAGGAAGCGCTCGCACGCTTGCTACAGCGGGCTTCATTTGTGAAAATGCTCGGTTCATATCCGGCGGTTAAAGCGGAACGCGACTCAGTTGGCTTATAAGAGGGTGAAAATGGAAAAACTGAAGGTGGCTGTACTTGGCGCAACAGGAGCAGTAGGTCAGCGTTTTGTTCAACTGCTGGAGAATCACCCCTGGTTTCAGGTCGCTGAAGTTGTTGGTTCCAGCCGCAGTGCAGGTCGTAATTACGGCGAAATCACAAATTGGGTACTTGATGGTGGGCCTCCTGCGTCCGTCGCAAATCTGACTGTGAAAGGTTTAGACGCGCCTCTGGACTCGTTGCTGGTCTTTTCTGCACTGCCGAAAGAAGCTGCGGAATCCCGCGAAATTGAACTGGCTTCTGAAGGTCATGTTGTTTGCACCAATGCCTCTGTCAATCGTATGGTGGAAGATGTGCCACTGCTTCTGCCAGAAGCGAATGCCAATCACATCGAGCTTATCGACATCCAGCGACACAAGAGGGGATGGACAAGCGGTGCGCTGGTTGCCAATTCTAATTGTACTGCCATGCCAGTAGTGATGGCACTTGCTCCTTTGCGTCAGTTCGGGATTACCAGGATACATATCGTTAGTGCACAGGCTGTCAGCGGAGCAGGTTATCCAGGTGTAGCATCGCTGGACATTCTGGATAATATGATTCCCTATGTAAGTGGGGATGAAGAAAAACTGGAAACCGAGACACTGAGGATGCTTGGTAATTTAAATGGCGAGGCGGTAACTTGGCTGCCAGCAGTTGTGGGTGCATCATGCAATCGTGTCCCTGTGGTGGATGGACATCTGGTAAATGTGTCGATCTCACTGGCCGAGGAGCCGGATATAGAGACCGTTATCACTGCCTGGGAAAACTTTAAAGGCCCGGAACCGGTGCCACAGTTACCCAGTGCGCCGCTCCGTCCGGTTGAATACCTGCCGCAGATTGATCGCCCACAAACCCGCCGTGATCGAAATGCAGGCAATGGCATGGCAACTTCGGTGGGACGCCTTCGGGAATGTCCGCTGCTTGGGTATAAATTTGTAGCGCTGTCCCACAATACTATTCGTGGCGCGGCTGGTTGCAGTATCCTGAATGCGGAACTCCTGGCCGTTCAGGGTTATCTGACACAGTTCCAGCCCCTGCCAGAGGTCGTTAGTGTCGCTTAACTTGAGATAATTTCATGCGAGTTTTTATTGCTGGGGTTGATGGATACCTTGGATGGCCGCTGGCGCAATATTTGGCATCCAGAGGTCATCGGATTGCCGGGACGGATCGTTTATTACGCCGGCAATGGGTTGAAGAAATCGGCAGTCATAGTGCTATCCCAATCGCCAGCATACAAGAACGATTGAGTGCTTTCGATGATCATTTTGGAGATCACTTGATCTTCCGAACTGTCGATTTGCTTGACTATCCAGCTCTGAAGTCATTTCTACTCGATTTTCAGCCTGATGCTGTTGTACACCTAGCTGAAATGCCCTCAGCGGCATATTCGATGATCGATCAGGTTCATGCTGCCTATACCCAGCATAACAATGTCATTGGTAGCCTAAACCTCCTGTGGGCGATGCGGGAAGCCTGTCCCATCGCACATCTTGTCAAACTGGGAACAATGGGGGAATATGGAACACCCAACCTTGATATTCCCGAAGGTTTTTTCGAGATTGAGTATAGAGGACGTAAGGATTTCCTGCCTTTTCCCAAACAGGCAAACAGTTTTTATCATTGGAGCAAAGTTCATGACTCCAATAACACCATGTTCGCCTGTCGCATATGGGGATTACGTGCAACAGACATCATGCAAGGAGTTGTTTATGGCACTCGTATAAATCAGATGGGAGCCGATCAGCGATTATGGACACGTTTTGATTTTGATCCATGTTTTGGAACTGTTATTAATCGGTTTTGCTGTCAGGCTGTGATCGAACATCCATTAACAATTTATGGAGCAGGGGGTCAAACACGAGGCTTTTTGCCACTTCGAGATTCGATGCAATGTATGGCGCTTATCATTGAAAACCCGCCTGCTGAGGGTGAATATCGCGTTTTCAATCAATTCGAGCAGTGTTATAACATTGAAGAACTTGCTTTTATAGTGCAAGATGCAGCGATAGCATCAGGCCTCAAAGCACGAATAGAACACTACGATAATCCACGCCAAGAACATGAATCACATTATTATAACCCAGCCTGCGAACATCTCGTTCGATTGGGGTATAAACCAACTGGCGACATGGCTGCTGAACTGAAAATTATTCTTAACGATTTAATCCGCCAACGTGAACGGATTGCCTGCAAAGCACATAATCTGCTTCCAGACATTCGATGGGATGGCACACGAGTGCGTTCTGATGTAATCAGCAAGCCAATGGCTTAAGGGATAAAACGCAAGATGATTCAATTCTGGAAGCTGAGTGAAATTACAAGTGAACAGCGCCAAAAAATTATGCGGCGGGCTGAGACTGATATACGTACACTACTGCCTGCTGCCCAAGAAGTTATCGACAGGGTGCGCGAAGAGGGAGATATTGCTGTAGCTGAGTATGCCCGCCGTTTCGATGCCCCCAATTTTGCGCCTTCCATGCTGAAAGCTCAGGCAGAAGATTTTGCCACAGCACGGCAATCACTGGATAAGGACGTTATTGCAGCCATTCAGCAAGCACACGACAATATTCAACGTTTTCATGCCGAACAAATGCCGGAACCTATGTGGTTCATGGAAGTGCAGCCGGGTATTATGGCAGGAGAACGGGTAACACCGATTGCCAGTGTTGGTTTATACGTTCCACGCGGGAAAGGCGCTTTTCCCTCGGTCATGCTTATGCTGGCGACTCCAGCGCAAGTAGCCGGTGTGCCTCGTATCATCGTTGTGACACCACCCACACCAGATGGTAAGCCGGACGCAGCCTCACTGGTTGCAGCCGAAATATGTGGTGTAAAAGATGTGTACATTGTAGGCGGTATGCAGGCTGTTGCTGCTTTGGCGTTTGGCACGGAAACCATTCCTAAAGTGGACAAAATTATTGGCCCAGGAAGCAGCTATGTATCGGCAGCTAAACGCCTGTTATATGGCACAGTTGATGTGGGGCTGCCAGCCGGCCCAAGTGAGTCTGTTATCCTCGCAGACGAATTTGCTGACCCACGATTAGCAGCACTCGATTTGTTGGTTGAAGCCGAACACGGCCCGGAATCGGCAGCCATTCTCGTTACTCACAGCTCACAAATTGCGGAAGCAGCTCTCAGAATTCTGCCTGATTACATTGCCGAACTACCACAATGGCGACAGGAATTTGTCAATAATGTGCTGTCCAATTATGGCGGTATTATGCTGACAGACAGCCTGGATGAGTCGATCCAGTTTATCAACGATTACGCCCCCGAACATCTGGAAATATTGACGTCTGACCCATTCATCACTCTGAATAAAATACAGAATGCGGGGGAGATTCTATTAGGGCATCTCACGCCCATTCCCACAGCCAATTATTCATTGGGGCTGAATGCCATCCTTCCAACAGGCGGGTTTGCGCGCAGTTTTTCCTCAGTCAGTGTTTATGACTTCATTAAACGGAGTGGGGTTGGCTATCTTTCACGAGAAGGCTATGAGCGGTTGCAGGGCATCACTGCTCGACTCGCCGATTATGAAGATTTTCCGGCACATGCACTGGCAATCCGCAAACGCAATGAAATTCTGGGCATATGAGCAGCGATTTACTCCAGCAAATTCAGACTTTACAATTCAGTGATCGTGCAGCAGCCGAGACTCTGGTTTTAGCTTTTACTCGCGACGTGTTTGGTTTTGATGTGAGATCGGTAGAACTTCGTCCACTAGCCGTGTCACTCAATTCTTTCAATGGTTTTTTGCGTCTTGGGGATGGCACCCGTCTCTTTTTCAAAACGCATACCGAGCCCGATGGTGTTCTCGGCGAATACTACAATGCGGCGCAATTGGCGGGGGCTGGTTATCCAGTCCTTCAACCGCTTTACAGCTCTACAGAAGCGGGTAAACAGTTACTTATTTATGAGGTAGTTGACGCGCCATCGGTGTTCGATCTTGCCTGGACTATAGAAACAGGGGCAACGCAACAACTTAAAGCGCTGACAGAGGCTCAAAATGCAGCCGACGACCATCTGTTTCAACTTTACTGTCAATCCCTTCAGTGGCAGAATGCCGAAGATGCTGCAAAGTCGCCGGTTCATCAGTTGTTCTACCACCGGCTTACAGGTGGTCGCTTAGATCGGTTTTACGGACATTCAACAGAAATTAAATTGCCCGGATTCCATAGCATTATGGATGAGGTTCGCCAGGCGAAATGGCGAATCAATGGGCAAATTTATGAGGATACGCTTGATCGTCTGATTGCACAGTCTATTCGCCTGCTCGCTCCTCCCCAGGACACTTTGTCGATCATTGGACATGGTGATGCACACAACGGCAATGTGTTCTTTAAGGAAGATGGTTTAGTGTATTTTGATCCGGCTTTTGCCGGGCGTCATCATCCGCTGCTTGATCTCACTAAACCCCTATTTCACAATGTTTTTGCAATGTGGATGTATTTTCCTCAGGTGAAGAATGATCAGACGAATATCGAACTCCAAATTCGTGATGGTGTTTGGATGGTTGAATACGACTATCTGCTTCCGCCGGTTCGCCATATGTTCCTGCAAAGCAAAGTTGAGCGCGTGCTTATTCCCATTCTGCGTGAACTACAACAGCGTCAACATCTCCGGGAGGATTGGCGCGCTTACCTGAAATCAGCCTTATTTTGTTGTCCCTTTCTGACCATGAATCTGACCGATGGTGCCAAATTCCCACCAAAAATAAGCTTGCTAGGGATTGCAATGGCTGTCGAAATGGGAAGTGAAAGTAAGGGAAAACGAAGCCTGATTGATACAATGCTTGACAAAGTTGCAGAAGCGCTCGTTTCCAGATGATATGAATCAGACTTCAGCCTGAATTTAAAGACTTCAGTAATTCCCTGTACTTTGGCGACTCTTCCATAAACACATACCGTACTGGGGTTACAACTGTCTGGCTGCCGCCAATAGAGCGGAGATGTTCGACTGCTGGAAGCAGATTCTTGCCGGGGATAATGATTGTCACAGTGTACCAACAGTCAGGTTTGCTGCCATAAATAGGCGCAATCGTTGGCCCCTGCAAACCGTGTGTCAGAGGGTTTAGCGCAACAGCGCGTGCCACTTCCTCGGCAGTTTCTCCATACATATTGGCAATAATCTGATAATAACTGCGACCGGTCAAGGCTGCGTCAATGTACTCCAAAAGGGTGCGAACGGTATCCAGTCCCAAGACACTGTTTTTTAAGGCATTGCGGTTGCCAATCAGACACGCCTGCGAATCAATAATAATCCCATCTGGCAGAACCTTCAGATGGTTTTCGCGCAATGTTGTTCCCGTCTGAGTTAAATCTATGATCAGGTCAGCGTATCCTAGCATCGGGGCTGCTTCGATTGCACCTTCAGCTTTCACCAGCGTGAAGTGGTGCAGCCCATAATTGTGGAGGAATTGCCGTGTAAGCGTTGGGTATTTTGTGGCGATCCGAATATTGCGTTGTTTTTCTTCCCGAAAGTCCAGTGCGACATCAAGAAGATCTGCCATGCTTTCAACATCGACCCACGTTTCTGGCACAGCGACAACCAGGCTGCACTGGCCATAACCGAGCTGATCATGAATGACGACCACATTTTCGTGATTATGCTCACGCACAACATCCAATCCCGTGATGCCAATCTGCGCGGTGCCATCCATGACTTTATAAAGCACATCAGTCACGCGCTGAAACAATACCTGAACCGCGGGTACAGCAGGCATGACACCGGTATACTGCCGTTGATTCGGTTTGTCGATGCGTAATCCACACTCCCGGAGAAAATTTAATGTTGGCTCAGCAATCGCGCCTTTACTGGGGAGTGCCAGCGTAACAGCTTTATTCATCTTAGCACCTGTCTCAAAGCTGCAATCAGCGCACCTATATTCTCGACACTGTATGCCGTGTCATTGAAAGCAATTTTGTCATCAGACATCATGAAAAGTGTAGGTGTGCTCAAAGGAAATATCGCCTGATTATTAGCGGGAAGTACTTGCACGGCAAAATCATATTCGCGCAATTTCTGCGCCAACGAAGCAGCTGCCACTAAATTGTCACGATAACTGATTGTTAACAGAGAGACGGTTTCCTCAAGCAACGGGCTTAATTCCGCGACCAGATTGTCAACATAATAGGCGAAGCCTACCGCTGGAACCGTCTGCCGTCCGCCAATTAGTCGAATTAACTCATCATAACGACCACCACCGCCCAATGGCCTGCCATCCAATGATTTTAGCTCAAAGAGAACACCAGTGTAGTAATCCCAAGAACGGGCAAGCGCTGGTTGAATGGTGATCTGCTTTTCGTCAATTTCATAAACAGTTTTAAGCTGATGCACAAGCTGCCACCATTCGGCTAATATCTTTTGTGCGGTTACATCATGGGAAACCAGTACAGCTAATTTTGAAAAAGCTTCTGCTGGTGGTAATGAAATTGCGCTCCATTCCGCGAGCGCATCAAGAGCGCCTATAATCTGGTAGTGATCAATTGCGCGTTTGCGTTTTTGCAGCAGGCGATGGGCTATATCATGGCGTGTTCGCCCTCCTAATGGCGTATCATGCGTTGCGCCATCGAAAATGACATTAAACACATCCTGACCGGCGAATGACTCTAAACTGTTTTCCATCAGTTGATTGACTGAAACTGTCGAATTATGATGCAGTAAAAGTTTGCTTACTTGTTCTGTAACGTAAGCTTTCCCTAAATCAGGGTTTTTCAATGCCGGTAAATGATGCAGCAAAAAACGCTCAGTGCGGCTATCCAGCGCAAAAGGATGCAGAACCCGACGCACGAGTTCAGCATCGCCAAGCGTAAGCTGCCAGTTTTCCAGACCAAGTACACTTAATCCATTGGCAGCGACAGCGATAATCTCAGCATCGGCGAGACTGCTTTTCATGCCTATTAATTCTGCGCCCAAGCTAAAACGCTGCACGTTTTGGTTAGCGTCAGGATCATCCTCAAATACATAACCCTGAAATTGCCAGCGTTCAATCGGATGCATTTCTTCAGTTCGGCTGGTGATGTAATGATAAGCTGCCGCCGCAGTAAATTCAGGACGCAGAGCAAACTGCCGTCCCTGATGCTCGACAGTAAACAACTTGTTGACGACCTGATCGCCTGCTTTTATCAGGAACAGATCAGCAAGCTCAATAACTGGCAATTCAATTGATTGATAACCATATCGCCGTAAATAATGCTGAAAATTTCGAGCAATGTCATTCAGTGATCGAGAGGGAGTTACCTGCCTGAATGTCGGATTTTGCAAGTGACGAGGCTCCGGATTGTACTGCGGTTGAGAGTTGCCCCATGATAGCGTGCTTTAATCAGCACGCAATAGCTAACTTTCCCTTACCACGTCACTCTATTACTTCTCTTAACTATAGACTCCACTACTGTGAACAAATATAGCCGGGCCGCGTTCCTTGTCCGCTGAATAAAGTGATCCCATATCTTCAGCTACCCACTTATAAAGCCAATGAGCATCCGTGATTGCCAGATTCACACACCCATGACTACGACGATACCCGAATCCGTCGTGCCAGTAGGCCCCATGCAGGGCACGACCCTCATCAAAAAACATAGTCCATGGGACTTCTTCCAGAAAGTAGTAATCATCGCCCGGCACACCGCCACTCATATTATCGCGTAAGCGCCGGAAGTAGATGTGATACAGGCCTTCATAAGTCGGCCAGCGATCCAGTCCAGTTGCAACAAGTGTGGTGAATACGGGTCGATTACCTTCATAAGCCACAACTACCTGTTCGTAAAGATCGATGCTGATCCAGCGCTCTGTATCCACATCTGCCGGCCGCTCAACTGGAATGTATTTAGCGACATGAAACTGGTGTACCCACTGGTCAATACCGATCTGATACCATCTAAAACCGTCCACTTCGATTGAGGCATACAAATTCACTCGCGTATAGCGCCAGACAAGTGGATTTGACTCACTTGGGTTGCCACCGGGGCTTTTGCTTGGATAGAGATTGACCAGAATCCACCCCATCTGATAGGGAAGATGCTCATCGGGCAATATAACGCCGCTGAATTTCGATATGATTCCATTGCTGTTCGCCAGATATTCTGACTTTACCCATTGACCGCGATTAATCTCTACCCATCCATTTTGGATCTGCAATACGGTCAAAAAATTAAATCCATCCGGTAAGTGTTCGATTATATTTCCATTGGGTACATCATAAATATCAATCGCCTGTTGTGTCTGTTGATAAAAGCGATCGTGGAGCAAATCTTCATCAACAAACAGAGGTTTCACATCTGGCTCAGGGTAAGCGGCAATCTCCGTATCAGGCAGCCCATATGGGATTGTGGTTGCAGAACATGGCAGAATCTCAAAGCACTCACGCGCAGATAATGGCGTTATGCAGGAAAAGACGAGAAGAAGTGCAGTAAAAACTTTTGCGTGAAAATAATTGAGATTCATTATGCTTCCCCTTTTGTTATGACCTAGGACTTATTTTAGGTTTTTTGAAATCCCAAAACCTGACGACAAGCCGCCGCTATGTCACCGGAAAAGATATGCCCCCAGGGTATGATTGCGATAAAATGGAGATAGTCTTATACTTGCCTTAATCAGAGAAGCGCAATTGGCCTTTTTATCTTATACTGATGTGGGTTATTTATTCTGGCGAGGCTAAAAGGCAAGCCGCCCTAAACCCCCGGACACCACAGGAGACGAATTATGAAAAAACGTTCCCAAATTCTTTCGCTGGTGCTGGTGCTTGCTCTACTGGTAAGCATTCTACCCTGGGGGCAGTTAGCGATTGCCGCCCCTGAAGAGCAGGCACAATTCATTGCGCCCCGGTTAGTCGTAAATTCGAGCTTTTTGAATATAAGGAGTGGGCCGGGTATTCAATATCCGGTACTGTTGACCGTTGTCGGTGGCACAGAGCTGCCTGTTGTCGCTCGCTCGTCCGACAATGTTTGGTTTCAGGTTTCTACTGTCATTGGCGTTGGTTGGGTGAATGTCCAATATACCGTGCCGCGTGGCAGTTTTGATAATGTTCCGGTAGTAGCACAAAATCAGATTTTTGCGTCTTCAGTTCTGCCCACAACAGCGATCACTTTAGGGTTGCCTGATGGTCAGGGTGGCGGTTTTGCTGCACCGGTTATCATTGGATCTACGACATCCTTTCCTTCAACTGCACCTGTAACTGGTGGGCGTGTTGTGGTTGATCTGGGTGAAGGTCGGGTGACGACCGTCAATCCGGGGGAACGCTTCCGTGCAACCATCAATGTTGAGGCAGTTAATCTGCGGACACAGCCACAGGATGGATCTCCAACCCTGGGAACATTGTTCCGTGATGAAACCAATGATTATTCAATCCTCGGTGAAGCCAAGGACAAAAATGGCACTCCCTGGGTAGCAATTGAAGTAGCTGAACTTGGCGTAGGCTGGGTAGAAGCGCCTAAAGTGCTCTTTAGGCTGTCACGGGTTGCAGGTACGGTTGTTGTGCTAAGAACAACAACCGCATTGACGGATGCCCCTAATGGTAGTGGGGATAACCTGCCGGTTTTATCTGAAGGACGAGAAGGTTTTCTGGTCAACATCAGCCGTGATTCTAATTTTGTCCAGATTCAACTGGGCGATGGCACAACCGGATGGGTTCCTTTTAGCTCAGTTGTTACCCGTACAGGTACACCGAGCGACATGGTTGATCCCGATTTACTCCCCACTTTGAACGCACCGATTTCAGTTGTTCCTGCCGGCACAACCACTGGTATTGGTGTGATACCCGGTGTTGTTGCACCGCCATCTTTTGGCCTTGACACACCACATATTATCATCAACACGAGCTTTCTGAATATTCGCAGTGGCCCAGGTGCCCAGTATACGATTGTTTCAACAATCTCAGGTGGTGCAAAGCTGCGCGTATTAGGAATAGCAAAAGATCGCGTCTGGTATTTAGTTGAAGGTGCTTTCGGTCGTGGCTGGGTGAATAGTGAATTCACATTGTTTCGTGGAAGTATTGACGCTGTGCCGGTCATCCACGATGCTATTGGTGTAACATCAGTACCAACAGCATCCGTCGCAGCCGGTGTGGTACTCTACGCCGCTCCTGGTACAAATTTTGGTGCCATTGGCGCACTTCCCAACACAATTGAAGTTCCGATTGTTGCGAGAACGGCAGATTTCAATTGGATTCAGATCAATACATCCCTCGGTTTTGGATGGGTTCCCGCCAATCAGGTAATTGTTAGAGGTGATGCGAGTCTGATACCAATCATTGGTTAAGACATTTGCTATTGATTGGCAACGCCCCGTTATCGTAAGATAATGGGGCGTTCTGTTTATATTTGGATAGGTGTGCAACCAGCATCATGCGAATTATTTACATTGAAGATGACATAGCCAACATTGCGCTGCTTGAGCGTATCTGCAATATGGGAAAAGATGAATTAATAACCTATTATGACGCAAATGCCGCCCTCTCTGAAATCGAAGCGGGAAGTTGTGATCTTATCGTTGTTGATTTGCATTTGGGAGACTACAGCATCAGTGGGTTAGAATTGGCTCGTATGCTGCGCGGGAAGGGTGTAATGGAGCCAATAATCGCTATTACCTCATACGATACTCTCTACGCTGATCAGTACGAATCGGCTGGCTGTAATGAGTATATTCGCAAACCTATATCAGTTCGCGGTATGCTTTCGCTGATTGATCGTTATCGTTCTGCCCTGTAAGAAACAGGATTTATACTTAATATGATTGACCCAGCCCTAAAACTCATTGGTCATAAAGATCGAGCAGCAATCTTTTCACCAATACAGCAGTCCCGCTTGAAAATAGGGCTGTGGCCTATTAAGAGCGATACTCACCCAGAAGTTGCTATGGGGCTTGCGGTGCTTCTTGCCTTTCTTTTGGAAAGGTGGCGCAGTATTCATGTCTACAGATTATTTTTTCGCGCTGATGCTCAATCACTGACGGAAAGTTATCAGTGGTCAATAACCGACTCTCAGTTTGATGTTGATGATTGGCAACTGGACAACCTTGATGAAAATATTGCTATCTGGGGAAGGTTAAAACATGATCATGGTGTGTACAGCCTGACTCTTGAAATTGAGAATGATTTAGCTAGTGAAGATGAACAACTGAAAACTATAGTAGCTGATTCTTTGTCACTACCGGAACTGGTGGCTCATTTGCCAGAAGTGGCGAAAAAGATAGCAATGTACCTTAATGAGTCCGAACCGCATTTACTTCTGCCTGTTTATACGGTAGAGAAGTGGGATGAAAATGACCTCTCAGGTTTATTGAAAGCTGCATTTCGGTGGGAGGTCATCGTTCTATTTGACCTGTTTGAGAAACCACCTTTAGCAGAATTTCGACAATCAGCGTGTGAGGCTTTACTTGAGGCTGCTATCAAAGTAGCGGGTTTAGGCGCGTGGGTTGCAGGGAATGCGCTCAGCAGACCTTTGCTACCGCTTTATTCACTCGAAGGGGTCTACACTCCCTTGATTGAAAAACACCTGGATTACTTTGAGGATGATGGGATTTATGGATTATTGATTGCCCTGGCGTTTTTTAGGGCAGGGCAGACGGAAAAAGCTTATATCCTTCTTGAATCTGAAGCTGAAGCACACCCTGAATATACATCAATCTGGCTAGCATTAGGCGAATTATATCGTCAGGGACGAGAGTATAGTGCAGCGTTAAACGCATTTCAGCGTGGCATAATTGCAAAATCGACTTCATCTTCATTATATATGCGGTATGCAAGCCTGCTTGTAGCTTTAGATGCAAGTAACATCAACCTGAACTTTGGTGCTAATCGACAATCGCCTCTTGGACGCGAATTTGTTGAAGACCTGGCTCTCGTTAATTCACAGGAGAAACGGACGAGGGGAAACCTGATTCAGGAAGCCATTAAGGCATATCAGGCGGCGTTTGAACTCGAACCTTCTAACATGGAGGCGTTATCTCAATTTCTGATTTATCAAATAGAACAGACTGGAACCATCGACTGGGTGCATTTTGAGCGTTTAGTTATACTGGATGACAGCGGTGAAGATGTACGAAGCGTCGTTGAGGAATTTTATAATCTGGACAACGCTTCCAATGGTCTGGATATTCTAAAAGCGGCAAGTGCTAATAATCCTGAACGAGTTGATTTATTGATTAATCTTGCTGCGGCCTATTTGGTAAATGACAGAAATGAGTCTGCTGTTGATGTACTTAAAAAGGCTCATACTTTAACTGACGCAGGTTCGCACTTGGTGGAAATTGAGCGCTTGTTAATTTCGGCAGATGATCCTGATTTTGAAATGCGCTTAGGGGAAATTACCGACCTCATAAATTCGGGAAATGATCTTGATGTAGGTGATATTGAATTTTTGGAATCGGCTTTAGAAAAAGCACCTCATTTGGGATCGCTCTATGTATTACTTGCTGGGGGGTATCTGAGTGGTGGTGATACCAGCGATGCACTTGATGTTTTGCTGGATGGGCAAAAGCATCTTCCTGACAATCCGTCTATTGTTGCTATGTTGGCTAAGGTTTTGTGGCAGTCTGATGAACACCAGCTCGCATTTGAAGCGCTGAAAAGAGGTCTCAACAAGAATCCTAACGATGTACCATTACTGGCTCTGACAGGTCGTTATCTATTTGATGAAAATCAGGACGAATCCGCCCGCAGCTTTTTATCAAAAGCCGAAGCGATTGATCCTCTTGACGGAACCCTGAATGAAATTCGGCGTTATATTGCCAGTAAAGTAAATGGCGGTGATTAGTCGAATAAAACAGGCTGAATTTGGCCTGCTGAAAGGTCGTTAAGCAGTCTGAAGAACCCATCCATATTTTCATGTGGCATTTTAATAAGTATAGTAACTACAGTTGCAAAGCTTTCATCCTCAATTACGCCAGCATGTTCTCCAATTAACCGCCTAACTTGTTGGTACAAAGGGTAGGGGATGTCGATCCCCAAAGTTTTTCGTTCAATCTTTAATTCAGTGGGTAGAGATAAAAGATTCCCTCGAATAGCATCCCCATACGCACGTACGAGCCCACCGGTGCCAAGTTTTGTGCCACCAAAATAGCGCACGATGACGGCCACAATATCCCCGATGTCTGTCCCCCGCAAGACGGCCAGTACAGGTGGGCCTGCCGTTCCAGAAGGCTCTCCATCATCACTCACACCCTCGTCTATGCTGTTTCCATATCCTATTCGAAAAGCATAAACGTGATGATTGGCATCCGACATTTTTGTGCGGACATCCTGAATAAAAGCTCGTGCAATGTCAGTTGTAGACGCAGGTGCAACAATTGCAATGAAGCGAGAGTTTGCGACATTTGTTTCTGTTTGATGAATATGAGCGGGTTTTAGGTAATTCATATTTGCATTGTGCGAGCAAAATTACAGTAAGACACGTAGACAGACCTTCCAGCAATAATGCCTTGCTGTCTTGCTTACGCCTCGGCGTCAGGATTGTTAATCACGAATGCGTAAAACACGGGTGGTTCAATCGTAACACGATTACCCTGAACCCTTAGCAGTCTCTTTTGCTGCAGCAGCGCAAAATTTTGCTGTATTTCAAAACTGGTTGTTTGCACATTAGGTTTTGGGTTGGCAAATTCTCGAAGTAAGTTTTGTTCACCAAGCGTTAAACTTTTCCATATCGTCCGACATTCGGTACGAATCGGTCGCTTCATAGCCAGTTCATTCACAATTTGGTCACTCTGTGTCATGACTGTGTTTGGCTCAAGGTTGCCAAGTGTGTCTAGCGAGCGAAAGCCAGCCCGTATTAAGCCCGCATAACGCCCCGTTGCCCACAGCAAAAAATCCAGTGTGTAGTTATCATATTTCTTGTCGTTTCGTTTCACTAAATCCTGAAGCATATTGCGGGCATCGACTTCATTGTACGGCCCTACATAAACAATATTATCTGTAAACAGCTCCAGAAACGGCTCAATTTCCAGCGAATCAATTTCTAGCCGGTCAGTCACTTGAGGAAGAGGAGATCGGGTGAAAGTGAGATAAGATAACTGCTTCTTGCTAACGTCTCGCAGTCCTCGCAAGGTCAGGAAAAATTTCACTGGTAACTGTTTCAGCATTTCTTCGAATTCATCGAACATGAAAACAATTTGAATACCGCGCTTGATAAAGATTTCCAGACCCAACTCGAAATAGCGCAGCCCCATGTAAGCATAGAGGGGATTTGTGCCATCCTGCAAGTTTTCATAAGTATCATAAAAGAGACGCACATCATCCGTATCCATTCCTGGAAATGGATAAAAAGCCAGAAATAACCGGTGCATCATCAACTCATATCCAGCCCAGCAGCGAATCTGCTCATTATCCGCAGCTCCTGTTGGAAGCGGGCCAAGCATACTAGGATCAATAATGATGGCCTTAAAAAGATTGCCGCCTGCCACATCTTTCATGTAATATGACTGAACAGTTGGATTAGCCAGATGCTGTAATAAATTTGATTTTCCTACGCTGCCGACGCCTACCAGCGAACACGAGTCGGCTGCACGCCACCTTTCCATCACATAGCCAACTTCCTGCTGGCGAAATTCCATTGAGTGCGTTCGCGTACGAGATGATGACGACATGCTTTTACTCCTTGTATGCCGATGTCAGTATAGCATAACGTGCGAAAATTGCCTCGCAAATACAGTATAATCAACGGGTTAAATTCAAGGATGATGATCTATGACAAAGCAGTATCGCTACTATGATCTGATAATGTCCCTCTTTGTTACTGTATTACTGCTGAGCAATCTGTTAAGCAGTGCAAAAATTGTTGATCTTGGTGTAGAAATTGCAGGCATAAGACTTATCTTTGATGCTGGGACGTTGGTGTTCCCTATTTCTTATATTTTTGGAGATATTCTCACTGAGGTATATGGGTACAAGCATTCACGACGGGTAATCTGGGTTGGTTTTTTTGCCACCATTCTGATGGGTATATTCATTTGGTTTACAGGCATTCTGCCAGGAGAGGCGGATTGGTCAGCTCGTGTTGGGCAAATGGCCTTTGATAATGTGTTGGGGGGGATAAGCGGCCTGATTGTTGCCAGCCTTTTGGCCTATTGGTTTGGGGAATTTGCCAATAGTTATGTGCTTGCAAAAATGAAAGTAGCAACCCGGGGACATTACTTGTGGATGCGCACCATTGGCAGCACTTTGATTGGACAAGCAATTGACACCACTCTTTTTTTTATAGTCGCAATTACGCTAGGTGTTTTTCCTCCCGATCTATTTATCGCTCTGGTTTTAACAAATTATATCTTCAAGGTTGGCATCGAAATCCTGTTCAGTCCTATAACATGGCGCGTAGTACGGTCAATCAAGGCCGCGGAACATGAGGACTACTTCGACGATCAAACCAACTTTAATCCCTTCACATTAGGACTTTAACCAATTACTCGGTGATAAATTGGGGTTATCGTTAGCGGACATCGCGCTTTTCTCCCTTTGCCCAACACTGGGGGCAGATGTAAACAATGACCTTTTTGCCGCTCTCATAGCCCATCTGCAACGCCGTCCATCCGGATTCAACTTTCGGATTGGAGCGCTGTGTTTTGCCGCATAGTTTGCAGGTCATGATTTCACCCTGGAACAAGAGCGGCACTTCAACTTTTTTGCTCATTATTCCCCCTAAGCAACTGCATGACAGGTTCAGACCAGACAAGAAAACAGCAATCGCAGGTATACCACTCCCACAGCCACCATTCGCCATATTCAGGTTCTTCAGTGTCATGGGTATGACGGCCACTCTGCTCTCCACATTCAGGACAGTTAACTAGCTTCATCATCCTCACCTTTCCACGCTGGAACCGACTCCGGCGTGCTAATGACCAGGATGAAATGTACTGCCTGGTCATCCATACGAACGTCAAGCTTGACGACCAGGCCAGCTTCTACCAGGTCGTCAATAACTTCATGCACAAGCCCTCTGATTTGCTCAATCCTCTGAAGCGGCGGTACTGGTGACAACTTCATGCCTCTCTACTAATTCGGTGATTAAGTCATTCAGGAGTGGCAAACACCACGCCTGTCCATCCCATAAACCGTCCGGCATGTCGATTTGGAGCCGCTCTACATGGTCAGCCCGAAATGAGCGGTTAAACCGATACAGGCTTAGATAGGCACGGCTGGCGCTCACCAGCACATAGCCCCTACCGGGCGCTTGTAGAAATACATTGCGCCGCCAGCGCAGGAGCGAATCGAGATCGTTGGGTTTGCGACGGTAGTACATTTCATGCCTTTATTTCGTAACGCTTTTTCGCTTGCTGCCGTTGCCGGTATGCCCGTTGGCGCTCGGCACTGGATGGATGGACGCGCTTGCGGCCTGTTCTGGGACTGTATGCCCAAAAGGGACAGCGGTAGTTTGAGCAGCTTCCCGCACCTCTTTCATACTGAGCGCGATTTCCGCACAGCGCAGGGCAATGTAGCGGCTTAGACCTTGAGCAGCTAGTACAGCCGCCAGCGCTGCCAGCAGGCCGCCCGCCCACGTCGCCATATCCAGCAGCTTGCTTTCGGCGACAATGGCAATAATTGCCTGATGCCACGCGCCCGGCTGCTGTTCAATGGTCGCCCGCATTGACCCGGCTAATGCCAGTGCTAAAATAGTGAATGTGACGAGCCGGAGTAATGCCCGGTATCGTTGTGCAGGAGACAGGTCTACAGGCTGCCAGTTTTTCCCGAACCCCAGCATGTAGACCATGTTTTTTGCCCACGTTCGCAGACTCCAGCGGGTTGCCCGGCTCTGCTCATAGCCCGCTTTGCCCTCGACATAATGAATCTGAAATTCCAGTACCAGGTTAAGCATCACCAGCGCCGCGGCGAAAAAGGACGCCAGCCCGCTGTCAGCTTCGAATAGTTGTATCCCGTGCATTACGCGCTGGTGTTCGACCACCAACAGCAGCGCCAGCACGCCCGGCACGCCGAATGCCACAATCAGCGTCTGCGCCAGCATCATCAGCACATCCGAGACCGCGTGCAGCGATTCCAGAAAACGCGGATACCAGCGATTAAACTTCTCAATCCAGTTGTTCATGTTTGCGCTCCTTTTGAGCATTTTGAAACCCACGCGAAAAAAGTGCTGCGACTCCTGCTACTGCTGCGACTCGTAATAAAATTCTCCCTTATTCCACCTCCTTGCCGACCATTTGTTAAGAAAAGTGCTGCTACTAGGTTGCGACTCGCCTGCTACTTTTAGTAGCAGCAGTAGCAGGAGTCGCTGCTACTAAACCCCCTGTAACATCAGACCATGCCAAAAAGTGCGTCCTTGATTGCGGCGTTTTTCAAAACCGAGACGTTTCCACTCACCAGCAACTTGACTGATGTTTTTGGGCTTGAAGCCGTTGTTTTCGCAATATTGGCGATAGGCACTGTAGAGGGCTTCTGACTGGATTGCATAGCTGGGGTGCAATTCGGCACTTTCTTCGATGAACAGCCTTTCCGTATCGTTTTCCAGGCTGTAATCTTCGCGCCAGCGTTCGGACTGTTCAGGCCGGGTAAAATGCCCTGCCCGTATCAGCCGCTTGTAGGCGAAAATAAGTTCATTGAACACGCCCGCCCGCTCCCGCATTAAATGCTGGTCAAGATCAAGTATTCTGTCTGGTTCTGGTATAGTGCGGTTGAACAGGATGACATTGAGCCGGGCAAGGGTTGCGCCGGAGCGATCAGTCATGCGCGGTGCATTATTCATCGCCCACCAGAATTTTGCTTGAGGGACAAATGCGATAGCTGGGGCGTTTTTCACATCGGCATAAATCTCATCCTGTCCGCCTACCATTGCCTTGTAGAGATAATCCGGCAGGGGCGTACTGCGGTCAGCCTCAGTGAAGGTAACAACACGCTTACCAACAATCCCTGAGAGTAAAAAACGATTGGTCGCCAGTTGATTCAAGTCAATGGTCGTGTGCAGGCTGCCCATTAGATTGCGGATAAACCCCACTAAGGTGCTTTTGCCGCTGTTTTTCTCGCCTACTAGCCAAAAAGATGCTTTTAAATCCGTTCTGGCTGTCATTGAGTAGGCTAGTGCTTCTTTTACCAGCGCCACTTGCTGTTGATCGGTTTTTCCATCTTCCTTCACCAGCGACGTGTTCAAAAAGCGGCGGAAGGTGGGGCATTCCTCATCTGGGTCGTAGTTGAAGTCCAGTTGTGAGGTAAAAAACAGTTCTGGGTTGTGCGGCTCAAGCTGGAACGTTTCCAGGTTGAACAGCCCGTTTCGCAGATTGATGTACTTTTTGCCCGCGTCCACCAGTTCCATCAAATCCCGATCGGGGACGTAGCACTCATCTTCCATCATGCCAGCCAGCGAATTGACCAGCCGTTGTGTGACGCGCACGCCCCGGCTGCGATAAGCCCGCAGTTCGCTGCGAATCGCTTTTTTGACCTGTTGCCGCGCTCGCACTATCCAACAACCTGTTTCATAGACATGCCAGTTGCCATAGAAAAACGCTGCCTTGTTATCCCAGCTTTCCGCCAGCTCCAAAGCGATTTCGTCATCGTCCGGCGGCGGTTCTCGGTAACGCTTGGTATCTTGCTGTGGTAGGTTCAGCTCAATGATGGATTCCATGTTCATCTCCACACTGGTTTAGTCATACCTGCATTCAGGCCGCTGCGAATGGTCGCCAGCGCCTCGCGTTCGGTTTGGCCGGTTGCCAGCGCTGCTATCAGTAGTTCCCGCTCCACGTCGCCAGCCGCCAGTAAGCCGCGCTGGACAAGCTGCCCCATGCGGAATGCGCTCAAATTGAGATGGTCATTCCGCCCGCCTTCAGTCATGCCGCGCAGCCGATTCGCTTCCTGCGCCAGCGCCGTCGCGCCGTAGGCTGATTCATCAATGGTCGGCTGAGTGGGGCGTTCTGGCGCGGGTGATGGGGGAGCAGATAAAGCGTTCAGCCAGTCGGTCACATCGTCAAGATTAGGCAAACGCAGGGGCATGATGCTATTTGCCGTGTAGCGCTTGCCAGTTTCGGGATGGATTGAGGGCGGCGCAACCACATAACAGCCGTTCCCGCGCACCTCGACAATGCCCGATCTGCCTGTAACCTTGCGGTTGCGCGGCAGGTCATCCACGTGAAAATAGAGATGCTGGCCGCGTGCAGTTGAGACAGTGTATGTTTTCAGCAGCGACGGCCAGCGGTTGCGGAATGCCAAAACCGCTGATTCGCCGTCCAGGTCGATCACGACCAGGTTGCGGGATACCGCGCCGCAAACAATGCCGACGTTTTTTAGAATGTGGGCTTTATCCCATCGGCCAATGTCCATCAGGGTAGCCGGTTCACGCTGGAATTTTTCCCACCGCACCGCGCATTTTTTGCCTTGCAGGGGAATCACCGATAAACCAGCGATGCTATAGGCCGCCGCTGCTGCCTTGACGCTGGCGCATTGTGTGCCGCTCAGGATGCTCATAGTTAATACTCCTCACTGGTGATGAGGGTGGTATTGTCGCCGCAGTAGGTAATGCACATGATGCGCCGCGCCCGGTCAATGTTGTAAATCGTGCCACCCCAAGCGACAGCATGATTGTTTGCGGCGTTGTCATCCGGGTCGTCAGACCACCAACTACCGACTAAATGACTGGCAAAAGCTTTCATCACATCGCTTTCCCCCAGGGCATCCAGGGCAGCTTGTGTAACCCGCAGTTCGCCGGGATTAAACGGGCGCTTGTTCACGCTGATAACCCCGATCTGGCGAATGTTATTGTGTGCGACATAGTGTCCGCCCTGGAACTCGATTTCGCCGACGCCCGCCTGGTCTCGGGTTCGGCCGAGGCGCCTCTGCTTCCCGAA
>CAYUTY010000028.1:0-68170 GCA_964447795.1 uncultured Anaerolineaceae bacterium
ATCACGGTGGTGCAGGTGCGCGCTCCTGCGCTGGTCGCGCAAACTTCGAGCGGTGTATAGCCTGCTGCCGTCTGGCGATACAGAATAATTCCGTTTGCGCCGCTGGTGCGGAAGACTACACTCGCGCCGATCACATTGATCGTGTTATCGAAGTTTGAGCCAGAGTGGAGTCTGGCGGCAGTGCCGCTGGTTGATTTCCAGGCGGTTCCGTAGTAGAGGAAGGTGTTTTCCACAGCGCGATTAACGAAACTGGTTTCGTAGCGGATGGCGGGGTTGGTGAGAACATTGCCTGGCAGTGCGTCGTTATAGATTTGCACCGCGTCGATCTGCATACTAATCGGTGTGTTGGCGACTGTGTGTGGCGCCGGCAGGTTGTTATCCGCCAGCATTTGCACTGAAGCCGTATAGACCTGTGAAGTCAGCCCGACAATGGTACGTGCCGCTTTGTTGCGTGTGGCTGTGTTCTGATTGTCATAAACGGTGCAGCGAGCGCCTGCGCCTGTATTCTGACTGCCTGCCAGATCGTGTGTGCCTGCCCGCCAGCAGATTCGCACCGCATCGGCTTTTGGATCCATTGTGAAATAGGTTGAGAAGCCGGTGCCGTTGAAGCGGAACAGCAGTGAGTCATTAACTGTCGTTGTCAGCTTTACGCTGCCGCCTGACGCTGCCGGTACGGCTGTGGTGGTGAAGGCACCTGTGAATTGCAGCTCAGGATGTGTTTCCTCGAAGTAACCTGCTGTGAGCGGTTGCCCGGCAACCACTGGCCGGATGAAGTCCAGCGGCGCGATTTTGCCATCAAGATTGCGAATGGCGACCCAGCGGGTATTGTTGCTGCCCGCGACAGTCATCACCTGCGACTGCTGATAGCCAAGTGGCGCTGTGGTGTTTGAGATGGGATTCGGGCCTGTGATATTGCTGCCACAGGCCGCTCCGCTGGTGATGTTGACACCGATGGAGCCGGAGCAGACTTCTACCTGGCCGTAAGTAGCAACGGTCTGGCGCACATACTCGAAACTGCGTCCGCCACCTGGCACATTCAACAGTTCAAAGTAGATGATTGATCCCAGCATTGTCCCTGTGTGCTGGCTTCCGCCAGACGCCAGTGCGTTCACCAGCGGATTGTAGCTGAAGAAGGGGAAATAGGTGATGCGGGGATCGGTGTTCTCGATGTTCCCTGTCACCGCCGCATCGACGGTTTCGTTAGCTGCCAGCGCGCCAAGTATATCAACGCGGTCAACCAGCATCGGCTTTGTGGCATCATTGTTGGTCAGTCGTACCGTGTATGTTCCCGGCGTGAAGCCAACATAGGTGAGTGCAACTGGCTTGCGGGCTGCTGTTGTGCCAACCGCAGGTGTTAGAGGCGTGTTGATGACGTTGCAGGCGCCGCCGTTTTCCACACACATGGTGTAATTGGCGCTGGTGGTGGTGCTTTCGACCAGGACGACGCTGAACCCGGTTCCATTGAAGCTGAATTCCAGGTTATCGCCCGCGTTGCCGACACCAGTGCTTTTTACCAGTTTGTCGGTTGCGGCAGGTTCAGCCACAGAGCCAGCCAACCATGATGCGCCCAGGAATTTCGCTGACAGGACGTCATTGTTGTCATGGTAGATGCCTTCGGTCAATGTCTGTGCAGGGGTACCATGTGTGGCGATCGCATCAAAGTAGAAGTTCTGCGCATGGGCCAGGTTCGTGATGCTGATGTAGTAGTTGGCTGTGCCGCCGTCAAATGGAGTCGTGAAGGTTGTGCTGACACGCCCGACCAGTGATTTCGTTTCGCAGTCACGGTCATCGGCTACACCGACACGAATGGCGCAAACTTCAACCTTAGTGCTGGTTGATCCTCCATGGAACAGTGTGATTGCACCTGTAGCCTGAGCATTGAAGGTGACATGTGCGCCATAGCGGTTTGTGAGTTGGTTCGTCTGGTTGAGTGAGGTGGCTGCCGCTGTCCCGGTTTTAGGTGACCAGGCGGCATTGCTCGGCCCAAACACAAAGTAGGACGTACCAGCGGCATTAGTCGCTGTATCGTCGTACAAACCTGCTGGCATCGGCACATTCAACGCGCCGTAGATTTCCACACCATCAACGGTAAAGCGACGGCGTGCGGTTGGCGTTGTCGTGTCATTTTCGGTGATCGTGACGGTATACAGCGCATTGGGCAGGCCGGTAATGCTGTGGGCAGACCCGTAACGCGCAGCGGGACTGTAACTTTCGAGGACAACATTGGTGAAGTCATCACCGCCCGCTACGCAGGAGCCGTTGCAGATGTCTGCCTTCAGCTTGCCGCTGAACGAGTCAAATAGTGTAAACAGTGAGAAACCGGTGCCGTTGAACTGGAATTGGACGCTGGCACGATTATTGGTGATGGTCACTGGCGTGGTAAGCTGTGACTGCATGGCGCTTCCGCCAACATAGCTAGCAAGGATGACATCGCGCCAATGCGAGTAGACTGGGCGCACCACTGTCGGATCAGTATCAATGGGTGTTTGTGTTGTTGGCGAATCACTGTAGATGAAAGCAGGGTTGTTTTCATCGTAAACACCGGGTGGGAGTGGTGTGTTGGATACCTGAATGGCATCCAGGTTGAATGTCCCGAAGTCGGTGGTCGCAATTGTGACAGTATGCGCTGTTGCATCGAACAGCGGCACGCTGATGGGCTGCTGATAACCACTGCCGCCGTTATTGGTGATGATGGTGCAGCGGCGGCTGGCGGGTGCCTGCCGGCTGACACACACCTGCATCGGCGCGAAGCCTGCCCGCACATCGCGGTAGATGATCACATTAGCCGCGCCATTGGTGCGGAAAAGCACACCCGCGCCAATGCTGGCAACTGTGTCAAAGTTCTCGCCAGAGTAAAGGCGGGCGGCTGTTCCACTGGTTGTCTTCCACCCGCTGCCAAAGTAGACAAAAGTATTGTCAGCGACACGATTGACGAAACTGGTTTCGTAGCGCTTGCTGGTATCCGTCAGCACGGTGCCGGGCAGCGGTTGGTGATCGTAAATTTCCACGCCATCTATTGTCATGAGTAACGGCGTGTAGAAAACCGGATGCAGCGCTGGTTCGCCCTGGTCATCCAGCATTTGTACGACAACACTGTAGTTGCTCCGTGCCAGCCCGGCGATCGTGCGGGCGGCTTTGTAGCGGCTGGCCGTGCTTTGATTATCGAAGGTCTGGCAATTGGGATTCAGATTGCTCAGGATCGTGGAAAGCAGCGCGTCATTCGGAGTAGCCGGAGCGCCACCGTCGTTCTGCCAGCAGATTTTTACTGCGTCAGCCTTGATTTCAAGTGTGAAATTGACTGAGAATCCCGTTCCGAAGAACTGGAAGAACATCCCTTCCTTGAGGTTCGTTTTATCAACAGCCGGGGTTGAGCTGTTATCCGCGCTTAGCACCCGTACTCGTCCGCCAGAAGCCGGGGCGCTGACAATATCCTTGAAGTTACCCAGGTTGCCGGTTTCCAACAGCGTGTAGCCACCACCATCTTCTGTGAAGAAGCGCAGGGCAGGGGTATTTTCTTCGTAACTGCCAGCGGTTAGCGGTGCCTCGGCGTCTAACACCTGGATTTTGTCAACATTGAAGCCTTCATTCGTCAGACTGGATACTTCAATGATGTGCGGTGTCGTGGTTCCCCAGGGGCTGCGGAACATGCCCTGTGTGATGGTCAACGGGTTCAGGCCTACTGTGACAGGGGTGGGATCAACCACCTGCCCACCGCCAGCATTGATCTGGAAGTACAGGCCGGTACGGGTATTCAGGATGATGCAGTTGCCGCCCTCTTCTGTGCCGGGCAGGTTAAAACGTGCCCGATCAACACAGATCAACGCCTGGGTGGTATCCGTAGTGCCAGGCGGCAGACGATGCCAGTTGAAGCTGTCCGCACCAGCAGGAATAGTGAAGCTGAAGAACGGCCCAACTTTCGGCACGGTGGTGACGACACTGGTCAGGCTTTTGTTGGAAGCGCGGGCATTATTGGTGTCGAACAGCCAACTATCCGGGTTACCGCCGTCGAAGACGATCGGGCCCAGAATATCATCCTCAGTGGTGCCGAGCGGTAGCTGAGCGGTTGAACGCTGATCAAAGACTACAATCGAGTCAACATACATCTTCAGCTTTGTCAGTGCTGTCGGCGTCGTGGTTGGCACATTCGTGATGTCTACGGTGACGATATATTCCTTATTCGGATCGAAGCCGTAGAAAGGACGATAGACTTTCCATGCCAGCGCTGTGGTCGCGCCAACGCCATTATCGTAGCGGTTGCAGACCACTTTGGTGGGATTGAGCGCTTCTGCAACGCAGATTTTGTACTGTACGCCGAGGCCGCCTGCTGTCCGCTGAAGTGCGGTGCCAAGCGCGAAGCCCGTGCCGCCGAAAAAGTTGAAACGCAGATCGGTAGCCGTGCTGTCGGTGCTGACAGCACGCCCGCCGAGTGCAAGCGTCTGCACTTCCTGATTCCAGCCGAAGAAAGTTGAGATAAGCTGGGCTTCGGTCACTTCATGGATGCCAGGACGCAGGGGATTGGTTTCCTGTAGGATACCGATTCCGTCCACGCTCAGAATACGTCCCGCCTGTTTATTAACGACACGCACCAAATTGGCTTCGCCATCCAGAAGCCCCGTGCAGGAAACGACATAGGGCTGCGTTCCGCTGTTGGCGATCATGTTGGCAAAGACACCGGTGAGCGCGACTGGCGCATTCACACGGCAGGAGACGCCGCCGCTGCTGGCGCGGAACAGATTGGTGACACCGGTTACTGGCTGCCATGTTAGCGGCACCAGGACGCCTGCGTTTTCTACCTCAAGCTGATAGTAACCGCCGGCTGCCATGCCCTGCATGTAGAGCGCGAAACCGCTGCCATCAAAGATGAACTCCGCTGCATCGTTCAGTGCATTGGTCTGATGCAGCGTATTGTTGATCGCTACTTCATTGTAGATTGGCGTCCACGACCCCGGCCCGATATTCGCCAGATTGGGGTGGTTGGGGTAATTGAGATAGTTGAACAGCAGGCTGGCGTCGTCCTGCAAGCCGCCTTCCGGCAGCGCACCTACGATCAGCACACGCACCTTGTTATTGGTGCTGGAGTCAGGTTCGGGTGCGCCGGTGTTGGTAGCCGGGTCGTCAACCGCTGTATAGGTGAATTCCATGTACCCCGTCTGGTTGTCATTCGGGGTCAGTGTGAATACACCATCGGTGCCGTCAAAATTGCCAGTGATATGACCAGCGCTCGCCCCAAAATTATCACCAAACAGGTTCGGATTAATGCCTGCTGACTGTGCCAGCGTTAATACCTGTGGATTGCTGAAGGTATAGGGGTAATCAGCCTGTACCGGGCTGCCCGGCGCTGCCAGGCGGAAGTTACCAAAGCGGGCATAGGGGCGCAGCCGTATGGTGAGCGGCTGGTTCGCCAGACCGATGACCGTGTAACCGGTGAAAGCGGTGCTGAGCGGCGCATCAGCGACTTTGGTCAGCTCGATGCTGATAGGCTGCGGTGCGCTGAGATTGCCGGCGTTGTCGCGCACACGGTAGTTGAACTGGACTGCTGCATTGGGGTCTGCAATACCCTGATTATAGAAGTTGACCGGCGGGCAGTAGTAAATTTCGCGGACGGTTGCGTTGAAGAAAGCTGGTGAGCCGCCGCAGGCATTGTCCAGACTGGTGCTGTAATTGAGCGGGTTGCTCAGAATTTCAAACGAGTAGGGCGGGAAGCCGCCATCCGCCGTTGGGATGATCTGAATCACGGGCAGCGTCGTCCCTGTCCGGCTCTGGATGATCGGGTCGATATAGTCTTCCGGCAGTGCATTGGCGCCTGTCAGATCAACCGGGAAAGCAGTGACATTTTTGAACTCATACGCCCCCAGATCAACGATGCCGTCTTTACGCGACTTGCCCAGTGCATCGACGCTTCCTCCAGCGATCAGGGCTGGATTGGCTGCTGTGATGAGGGCTTCAGTCGCACGGTCAAAGGCATAGCTGCTATTTTTCGGCTGATAAGGATCATCAGGCGAAATCTCTGGGCCGACAAATTGTGATGCTTCCGCATCCACGAATGGGTCGCCGGGGTCAAGTTCAAATTCATTGCTGTTACCCGACAGCGATACCTGACAGATACCTGTCGAGCCGCCGCTGTTGAAGGCCCAGTTATTTTGCGCGGGCGCACCGCCACTGATTGAGTCGCAGCTAGCAGTACCGACGAGAGCGGGGTCTTCAATCAAACTGAGCAGAGTGCCGCCGCCGTTGTTATAGAAAATGTTGTTGTGGATTTCCCATTGGCCGCCGCCATTCAGGCCGGTGCCGGGAATTGGCCCAGGACTGCCGCGCTGGATGATATAGGTGCTTGCCATACTCTGGTTTCCCGCAACAGTGTTGTTAATAAAGCGGAAATTTCGACCAGGGTACAGGTAAACGATTGGCCCACTGTTGGTGTTTTGCGAGAATGCATTGCCGAAGAACTGCATCGCCAGGTTGCCATTTGTGCCATTGTATGGCGGGACGCCATTGTAGGCATCGGCTGTGAAGATGATGGCTGCGGTAGCATTCCTCAGAAAGCGATTGTTATACAGGCGTACTGCTGCATCGTTGATGTATACAGTGGGCTGAGGCAGGGTGTTATTCAAACCGGAGTAGGTATTCTGGTCGAACAGATTGCGCTGGATGATGATCGGCGCAGTCGCACCAGAACCGGTCACGCTGATCGCCGCGCCACCCGGCGCATCATTCAGACTGAACGTATTGCGTTCGATGCGGACATCATTGCTTTCAATGATGGATACCGGGTTTTTACCTTCTTTGGTGCTGGTGCCAGGGCCGAAGCCGGAGAAAATGTTGTTGCTGACGGTGCCGCCGGTAGCGCGAGTGTAAGCAATGGCGCGTGGACGGTTAAAGCTGATTTTGCCTGCCGGATCAAGCGCATCCGCCTGCGAAAAGATGAAGCCTTCAACCGAGAAATTAGTATCACGAATGTCGAGACCGGCTTCGCCAATGACGATATTCGTCCAGAAGAAGCTGCTTGGCTCAACAGAAACCGCGTTATAAGCAGCATCATACGAGCGCAGGCGCAGGTTGTTCGGCACTGCCGAAATATCCATGCCAGTGACATATTCACCTGGCATCAGGATGATGCAGGCGGAACCCGGTGCTTCTCGGATGGCTTCCATTACGTTGAAGTATGGATTGGTGAATGAACCAAGCGTCCCCAGGTCAAGTGTATCGCTGTTGGTCGTTGGCAGCAGGGGACGCACGTAGCGCAGGCCGCCGCCGGGGCAGTTCGCGCCTGGAACCGGGGCGCTTAGGCTGCTGGTGATTGTCTGTGTCGGCGCCTGGTTCCCCAGTGTTGTCAGTCCGGCACCATAGACGAAGTCATGCCCATTGGCGTTCGTGCCAAGTGGGAATTCTACCGTATGTGAATACAGGTAGTTGAGGATTTGCTGGCGTGTCATGGCTGTTGGCGCGGAAGGGTTGATATTCGGATCAGCACTTTTGGCGCGGATGAGCGCCGCCATCGCCGCCACATGTGCGGCTGATGCTGACGTGCCTTCAAAGCCATACTTGCCGTCATTGCAGGTTTCTTCGTCACCAACCAGCGCCGCATCTTCCAGCCTGCTGCCAGCGATGGAGACATTGGTCGGGCCGACAAAGTTGGGCTTGTAGTCCAGCGGTGTTGCTGTCGCCGGTGTGGTGTTTCTGTTACCTCCTGCCGCGAAAATGGGGCCGCGTGAGCTGTCCCGTGTAGCATTTTCGGGCGAAATCACTGTACCAGGCGAATACTGCACGATATTTGATACGCAGACCGCGCCAACGGTGATGACCGAAGCCGCGTCGCCGGGGCGGGCAATCGTCCCCGCGCCTGTTTCAAGCTGTTCGCCGGTGATGTCGTCGGCTGAAATCAGCCCCCTGCCGGAAATCTGTACCTGGAACAGTGAGTTGGCCGCGTTACCAAAGGTTCCCGCCCCGGCAGCGCCACCGATTAACAGGTTGGCATTACAGGGCCCGACCGGGCAGTTGGTGGCTGTGACCGCGTAGAAATCGCTGGGTTTTGTGCCAGCGGCGCGTGCTGCGGTGGCCTCGTTGATGGTGACAGGGCCAGCAATTGCGGGGGCGGCCCCTGGATTTAGGGTGATGTCAAAATTTTCGCGTGTGCCGCCGCTGTTAGGAACGCTGTCCCAGTCATTCCAACTGACGCGGATGATGTCGCCGGGGTAAACTGATACTGGGATTGTGGCAAGTCCGTTGGCTGCTACCTGCATCGTGAAATAACGACCCAGTGTTGCGTTGCTGTCAGGGTCAGACCATGAACCACCATTACCGGCGCTGACGATCACCAGCTTACCGTTGGTCTTGGCGGTAGCCAGCGCGGTGTAAACACTCTCAATGGCGGGGTCGCCGCCACCTGTGCCGTCGCCCGGCGCGTTGTCCACGCCCATATCCATCGTAATCAGCACAATGTTATTGGCTGCCGCCGCGTTGGTGATGGCCGTTGCCAGGGTGGAAGGGGTTGTCACGGTGTACAATCTGACCGCCGCAGCCGGGGCAATATCGCAGATGACCTGCGCTACCCGCGAGCCGTGATTGCCCACTCCAACACCGCCCACTGGTGCGCCAGCGCAGGATGTCTCTGGCGCGCCCAGCCCGACGAAACCCGTGTCAATGACGCCAATCGTCTGGCCTGCACCAGTGATAAGCGCTTTGTGCCAGTCATTAGCGCTGAGGATGTCAAAGCCTTCGCTGACAACTGCTCCGGCTGGGACGCCAGCGGGCGCGGCAGCCGGGGCATATGAGCTGCTGGTTGAACTCAACATGCTCACGAGATTGACTACGGCGACCTGTGGTGTATTCACCAGTGGCAGGAATGCGCCAAGCGGTAGACGTGCTTCAATACTGCGTGGGTAAATGTAATCGGCTGCGCCGCCCAGCGTTTGTGCCAGCGCTGCCAGCGACTCGCCGCTTTCGCCTTCTGCGCCCCAGATGGATACCAGGATATTGTTGTTTTCATCCATAGGCAGCAGATTGGTTTTCGCCAGCGCGAGCGCCCCGGTTTCATCACCGCCAAGCAATACTTCCAGTACGGCGGTCAGTTCGCCCGGTAGTTTGGCGCGTTCTTCCTCACCCAGACCAAATGGTTCCGGTGTGGGAGCCATGCCGACTACACCGCCGAAATCCGTCACTGCGATGTCATCCAGCAGAATGCTGGAAGCAGCGCTGGCGATAAAAGCAATCTGGCCGCTGGCGAGCGGTGTTTCTTCGGTCACATCAATTTCAACCACACCATTGATGGTTACGAGCAGGTGGCCGCCTCGGGCTTCAAGACTCAGTGTATGCCAGGTGTTCAGCGTATGTGCTGCTGTATGTGTCGCAATAACTGCTGCGCCTGTCCCATCATTGCGGGAGAGCAGGGTTTGGTTGCTCTCAATGGACAGCACGTAGGTGCTTCCATCCTGTGTGCGGAATGGAATGCTCAGGCCATCGCCTGCCGCGCCATCCGTGGCCCCAGTGGCAATATTCAGTCGGGTATCCAGGCGGAAATTAGCCAGATACAGGGTTTCCGCCGGCAGTAGGGCTGCGCCGGGGGCAAATAGGAGCGCATGGTTGCCTTCGCCGGATTCAACGAGGCTCAAGCCATCGCCGATTGCCCAGCCTACAATTTCGCTTTCAAAATCTGCGCTCAGAACAACGACACCGGGATCGGGTGTTGCTTCCGGCGTAGCTTCGGGTTCAGTAGTTGCTTCTGCCGTTGGGATAGGTTCGGCAGTTTCTTCCGTGGGAAGGGGAACAGGGGTAACCAGAACAGGATTGGCTGACAAAATGACTATATCATCAATGGCGACTATGCCGCTGTTGGCGGCATCTGTCGTCAGGAAAATGCTGCCAGCGGCCAAAGGTGTCGGGTCGCTATAGGCTGCTATCGTGAGGCCGTCAATCGTCGCGCTGATTGCGTCACCAGCGGCCTGAATGGTTATCACATGCCACGTGATTGGCAGTACACCGTTCTCATCGGCTGGCGGAACGACCAGACTGACCTGACCCAGTAGCGTGTCACCGCGATACAGACTGGCGGTGTTGAGGGCATGGTCAATAAAAAGTTTGTAGCTTTCGGCACTGGCGCGGAAGGCGAGAGTCGCCTTATTTCCCCAGTCTACACGCACAGCGGCCGAAAATGAAAAATTCGCCGGAGTAAGGTCGCTGATGGTGGCGGTTTCATTTGGCAGGTTGGTCGCCAGGAACAGATTTTCCAGTTCACTGCCGATCTGCCAGCCGGAAGTTAAGTTCCAGCCCAGTGTATCGCCATCCTGAAAATCATCCTGGAACAGCAGGGTGATTGGTTCGGGCGTGACTTCTGCTGTTGGCTCAGGTGTTATTTCTGTCGTTGGTTCGGCAGTTGCCTCTATCGTCACGACAGCCGTTGCTTCGACTGTTGGTTCGATAGTTGCTTCGGTCGTTGGTGCAGCCTCTGTTGGGCTGGGTTCAACCGTTGTTTCGGCTGTAGGCATCGCCTCTGGGGTTGCTTCCTGTGCGGTGACGAAGTTGCTCACCGGCATCACCATATTGAAGATGATGGCGATGATGGTCAACGCCTGAGAAAAGCTGAGTAACCATCGTTTGTGGTTGGGGGTCATTCCGGCCTCCGAAGTGAAACCTTGTTCTGGATGATGACGGTGCATAAAAACACCTGAAAGATAACCTGTTTATATCTGTTTCCAGTATATAGCAGCATTGATGAGTGTTGACTAAAGACAATCTAGCTCAACTACCGCTCAAGTCTCTAGAAAGTTATGCCTGATCTCATGAAATTCGTAAAATCTGTATCAGGCTGATCTATCCACGTGGAGTGCATAACGATGGATACTGAGATAATGTTCTCCCAGGTTGAGTATCGTCAGCACTTCATCAGGGCGTAGGTTGCCTTGGTCGCCGACAGCCAGATGGGCAGTCAGATTTCCGTCTGAGTCAAGCCTAAGGTCATGTATAAGCGGGCGCACATCCACTGTGATGGACTTACCTTTTCGCTCCCGTGCCTGATCGATTGTTCCAGCACTTAGCAGCGCTTCAAGCTGCACTTTTACCATCTCTCGATTGACACTTTCATCCAGTTGAATGCTGTATTCAGCGCTGCGGACACGTGTTTGCAAGGATGGACTTCGCACTGGCACTTCACGGATTTCATAAATTCTCAATCCATCCGGGCTGGTCGCTGTGAGTTGGTCAGCCAACCCATCGAGCGGGATGATTTCGCGCAGTGACACATCAAGAATTTCACACTCACTGGAAATTCCGAGGGGCAATGCGGATGCCAGCGCGATACGGGGGCGCGGGTTAAATCCCTCGGAATATAGTATGGGTAACTGCGCCCGCCGCAGCACGCGCTCCCACAATTTCGCCATATCAAGATTGCCCGTATAAATGAGCGCATCGAACTTGCCAAACACAATATGCAAGCGTTGTTTGATGGGAATGTTGTCGTGAATCATACAGACCTATTGTATCATCGCCGGGATTCACCTTTGATGGTACTACGGTCTGCGGTAAAATTGAGCAATCAGATCGCAGCAGGGGGAAAGATGGCGACAGACGCAGGAACACGGCCTTCAACAAAAATACATCGGGGCGAAACCCTGCGTTATATTATCCTACCTATATTGGGTGTGCTGGCAATCATCCTGCTCGGCACAGTTGCCACCTTGCTGCTGCGAAGGCCCGTTCAGGTTGCGCTGCTGGCGGACTGGCTGCTCACGGTTCTGGTTTTATGCCCGATGGCGTTATGTCTGTTCCCAGTTTGTATTCTGATGATCGCGGCTGTTGCTGGATTGGGTAAAGCACACGGTTTGGCCGCCAAACCATTGCGCCGTCTGGAAGATCTGTCGGCTGATCTGGCTAACAAGGCGCTCACTGCAACTGATTCAATTAATCGCCAGACTGTGAATGTCAGTACACGTTTTGCATTTTTTGATCGCTGGATGTCCCTTTTTGATCGTCCCTCTCCTAATGGACAGCATAAGGAATCAGAATGACCAACTCAATTCAGGGGTCATCAACCCCGAACTGGAAATCGCAGGTTTATATGATTGGTGCCGCTATCGGCGCGCTGTTCGGTCTGGCCTCCGCCTATATGTATACCCGCGCGGCTGAAGAAGACGTTGGGCGCAATGGTGGCAAGCCTAATCGTGCCAGCACAGGTGAAGTTATTGGCTTAGGGCTGGCGGCCCTGGCAATGGTGAGGCAGATTACCGAAATGGGGAAGTCGCCAAACAAAAAGCGTTGAAATTCCACACTGTTCAGCATATACTCAATTGAACATTAGTTCTAAGAGGTGAATGCCATGTGCGGGCGCTTTGTCCTGACAGCAAACTCCGATGCGGTACAGGCTGCTTTCGATCTTAGTAGTGTCCCTGCTTCCATGCAACCACGTTACAATATCGCGCCGACCCAGCCAGTGGCTGTCATCACCAATGAAAACCCCCGTGAACTCACTTTTCATAAGTGGGGGTTGATTCCGTCCTGGTCAAAGGATATATCTTCCGCCAGCAAGATGATTAACGCCCGCAGCGAAAGTGTGGCAGAAAAACCCTCGTTTCGTACTGCTTTTCGCCGTCGCCGCTGCATCGTTCCGGCGGATGGATTTTATGAATGGCAGGCACAGGATGGCCAGAAAGTGCCGCAGTTCATTCATAGGGAAGGGCTCAAATTGTTTGGGCTGGCCGGGTTGTGGGAAGTGTGGCACAGCCCTGATGGTGATGAAATTCGTACCTGTACCATCATCACCACCGAAGCCAATGACTTCATGAAGACTATTCATAACCGGATGCCGGTTATTCTGGATAAATCAGATTATTCGACCTGGCTTTCCCCTAACGAAGTGCCGTTGCCACACCTGCAATCCCTGCTCAAACCTTACGAAGGGGATGATCTGACTGCCTATGCGGTTTCAAAAATGGTCAATCGACCCGTCGTTGATGCGCCTGAGCTTATTCAACCAGTAGCATAAACCTATCGGCTCAATAACGAAACAGCGCTATGAGGCGTTTCCTGTTCTGCCAGTGCATTAATTTCGCGGATGCTGCGCTGCTGTCTGTCAGATGCTTCGGACATAGGGCGATTTCCTCATAACCCTTTATTTGCCTTTGCTCTTTTTGTCTATCATGGCTTTAAAGGGGTCTTGCCCCGGTTTGATGAGGACTTTGCGACTGCGCCCACCTGCCTCCTGCTCACCAACAATCCCTAGCTCATGTAGTAGATCGACAATGCGCGCTGCGCGTGGATAGCCCAGGCCAAGTTTACGCTGGATCAACGAGGCTGATGCTTACCCTTCAGCAATAACCAGTTCGATAGCCTGTTCCAGCAGCGGATCCGTTTCCGAAAGCAGCTCTCGCCGTGTAAGGCCGCGCTCCCAGGGGCCGACCATCGGCATTCGAGCCATTTTGCCTTTCTCAACCTGTTCCTTGAGCCATTGCTTCCAGTAACCGGTCACCGCCCGAACTTCATCATCCGAAACATAACATCCTTGCACACGGCGTGGGCCGCCTGCGTCCGATGCCAGATAGAGCATGTCACCTTTACCCAACAAGCTTTCTGCGCCTACGCTGTCGAGGATAACCCGTGAGTCAATGCCAGAGGCGACTGCGAAGGAAATGCGCGACGGGAAATTGGCTTTAATCAGACCCGTGATGACATCCACACTTGGTCGCTGAGTGGCAATCACCAGATGCATTCCGGCAGCGCGGGCTTTCTGCGCCAATCGTGTGACTGTCTGTTCTGTTTCCTGTGGACGCGAAAGCATCAGGTCGCCAATTTCGTCAATCAGGATGACGATATAAGGCAGATATTCTTCGCGCTGACGTCTGCCAAGTCGGGAGTTATAGACATCAATATTGCGTGCGGCATATTCTTCCAGCAGTTTGTAGCGTCTGTCCATTTCTCGCGTACACCAGCGCAGCACCTCGATGATGCGCTCCTGGTCTGTTTCTACAGGGCCAAGCAGATGAGGCAGGCCGTTGAAGCGGCTCAATTCCACCATTTTGGGGTCGAGCATCACCAGCTTGACCTGATCGGGCATGTTGTTCAAAACCAGCGCTGTAACGATGGAGGCTATACATACCGATTTGCCGGATCCAGTAGTGCCTGCGATCAGCAAATGTGGCATCTGTGCCAGATCAACCGCTACCGGCCCTCCCGATACGTCACGTCCCAGCGGGATGAATAGGGGTGACTTGGCTTTTGCGAGCTGATCCTGCATCGCTTTCGTTTCATAAACTGTTCGTAAGGCGACAACACTGGGATTGCGATTAGGAACTTCAATACCGACATAGCTGTGACCGGGAACAGGTGTTTCGAGACGGAGCCGTTTAGCCGAGAGCGCAAGTGCCAGGTCATTCGAAAGTGATGCTATTTTGCTGATCCGTGTACGATGGACAACTGTTTCTCCCTCATCGGTATTGGTTTCACGGAATGGCTGCACCGCGAACTGAGTGACTGTAGGCCCAACTTTTACATCAACCACGTCAACATCAATCTCAAATTCCAGCAATGTGTTTTCAATCAAGACAACATTGGTGTTGATTTCCTGCTCATCTGGCACATTCAGCTCAATGTCGCGCAGCAGCTCCAACGGTGGCAGGTTCGGTTCGCGCTTGCCAACCCTTTTAATTTCCTTCATATCCGAGACTGTGAACAGCCGTTTGAGTCGTCCATCGGGGCGCTCGACCATCACCGGCTGACCCTTGACTCGCTTGCCTTTGACGGTTCCAACGGCATTGAAATTTGCACTCAGATTATCGCGTGAGAGCAGGGAGGGTTCGCTCAATTCCAGTGATTCTTTTTGCTGAAGAGCAATTGAACCGGGGCGCTGCGACGGCGGTACCGCTTCCAAATCGAGTTTCAATCGTGTGATGGTGGCTGTAGTGCGTTTTGCAGACCCGGCATCTACCAGCGCCGCAACCTGTTGTTCAACAGTTGGTGCAATCTTTGCAGCAGGTATAGCTTCCTGTTTGCGCGTTTTCTCACGAGGTTGTCCATATTTTTCGCCATAGGACTGCAATCGCTGGGTAGTGCGCTCCAGCCAGTTTTTCAGGTGGGTGCGGCGCACACCAATGACCACTGCCAGACTACCTATGAATAACAGAGTGTAAAATGCCAGCGCAGTA
The DNA here is from genome assembly GCA_964447795.1 of uncultured Anaerolineaceae bacterium. Classification (GTDB taxonomy): domain Bacteria; phylum Chloroflexota; class Anaerolineae; order Aggregatilineales; family Phototrophicaceae; genus CFX2. Next base: position 15,129 of record CAYUTY010000028.1, read on the forward strand.
ATTGAGCCAAGCAAACTGCTGATGATGACACTAAGCGCAAAACCAACCTGACCGCCGCCTTCTCCGGCGCGGGCGATGGCGCGTAATTCTGCATCTCCCATCCCAAGATGCAGTAAGGCTAAAAGTGATAGAAAGCCGATTTCAAGCGCTAGAATACGCCGCGCCGGGAATTGAACCACAATGCCCATTTTCGGCAGCAGAATGATGATTCCCAGCGCTAGAATTCCTCCAGCTACTATTACGCTTCCGTAGCCGAACAGGCTTCGCAGAGCGTTTGACCAGGCATTGGAAATGGTCGCATCGGCGGAGACATTCAATAGGGACAAAAAAGATACGATGCCAAATACGATCAGGACAATTGCCGCAATTTCTTCACCCCAGGGGTGTAGACTGTCCAGTATCGATTCCGAGAATTCTGGCTTGACTGTATATCTTTCGTAAGGTTTAGGCGGCGGGGATGTGACTTCTGGCTTGCCAGCCGCCCGCCCGCCTGTGGGTTTGGTGCTGGATTGTTTCTCCTGTGCCACGCTACATTAAACCTCAATCCTTACAATGAACTATCCTGATTATAATCGCTATTCCTTTGGTTTGCTTGGAAACAAAAAGGCCAGACAAGAAGCCCGGCCTCGACAAAAACAGACCATAGCTCATTGATTCAGGCGCAGACTCAAGCCTAGTCGTCTCGCATGACTGTCGATACTCAGGACACGTGCGGAGACATTCTGCCCCTCACTGACAACATTGCGTGGATGCAGAAAATGCCCTTCAGCCAGTTCTGAGACGTGTATCAGACCTTCTAAACCCTCTTCAATGCAGGCAAATGCTCCGAAATCGACGACATTGGTAATTACACCTTCGACTGTTTGGCCAATATGATAACGCTGGCCGACGGTTTCCCAAGGGTCAGGGTACATCCGCTTCAGGCTTAAAGCGATGCGACCGGCGTCACGGTCGATGTCTAACACGTAAACCTGGATGTACTGCCCACGTTGGAGTATATCTGCCGGGTGGCCGACGCGACCCCAGCTTAATTCGCTGATATGAATAAGTCCTTCTAATCCGCCAAGATCGACAAATGCGCCAAAGTCGCACAGATTGGTGATTGTGCCGCTGATGACATCATCAGGCTTCAATCGTCGCAGGATGTCAGCCCGTTCACCTGGTTGTACCTGGGCTGCTCGTTCCGAAAGAATCAGGCGATTCTGTTCACTGTTCAGTTCAATGACGCGCAGTTGCAGCTTTTGCCCTACCCAGGAAGTCAGGGCATTTCGACGTGCAGGGCCATTAGCTGTCACCGGAAAATCAGTCAGTTGGCTGGCGGGTACAAACCCATGAAGACTGCGCCATTCGACAAGCAAACCCCCTCGGTTGTAGCCGATAACGCTAAGCTCAACCACTTCATCATGATCCATGATACGCTGGATTTCTTCCCAGTCTGCATCTGCTGGGGCGTGATGGTCGTTTATTGAAAGGCTGCTGTCATTGGTGAATGAACCACTGTGTGCTCTATCCGGCTCTTCGCCATGAGTCAGCACAATGGGTTCCGCGAATTCCCCCTCATTCAATAGTGACGCCCAGTATCCTTCCTCAAGTGGTGGCGGCGGTGACGCATCCTGCCGCTGCTGGATATGAATAGACATCCTCTTCCCTCTGAAGTAACACTAATGTACCGAGTTGTTTGATGAACACAAATATCACATTGAAGCGGTGCTGAAATAAATCTCTCCCTTTTAAGATTATAGCATTTTTAGAATGTAGAGGAAATGTTGAGGTTTTATGAGGAGGAGCTAAGTTGATTTTGTTCCATTTCAAGGAGGGTAGTTGCATCCGCCTCTTTCGCCACTCGCTGCTTACGGTACAGGTCGGCTTCACTTAGTGCCAGCCGAATTGCTACATCCCGCACCTTATGTTTTTCAATGAACCTTTGTTCGAGGATGTTATAAATTGTCCATTCGGGGCTTGCCATGCGGCGTTCACCAGTCGGCTTTTGTTTGTTGATGGCTTCCATCAGGATTGCCCGCAGCGCACGCGCTACATTGTCGCCATTTTCGCTTAAGGCGGCCTGAACAATCCCAAGTTCGAGTAACCGGCTTCCGGTTAATCCTGGCCCACCCCAGTAATGCCTAAGGGCAGCCCGCACCTGCTCAATAAATTGTTCCTGATCAATAGTATTTTTTTCGAGGTCGAAATGCTGTTCTCGTCCAGGGCGATATTCAACCTCTGCTGCGCGGCTTCGTGTGACAGCGATTTGCGGCAGCAGACCTTCAAGTGCGCCATAAATTTCACTTTGCAGTGTAATGTCATCCAGTGTTTCGGCAGCGCGGCGTGCCAATCCCCGAAATGTCTGCCATTCGTCAGGGGTAAGATTGACCTCCGCCGCGCGAGCTTGTAAGCCAACAAATCCAATCAGTGCTTTTTCACCATTCTCAGTGATGATGCGGCGGCTGTACAGCGGCACAATCCAGTATCCATGCCACGTTTGAATTGAACTCTCATCGCTCAGATTGCTGCTGTGCAACAGATCGAGAAGTTTTTGCTGCTCCTCATCCAGCCATCTGGGGTTAGGAATTGCCGGGCCAACTGCTGAAATTACCTCTGGTGCATCTTCTCCAAAGGCGACGGCGAAAGCTGTCGTTACCTGTAAATAATCACAGCACGATCCCAAAATTGCATCCAGCAATTGCAGCAAATCGGAGTGAGTGAGCAGGCGTTCACTCAGATTTTGTAGTTTTGCGAGCTGGTCATCATCCTCGCCAGAATAAATCAGTCGTTTTTCCAGCCAGGGGAGGCCAAGGGCTACAATCCATTGCCAGAATAATACAGTCGCAACAACGGCAAATGGCATAAATGAGTTGCCAGGTAAGCCCAGAATTTGTGTCGCGCGCGAGGTGAAGATAATCACGACCAGACCCAACAGGGCGGTAGCAGGGCCGCGCAGCATAAAACGCAGCAAGTCGGCTTTGACCATTCTGTCGGGTAGATAAGTTCCGAAAAAGGATAGTGGATAAGCGAGGAACAACAACATCAGAATGATGACAATATTTGAACCATTGACCAGCAGCAGCATCCCGACTGAGCCGGTTTCGCTCAGACCCAGTAAAACCGAATATGGAAAAACGCCCAGCGCTGGTGTGAGCATCGCAAGCTGAAGATAGCCCATGCGGCGGCGTGTATCCCGTGTCAGACAGCGCTGACGCGCGCGCTGCACATTTATGAAGGCTATACCGGTTGCGACCATGAAAAAAATTATGTATACCGGAAAAAGGGGCCCGCCCAGCACATTGATGAGCTTGATACCGGCGATAATCGGCCTGATCAGAATATCCGAAAATGCTGCTGTAATCAGAAAGATAGTGCTGATGAGATACAACAACTGGGATGCACGCCGCCGTCTGCCGCGTGAAGGCAGACCCGTTGTAGCGAGCAGCGCATCGGAGAGGTGAAACATGGCGGCGGGTATATAGGCAATGCCAATCCATTGAAGACGCACGACTGCTGCCAGTGTTCCTGCAGTAGGTTGCAGTGAAATGAACACATCACCCACATAGACCGCTGTTACGCAGGCCAGCACCAGCCCCGATGCGCGTGCTACACGATTACGGAGGTTGCGCGACAGATTGTACAGCAGCAGGGATGCCGTAATGACGACAATCGCAGCCGTAAGGGTTTCATTGAGCAAATTGAGCAGGATAGCAACCAGATTGTTCATTGGTTTTGGGGCGAAAACTTGCCATCAACGCATAGGCTGAGTAAAGAATACCGCAATGTCATGGTTCGGGAAATATCGGTCGTTGAAACCGCAGAATTTGAAACCAAGATGCTGGTAAAATGCAATCGCCGGATAATTGCGCGTGTGAGCCTCTGCTGTGATCTGAGTCAGTCCCTGTTCAGTAGCCCATCCCCGTGCTACATTGACCAATCGGGATCCAATACGCCCACGCCGGTATGGTGCAGCTACAACCACATCCTGTAGCCATGCGGCCCGGTACACGGGATCATTTCGCATGGTCAAATAACCGAGTAGTTCGCCAGATGTTTTCTCAAGCGCTACCAGAAAAGCATGTTCAGACGGAAGCGCCAGCCTTAATCGTCGTTCATCTGTCTCGTGGATTGCTTCCATGCTGCGCGGTAGACGCTGTGTTTTGAATGCAATCTGCCAGTCGCTCCCTTTTTCTTCCACATTCATTTGCCAGACATGATCGCTTGTGTAACGGTGGTCGAGGGCGAGGCAAACAGCAATATCATCTTCCAGCCCATCGCGGATCAGAAAACTGAGCGAAGTATTCATGATATTTCAGGTGAGATAAGCGTCGCCGAAAGTGCCGCTAATCATGATTTCTACTAATGGAGCTGCTTCATCGGCATCATGTGACAGGTAAACGCCGGATTCACTTTGCTGGTAACGCCGTTCGTCAGCATGAACCCGAAACATAGTGCTGGACTGAACCATGATTTTTGTTCGATAGCCGACAGGCGTGATAAGGTGAATGTTACCTAGCGCAGATTGTAAGTTCAGTGGTGCGAAGGCTTCAGCAGGTGCCACAGCACGAATATCGCCGAAGCCAGTGCCGACCACTCCATTCTGAATAATCAGCCCTGAAAGGTCGAGATTTACCTGTCCAAAACTGGTGCTGATTAATATCTGCCAGGGAAGATCACGCGCTAACCCCATTTCCCAATCGGCAAAAGACAGCCATGATGTGGTGGAGCGCTGCATTTTCAGATGGGTATGTGCGTCGGTCACACGCATGGCAGGCCGCGCTCCAAACGCAAACTGCCCGGCAATCAGACGGCCTTCCTGTTGAAGTGGACGAACGATCACATCAATCTCGCCGCTGCTGATTTCCAGCGTGGCGGATTCTACACTGCCACGTGTGATGCCGAATGTGCGTCCTTCGCTGCCAGGGGCGAAATCACCGCGCAGCAGAATAGTCGCCCCGATGACGACCAAAGCTAACGGCCACAATGCGGTTGCATCGAAATTCCCAAGCAGCAAAAAATTATTCAGCAGCAGGACAACTCCGGCGACAACCAGGAGCAGCGGCCACAGCCAGTTTCCCCGTGCAACCTTACCGGGCAATGTCGCTACTCCTCGTACAGATAGTCGCGCAGAATAACATGGGCGGAAGACTGCCGCAGCCGGTTAAGGGCTTGTGCCTCAAGCTGGCGCACCCGTTCCCGTGTGACGCCGATTGCCTGTCCCACTTCTTCCAGGGTGTATACCCGACCATCTTCCAGACCATAACGCAGTTTCAGAATTTGTGCCTCACGCGCAGGCAACCGCCCTAGGGCCCGGTCAAGCTGCTCGTGGAGCAGGTGGGTTGCAACTTCTTCTGAGGGTGGTGGCGTGCTGGAGTCTTCCACGAAGTCACCAAAGGTTGAATCACCTTCTTCATCGATTGGTGTTTCCAGGCTGACCGGATGACGTGCGATTTCCAGCAGATTTTCGATCTTGTCCGGCGTGGTTTCCATGCCCACAGCCAGTTCATCAATCGAAGGTTCTCGTCCAAGTTCCTGAATTAAATTAAGCTGCACCCGCCGCATTCGGTTAAGCTGATCGCCCATATGGACAGGAACACGAATTGTTCGGCCCTGATCGGCTACGGCACGGCTGACAGCCTGCCGAATCCACCAGGTCGCATAGGTGCTGAACTTATGGCCGCGCTGGTACTCAAACTTGTTAGTGGCGCGGATCAGACCGATGTTGCCTTCCTGTATCAAATCCAGAAATGGCACACCCCGCCCAATGTATTTCTTAGCGACACTGATGACCAGGCGTGCGTTAGCACGAACAAGATGTTCCTGAGCCATCTCGCCATCATAAACCAGATCGCGGAGTGTATACAGATCGTCCGGCGGAATTTGTTCACCGTATTCTTCGATCTGCTGCTTTGCCAGCAAGCCCGACTCCATACGTTTTGCCAGAGATACTTCTTCTTCCGCCGTCAGAAGTGGGACGCGACCGGCCTCTTTTAAGTACAGGCCAACCACATCATCTGTATCCAGCGCCTGCTGATAACCAGCGTCGTCCGTCAGATCGTCGTCGATTTCGAGCAGCGCGAATTCTTCATCTTCTTCGTCTAACACCTCACCGTTGAGATGTTCCGGCGGTAAATCCTCTGGCATGGGGCTGTCCAGCGGTGCGCTGGGGACAACCTCAATACTAAGTTCCATCAGGCTGTCCATGACGTCATCCAGCAGCGCAATATCGCGCTCGGCTTCTGGCAGCAATGCCAGAATGTCGTCGTAAGTGACTGCGCCTTGCTCTTCGGCTTTCTTGATGAGTTGAGTACGAATGTACTCTTTTTTTTCCTGTGCCATTACCATCAACATACGCTGTTTGACCACCCCTGCTACTTTTTATAGCAGGGTTGCAGATTGATCTGCTCAATCCCTTCTTCGATTATGACGCAAAATTGGGCGATTGGCGATGATTCGCATTCGGCAAGTCGAACAAAACTGTAATTCTGATCGACTCGTTCAAATACAGTAACGCTCTAATTCTTAATTGTCAAGTTAATGGTGGTTTAGCCACTAACGCCAGCAGATAATCAATTGCGCCGCGCTCAATAAAGAAGAGACGGGGCAACTCGTCAATCAGGGTGTAATACTGAAGACCAGTGGGAGTAAGTCCCCCAACAGCAATAGCATGACTGCTGTTGTTTTTAAGCAGAATTTCCGCTGCCAGGGTTCCGCCCGTGCTGAAGCCATATTGCGACAGATTGGTGGAATTATCCACCGCTATGGTACGCTCATAAGGCATCAGCACCATGGTCTTTGCTATATTAGACGCTGCCTCAGCATCTAAACTTCCTTCACTTTCCGGCGCAATCCAGTTTTCATTGCTGTCCCGGCTGATGATAAAAACCTGATTAGTTTGCAGATCGCGCAGCCGAATGGCCTGAATATCGTTGACTGTCATATTCAGTTCGCGCCCGATAAATGAGAGGGAGACCGTTTCTTCTGCCGGGAGTGCAGCTTGCCGACTTTGCAGTAGAGCGATGATGGTCAGCAGCGCGAAGACCCCACCTAACACCATGACAAATCGTCGGTTCATTGGCGCGCCCGCCTTGACCAGACTACCAGTGCCATCACCAACACGATCCCCGGTAAGAGAATGACCGTTATGAAAGCGATGACATCCAGAATTTGCCCACTGACGAAGATCAGAGGCAGACCGGTGCTGTATGCCTGAGGAGCGAAGTTAATCCGCTCGCCAAAGCCCGTCAGCCATGATAGTCCATCAGTGAACAGAATGCTGTTTCCTCCGGTCAGGACGAGGCTGTTGGTTACAAAATCGCTATCACCCACCAGGAGAATTTTACCGCCTGTGCGGTTGTTATATGCCCAGGCAACTGTTGTTAGCGGCCCCGGAATATCCTGTCCTGCATCAAAATTGAAGGTGTTGGTTTCTCCCAATGCCTGTAAATTGGTTTCACCGTAACTCTGCTCTGAGGAAAGAATGATGCGCCCATTTGGTGTGTCCTGCGGCGGTGTTTCACTTACTTCAATGGCTCGCGCTACGCTGAACAGGGTAGGGGCATTTTCGGAGTCCAGGCGGGATGCGATTTCATTGTCCGGGAAAATCGCCGCGCTGATGATGTCCAGAGGGGTTTGCTCACTGGAAGCGACATCAACCACCACCGCCTCCAGCATCCGCAGGCCGTAATTATTCCATAGGTAGGCGTTGAATTCACCTTCCTGCCGTAGAAACGCATCGGCATTGAACAGGGCATCCGCCATGATAAATAATGCACCACCACGTTTCAGATAATTATCTACAACAGCAATTTCGGCTGGTGAAAAATCAGTGGTTGGGCGAGCAAGGATAACAGCAGATGCATCATCAGGAATTTGCCCCCCACTTTGTGCCAGTTCGGCAATGCTTAGAGGCGCGGTGATGAGTCCGCTTTCCTGTATACCCAGATTGATGCGCGAAAGCCCTTGCTGTGTACCGTCCAGTGGGTCACGTTCTCCGTGACTGGTTTCAAAATATACTTTAAGCGTCCCGGAAATCAGGAGACGTGCAATTGCCTCCGTCATATCCCTTTCCTGACTGGTGCCGCGTGGGACGCGCTGAACAGTGCTGAAATCAACTGAGCCATCTTCATTCAGGAACGAAATATAAACTGAGCCATCCGTGATGACATTGTAAAGCTGCGCGACTGCCGGTTGTTCTTCCGGGTCGATGTAGTTCCGTGAGATCAGACCCTCGGTTTCTACCTCGTATAACCGAAAAAACTGATCGTCAACTTCCCGTAATTGTATGGCTTGCGGTGAATAAAAACCCGTAATGCGCATTGGGCGCGTGATGCGTCGCAGCACTACCTTTGTTTCCTGGCTGATGGAGAAACGCCCGCCTTCGGTCATATCGAGGGTTAGTACGGAACGTTGCAGAATAACATAGGTAATGCCCACGATGCCCACCAGCAGTAAGGTGGCAAAGACAGCGGTTGTGCTGTAACGGGTTTTGCGTCCTGTGATAAAGCCTTTGAAATCGTCTGGCGACATCAAGGCCCACAGCGCGATGCCCGCCGCGCCAATTGCCAGCATGGTGAGGATGAGTGGCGTCGCGCCCCCCTGCCATAACAGGCCGATGATACCTGTTACTAATCCCGTCCCACCTATATAGCTGGCCCATTGGCCGATTTGTTGTCGTCGGATGATAATCGGGTCAGTCCGCATCAGCGCCACCTGTGAGATTCAACAACGCGAATGGCGATGAATAGCATAATCACGATGATGCCGCCGTAATAAGCCACATCTTCTGCCTTAATCAGCCCAACTGCGAACGAGGTGTTGAAATGTCCCTGAAGCGTTAACTGGCGGATGATATAGGCCAGATCGAGATTGGTCACAATCTGCCCGGCCAATTCTGCCAGATACAGAAATAACAGCACCGCAATGCTCAGAAATGCGGCAACTACCTGATTTTCCGTCAGGGCGGAGAACAATACTCCGACTGCCAGTGTCGCCCCACTGTAGAGCCAGATACCAATATAAGCGCAGATTGCATGGCTGATGTCTGGTTGTGTGACGGCCAACAAAATTAACAGATAGTAAAATGTGATAAGAAGCTGAACACTGATATAAAACCACGCACTCAGGAACTTTCCCAGCACTACAGCCATATCACTCACAGGTGCGGTGAGTAGGAGCTCCAGTGTTCCTTCGCGGCTTTCTTCGGCCAGCAGGCGCATCGTTAGCAGCGGGGCGAAGAAAACCAGGGCTAGTGAGAGAAAGGTTGGAATGAGCGATGGGTCTGACGGGCGGAAGGTCGCCGCAAAAGCCAGATCGCTATTGAACAATAGTCCGGTGATGAGCAGCAGACCAAAGGCAATCAGATAGGCAATTGGTGAGGCGAAATACTGACCGACTTCCCGCCGGAAGATAATCCATGTTCCGGTCATCAAGCCTTCTCCCTGCCGACAATATCGAGGAACATATCTTCCAGCGTCATCGCTACCGGACGCAGTTCTAACAGGCGGTAGCCCGTTTCAATTATCCTTTGCGCTATATCACTTCTGATGTCATAGCCGGGCTTAACGCGCAGGCTGAATCCATTTCCCTGCGGCTGGATAGTTTCTACACCCTCTATCCTGATGAGAAGGTCTTTGATATTTTCGCCGCTGGTTCCGTCAATTTCGACATACAAATGCGCCCCCGGTTGCAATTGCTGCCGTAGAGTTGCGGGGGCACCTTCCGCGATAATTCGTCCCCGATTAATAATCAGTACCCGATCACAAACCTGCTCGGCTTCTGAGAGGATATGCGTGCTGAACAGTACGGTATGCTTTTCCCCTAGCTGCCGCACGCTTTCGCGTACCTCGATCACCTGCTGCGGGTCAATGCCAATTGTCGGCTCATCGAGGATGACTACCTGTGGATCATGTACCAGTGCCTGCGCCAGGCCAAGCCGCTGCCGCATCCCTTTGGAGAGATTTCGTACCAGTGTATTGCGCCGGTTAGAGAGTTGCACTACTTCGAGGACATGCTCAACCTGCTGGCGTGGCTTACGTACCCCGCGTAATTCAGCCCAGAAGGTGACATACCCCCGTACCGTCATATCCGGGTAAACTGGAACGCGCTCCGGCAGGTAACCAACCCGCTTGCGTACTTCAAACGAGTCGTTGAAAACATCGAACCCGGCGATTTTGGCGCTGCCATCGGTTGGCGGCATGAAACCAGTCAGCATTCGCATCGTCGTTGTTTTGCCTGCGCCGTTTGGCCCAAGCAGCCCAACGATTTCGCCCGGCTGTGCTTCGAACGAGATGCTGTCAACAGCCAGAAAATGTCCGTAACGTTTAGTCAGATTGTGGACTTCAATCATATTTGTTCATTACTTGACGCATTAAACCAACTGCCATGCTAACCCCGCCGGGGCAGGCGCGTCAAGCAGATGTAAACGCTTATGCACAAACGGTGATTTTAAGCTCTCACTGCTGCTGCTGTCATCTGCCCCCGGTTTTTCACCAGGTCGTCCGCAGCTTTTTTGACCACCATATCCTTACTCTTGAGCGCATCCTGTAAAATGTCATCTGCCACTTTTGCGCTGGCTGAGTTTTTGTCGGCATCCATCAGACTATTGGCAACACGCACAATCTGTGCTTTTACGGCACTGTCCATTTCCAGGTTATATGCCCGTCGCAGGATGCCGGGCGTGCGTTCGTGGCGCATCCACGCCAGCGGCCAGGCCACCGCCGAACGGACTTCAGGCATATCATCCAGCAGCGCCGTTTCCAGCGCGTCGATCATCAGGTCAGCGGCGCGCGTTTTGGCGACATCAATTTTCAGATAATTTGTGGCATGGAACAAACCGCGCAAAACCTGATGCCGCGTCTCGCCGCTGGTGCGCCCTATCACGCCGTAAAGTTCATCCAGCCACGACTCTCCAGCCAGTTCCAGCAAACTCAGCGTTGCGGCATACTTCACATCAGGTTCAGGATCATTCATCGCATTGCGAACGATTGGCATTGCTTCCGGCGTGTCATTCGCGCCCAATGCTTCGAGTGCTTTGATACGGACTTCCGGGTCTTTTGCTTCCAGCACCACTTTTAGCACGGGTACAGCCGCCGAATCCTGACAATCGCGCAGCCCCCAGGCCGCCGCAGCCCGCACATCATCTTCCTCAGTTTTGAGGATTTCAATCATGAGTTGGTAAGCATTTATCTCGCGCAGATCACACAGCGCGTAAATTGCAGCTTCGCGCACGCGGGGGTCTTTATCCTTTAAGGCCAGTTTGATAAGTGGCTCAGCAGAAAACCACGAAAATCCGTACAGATGCCGCGCTGCTGTTGCCCGTGTGCGCGGTTCACCGTTCGTCAGGGCATCCTGCATAATCAGGCGCGCTTCCCGGTCACCGCGTCGGCTCAACATCTTGGCGGCGTTATAGCGCACAAAGAATTCATCATTTCGGAGCATTTCTGCTGCGGCATCCAGTGAAATTGCCTCTGGCGGCAGCACATTCAGCATTGTTGCCAGATGCCGCAGAGACAGTCGCCGCTGACCCTGTTTGCTGAATCCCATTGCAAGCCGGGGTTCCCGCCCCGTAATGGCTGCTTTGATGGTCATTCCAGATTTCCCCCTCGGTTTTAGCGCAATGTGACAACTACCACATCGTTTAAAAGTGTTTTGTTGGTGTGCAAATCAGTGACTTTCATGCGAAGCTGACGTCGGTCATCAATCGAAAACTCGGCTTTGAGCCGATCTTCGTCTGGTTTACCGGAAGGATCAAGTTTTGCCAGCATATCGAGCGCTTTAGCCTCATTCAGTGGGACAATCTGCTGCCCGCTGCTGTTAGCCTGCGCCACAAACACTGCCTGCCCATTCTCATACTGCACTTCAATCATCGCCACCGAGTCTGTATCAATTTCGCCGATAACAAATTCGATTTCTTTTTGCCCATCATGCGCCGCGCCCAGAGTTACCTCAATTGGCTGTTCTGTTGGGTATCGGCTGCCCATTGGGATGATTTCGTCGTAGCTGTGTTCGCCCGTTTCGGCATCCAGATGGCGGATGCCGTAGCTGTGGACGAGGTAATCCTCCAGTCCATAACCCGCGGCTACTTGCAGCGCACCTTCTGCTACCGAGGTAAATGGCTTGTCGGCATGAACGGCCATATCAGTAAAATACTGTCCCAGGGTGCGCTGTACTGATGGCATCAGCGAGGTGCCGCCCACCATCAGCACATAGTGAATATCCTCTTTGAAAATTCCGCGCTGACGAGCGACATGCATTACTTTATCCACTACTCGCCGCAGTGATGTGTAGAAGCTGTTTTCTTCTAGCAGTATTTCCAGTTCTTCACGGCTGACTGTGACACTCTGCGGTTTGCCGCCAGCGCTGAAGGTAATCTCAGCTTTTTCGTTGTTCGAAAGTGCAATTTTAGCCTGCTCGCAGTGAGTGAGCAGGGTAGCATAGTCGTTGCCCAGGTCTTTCGGTGACAGATTGGTTCGTTTCAGTACCTCTGCCAGCAGCCACTGGTCAATATCGCTTCCACCGATGATACGCCCGGCTTTGGCGATGACTTTTGCTGAGTGTTGGGCGGTATTACCTTTGAGAAGCCGCTGCAAAAAGCCGCCTGTTTTCTCCCGGCTTTCCGGGAGCTGCACCAGCGATAGATCAAGTGTGCCACCGCCGAAATCGAATACCAGCACTACCGCGCCTGGTTTTGTCACCGTATAGCCCAGTGCTGCTGCTGTTGATTCATCAACAACACGGATTTTTTCGGGAGAAATTTCATCAATTACGCCGTTCAGCCAGGCAAGATACCCTTCGAACGATGCTACCGGCGCGGTCAGCACCAGTTGATCGATGTCTTCCTTGCTGTAGGGGATGGAGTCGATGACCTTTTTTACAAAACTGCGCCCCGCATCACGATCTGCCCATTTTGTGTTGTCAAGGTCGCGGGCTTCCGGGGCGGGGGCGGCCACAATGGCGCGTTTAAAATTGCGGAACAGTCGATTATCCTGCTGTTGGTCAAGATTGCCATCGCGCACTGCCTGTCCGATAGTGACGCTGGCTGTTTGACCATTGTTTACATATAAGAGGGATGGCACCAGGGGGGGACGCCCATCCGAACCATCAGTGCTGACTTTGAGAACAGAAACAACTTCCGATGTATTTTTTTCCTCGTTCCAGCGGGCGATTACTGTGTTAGTGGTACCAAAATCAATAGCGAATTTATGACCCATGCCCGAATCCTATAAGGACGAATCAAACCGATTTCAAATAATTGTAACACCCTCTGTTCAGCTACAACAATTTAGCCTTTTGCTATGTTGTTGTGATCCTTATAAATTTCGCCGGGATGATAGTCATGCAGGCTTGATGCACCGATGAATTCCCGCAGCAGCGATGTATCTGGGATAAAACCCACCTGTCTTAGTGAAAGCGGTTGTACCCAGCGCAGGAATGAGAGGAGTCGGTTTGCTTCAATATGAGGCGGTGTTTCCGGCTCGACCTGGAGCAGCAGGGGTTCGGCCAGCGGACGCAGTGCCGCCAGTTCATACACCAACGCTGAATTGAACATCGCATCGGCATTTTCCTGATACGGAAAAATATTTTTCTTTTCGCCATTTCTTACGCTCGGCCAGCGGGAAATCGTATCAGTTGCGTTATATCCCCGGTGCTGGGCATCGCGCACCATCCGTCGCAGCAGGCGCACATCCGTCGTCGGTATACGATTGTGTGCATCTGTGTTGAGTTGTGTTAATGCTGAAACATATACACGAAAAATCTTTTCCGGCGGGATGTCTGGAACAAGGTCAGGATTTAACCCATGTATCCCCTCCACAATGATAATCTGATTGCTACTGAGCTGTACCTGTCTCCCTGATTCGCTCAATCCTCTGATAAAGTCGAAGCGTGGTAACTGTACCTCTTGCCCGGCCATTAGATTTAACAAATGACGGTTGAACAGGGGACGGTTGATCGCACCCATTGCTTCAAAATCGTATTCGCCACTGGCATCGCGCGGTGTTAGTTCGCGGTTGACGAAATAATTATCCAATTCCAGCGTGAAAGGGCGCAGCCCATGCGCCAGCAGTTGAATTGCCAGACGCTTTGCAAATGTTGTTTTGCCCGATGATGATGGCCCAGCGATCAGTACCAGTCGGGTACCCTGTTGGTTGTAGCGTGTGCGGATGTCACCGGCAATTTGTGCGACATGTCGTTCATGGAGTGCCTCGGCAACCAGGATTAATTCATGAACGCGATTTTCGCGCACAAGCTGGTTCAGGCGACCAATATCTTCGACGCCCATGCGTCCCAGCCAGTTATCCGCCTGCCGGAAGACGGCGCTCAATTTGCTGTAAGCTTTAATTGGCCCCATAGTTTCGGGGTCTTCCTTGCGCGGATATTGCAGCAGGAAACCGCCGTCGACATTGATGAGTTTGAAATAACGCAGGTAATGTGTCGAAGGAAGCATGTAGCCATAATAATAATCTTCTCGCCCGCGCAAGCCATACAAAGTCAGAATATTGCGTGTGCGCTGCTCCATCAGCCGCACCTTGTCATTTTCCTGTCGCTCGGTAAAAAGCGTTACTACTTCATCGAGCGGTGCGATGCGTTTGGTGATGGCGCTGTCCTCAATCACGATCTGGCGCATATGGGCTTCAACCTGTGCCAGTTCCTCATCCGTGAACGGTTGCCGGTTCTGAAGCTGGCAGAAAAATGCTCCTTCTGGCAGTGCATAGCTCACGCGCACTTTTTGATCGGGGAATAATTCTTCAACTGCTACACTCATCAGCATAATCAGCGAACGACGATAAATCCGCCCGCCATCGCTGCTGGCGAGTGTTACTGGCTCTAAGGTTGCGTCCCGGTTGACCGGGTAGGCCAGCTCACGCAGCCTGCCATCCAGCACGCCGCCCATCAGGTTTTTTTCTTCGTAACCCAGATGGAGGAAATATGCCTCTAGAAAAGCTTCGATACTTGTCCCTGCCTGGCTTTCCAGAACAATGCCATCCTTGAACATCACACGTGCGGTCTCGCGCGGCTGTGAAAGCGTTATTATTGGCTGGTTTGTCGTGAGTACCATGAGGCGTTGTCCTCAAATTCAGAAATAATACGGGTTGGTTATGATATAACACGGCATATTTCAATAAAAGATCGTTGTCCCTACCTCAACATGTAACTTTAATTGGAATAGTACCTGTTCTTTCCTGTTTATCAGGACGCAGCAGTTTCAAACACCCTGAGTCCTTGTGAGAAGTATAGATCACAAGCGCTGTAATTGATGCTATAATCGCTCCTTTTCAGCGCAAGGATAATGCTCATGCAGGCGTATGAAAAGTATCTTGATGAGATACTCATTGATGAAGCCACGCTACAGGCCCGCATCGCAGAATTGGGGCGGCAAATCTCAGTTGATTACGCCGATTCGGAAAATCTGTTACTCCTCTGCATCCTTAAGGGGGGGGTGATGTTTCTGGTCGATCTCACGCGCCATATCACGGTGCCGCACGAAATTGATTTTCTTGCTGTATCCAGTTATGGCAAAAACGCACGCGAGTCCAGCGGCAATGTTCGCATTGACATGGATATTTCCGCCAGTGTAGAAGGTCGTCATGTGCTTATTGTCGAGGATATTATTGATAGTGGCCACACCCTGCGTTTCGTCATGGATGTATTACAAGCTCGTCGGCCAGCCAGTTTGCGCTTGTGCACACTCCTCAACAAACCAACACGCCGTACTGTCGAAATATCGACTGATTATGTTGGTTTTGAGATCGAGAATAAATTTGTGTTTGGCTATGGGCTTGATCTGGACGAAAAATTCCGTAACCTGCCCTTCATTGGTGTTGTCAAACTGGATGCCATCTGATGCTGGACTTGACGCCGTTTCGCCCGCAACGTCCGTTAACGTGGACGGATACTGTTCATGAAATTGCAGAACTGTTCGCATCCCTATCAGAAGAAATATATATCGTCGGTGGTGCGGTACGCGATACGCTGCTTCAACGCCCTCTGAAAGATATTGACCTCACCACTTCTGGCGATGGTCTGATATTAGCGCGAAAAATCGCCAACCATTTTCAAGGTGATTTTTTCCCTCTGGATACAGAACGAAGTGTCGGGCGCGCTTTAATTAATACTTTGGATGGCCGCCTTACGCTCGATGTAGCGAAATTTCGTGGTCTGACATTGCTGGATGATCTCACTGACCGTGATTTTACGCTGAACGCCATGGCGGTTGATCTGCGAGGTGGCCTCGCAGAGTTAATTGATCCGCTTAAAGGTGCGGTCGATATCAAGGATAAACAGTTACGCCGTTGTTCCCCTCACGCTTTAACCGATGATCCGATTCGGGCGCTGCGAGCGGTTCGCCAGAGTGTACAGTTTGGTTTTCGGATTGAGCCAGAAACATTGGCCGATGTTCGTCGTGTATCTCCTCTGATTGCGGAAATTTCGCCGGAGCGGGTGCGCGATGAGTTGTTCAAACTGCTATCGTTACCGCGTCCCGCCGCCGCGCTCCGGATTGCCGATGCCGTTGGTCTGCTCACCATCATCCTGCCAGAAGTTGACGCGCTGCGTGGTTTGCAGCAGAGTGCGCCTCATATGTTCGACGGTTGGGGGCATACCCTTGCGGTGATTGAAATTTTAAGTCAGATTTTTGCGGCCATTAGTTACAGCCGCACTGATACAACGGCGGCAACTTTTAGTCTGGGGTCGATGGTGATGCAGCTTGATCGTTTTCGCTCCCAACTGGTATCCCATCTGGATGTCGAATGGCCGAATGAGCGCTCACATCGCTCATTGTTGATACTTGCCGGACTTTTGCACGATGTGGGTAAACCCGGTACAGCAGAACAGATTGAATCCGGACGCTGGCGCTTTGAGGGTCACGAGATACTTGGCGCACAAATGGCTGACGTTCGTGCGGCAAATTTACGGCTTAGTAATGCCGAGCGTACTCGCCTGGTAGGCATTATTCGTCATCATAACCGTCTCTTTTCGATGGATGATATGACGCCGCTTGCGATTCATCGTTTTTGGCGTGCGACTGGTGAGGCAGGTATTGATGTGTGCCTGCTGCTGCTGGCAGACTATCTGGGTGCGGTAGGTTCTCAACTTAATCAGGATAGCTGGCTGGCGCTGGTTGAGCGTGTGCGCCTGTTGTTGGAAGCCTATTATGAGCAGTATGGTCAATTGATTGAACCCGCACCGCTGGTCGATGGCAAAATGCTCATGAGCAGGCTGGGCTTGAAGCCCGGTCCACAAATTGGGGAACTGCTGGATTTACTTCGGGAAGCGCAGGTGACCGCTAAAGTACATACTGTTGATGATGCCCTCGATATGGCGCGGTCATGGCTTGAACACTAACTCCCCAATTCCTTCAATCGCAGTCGGGCATCATCTTCCGGGACTTCAAAATGCATACTCATGGTGACGGGATTACGGGCACCGGGGCTAAGGGCTTTCACCATCTCTGCGGGCATGATGAGCATCCTGGCGAATGCGCGTAGTAACTCTTCACTTTTATCATTTTTGAAAATTTCATGCAGCCCACGACGTTCTCCCCAATCACTCTGAAGAATGTGTCGCGCCAGCAACCGCGCCAGTGACATGCGCGGAGAAAAATGACCGCCTGTTTTCAAAAAACCTACTGAGAGTTCGGTAATATCGACTTCTGCCCACATATCTGATTTGGGTCGTTGAAGCATGATCTCGATTGGAATCGGCGGATTCTCAATGTCGAATGCTTTAATCAATTCAGTTGCAATGCTTTCAATCTGGTTTAAATCACTCATAATGTTTTCTCCTCAGGTTCTCCCCTGTCTGGGTTCGCCTCGCGGGAGACGAAGAACCACAATAAAGTATTGCCATATCGCCGTTGATCGTCACTTTCCAGATGGCGCAGTGTCACGGGCGCTTCCTCGGAGGGATCAATCTGCACAATCACTTCTGTTCCCGGTGGCAGCCAGGCGGGGTTGGCATCAAGTGCCTGTAAGGCGCTCAGCCATAGATTCTTGTACTGTGGTGGGGCAATATAAATGAAATCAAATGCTGCTGGTGGTGGTTGTTTGAGCATGGCCAGAGCGTCAGCGCGCCGCACGACCGCCCGCTCGGTGAATCGGGTCAAAGCCAGATTACCCTGAATGGTCTGTACAGCTTTACGTTCGAGATCGACGAAATAAGCCTGCTTTGCGCCCCGGCTCAAGGCTTCTATTCCGACACTTCCCGTTCCAGCGAACAGATCAAGGAAAGTGACATCCAGAATGTCGCGTCCAATGATGCTGAACAGTGCTTCTTTCACTTTATCCATGACAGGGCGGGTAGTATCGCCGGGTACAAGTTTTAATTGTCTGCCTTTTGCAGTTCCGGCAATCACTCGGATTGACATTAAGTACCCCCTGTTTCCACAGCACTTCGGACGGCGCGAAGGTTGGAGAGGGGAGTGGTTACCATCAAAGCACACCCGGTTGAAAGAATCAACCGCCGACTGTTGACGGATTGCAAGGCTGCACGTGCCTGCTCACGGACTGTATGTGGGGTGCCAAAATGCAAATGCTGCCAGCGAGAAAGCCCACCGCAAACTGCTCCTCGGAATAGAGATTTCCCCAGCGCCAGATCAGGTTCACTTTCCTGGTCATGCCAGTTAATAACCTGCACTGGCAGGTCACTGCATAAGCGGAACATGGGCGCTTCTCCATGTAAATGTGCTACATTAAACCACCATTTATCCGGCAGCGCATCCAGAATTTTGCGGTCGTAGGGTAGTCCAAAGACTTTATATTCTTCTTCCGAAATTACATCGTGGCTGGCGTGCTGAATAGCGTAATAGACGCCATCTACTGGCAGCTTTTTCATGGCCTCGATGAAGCGTAGTGTGCTTTCGGTCAATACATTGAGGCCAGTATGTAGTCGCTCCGGTTGTGTTCGCAAATGGCGAATGAGCAGCTCATCACCCGCTATATATTTGGCCTGTGCCAGGGGGCTGAAAATGGTCTGGATGATAGGCGCATCTGTATCAGACATTCCCTCGCCAATCAGCCTTAAGCATTCAATCTGGCGGCCTATTGCGCCGCGCGTTGGATCAAGTGGCCGTAATTCTGTCCATTCTAATGATCGGCTAATCGGACGCTTGATAATTGAGCGTGTACCTTCCGTATTACCCTGCCACTCATCCTGAACACCATAATCCGTCACACAAAAACTGCTGGCCGGAGATACTTTGATGAAATCCCAATCATAAGTTCTCTGAAATTCGATCGTAGAACCTGCCAGATCAGCAGCGCGCTGGTCATCCCCCGGCCAGTGCCGCCATAAAGCCACCGGTGCGCGGTCTGTGGTTTCACCAGCGATTGTTTTTGTGAGTCTTTCCCGCTTGTTCATCAGCTCGCGTTGATTTCTGCCAGACGTTGCTTGATCATTCTGTTGAGCATCATATAGCGGTCATCTTCTGTTGTGTTCGGCTCGTTTCGTTCTGCTCCCTCGCGTGCGGGACGCCGTGTTTCAGCGGCAGCCTCTACCAGTTTCAATGCCTGTTGAAAATGCTCAAGTGCCTCTGCCGGTTGTCCACTGCTGCGCTTTGCCAGCCCCATGCCGTAATGTGCGTCAATGTTATCGTTGTTTTGTTTCAAAATTCGTTCGAACTCTTTGGCTGCATCGGCAGACTGTCCCTTGCGCTGAAAATCCCATGCCCGTGCGATTTGCGCTTCAACAGTGTCACTGGACATTGTTAATATCTCTCCTCTAAAAATACTCAAAAAGTCGGTTTATTGTACTGGCGCACTCCTGCAAACACAAGCAGCATCAACTCGACACGTCCAGGAGTATAGGCAGTATGAACGTGGTGCCGATGACTTGACCGGCATTCCCGAAGAATAGTAGTGGTGTGCCGGATGTGCAGTCAGGTATGCAGTTATAGGCTTCAACTGCGATTGAATAATTGCCTGTTGGGGTATCTGGTATCAGTTGGATTGAATACACATCGGTTACATATAATCCGGTCGTCCATCTGCTGGTGGGATAATTACCAGGGTGTCGCGGGAGCGCTGCATTCCAGGAACGACCATCACGGTTGTTGACAAGATACACTTTTACCCGATAGTTGGCGTTAAGAAAACGCTGCGCCTGCCAGTATAATCGCAGGTCAATCGTGTCTCCCGCCCGGTATTGATTAGATGGCAGACGATAGGCCAGGAGATTCAAACCGGCATCACTGCGCGTCTGGAGCGAAGCGGTACCCTGTAATTGATAACCAGGTGGCGCGTTGAGTGAAAAAGGCAGTGGTACATTGTTGAGTAAAAAATTCGCGCTGGTAAAACAGATTAACAGCACTGTCAGTAACCTTACCTCCGCTTTGCTCAGGCGGCTTGCTTCTTCGTAAAAGCTGCGCCTGCGTCGGTAGCGCCCCCACGTCAGTATTAGAACAATCAGCAGCGTAGACCATGAGATAATCCAGGCTCCCGTTCTTTCGGCGGTTGACCCTAAAACCACTGCCAGTTCGCCGCTTCGAGTAATCGGAATATCAACCTGGATTAGGCCATTTTCCGGGTTTTGCGTTAGCAAAAGAGGGCGGTCATTGATGCTGGCGCGCCATCCAGGAAAGTACGCTGTCAGAATATTGAGTAGTATCGGTGAGTCTGCTCTGATCTGGAAATAATCGCTGTGGGTATTATGGTCGAGAATGCCGGCCTGAAAATTCTGACTGATCTGGCCTGGCGCAATTTTGTTGATGGTATTTGCGAGATAGCCTTCAATCAGCGTTCTATTGAAGGAGATATTCTCAGCAATGGTCACCGGAATAGGGTCGCCCGGCGGTAGTGTCGCTATGCCGTAACCTTGCTGTTCGTATTGAATGAGTGCCTTACTGTCTGTGCTGCCAAAATCTTCGTCTCGCTTTGTGGTGATCCATATTGGTGATGAGCTGATCCAGATAAGTGTTAATACCAGGGGGAGCAGCAATCTCTGAAAGCGTGGCGAAAGGCTGTTGAGTGGCCTGGTGACTGAACTTGCCACAATTGCGAGGCAAAGGCTAATCACCGCTGTTAACCATGTTTCGCGTGGCATGAGCAGCACTAATACGATCAGTCCACCACCTGCCAGCAGGAAAAATATCTGAAATCGTAGTTCGTTACGGTAATACCAGCACACTACACTGCCAGCAATTGCCATCATCAGATGAACAGTTCCAAGTGAGAACTGCGGCGAAGTAATCAATTCGTTTGGATCAATTGCCCGCAGCGGAATGAATAAATCAGCAAAATTGATTTTTGTAGTTACTTCTATAATAGGCGCTCGCCAGAAAATAGCATCCTGTTCCAGTAGCGCAGGCAGCCAGTAAAAGCTGGCAATACCTATTCCGATGGCAAAACTGCCCACTATATTTACCCATTTTACTCGCTGTCGTGAGGTGACAATCATCAATGTCGCCAGTGCTAAGCCTGCCGCCAAACCACGAATACTGGTCAGGCAGAGCGCACTTGTAAACAACGCAGTCAGCAGGATGTTGCCAGGTCGATTAAGGAATAATCGATCAGTGCTCCACAACAAAGCAGGTATGAGCGCCGCTGTCATCACGCCGGGTAAATCGCCCAGAATGTAGGGCGCTGTTAATCCAATATAGGGGCTGCAAACGTATAAAAAGCCAGCCAGAATGCCAGTTCTTGCGCCGAAGCGTCGCGCTACAAGTGCGTAAACTGCTGTACTAGCCAATGCCAGTGATCCCGCATATACCAGACGGACGGCCTGAACTGGATTATTGGTGAACAGCACCTGAAGCATTGCCGGGACATAAGCTGCGCCCGGCGGGTAATAATGAGGTATCGGTGCGCCATATCCGCCCAGTGCATCAGCAGACCAGCGTGGATAAAAACGGCCTTCCATAAGGGCAGCAGCATAATCGGCCGTGCGGTAAACATAATTTTCACTGGCATTGGTGTGCGGCAGGTTGGGCTGTGTCAGGAATGGCAGAGCGATGGTCAGGCTGAAGGCAAAGATCAGGAAAGCACCCCAGTCAACGCCTCTTTGTGCCTGACGCATCCAGTCTGGCAGGTCGCGTGGTGAAATTTCAGCAGTGGTTATCATGGATTTTATTATACGACAGGCGCTTGCTTTGCGTTGGCCTCAGTGCTATCCTCAGCCTCTACTTTCAAAGTGATCGCTTATGCAAGCATTGATTATCCGCGCCGCCTCATCAGATGACCTTCCTGAATTAACCCGTCTCTGGCACGAAAAAGCGGTTCTGGCGCAGCAGTTTGATCGCCGTCTCTTGCTCGCGCCGGATGCATCTGTTCGTTGGTCTGCTATGGTCTCTGATTGGTTGGCTGATAGTGATTGTTCTATCTTTGTTGCCGAACGCCGCTCAGATTTGCTCGGATTTGCGATTGGCGCGATTCGTCCTGCGCTGCCTGGCTTTATGCCAGAGGTTGTCGGACATATTACCGACTTAATTGTAGATGCACACGCCCATCAGGGTGGGGTTGGTCGCCTGCTGCTGGCTGAGTTGGGCGTTTGGTTTAAAGCGCGCCAGGTGCAGCACATAATTGTTCATGTGGCGCGTCGGCAGGCTGTCGAGCAGGCGTTCTGGCGGTCACAGGGTGCGACTGAGTGGATTGATCTGATGTGGATGAAATTATGATTCGACCTGTCACGAGTGCTGATGCTCCCTATATTGCTGATTTGTGGGCAGCACTGGTTGCCTACCATCAGGCGCTCGATGCCGATTTGCCTGGTGCGGCACCCAATGGAGCTGCCCGTTATGCCAAACGGCTTGTGCAAAAACTTGACGATCCCACCTCCTGTGCCCTGGTGGCGGAAGAAGATGGACGGGTTGTCGGTTATATTATGGGTATGATTGTCGATCTTATGCCGGATATGTTTGCTCAGGAAGCTGGCGGTTTCCTGGCGGACATTTATGTTGATCCTGCTTACCGGCGGCACGGCATAGGTCGTGCGTTGGTTGCTGCACTTCAGGATTGGTTTCGAGCGCGACAGGTAACTCATTTTGATTGGCATGTTGCTGCTGCGAATACGGAAGGTCTTGCATTTTGGCGTTCCATGGGGGGGCGGGAAGTGATGGTGCGAATGCGTGCTGGCCTGGAGATAAATCATGACTGAGTTGTTGTACCAGACTGATAGTTATATGCGCGAATTTACAGCCCATGTTACCGGTCATGCAGTTGAGCAGAATGGTGTTTTGCTTGACCGCACTGCTTTTTACCCCGGCGGCGGTGGACAGCCACACGATCTGGGCATTATCGAATCGGGCGATCAGAAATATATTCTCTCGAAGATATTGCGCGGAAATGTCCATGTTATTGATGGTGATCTTCCTCCCGTTGGCACCGAGGGCAAAGGTGTGCTGGATTGGGACAGACGTTACAAATTGATGCGAACACATACCGCCATGCACATTCTCTGTGGTGTGGTCTGGCGAGATTACGGCGCCAGTGTTACAGGGGGTAATATGGAACCGCTGGAAGGTCGCATGGATTTTGAGTTCGAGCGCCTTCAGAAAGAACTGGTGGGGGAAATCGAAGCGCGGAGCAATGCTGAAGTGGATGCTGCACGTGATATTCGCGTGAAAATTCTTCCCCGTGAGGAGGCTTTCCAGATTCCTGATTTGATTCGCACCAAAATCAATCTCCTTCCCGAAGGAATCCCTGAAGTTCGAACCGTCGAAATTGAGGGGCTGGATTTGCAGGCTGATGGCGGCACACATGTCGCTAATACCCGCGAAGTTGGCCGCATCCGCATTGCTGATTACAAGAGCAAGGGTGGCATTAACAAGCGCCTTTATATTGAGTTGAGTGCATGATTAATCGGTTTCAGCTTTTTCTCGGCCCGGCACGATTCCGTGCTTTTATTTTGCTCTTTGGATTGACCGGCCTCGCCAGCCTTATTTTGAACACTGTGGTGAACCAGTATGAGTGGGTTCGGCCTGTTCAATCACTGCTGCTGGCTGTATTTGTGGTTGGGGCATTTATCATTGTTGGTGGCCGTCTTCCACCAGAGGAACGTGCGCGCTGGACAGCGATTTTGCTCCCCGCATTTATCGCTATCTTTATCGCACTGCTGGTTGCTCCACAAGTGAGCGGTCTCCTGATCGGTGGCGCTTTTGGCTGGATAGTAGCGGCTTTGTTTCTTACCCGTCCGCGTGCGCCGATGGAATACCGCGATGCTGTAAAACACCTGCGAAAAAATAACTACGCTGAGTCAATCAAGGTTATGGATAGACTCATTAAATCTGAGCCGGATCAAGCCAATCACTATCGTTTTCGGGCAGAGGTTTATCGGGTTTGGGGGAAGTTGGACAGGGCTGCACGTGATTATCAGCAGATGACCGAGCTGGCTCCAGAATCGCCTGTTGCTTTCAATGGCCTGGCTGAGGTCTACCTCCAGCGAAATGACTATGAGCGAGCATTGGCAGCAGCACGTAAAGCCAACGAACTTGCGCCGAATGACTGGGTAACATTTTACAATCTGGGCATGATTGAAGACCGCCTTAAACAGTCATCCGGGGTAATTGAACATTTAACTGATGCGCTAAAGCTGAAAGTTAAGGATGCACGTCACCGTGCTTTGATTTATTTCTATCTGGTTCGCGCTCATGTCCGTCTCGGCGAGACAGATGCTGCCACCCAACACCTCAACATGCTTAAACGTACCAGATCAGGTTTGGAGGAATGGCAGTCCATTCTTGATAGTGACCAGGCTGAAACCCTGAAAGCTGTTCTTGGCGGCGATATTGCCGCTGCTCAGCAGCTTGTACATGGTGAATTTCAGTTGGATGATTTGAAATAATCATGTTTCAACGGTTGCGTCTTCCTCTCCTTTATCTCACATTGGTGCTGGCCTTTGCCGGTGTTCTTATCTTCGTTGGTGGTATCGTTATAGAATTGTTTGCTTCGCTGGAGACAATTCCCGGCACTGTATCCCCGGCTGTTCAAATAGCGCTCAGTGGATTATGCCTTGCAGGTGTGATGTTCTCAATCTGGTTTGGCCTTGTCGGCTGGATGCTTGCACGTCAATCACGAGAGCAGGGATCGGGTTATGGAGATGCTTATCGGCTGATTGAAGCATTCCGTTTCCGGGAAGCGATACCGCTTCTGGAACGCTCAATTAAAGAAGGCAAGGAAACATCTGAGGTATTAATGTTGCTCACCAGTGCTTATGCCTATGCTGGTCAGTTGGGCAAGGCGCAGGCCACCGCTGATCGCGCTGTTCGTCTTTTCCCGGATGATCCCGGTTCCTATATCACACTGGCGAATGGTTATCGCTTGCAGGCGGCCTATGAAGAAGCAGGACGAGCATTGATGAAAGCGGCTGAACTTGAACCAGAACAACCGGTTGTCTGGGCTGAATTGGGCTTTGTTCAGCAGTTTGCTGGTGATCGTCTCGCCGCACTGGAGTCTTTTCGTAAGGCGGCGCAGTTTGCCATGCCTGCTATGTATGGTGTTCGTGTTTATTATCATTTGGCGAAAGCTGACGAGGCAGCCGGAGAAACCAGTGCTGCTGTCGCTTCTGCCGCCCGTATGATGAGCGCCCGCGATGGTCTGGCAATCTGGCAGTCCGGGTTGAACGCACTGGAAGGCACCGCTTACGGGCAGGCACTTGCCTATGAGATTGCTGCCATTCAGTTAGCATTGCCTGAAGCTGACGCCGGGAATCTGGGTTAAAGATGGGACGTTTGACTCGATTTCTGTTGTGTGGGTTTCGTGGGTGGGATCGTTCTTCGCAGATCGCAATGGCGATTGCTATGGTCTTGCTCATGGCAACAATTCTTACAGTCACTTTCGGCCCGCCAGATTTGCGCCAGCCTGCACTTATAGGTGGTATTGGTCTTTTCATCGTCGCTCAGGTCATTTTTATGTGGGCCAACCGGGGCATGGTTACACCTTATACACTCGCGCAGCGGCATTACCTGGTGGAAAATTTTGCCGCTGCTCGTGAGGTGTTAGAGCGCGAACTTGAAACTGGCAAACCTGATTTCCGCCTGCTGACGCTGCTTGGCAACACCTATCGCCAGCTTGGTCTAGCCGATGAGAGCGAGGAAGTCTTAACAAAAGCTTTAGATTTAGCACCTTTTGACCACTTTCCTCTATACGGTTTTGGGCGTACACTGCTGATTAAAGGCATGTATGGAGAAGCGGCAGCTTATATGCAGCGTGCGCTGGAAGCGGGAGCGCCCGCTATCGTCCAGCTTGATCTGGCTGAAGCATTGTTTCGCGCGGGTGAGAGAGATACTGCTCGTTCTGCTGTGGAGACAGTCTCACCAAGCGAAGAAACAGAGCCGCATCGTCTTTTGCTGGCACAGCTTTTGCGCTATCGCCTTGGAGCAGGGGGGACGCCGCCGGGTGATTTAGTTGCGGTAGGCCTGCCTTACTGGCGTGAAACCGCTGCTCGCTTTGCCCATACACCTTATGGACAGGTTCTCGCTGTGGATATTCAGCTTATGGGAACACTCATGGAGGGAAGGTAATTTATGTTGGGTCGTGATGGCAACGTTTCCGTCGTTCGTGTCGGGACAATTGCTGCCGTTGTAGGTGTGCTTTTTATTGTCGGGGCGATTGCAGCATTTTTCCTGGATCGAGCCTCGCATCAACAACCGCTTGAAGTTCAGGCTTATCCCGGCGCGGCTGATGCTGGTCGGATTGATCGATCCGATATTTCGCGCACAGTCTTTTTTCAGGTAGCAGGTATAACCCCGGAAGAAGTGGTTGCCTATTATCAACAGAAAATGGATGAGTTTTATGGTTCAGGTACTGAGATTGAACTACGCGGTTGCAAACGTTTTCCCAGTTCCGGCAACCAGCTTGAATTTGATCGCGGTGATGCCGGTGTAGTGCCATATCAATTCACCTGCCTTTTTGACCGTTCGGGGTTTTTCGCCTCGCAGTTTACCAGGGTAACTATTCAGCCTGGTATTGGGGACAATAAAGGTTTCACCATGATTTCTCACGATCAAACCTGGCAGACGGGTTGATCGGTTGATGCAGGAAATCCCTGATAAAATCGAGGCGGCTTCATCACGGGAAAGCCGCCCGGTTTCCCTGAAATTGATTTTAATCGGCGTGCTGGCATTGGTGCTTGCTATTCTGATTGCTACCCAGGTTATTGGTGTGCTGTACGCGATTATTTTTCCGCCGCCGCCGCCGGTTCCTGCTGATAGCACATTGACCAGCCATGCCAGTTCTGATTATGGCGTTGATGAATGGTTGTATACCTCGAAGCAGGATTCGTGCGTTGTTCTGGACTATTATATTGCTCAGGGGGGTGTTTGCCGTCTCTCGCCGGGCGTCTGCGGTCAGTCAAATGAAACTGAGACAGGCGGCTCTGGCAGCAATCAGCATATTGCCCGCTGTATAGGCATAACTGATTTTTCTATTTTTGCTTTGCGCTGGCAGGCGGTTATTGCTTCAACCCCCAGGGCAGATGCGCCGACAGAGTTTCGACTCGAACGGGAAATTTTTTGGTCAGGTGGGGTGCCGCCGCTGCTCGAACCCTAACTCGCCCCTACCGAAAATTGTCAATTTGCGCGATAATTAACCCGTTCTCATCGTCCAGTAGAATGGGTTTTTATTTCAGGGAGGTGTGACCGTAATGGTGAGTCACAATGCACTCACATTGCGGCTGATTGCCCGTTTGGTACGAATAGCGCGGTTTTGAAATCATCTTCCCCTATCCGTAGCAGACGAAACAATGGAGTGAACCATGTTCAAGGCAGTCAACGCCAAATTTGATATCCAGAAGCTGGAACGTGACCAGCTTAATTTCTGGCGCGAAAAACGAGTCTTTCAGCGCACGCTGACAGAGCGAGAAGGTGCGCCGCGCTACGTTTTCTATGAAGGCCCACCTACCGCTAATGGTCGTCCTGGCACTCATCATGTCCTGGCGCGGTCATTCAAGGATATGTTCCCACGCTACAAAGTTATGCGTGGTTATTACTGCTTCCGTGCGGGCGGTTGGGATACTCATGGCCTTCCCGTCGAAATCGAGGTCGAAAAAGAACTTGGTCTCAAGCATAAGCATGAAGTTGAGGAATATGGCATCGCGGCTTTCAACGAGAAATGCCGTTCCAGTGTGCTGCGCTACTTGGCTGACTGGGAGAAACTGACCGAGCGTATTGCCTTTTGGGTCGATCTTGATAATGCTTACATCACCTTCAGCAATGATTACATCCAGAGCGTCTGGTGGATTCTTAAACAGTTCTGGGAGAAGAATCTGCTCTATGAAGGCTACAAGGTTGTCCCATACTGCCCGCGCTGCGGCACGCCGCTGAGCAGCCATGAAGTTGCCCAGGGTTACGACGAAGTAGAAGACCCAAGTGTCTATGTTCGGTTTCCACTGCGGGATAAACCGGGTGTTTATTTCCTGGTCTGGACGACCACACCCTGGACGCTGCCGGGTAACGTCGCGCTGGCGGTAGGTGAAAACATTGATTATGTACAGGTTGAAGGCCCATCGCCTGATGGCGAAGGTACGGAAAATCTGATTCTGGCGGCCAGCCTGCTCGAAAAAGCACTGGTTCATCACGAGCAGTATAAGGTTGTTAAACGGCTCAAAGGTAAAGACCTCCTCAACCAGCATTACAACCCGCTCTACACCTTTCTGCCGGTTGAGAAGGATTATGCTTATGTCGTCTCCGGTGATTTTGTCAGCACCGAAGATGGTACAGGCATCGTTCATATTGCACCGGCTTTTGGCGCGGATGACCTCAATGTTGGTGAAAAATTCGGTCTGCCAGTACTGCGTACCGTTGCGGCTGATGGCAATTTTATCGACGCTGTGACCAATTTCCGGGGCATGTGGTTCAAGGAAGCCGACCCGGAGATCACCCGTGACCTTCATGAGCGTGGGTTGCTTTACAAAGCGGGGCGCTATCTGCACAGTTATCCATTTTGCTGGCGCTGTGGCACACCGCTGATGTATTACGCCCGCGAAACCTGGTTCGTTCGTGCGACGGCCTATCGCGATAAACTGGTAGCGCTCAACAAGACGATCAATTGGGTGCCGGAACACATCAAGACGGGGCGTTTCGGCAACTGGCTTGAAGATGTCAAGGATTGGGCACTGGGGCGTGAGCGTTGCTGGGGGACACCGCTGCCGATCTGGGTTGATGACCAGAATGGCGAAACGCTCTGCATTGGCAGTGTCGCCGAACTCAGCCAGCTCACCGGGCGCGATTTGACCGATCTTGATTTGCATCGGCCTTATGTAGACGAAATCACCTTCCCCAATCCCAAAGGCACGGGCGGGACGATGCGCCGTGTGCCAGAATTGATCGATGTCTGGTTCGACAGCGGCTCGATGCCGTTGGCGCAATGGGGCTATCCACACAAAAATCAGGATTTGTTCAAGGAACAGTTTCCGGCGGATTACATCTGTGAAGCGGTTGACCAGACGCGCGGCTGGTTTTACAGTCTCCACGCAATCAGCACCATGCTCTTTGAAGAAGTATCCTACAAAAACGTCATCTGCCTCGGACATATCCTTGATGGCGAAGGCCAGAAGATGTCCAAGAGCAAGGGCAACATCGTTGACCCCTGGGAAGTGCTGAATAAACACGGCGCGGATGCCTTCCGCTGGTATCTCTATACTTCCAGCCCGCCTGGCGAGCCGCGTCGTTTCTCGACGGATCTGGTGGGGGAGGTCATCAATAAATTCTGGAGTACGCTCTGGAATACCTACAGTTTCTTCGTCACCTACGCCAACATCGATAACTGGTCGCCTGCTAATCCGCAGCCGCCAGTGGCGGAGCGCGATCTGCTTGACCAGTGGGTGCTGGCAGAACTGCATTTGTTGGTGAAAGAAGTGACTGAGGCTTACGAAACCTATAATGTCACGGATGCCACGCGCCCGATTCAGGCATTTGTCGAAAGCCTGAGTAACTGGTATGTCCGCCTGAGCCGCCGTCGTTTCTGGAAGAGCGAGAATGACAGTGACAAATTTGGTGCCTATGCCACTCTCTATGAATGTCTGGTGACAGTTTCCAAATTGATCGCGCCTGCTATGCCTTTCCTGAGTGAATCGCTCTATCGCAATCTGGTTGCGGAGGTCGATTCTTCCGTTCCAGACAGTGTGCATCTGACTTCCTGGCCGGAGTACAATGCTGATCTCATCAATATGAGTCTGGTTGAAGATATGCGCGTGACTGAACGGCTGGTCAGTCTCGGTCGTGCTGCCCGCGAGGGAGCCAATCTGCGTGTGCGCCAGCCACTTGCCAGCGCTCAATTTGTTACGCGCCTTCCTGCTGAAGCAGAATCAGTGCGAAAGCTGACCGCTATCATCCAGGGTGAACTGAATGTAAAAACGGTTAAAGTGCTGGCAGGGGTGGGTGATGTGGTAAGCTATAAGCTTAACCCGCTGCCCAGTGCGCTGGGCAAAAAGCTGGGCAAGGATTTCCCAGCGGTGCAGAAAGCACTTCGTGAAGGTGCTGCTGCGGATGTGGAACGCTGGTCACAAGCTCTGATGCGCGGTGAGAATGTCACTGTAGAAGTCAATGGAACAACCTTTGAGGTGACACCGGAAGAGGTCGAAGTCAAGCAGCAGGCAGCAGAAGGTTTTGCCATCGCCGAAGAAGGTGGTTATCTTGCTGCTGTCGATACTCGTCTGACCGAAGAACTGGTGATGGAAGGGTTAGCGCGTGAGGTTGTCCGCCGTGTACAGACTCTTCGCAAAGACGCCGAATTTAACATCGAAGATAATATCACCATCAAATATGTTGCCAGTGACCGGCTTGGTAAAGCTATTACTCAATTTGCTGACTATATCCAGTCAGAAACCTTGAGCCAGTCGCTTGAATCATCTGATCCGAATGATGGTTTCCATCGTGAAGATTTCAGTTTTGACGGTGAAACACTATCCATCGGTGTTAAGCGCCTGTAAATCGAATGATTGCCGTAGGGGGCGCGCCACGCGCCCCTTTTTATTTCTCCATACTATTAGTTTATTGTTCACACCCACCGGGAAATACCAATGGACTTTCGCCCGCTGACTACTTGTGACAGTGTTGAATGGGCTGCGTTGCTTGCCCGTAGTTTCAATCGTTCTGCGCCCGATATGGAACGTTTGCTGTTGTGGTTGCATGATGGCTATGAAGTCATCGCCTGGGGGGCATGGGATGGCCCACTTTTGGCCGCACAGTATGCTGTGCTAAAAGTTAAATTAGCTGTTCCTGGTCTGGATGAGCCAGTTGTTGCCGGAATGAGTCTCAATATGTGTGTCCACCCTGATTATCGGGGGCGTGGGTTGATAAAGCAGGTTTCCGCTCCTGTTTACCATACGCTTCATGATGCGGGAGCGATGCTTGGTATGGGTTTTTCCAACGCCGAGGGTGTGCAGGTTGACCGCAATAGCAAAGGATATGGCTATCGCGTTTTGGGGCGCTTGCTGCCGACAATGATTTATTTCCTGCCCCGTTTATCGCGCTCTTCACAGCTCGAACTGACGACAGAGTGGCCTGGTTTGCCCGTACCGCATAATGACAATTCGCTGATTCAATTGTATAACGATGCTTGTCGTATCCATCATCGCTACGCTGCTCATCCTTTTCGTCAGTATCACTATGGGGTCTGGCGTGAAAGAGGCGAGCTTTGTGGTGTTGTCGTTTACCGTCCTGCTCAGTTTGGGTGGATGCGTGGTGCGACATTGTTAGCTGCTTATGGGTATGATTTACCAGAACTTTTGCGGCGCTGGGAGGATACTATGTACTGGCAGGGCATAGCTGTCGCCCATGTGCTGACCACACCAAATTCTCATCTGCGTGCTGCGCTCCCTGCTCTCAATATGCGCCAGCCTTATAGTCGTTCTCCCTGTTACCTGACTGCCAAACCACTTGCCGCCGGTGTTCCCGAAAGTTGGTTGGATTTCAACATCTGGGACTGTATCGGTGGCAACATTCTTTAGCATTTTTCTTTGATTGATCGTTCTTTTCGGCTAATTTGACCTGTATAAAACTGACAGCTATTACGCCAGTTTATGTAGCCTATGACTATTTTTCGTCTTACTCTTTGTAGATTATGTACGGTATTTTGGTTATAACCACTAAAGCTATTTGCCCCTCATTGGTTAAAATGAGCATCATGTTTGTCGATTACGCTCATTAATCTCGATTTTTAAATGGATAACCAAACGTGAGCGATAACAATTCTGCGACTCTACAGGCGCTTCTCCAGTTTGCGCTTCCGCTTGGCACAACGCTGGTTGCTGGTTCTGGTGAAACTACAATCAACTGGGCTGTAACTGTCCGCGCCCAGCCACCGGCCTTTCCCGATGTCTACGGTGGGGAATTAGCGCTGGTCTCGATGGATGTGTTGCAAAGTTACAACAGCCGCATGACACTGGCAGAGGTTGTACAAAGCCTTGCTCAGGTCGGTGTTATGGCAGTTGCGACCAGTGATGATATTTCGGATACAGCTATTGCTGTGGCGAATGACTCCCATCTCGGCTTGCTGGCCCTTCCGTCGGATAGCAGCCTGCCGAAAATTGAGCGCGCTATCAATACACTGATTGTCAATCATACTGCTCAACTGAACCAGCGTGCGATGGAAATTCAGCGCCAGCTTACCCGTCTGGCTGCTGAAAACCGTGACCTTAACAGTCTTCTGCAAATTGTCGCCCGCGCTACTGCCAAGCCAGTAGTCGTCCATGATGATGCCGGTGTGCTGATGGCGCAGGTTTACCCCAATGTTTCACGCCGTGTCGGTTCGCCTGCGGGAGGGCGTTCCCTGCTGCAAAGTCTGCCCTATGGCGCTTTCCAGACCTGGCTGGAGCGTGATGCCCCTGATTCAGAAGGCGCGATTGTCAACAGTCCACTCGGATATACGACGGTTCTCAAGGTGGAAAAGCGTGTTGCGGGCTATCTCTCGCTGGTTGATAAACAGGATAAACTTGATGATTTTGATCGCCTTGTTTTAACCTACAGCGCTGATGTCTGTGCGATTGAACTGGCGAAAAATCGGGCCATTGCTTTCGCTGTCGAGCAGGCACGCGGTGATTGGGTGCAGATGTGGCTGAGCGGTACACCAGCCGATGATGACCTGTTGATGACCCGCGCCCAGCAGGCGGGGTTCGACCCTACCTGTGCTTATATGGTAGCCGTATTTCGTGCTGCCACACGCTCCGGCAACCCCCTGCCCCTGGAGTCGCTGATTTCGCTCGTCCGCGATGATATGACCCGTCGCCAGATGAATGGTTCAGTTGGTCAATATGTCGATGTGATTGTCGCCATTTACCCCATGGAAACCATTTCGCAGACCTTGAGAATTCGCCGCGTAGTAGAGGAAGTTAGGGAGCAGTTGACAACCCGCTCTCCCAGTGGCCTGGTTGGTGCTGGTATCAGCCGTCCTGTAACTAACCTTAGCTATCTGCGCGAAGCTTACCGTGAGGCAAAAGATGCTGTCAGCATCGCCAACGAACTCGGCGACCGTGAGGAAACCACTTTTTATGGCGATCTTAAACTGTTCCAGTTACTGCTCGCTCTGAAGGAGCGCAATCTCGATCACCTGCGCCGCTTTTACCAGGATACGCTCGGCCAGCTTGTCGAGCATGATGAACGCAAACAGGGTGATCTCATTCGCACCCTGAATGGTTTTTTTGAGGCTAATGGCAATCTTGCCAAAGCTGCTACCGATCTGGATGTGCACCGTAACACATTGGTTTATCGCCTTGAGCGCATTGCTGAACTCACACAGATGAACCTGGATGATGCTGATAATCGTTTGATTCTGCATCTGGCGCTCAAAATCCAGCGTGTATTGGCGACACTTTCAGGGAGCTGAATTGGGGTTCGTGAATAACTGCTGAAGCTGATTCCTCGTCATCCCCGGCAGGCGTGTTACAACTAAGCTATAATAATTAAAAATGACACATTGAACACGCTTTATGCCGGTTCTGGCTCGTCTCACCAGCTCTCTGAATGTACATCCTGACGAAGTGCGTTTGGTCGCACTGCTTTTATTGCACTCTTTTTTTGTCGGGGTTAACCGTGTTTTTATTTTAGCTGTATCGACCAGTGTCTTCCTGACGGAATTTGATGCGGCAACTCTGCCTTATGTCTATATTTTCACGGCACTTGCTAACAGCTTATTTGGCCTTCTGTATGCCGCACTTAGCCGACGTTTGTCCTTCACCCGCTTACTGCTGGTCAATCTTGCTATCCAACTTGTCGCTGTCCTCGGCTTCTGGTTGATTTTTAACCTCACAACTGCACAATGGCCTGCATTGGTCTTCATGATCCTGGTTGAGCTGCTCTGGTTGCTCACCAGCCTGGAATTTTGGCCGCTGGCTGCCCGCATTTTTACCCTTCAACAGGGCAAACGTCTGTTTGGATTGATCGGTATTGGAGACACAGTTGCGGCCATGATCGGCGGTTTCGCTGTGCCAACCCTGGTCATATTCATGGGAACGTACAATCTACTCCTGTTAGCTGCTGGAGGGAGCGCAGCCTCATTGTTAATCATTGTGGCGATTACCCGCCAGTTTCGCGCCCGTATTGAAGCCGGCGATATTTCATCTGCTCATGAGACGACATCTGGTTCTCAGCCTGCGCCTCGTCGTACCCGTTATGTGACGCTCATCTTCGCTGTCGCCGCTATTGGCACGATTGCGTATTATTTTCTTGATAATGCATTCTATGGGCTTACAGAATTGCAGTATAACGATAGCGAGACGCTGGCTGGTTTTTTTGGCATCTATTTTGCGATTGTTGCGCTGGTACAGCTTACTGCCCAAAGCTTCCTGTCAGCCTGGATGATCAACCGCTTTGGTGTTATCACCTGCATCGTCTTGCCCCCCTTGATTGTAACCATTATGACTGGATTGGCGGCGCTTTCTGGTCTGATTGCAGGCGCAGCGGCTATTACTTTCGTTTTGATGGCGATTGTGCGACTCGTTGATTATATTTTGCGCGCCTCGCTCAGTAATTCAACAACCATGACCATTTATCAATCTTTACCACCGCTGCTGCGTGTCCAGACACAAACGCGCGTCGAAGGTCTCATCGAGCCGCTGATGACCGGTTTGGCTGGTGTTCTGCTGTTGTTAATTGTTGATGTGCTGGGGTTGAGCAGTATTGATGTGATTGTTTTATCGGTAGTGACTCTGCTGCTGTGGACGCTGTTTTCATTCTTGCTTGGTCATGAATATCCCAAAGCGCTTGTTCTCGCGCTTAGCAAACGGCGGCTGGGTAAAGATAAATTCACGCTTCAAGGGCAGGCGGTTGTTAGTTTTATACAGGCTCGACTTGCGGGAAGCAGCGCAGCCGAAGCGCTCTATATGCTTAATCTTCTGAGTGAAACTGATCTGCAGGCGCTCAAGAAAATGCTGCCGGGACTGCTCAATCACACTGATGCTGCGGTTCGCGTTGAAGTTCTCCGTTACGTCGCTCAATTTCGTTTGAAGTCAACAGCCCCAGTGGTGGAAGCACTGTTGGTAACAGATGCCAGTCCTGATGTGCGTGCTGCCGCCTTACACACAATGGTGACTCTCAAACCGGAAACTGCCGCAAGTCGAGCAGTACCTGCGCTGAATGCCCCTGAATCGCCAGTCCGGCGTGCTGCTATTGTCAGCCTGATGGCAGTTGGTGGTGATATGGCACGGCGTGCCGAACAATCACTGCTTACCTTGCTCGACTCTCAGGAAGCTGAACAGCGGTCGCTTGCCGCACACATTCTGGGCGAGTTGGGCGATAGGGATTTTTACCGGCTGCTGCTTCGTCTGCTGCATGATGATAATCTTGACGTGCGTCGGGCTGCGTTAATGGCCGCGCATAATCTCGCTGATAATCGTCTCTGGCCTTCGGTGATCGAAAATCTGGCTGTGAAAAAAGTGCGTTCAGATGCATTTGCCGCGTTGAGCAGTGCAGATACATCGATCTTTCCATTGTTCGCTCAGGTACTTGACGACGCTCGCCACGAAATCGAAACTGGGTTTTCCGCTCGTCTACCGCTTGCCCGGCTGGTTGCCCGCCTGTGTGGGCGTTTGGGTGCGCTTTCCCTTCTGGTCAATCATCTTGATTTCCCTGATGCTGTTGTGCGCGATCAGGCACTTTCAGCGCTGGCAAACAACCGTTATCAGGCATCCGAAAAAAGTGTGATAGAAGGGCGAATTGTCCGGGAAATTTGTGATACTCTCTGGTATTTACAGGGTTGGACTCTGCTTGCTGATGATGATCTTGTAGGGGCGGCGTTGGGGCAGGTTGTCAGCCAGACGCGGCGGCGGTTATTCTGGCTTTCTGCGTGCATTTATGACTCGCAAATTATGCTCCGTGCATTGAACGACTATTCTGCTGATTCCGAAGAACAACGCAGCTATGCGCTGGAAGTTTTGCATATCCACCTTTCTCGTGATCTGAAATCACTGGTTATTACATTTCTGGATGATAGTCAGCTTCGTCGCAATCTTGGCGATCTGATGACGGCCTATGGACAGGAATTTCTGGAGCGCGACGAGTGGCTGCGTCAGCTTTTGAAGGATTCCGGAACATTAGTTTGGCTCAAGGTCTGCGCCCTTTATGGTATTGCTCGGCGCGGTGCTGTTGATCTGTTGCCGTTGGTTGAGTCGGTGCTGACCGATAACCGTATGGTTGTCCGCGAGACGGCAGAATGGGTGATTGAAAAATTACACGGGCGTAGTTCAGGGGGTAAAAAGATGCTGCTCACCGTTGAAAAAGTGCTGCTGCTGAAATCGGTTAATCTGTTCAGCCATATACCTGATACACTCCTGCTCGAAATTGCCTCTATTGTTCAGGATGAACACATTCAGGAAGGTGAAACCATCATCTACAAGGATGATCTGGGTGACTGCATGTATGTCATTGTGGATGGTCGTGTTCGCGTTCACGATGGCGACCGGACATTGGCTCAATTGAGTAATGCCGATGTTTTTGGTGAATTGGCCCTACTGGATGCCGAACCACGAGCCGCTTCAGTTACGGCTATGGACGAAACTTACCTGCTGCGCCTCAATCAGGAAACTTTTTACGAACTCATAGCCGATTATCCCGAAGTGCTGCGAGGCATTATTCGTGTTCTCTCCCAGCGTTTGCGCGAGTCCAATCGTCGGGGTATGTCTCTGCCTGAAAATCAATCAGTGCTTGCCTAAGTCACGAGGCTCAGCCACACAATTCCGACCAATAATGTCAGGATGGTGATGGGCACGCCTGCTCGCAGAAAATCCATGAAACCCAATCGTGCTCCATTTGCCCGTGCCAGTTCTGCCACAATTAATGTTGCCGCCGAACCGAGCAGAGTGAAATTCCCCGCTAAGGTTGAGGCCATCGCCAGTGTTAACCATGCCTGCTGTGGATTATTAAAAGAAGCGATTTCCGGTCGCAGCAGCAGCACTGCTGGCACATTTGATACTACATTGCTTAAAACGGCTGTTGTCAGGCTTAATGCGCCCACGCCGCCGCGCAGCAGTGGTGCAGTTGCTGTGAAGAGCTGCTCACTCAGGCCGCTGACTTCTATTGCTCCGGTAACGATGAACAGCCCCAGAAAAAAGGCCAGTAAATCCCAGTCCAGCGCCAGCAGTTTTTGCGGGCGCACCCGCGAAATCAAAAGCGCACCCGAAGCCACGAATGCTGCTGTGACAATCGGCGCACCCAGCAGGAACGCCAGCAGCAGCAACCCCACGACCAGCAGTGTTCTCGCCAGCAGCGGTTTATAGGGATGGGGTGGTGACAGTTCGGCTTCAATCAACCTGCCGCGAAATTCTGTCGGGTATACCAGCATAATTACAATCCAGGTAATGACCAGGCCGATCAGCG
The DNA here is from genome assembly GCA_964447795.1 of uncultured Anaerolineaceae bacterium. GTDB lineage: Bacteria > Chloroflexota > Anaerolineae > Aggregatilineales > Phototrophicaceae > CFX2. The sequence continues at coordinate 52,846 of CAYUTY010000028.1, forward strand.
CTACTGGGCCGAGATAAGCCAGAAACGTCACATATGGAATGCCGCTGCTTTGTCCAATGATGATATTCTGTGGGTTGCCGGTGATAGTTGCGACCGAGCCAACATTGGTAGCGGCTCCCAGGCCGACCAGATAGGGTAGTGGATTTCGTTTTAATCGTATGGTGATATCGACCAGCAGCGGAGTCAGCATCAGGCAAATGGTGTCATTCAGAAACAACGCTGAAAGCAGCCCGGATGAGAAGATGACCAGTGCCAGCAGGGTGCGCGGTGTTCTGGCGATTCGCAGTGTTCGGCTGCCGACAAAGCGGAAGAACCCTGCCATTCGCAGATTGACATTGATTATCATCATAGCGCCCAGCAGCAAAATAGTACCTATATCAACTGCTGCCAATGCATCATGTTCGGAAATTGCACCAACCGCCATCAATAACGCCGCACCGGCCAGCGCAATGGTTGCCCGGTTCATCCGTAAGCCTGGCACCTGCCCAATTGCAATCGCGGCATAGATCGCCAGCACGATGCCGCCTGTCCAAAGCTGATTTAACTGCATAAAGTTGAGTTTCTTTGTCTGAATGAGGTTTCAGCAGCGCATTTTATAGCTTCATGATGAGGAATCGCAGGGGCAAAACACCCATTCGCCCCTGCGATTTGATCTGTACTGCGAGTTGTTAATTCTTCCGTGTTGGTACGGCGATTTTCACGAAATGATCCTGCGGACGGTTCAGCAGTGCGTAAAGATGCTGAACTGCGTTGGCCTGATTATTGATTTCAAGAGTCTGAATGTAAGTATTCAGCAGCTCTCGTAAATCGTCCACACCGGTATCATCTAGCGGGAGAATATCTACCATCGCGCCTTCTGCGATGCGTCGTTTGATGGCGTCTACCGTCAGGTTCATATCGGGTTGGATGCGCTGGTAAATCACCCCACCTGACATACCCGCGCACATCCAGGGGCCGGGATCACCCAGGATGACCACACGGCCGGAAGTCATATACTCGCAAGCATAACCTTTCAGATTTGCGCGTGCTGCCAGCCCGCCCAGTTCGTCCCGCAGCGGGGTTTTTACTTCGCCGCCGAAGATGATGTCCGCGCCGCTCAACCGGATGCAGGCGCGGGTGTCCGCATTCCCCTGCACGATGAACAAGCCACCCTGTGCCCCATAAGCGAAGCTCTTGCCAACCGAGCCATCCAGCCGCTGCCCATTATGGTTCAGTCCTTTTAGGATGGTGACTTTGCCGCCGCGTGCACATTTTGCCACGCCATCCTGTGCGCCGCCTTCCACCATCACCGCCAACGGTGCGTCAATGAATGCTGCCAGCCCGTTACCCGGTACTGCCGAATTGCTGAAATTCAGATGAACTGCTTCAATGATGTCGGCGTTTTCAAAATCCTTGCGTCGCAAAGCGCCTGAAAGATGTGTTCCCAGTGCGCGATCCATTGCCATTACCTGTTCATCATCATAGGTGACTTCGTGATCGCCGTAAGCCACATTCTCAGCGATGATCGCCGTGATTTGTTTGCTCAGTGTGTTGCGTGGGCGTGTCAGCAGGCGGCCAACGCCCGGCTGTGGTGTGCGTTTCTGATTGTGTGAGGCGCGGCGCAGCAGCGGACTCAGGTCAACCCGGTCATGCATGGCGATCTGTTCCAGCAGGTCGGCGCGTCCAACTAAATCCTGCGTCCGTTTGATCCCCAGTTTAGCCGTCCATTTGCGGATGTCATCGCCCAACATGTCAAATACACGGCAGATGCCTTCAACCGCCATATCATAATCGCGCGGTTCGAAGTGCTTGATTCCCTTCACCACTGCTTCTTCCCGCGTGCGGATGTGTGTAGTGATGCCGACATGGCAGGTGCCTTCGTGGCATTTACGGCAGATGGTACAGCCTACTGCCACCATCGCCAGGGTGCCAAATCCTACACGATTTGCGCCCAGGCACATCATTTTTACCACATCACGGCCGCTTTTCATGCCGCCGTCGCACCACAACTCCACATCATCGCGCAGGCCGCTCTCGCACAGCGCTCGGTGAGACAGCCACACGCCGATTTCTGCTGGTAATCCAACATGCCGCAGTGAGTGCGCCCGCGCCGCGCCGGTGCCGCCCTCATAACCGGTGATGTTGATGATGTCTGCGCCCGCTTTCGCCACGCCCACTGCGATCACGCCAACCCCCGGTACAACCGGGATTTTGACCGATACACGCGCGTTCGGATTGGCGGTTTTCAACTCATCGATAAGCTGTGCCAGGTCTTCAATTGAATACAGATCGTGGTTATTGCTTGGCGAAATCAGGTCAACGCCGGGTGTTGTATGCCGTGCTGCTGCTACCTGTTCCGTTACCTTATAACCCGGTAACTGACCACCTTCGCCTGGCTTTGCGCCCTGGCCGATTTTGATCTCCAGCAGATTACACGAATTCAGAAACTCGATATTCACGCCGAACCGTGCCGAAGCAATCTGATTTCCCCGGTTGCGTGGATAGCGTCCCATCACATCCGGCAGTTCGCCACCTTCGCCGTTCACACAAATGATATTCAGACGGTAGGCGGCCTCACCATACGCTTTGTATGCCAGTTCACCCTGCGAACCGAATGACATAGCACCAATCAAGACGGGCATTGCATGTTCACCCGTGCTGATGTCTACCTCAGCCGGGTCAATTTCCTCACCTGTTGTTTTCAACCCCAGTACATGCCGCAGCGCAATCGGGATTTCCTCTTCCAGATTGAGGAGTTGGCTGGTGTATTCCTCCAGTGATAATTCTCCGTGGGCGACATCTTCTACTTTTTTCCACATCTTTGGGTAGAAGCGATCAGCGTTTGCCAGCTTGCCTGTGACTTCGCCGCGCAGTTCAGCCGCCCGCATTTCAGCATCGGTTTTCATCGCGTCCCATGTCAGGCCGCGCGCTTCCGAGCCGAAGTAATTCGGTGTTCCAAAGTAGGTGGCGACATTCTGCGCCAGGCCAACCGAACTGAATGAGTGACCATAACCGCGCAGTTCATGGCAGCCGATAGTTGAGATGATTTTTTCTAAGCCGCCCGTCAATACCTTAACCGCCCCTCCAAGCTGCTTGTGCAATTGTTCGGTTGTCAGTGCTGTTTTGCTGGGGCGGGGTGCCATCCCCAGCGCTACTGCGTAAATTGCATAAGGCAGTACCGCATTGGCGCCCAGTGCCACCGCCAGGGCCAGGTCATGCAGATCGCGCAGTCCGCCAGCGCGCAGCACAATACCTGCCCGCCGCCGCAGGTTCGGTGATCCATCGGCCAAACGCAGCGCTCTATCAATTGCAGATGTCACCAGCAGGGGGTCAAGCCATAAGCCTGCACCTTCGTAGATTTCGGTATCATCCAGCACAATGCACTGAGCGCCATTTTGTACTGCTTCTACTGCTGCTGCTTGCAGTCGTTTCACGGCATCCTGAATGCCTTCATCCATCGCGGCGATCATCGGCAGTACCACTAAGCGTTCGCCAAACAGGTCGAACAGGTCTTCAATGGTTGTCGTGCCATATTTGTCCGCGATAGCGCGCACATCTTCCAAACCGTCGATTTCAGCCAGGCCGCCCAGAATCAGTGGTGTATCAATGGATATAATCAGGTCATCTTCAGATTGTGTGCCATCCAGCGAGGGGCGAGCGCCAATCAGCATACGGGTGGAAAACTGCGCTTTTTCCCGCTCTCTGTCAATCGCCGGGTTGGTGACGACAGCCACCGTTTCCTTGAAATAATCGGCCAGATTGATTCGAGTATGGCTTAAAGCTGCCAGCGGCCCATCCCAGCCCAGTGAACCGACCTGTTCCTTGATCGTTTCTGAAATAGTCTCAATCACTGAAACGTGATAACGTTCCCAACCGAGCGCTGCCATCGTGTTCGTGTTGACAGTGGGTGGTCGCTGTACCCAGGGCATGGGCTGCACATGTGGTATTTTAATGGCGACAGGTTTGCTTTCAGGCATTTCCTCTGCCAGAGCGATAGGTGTGGCGTCAGCAGCAATCTGGAAACCATTGGTGTGACTATTGCCATTCCCTGAATGGGAGGATGTCTGTGATATTGGTAAATCGCTCAATGACCAGACACCGCTGGTGTCTCCCCCGAAGCTCAGGCCGCGATCCCGCTGCCGGTTGAGTACATGCCGCTGAATGCCAGGATAATCCAGGACTTCAATGTTGTGGCCGGGTGTCACCTTGACGGCAATTTTTTCGCCCGGTGCCAGCGGTTTTGGCTCTGCTGAAATGCTGTCCAGCGAGTAAACCCCACGTTCTGATGTGGCGAAGTATTCTTTTTCTGTTTCGCCAAACCATAGTGGACGCAGCCCCAGGGCGTCTACACTGAATACGCACAGATCACCCAATCGCGCGACTACGGCTGCGGGGCCTTGTGCGAATGGCCCGAAAGCCCGTCGAATCTGGTCATACATTGCGTGGATTTCTGGCGCGTTCTGGATCAGATCATGGTTGAAGGGCGGGAAGACATGCTCCATCGCTTCAATCAGGTCGAGGCCGTAATTCATGCACAGCGCCCGTAAAGCCCGGTCAACATCCTGTGAGTCGGAGTTGTTTGGGTCAAGCGAGATGCCGAGCATATCCGCCTCGATTTTGAAGCGCGAAACGGTATTAAACTCTCCGTTATGCCCGATCACATTAAAAGGCTGCGCCCGCTCGAAAATAGGGTTGGTGTTTGTGCTGTAGCGGGCATGTCCCAGTGTTACGGTTGATGCATAATCCGGGTCACGCAGTTCGGGATAGTAGCGCCGCAGCAGCTCAACCGTCCCCTGCACTTTGTAGACCACGCTGTGTGAAGACATCGACGGAAAATGCACACCCAGATCGTGTTCTAGTTCGGCTTGCAGGTTGAATAGTGTGCGTTCAAGTTCTTCTGAAATAACGCTGCCATTCATCCCTGCCAGTTGCCAGAAAGCCGGTTCGTTTTTCCGTGCATTTGGCCCCAGGATATGCTGGTTGACCTCACCCGGTTCTTCCACCAGTACATCCAGACCTGCTTCGGTGATGCGTTGGCTGATTTGTTCAATCAGATGCGTCGCCCGACCGCGTGCTGAGGCCGGAATCATGATATGCGCTACCCAGAAGTTGCGGCTGCTGGCGATAGATGTTCGCAGACCCGCACGTGCCAGCTTTTTCATCCATAACTGACGTGGAATATCCGTCAGAATGCCCACCCCATCGCCTTCGCCATCGACGAATCCGGTGCGGTGTCCCATGCGGGTTAGGGCTTCAATCGTTCGTTTGACATTGCCATGAGTGGGTTGGCCGCCTTTACGGACAGCGCAGATTAAGGCGCAGGCATCGCGCTCGTTGACATCAATGGGGTGAAACTGGGGAACATCCTGACAGTCCGACAGATTTTCCTGTTGCATACCCTTCGTTCTCCTCCTCGCCAGGTGCCAAAAAGGGGTCTCTGTGAATTCCGGCAAAGGCCGACGACCCGGCAGCATACAGGTTAACGGGGGGTAACTATAAAATCTACCAAAAAATTATTCGTATAAATTGCACATTTAATCCTATGGAGAGGAAAAATCCTGTTTGTGTCACTCTTAATTTGAGGCTGGTCTGGGTATCTTGTATTAAAAGAGATGTAGAATAGTCGGCAATTTGCACAGTGGTAATTTTTCCAGGTAAAAATAAAGGTGATTGTGCAATTCACCAGAAGTGCGCTGTTCTTTTATGAACAGGTTGCACAAACTCTATCAATAGAACTGTCTGAGAGTATTCACTTACCAGATAAGACGCCGTTCACTAGTTCATCGCCAGCAGTCGCCGGATTGTCAACGCCAGATGCAGGGCCAGCCGTATTTCTGGCCGGTTGAGATCAATTTGTGCAATTTCTTCAATGCGGTTCATACGATACAGAAGGGTATTGCGGTGAACGATCAGCATCTCGGCAGTCTGGCTTAAATTACCATGACAGGCAAAGAAGGCTTCCAGTGTCTTGACCAGATCAGCATTTTGCTTGTGGTCGTAATCCTCCAGAGTCCCCAGCGTCTTGTCGCAGAAAGCCAGCATCTTTTCGCGGTCAGACAGACTCAGGATAAGCTGATACACGCCTAGATCACCGATATACAGCGGTTGGTCAGTGTTCAGTCGCTCTGCCAGTTCTAGTGCCTGTACAGCATCCCGGTAGCTGTTCCGCCATGAGGCAATATCTTTTGCTGCCTGCCCTAAACCGATAGCAACACGGGCGCTGGGATACTGGCGCTGGACTTCCTGCGCGAATGCACGGGCAAGTTTCAGGCTGGAATCAACCGGTTCTTTAATATCCGTTGCATGGAAAACCAGCAGTTCATCCTCTCGTTCCCGCTGCCACACTAATGCGCTGGCGTGCTGGCTGGCGACCACGCCGTTCACCAGGGTTTCCAGTCGCCGGTTTGAGGGCGGTTTATCACTTTGCCACGACAGTACGATCGCCAGGTGGGTTTGCAGCATATCATGCTCAAAACGTTCACCCTGTCGGATAGCTTCCTGCTGGCTCACGTCGCCGATTAGTACACGGTCAAGGAAAGTGCCGCGCAGGCGTTTCTCTGTTTCAGAAATGGCTTTCGCTTTCGCCATTTCAATCGCGCAGGCCGCCGCGCCATGTTCTGCTACCAGCAGATCAATATCATCCAGATCAGTATCGCGTCCGATGATCGACAGAAATCCGCGCCCGATATTCTTGGTAATGATGGGGCAGACCAGGCGCGCCAGACCAGGTGTTGGCAGTGATTGCAGCAGTACCGGGTTTTCAATCTCGCTCACCCGATGACGATCCTGAATTTCGATGGGAAGATTGTACAGATTCCGTAGAAAACTCTCGACATCATCCCAATTGCCAATGAACTGGGGTTGCACCGCGTTTTCCAGAATTCGCAGGCGTTTATCCTGGATGACGATGGATTTATTTGTCAACCGCGCCATCGCATTAATGAGTTCAGTCATGCCTTCGTTGCGCGACGAAATCTGTGTGAGCTGCTTATAAATCTGAGTTGCGCGCCGTTCAAGCTGCCCTTTACGGTCAACCAGAAGGCTGACAATGGCCTTCTCCACCATACGAACACGGCTGCCATTGGGCAGAATCAACACTGGCATCCCAAAGGCATTAGCCTCTGCAATGGCAGTGGGGGAGGGGTTTTCGCTCAGAACCACTGCTGCTGCCTGCGTATCCGACGCCATCCGAATCACATCTACATCGGAAATTGTGCGTGGACTGTTGTGTTCTGGCGCGGCCAGCAATACCATCTCGCCGCGTTGCAGCGACTTGATAGCGGCTTTACTTTCTGGGTAAATCACCGTTGCCCAGCTTACCGGGCGATTGAGCAGTCCATCTCCCGCTGCTACCCTGGTTCCGAGGGGGAGAGCTTGTTTACGAACATCCTCGACAGTGATGATATTGTTCACATCGACCATAAGTACACTTTTCAGCAGGATGATTTAGGCACATTGTATAAATTGAATAGCCTATTTCAGCCAAAAAGTCAATATTTGCTAGGTTTCTCCGGTCAGCAGCCCAAACAAAATCACGCCAGCGAATACTAACAATGCCAGGCCGATGAAATTGCGATCCGGGTTGATCGAAATGTTGACATACGCTAACCCTGCCATCAGGGCGCCCGCCAGCCACGTTACCGGACTGACACGCCAGTGGCGGGAATACTGGTACAGTGCGGAACCAAGCAGAATTCCGGCCCCTGCTAATGGCACAACAACCGGCGGAACTGCTCCTTCAAGAAGCTGCACAACGGCGAAAATGGCTACCAGAAAAAACCATGTTAACCGTTCAACTCTCGCCTCGGCCTGACTTTTGCCCACAGGGAGTCCGTCATCCCGTCGGGTACTGCGTCGGCTGCGTTTGGTGGTCTTATTGCGGCGTCCTGCCATCAGTTAATCTGCTTTCTGCTCAATGATAATGAAATGCACCTATAAGAATACATGTACTAGTGCCTTTCGCCAATTGCGGAATGAACGATTACAGCTACAATAACCGGGCTAACTTTTTGGAGTTGTGTTTATGGTCATGGGCAAATGCCCACTGTTAATTGGTATTGGATTAGTCGCGTTTTTTTTGGTTGCCTGCGACCCTGCCGGGGAACGTCTGGAGGATGGCCCACGTCTTGTGCAGGATGTGACCCTTGCAGCAACTACCCCTGCGCCGACTCGTGTCTTGAGTCCTACGCCATCGCCTATTATCATACCAGTTTCAACCTCAGAGCTGATCTCGCCCTTGAATGTACCAACCTCCGATGTTGATTTTCTCGTGGTGACGCCTACACTTCCACCCAGTAAAACCCCAACGCCCACAGCGACGATGACAGTGACCCGTACCCGCACTTCCCAGCCGACATGGACTCCTGATTTTGGATTTGTGCCGGTTTTGCCGACGACTATTCCCGGCATCGTACCAATACCGACTGCGCTCGATAATATTCAGCCTGGTGTGCAGTCACCTTTTGTCCAACCGCCGCTTCAGTCGCCACCAGCGGGGCCACAAAATTGCTCCACTCCCTGGTTTTTTGTCCAGCCACAGCTTTCAGGTTGCCCGCTGTCGCCGGCAGTCGCCAGTAGCGGCTCATTCCAGCAGTTTCAGAAAGGCTATATGATCTGGGTAGGTGGACAGGACGCGATATACGCACTCTACGACAGTGCCAACCTGCCGCGCTGGCAGGTTTTCAATGATGCTTTTGATGCCACTGTGCCGGATACTGACCCAGCCTATGATGCCGCTCCACCCTATACCTGGCAGCCTAAACGCGGGTTTGGCCTGCTCTGGCGCAGCCAGCCTGTCCTGCGTGACCGTATTGGCTGGTCGGTAATTGAGTGGGAAACACCCTACGATATGCTTGTTCAAACGGCTTCCGACGGGACAATTTACATCAATGCGCCGCGTCGGGGTATCTTTGCCCTTGCACCTGGTGGCGCTGATTGGAAGCGCTATGAATAAGCGCCTCGGTATTCTGACTGGTGGTGGTGATGCCCCCGGTCTGAATGCAGTGATTCGCGCCGCCGTTCTGACGGCTCATAACCGCTTTGGCTGGGAGGTGGTAGGCATCCTTTCCGGCTTTGATGGTCTTTATCATGGTTTGCCGGTTATGCCGCTGGATCCGGGTAATATGCGGGATTTGCTGGCGCGTGGCGGGACAGTCTTAGGGGCGGCTAATCGTGGCAGTCCTTTTCATCATCCTGTTCAGCGCCCTGATGGCACAATTGAGTACGAAGATGTTTCTCATGAAGCGCTGGAACGTATGAAAGACCTCGGCCTGGACGCCCTCATTGTTGCTGGCGGTGATGGCACAATGTCGATTGCCAATAAACTGGTGGGCATGGGCGCTCGTATCGTCGGCGTTCCCAAAACGATTGATAATGACCTCGGTAGTACCGATACCACTTTCGGCTTCGATACCGCGCTCAACACAGCCACTGAAGCGCTGGATAAACTTCAGACGACTGCCGAAAGTCATCATCGTGTTATGGTGCTGGAAGTCATGGGTCGTGACGCTGGTTGGATTGCCCTTCACACCGGAGTAGCCGGTGGAGCGGATGCCATTCTCATTCCCGAAATACCCTTCGACATTGAAGTTGTCTGTCGTAAAATCAGCCAGGTACAGAGGTCTGGTCGCCATTACAGTCTGGTCGTCGTGGCCGAGGGCGCGGCTCCTATCGGTGGTACACAGCAGTTTCATATCAAGGGAGACAGTCAGGGTGGTGCGCGTTTGGGCGGTGTCGGTCATAGTGTCGGCGCAGCATTGGCAGACTGTATTGGCGCTGAAGTCCGGGTAACAGTGCTTGGTCATGTGCAGCGCGGCGGCCAACCTACGCCCTGTGACCGTTGGCTGGCGACCCGCTTTGGTGCGGCAGCTATTCAGCTTGTGGCCGATCAGCGTTGGGGTTATATGGTCGGCTTACAGGGGACACGCATGACGGCTGTTTCCATGACTGAAGCTGTTCGCATGAAATTTGTTGACGCGGCTGGGGAAACGGTGCAAATGGCCCGCGATCTTGGCATAGTTTTTGGGTGATAATTCAACTGAACAATCTGACCATTCACGATACCCAACCTTCACTGGCAGTTCGCCCTCCAAAACGCCCGGCGCAGGGCTGCCGTCCCAATCTCGGAGTCATCATCTTCGCTGCAATCATGACTCCCGTTTTTATCTGTGGGGCAACACTCCTTCTTTACCTGGTCTTTCCGCCGCCGCCGCTCGATGTGCTGGTTCTTGGTGTGGATGCCCGTCCCGGAGAGGGCTATATCACCCGTACCGACAGCATTATGCTCCTCGGCCTGAAACCATCACAGTTACGTGCCAGTATGCTTTCCATCCCCCGTGACCTTTTCATTAATGTGCCGGGTTATGGTTCACAGCGCATTAACACCATCAATGTACTGGGTGAACAGGAAGCGCCGGGGCGGGGCGCAACTTTGATGTCAGAAAGTATCACGGCAAGTTTTGGTATCACTATAGAGCGCTATGCCCGGCTCAATTTTCAGGGTTTTGTAGCACTCATAGATGCCGTAGGTGGCATCAGCATCGACGTGGAAAAAACGATTGCTGATGATCTTTACCCCACTGAAGATGGTGGTGTTATTTCTATACGATTCGATGCGGGGCTGCAAAACATGAATGGTGAGCGTGCCCTTCAATATGCTCGCACCCGTCATGCTGACGACGACTACCAGCGCGCCCGTCGCCAGCAGCAGGTTTTTTCCGCGCTGCTCGGCAAATTGGCAAATCCAGTTAACTGGGCTTCCGCCATTAGTGTCCTTAACCAGTATGTCGATAGCAATCTGACCGTTCTCGATATGGCGCTCTACGCCCCAACTATCCTGCTTAACCTGGGACGCTTTGAACAGCTTGTGATCGACAGGGATTACATTGTTGGCGGCGGGGGAGGGCAGGCGTTCCCGAATTATGAGGCGCTTGCCCCCTGGCTTATCGAGCGCTTCGACTAAGAAAGATTAAAGCAATGCCTGAAAAACAGGCGGAAGCAGGTTATAAAAACAAAAGGGCGCTCATCATGAACGCCCTGCTCTGATGTTTAGCTGGCGGAGGGTTTCTCCCGCATCAGCCGGTCATAGGCCCCTTGCCACAGCGATTCTTTGCGCGTCAGCTTCGTGATTTTGATGTCCGCGAAGCGAGGCAGCAGTTTAATCATTAACGGGGGTAGCTGCGCCCAGTTGTCGTTGTAAATAATTGCCTGCAATTGATCTGCCACATCTCCCGGCCAGCTCCAGCGCTGCCGCAGTTCTTCGGCCTTCATCCAGTAGTCACGTTTCTCCCACGCTGCTGCTGACTGATCGATGCCTTCTTCGATCTCGCGGAAGCAGTAGACCAGCATTGCCGCCATATCCTTCACTTCCTGGTCGATGTCAGCCTTCTGGCTCAACCGGCGCAGTAGTTCTGCCGCTGTTCGCATCAACTGGTTGCGCTGCTTGCCGGTGCTGTCGGTGTTAATCACGCGGCTCATGTGCCTTCATTACTCCCTTTTATCTTCACCATTTCTACTGACCACATCGGGTCATTTGCTGAGGCGGGGAACAGCTTTTAGTCGGATAGCCGCTAACCGCTTTGCCCGATAGGGCGTATACCTTTGTAAATCTGCCCACCGCTCAGCATCTTCAGGATAGTGGCGGCAGACCGCTCTGTTTCTTCTGCCAATTCACGTGGCGACATCGCCAGGTTGCCATTTGCCAGGAACACACGGAAAATACTGTCCACTAGCGAAGTATGGGGGTTGATGAAATTGGGGTCTTCAGCGGCGATCTGAATCGCCAGCCCCAGTTCATCTAACTGGAACACCTCGGCGGTTTCCGGGTCAATGTAATCGACAGTGCGTTCTTCATCCGTCTGGCTCAGGCGTTCGCGCTGCTCTGGCAGCAGATGGCTCAACAGGTAAGTTCGCAGGTCTTCTGAACTGCGTCCCCACCAGTTGTAATCAATGTGGAATTTCGTATCCAGTGTTGGCTTGCCCAAAAAGCTGGGGCGTCCGGTAGTCATCAGCAGCCCTCCTTAATGCCTAATGATCGCTCAGTTTCCAGTATTGCCCCCCCATATTCTGGAAATCGGGGTTGGCGACCAGCGTCGCAAAAATCGGCCCCGGCGGGCAGCGCCGCAGTACATTAACTGCGCTGTATAGGGTCTTAGCGTGTACAGTTCCTTGCGGTGTCAAGCCGCCCAGTGAGGGCATGATCGACTTCAGGATGGAAACCAGGCTCTTTTTCTGCTGCTGAGCCGCCTGTGAGGCTGCATCCACCCCAGCCAGGTCTTCTGCGCCAAGAATCATCAATTCATCATATTCTGCGCCGATGGCCCGCTTCTGATTCTCGAAAGTCAGCCCTTCAGGTTTTGGCACAATCAGTCGAATCCACTCCGTGCGCGGTCGATAAGCCCGGAAGTTGACGATCACTTTGCCCGCTTCTTCATGCGGTTTTACGCTCACATAAGCGCCGATTGGCAGCTTGTGTTTGCGATAAAATTTCGCCAGGCCAAAAACATAACGATCACTTCGCACGGCCCATGCCGGGAATTCTTCGCCATCCTGACCATCCACCAGCGTAAACCATACTCGCGGGGTCTGCCTCGCAGTCGGAAAGACCGTTTCCGTGCGAGCGCTCAAAGGTAGGGTTCCCAGCCGCCGGTGTGGGTAAATCAAGGTGATGACCTGTTCATCAGTGTCAGATGGGGGGAGGGGAAGAGTCGAAAATTCGTCGCCGATTTCCACTTCCAGGGCATTCAGCTCGGCATTCAGAAGGCTGCGATCATATTCAATCGCTGTATACCGCAGCAGTGCCGGCGTCTGGCGTACCTCTGGTGGTTCAAGACGTGTCAGATGCCACAAGACCTCGCCTGTCGGCCCCACTTCGTCGAAACGACTGTCGTTATTCAGGCTGTAATTCAGGGAGAAGGTTTGAAGCGCTGGCGGTGCATTACCTAACCCGCCGATCTGGTCGAGAATGTCCTCGGTGGTTAATGGCCCACCCCCGGCGATGTCCAGTACGGCTTCAGCCAGATTCAGATGACCGACGTTGACATCCATGAGCAGGTCACGCGGGAACCACTTACGAGCCATATAAATCAGATCATCGGATGCTTTTAATCCGGCATCCAGACCTGCGATGACAGTTTTACCCGCCGACTTCATCACATCGTCAGTGCTGAAATCTCCCATTCCCAGCGAAGAATTGTCCTCGTCATCGCTGCTGAGTTCATGGGCGGTGGTTAATTCCGCTGCGAATTCTCGCGCTTTATTCGGCGCATTCATGTCTTCGTCGTCGAATTCGACCGCGATGACGCGGAAATCGCCATAATCAGGGTTGTTGCCGTCGCGGATATTGACGACCGTTCCAGTCTCAAACTCAAATTGCGGGAAAATCAGTTTTTGACCGATTTCGTAGCGCATGGCAGGGTTATAAAGATGAGCATCTTTATACCGTTCACGCAGTCGCGTGGCTTCCTCTTGTAATCGCTGTTCAATCAGTGCGCGGGCGAGTTCTTCGCTGTTGAGAGGGGTTTCTCTTTCCAGCAGTAAGCCGGTCAGGTAATCGATATCCTGCTGGTCAACAGTGAAATTGCGCGCCCAGTGATGGCTTGGCAGCATCAGGGTTTCAAGCCTCCGGGTGATGGTGTGGGGAAATTCAAGTGCGTTGCGACACAATAAATCCTAAATCAATTCATAATTATAATGGACGCTGCTATCCCCATGCAAGCGTTGGGTTGACCACCGATTACCCGTAGTATATACTTGACCGTTATCCAAAAATCGTTCATCAGGCGGGTTCTAAACCCCTGTATTACGTGATAACGTCGCCAAGCGGCGTATCAGTCTGGAGTAATTTGCATGTCAACCAAACGTACTTACCAGCCCAAAATTCGCCGTCGTAAACGTGTTCATGGCTTCCGTCAGCGGATGCAGACCAGCAATGGCCGCAAGGTTTTGAAGGCGCGCCGCGCCCGGGGGCGTCATGTCCTTACTGTGACCCCCAACCATGTCAAGAAAGTCAACTGGAAATCGTAGTGCGGAATGATGCAGCAGCACTTCCGGCTACGCCATAACGACGATTTTGCGCGTCTTCGCCGGGAGGGGCGCGCATTTCACCATCGTGCGCTGCTGCTCAGTTTCACGCCCAATGGTCTGACGCACAATCGCTATGGTTTTATCACCAGCAAACAACTGGGTAAGGCAGTCGTTCGTAATCGTGTCCGCCGCCTTCTGCGCGAGGCTCTCCGCTTGCTGCATCCTCGTTTAAAGGTGGGTTACGATGTGGTATTGGTTGCCCGTGTTGCCCTGGTAGCAGAACCCTTCCAGGTTGTTCAACGTATAGTAGAAACGTTGTGTAGTCAGGCTGGGCTAATCCCGCTGGAAGGTAGTTGACCTGTGAAAAAGCTGCCCCTGCTGATGATTCGCTTTTATCAGCGGTTTATTTCACCTGTATTGCCGTCGTCTTGTATTTATGAGCCGACCTGTTCGCGTTATACCTACGAAGCGATTGACCGCTATGGCATTATCCGGGGAACCTGGCTCGGCGCGAAACGTATTGGGCGTTGTCATCCCTTTGCTCAGGGTGGTTATGATCCCGTTCCCGATTTTGAGGAGTAATGGTATTGAACGTTAGGATGTTACTTGCGCGGCATCGCCTGGTCGGTGCTGCGATTTTATGTCTGGTACTGGTGGCTGCCTGTGGCCCTGCGCCTCTTGGAACCGGTTGGCCTGCTGTCAGCCTGGTTAATTCGCAGTGTGAAGATACCATCGTCCAGAGCATCATGGTTGCTTTCAATGATCGCATTGTGCAGGTCAATCCTGCTGATGGTAAGCCGGTTGGCCTGCTCAATCAGGATTGTAAACCCCGCCCGCCAGATGCCGACGGGAAACCAAAAATCTGGGATTTTCGCGGCAATGCTCCTAATCTTTTTTTCTCATCACCGATCAAGATTGATGATGATACGGTTCTGGCCGCTGCCTATAACCAGCATATTTACGAAATCGAATTTTCCACTGCTCGCTCAGTCACCGATGCCGCTGGAACGCCAATCTCGGAGCGTGCCGGTCATACAGTTTCCGATCTGGTCAGCAATGGTGATTTACTTTATCTCGGCCTGAGCGCAAGGGATTTGGTTGCCCTTAACAGCCAGGATTATCAGATCGAATGGACAGTTCCAACTGCACATGGTGTCTGGGCTAAACCGCTGCTGGTCGAAGATACACTCTATTTCACCTCTCTGGATCACTATCTTTATGCGGTTGATGCTGAAGATGGTGATCTCAAATGGAAGCTTGATGTTGGCGGTGCAGCCACTTCAACACCGGTTCTCTACAACGATCGTCTCTTCCTCGGCACATT
>CAYUTY010000029.1:0-5106 GCA_964447795.1 uncultured Anaerolineaceae bacterium
ATTCAATAGCGTTTGACCACTACTCGCAATCATCCCATCACACGGATAGCCTTTGGTCGGTACAACAGCAGCCGCAATCACTCCAAAGGAGATGTCGCAGGCTGTCGAAGCCGCCGGGCAAATCTGACCGGTCGATACACCATCGCGGTAAATGCCGAAGTCACGATCGACACCGACTACAAAATCGAACCAGAATACATCGGCCAGGGCGATATTCGGGCGGTAGACACGACTGCCGTCCTTACAGTCACCTGAGAGTGCTGGCGCAGGGATGTCCGGTCTGTTCAGCACGAAACAGGCATTTGGCGGCGCTATGCCCTGCATCAGGGGCAGCGTGGTGTTGAAAAGTTCGGCCAGCGCGACAATTTCGGTACTGCCGTTTTCGGTCACAGCGAATTGTAACCCGTTCAGATTGACCGATGCTGAGCCAACGACCAGCGTGAATGAGGCTGTATCCACAAGCAGGCGCAGATTGGCGTTTCCGACGGGCGCGGATGTCGGAATTGGGGCGCTGGTGGGCGGCGTTTGTGTCGTTGGGGCGGGGGGTTCGTCAGTGGCCGTTGGCACAAAAATGATCGTCATAGGCGGGGTAGTAGCGACTGTCGGAATTTCTGTAGTCGGGTTAGAAGTCAGGGAAAGCTCAATTTCAGTAGGTGTAGCAGTGTAAACACCCAGTTTGTAAAAAGCATCATTACGCCATTCTTCGGAAAATAAGGCCAATGACGCAAGAGCTAAAGTAAGAAAAACGACAGTCACATTGATTACTACGCGCCCCCTCCTTAAACACCCTTCATTTTTTGTTTCAGTTTCATCTATCTCAGCAATTTTTTTCGGTTTTGCAGGCGGGGAGGGAGCCATTGCGACTGGAGTAGGCAGCACTGCAAATCCCGGCAGCGTTTTTAAATATCCAATTAACTTATCCATATCCCCATGAAAATCAGGATCGTCTCGTACAGTAATGCCATTTATTCCAGCAAGACCGCTAATTTCAAGAGGCAAATCCTTAGCATTAGGCATAGACGCGCCCTTCACCAATACGGGTATCAGGCGAGTAGCAGGCGACATATCTAAAGCTGATTCCACCTCGTACCTTACCAAGTCTTTTGGATTATCGAGGCGGCGAATTTTATTTGGTTCTTCCCCTTCCATAACATTGAGCCACTGGTCGCCAATCACAACCAGAACCACATCTGACAAAGCAATCTGGCGTTTAATTTCGCCACGAAATTTATCCCCAGGGTTAATATTATTTAAATCCCTAAAGAAAAACTCGCCTCCAAATTCAGTTTTGAGACGATCATAGATGCGCCCAACAATCGTGGCACTGTCGCTGCGGCGGTAGCTGATGAATACTTTGGGCGGCATGGGCGGCCTTTTGCGTCGAAGTGGTTATCGGTACAGCTATATTAGCGTGAAAGCGCAATTTAGGAAACCATTTCGCAATACTTAAACAACCCTCTCGCAACCGCTTTTCAAGCACGCTATAATAGAACACCTATTCCTAACCACAATTCAATCGACCCAAATGCAGGCGAAATAGTCACCTGTTCCTGCCTGTTTTTCAGGTGAAATCCATGACCTATACACCACCGGAAAAAATCGAGAACATCCTCCGCAGCCTGCCGATGAAACCCGGCTGCTATATCATGAAGGACGAGCGCGGGACAATCATCTATGTAGGCAAGGCCAAGCGGCTGCGAAACCGCGTTCGCAGCTACTTCAACGCCAGCGCAGAAGGCAACCCCAAGACGCTGGCGCTGCGGGTACAGGTGGCCGATATTGAGATCATCATCACCGAGACCGAAGTGCAGGCACTCATCACTGAAGAAACGCTGATTAAGCAGCATCAGCCGCGCTACAACATCAGCCTGAAGGACGATAAGCGCTATCCCTACATCAAGATCAACTGGAGCGACCCTTTCCCAAAGGTGGAGACGACGCGGCGGGTGCTTAAGGATGGCAGCCGTTACTTCGGGCCATATGCGGCGATGTGGGCGGTGCAGAACACGCTGCGGACGCTGCGGCGGGCCTTCCCCTATCTGACCTGTGACCGGGTGATTACCGGCAAAGATGAACGCGCCTGCCTGTTCTATGACATCAAGCTGTGCAACGCGCCCTGCATTGGAGCGGTCAACCAGGAGCAGTACCGGGCGATGATCGCCGAGCTGATGGATGTCCTCAGTGGGCGTTCGGAGCATGTCGTCAGGCGGCTGAACGAGGCAATGAATAACGCCGCCGAGTCGCTCAACTTCGAGCGGGCAGCGCTGATTCGCGACCAGTTGAAGGCCATCGAGTACATTACACAGCGGCACAAGGCGGTCAGTCCACAGATGACCGACCACGATGTGATCGCGCTGGCGCGGGATAAGAACGATACCGCCGTGCAAATCCTGTTCATCCGCAACGGCAAGCTGATTGGCAGTGATGCCCGTTTGCTCAACAATGCCGAGGGTGAGCCGGATGCCGAGGTGTTGAGCCAGTTCATCACGCAGTTTTACAGCGATGTGCCGGAAGTCCCGCGCGAACTGATCCTGCCGAAAGAGGTCGAGGAAGCGCGGATCATCGAGCAATGGTTAAAGAACAAGCGCAGCGGCCAGAAGGTCAGCATCACGGTTCCACAGCGGGGGAACAAACGTGACCTGATTAAAATGGCCGAAGAAAATGCCACCGAAGCGCTGCGGATGATGCGCGAACAGTGGGAAGCCGATACGCATAAGCACGAAGAAGCGCTGAACGATCTACAGGAAGCGCTCAATTTACCGACGCCGCCGAACCGCATCGAATGCTATGACATCAGCACGACACAGGGCGCGGCGATTGTCGCCAGCCGGGTGGTGTTCGTGCAGGGCGCGCCGAAAAAGAGCGAGTACCGGCGCTTCAACATCCGCAGCGTCAACCACGAAGGGCCGGACGATTACCAGTCGATGCGTGAGGCGCTGACGCGGCGGCTGAACCGCTGGAAGCAGGCGCAGGAAGACCCGACGAAAATCGCGCCGGGGGGCAAAGACAACGACGAAACCTGGCGCATTTTGCCTGACTTGTTCCTGATCGACGGCGGCAAGGGGCAGCTCGGCATCGCCATCGAAGTGCTGCAAGAGTTCGGGCTGTTCGGCGTTGTGCCGGTGGCGGCGCTCGCCAAGCAGTTCGAGGAGATTTACCTCCCCGGCGACCCGACGCCGGTCATCCTCAACCGGCGCAGTCAGGGGTTGTACCTGGTGCAGCGGGTACGAGACGAGGCGCACCGTTTCGCTATCACAAGCCACCGCCAGCAGCGTAACAAGATCGGCATGGTGAGCCGGTTGGAGACTCTGCCCGGCATTGGGCCGACCAAGCGCAAAGCACTGCTGAAGGCTTTCGACAACTCGATTGACGCCATCCGCGAAGCCAGCGTGGAGGATTTGATGCTGGTGAAGGGCATCACGCGGGAACTGGCGGTGTCGATCAAGGAGAATCTGTAGTCGCTAGTTGCTAGTTACCAGTCAATCGTTTTACCGCCGCCGCAAGAAAACATTTTCGGCAATTCTGAGGGACGGTTTTGCCGTGCGGCGGCAGAAAAGCACTTTCAACGCAAAGGGGAAGGCGCAAAGTAAAAAGGAAAAAGCGTAACACCAAGACTCAAAGGCACGAAGGCACGAAGAAAAAGCATAACGCAGAGGTTCAGAGGAGCAGACAAGCAGAGGAATCTGGTCATCATAGAGAGCAGTGTGAAATATTTGTCATGGTATTTGTTTCGATTTTGAAGGGAAATCGCGTAATATTAAACTCTTTAGGATTTAAATAGGAATACCATTATAAAAATATAGATGCACTTCTATAAGTTCAAAAGGCAACAAATGTATCAAAATCCCAAACTTAAAATTGCTACAAACATCTTAATTATTGTCTTTTTTAACCTGTTACTTGGCGGCGTAGCGAGCGTCGGGTATTCAGCTTTAGCTTCCTCTACGCAATACCAATCATCCCTCATTCAATATAATGATAGCCTTTATGGTTGGTCAGTCGATTATCCTTCAAATTGGCAGGTAGAGATTTCTTTTGAAAATGATTCAATTGATACGACAGTTATTAATCGGCGTGTTTCGTTCCTCTCGGACATGAAAGAAGTTATTACCGTTGATACATGGGATCGTGAAGCAAATATCTCAATAGCGGATTGGTTCAATCAAAACCATGCACAATTCATGTCTTCACAAGCTTCTGTCGAATTCGCCACCGAGCCAAACGGCGTAATCGACGGGTTGGAGGCAATTTTGGCAACCGATCCTTACGCCTCAGAAAATATTGTTGGAAGGCATGTGGCTGTTTTTGGTACTTCGGAAACGATTTACCGTATTGAATATACTGCTTTCCGCAGTACGATTAACCGAAACGTTTACCATATTCTGCTTGAAACATTTTCCTTTTCAGAATACTCCGAAGTAACCGATATATCAGCTTTACCTGAACTTCCAGATAATTATGATTTTGACGTTTTGCCACAAGAGGAAGAATGCTTAGGGCTGAATTCGCCTGGAAATCCTTATCCCTGTTACAATTGTACCTGGAACGGAAATACTGGAAATGGCAACTGTACATGGTGGGGGCGATACAAACGGCCAGATTTAGGCAACAATTCATGGGGCAACGCAAATGAATGGTGGGAGCGTGCACATCAAGAAGATTTTCAGCGTGGGTCAGAGCCACAGGTTGGAGCACTGGCTATCTGGGGCGCAAATCACGTCGCATACGTTGAAGCAGTTTTAGGAAATGGTTACATAAAAATATCGGAGATGAATTGTGGAAGGAATGATAATCCACGAGAGCGAGATATAAATCCTTATACATGGGCAGCAAATTTTTATGGTTATATTTACTATAAGTCTAATTCGCCTCTTGACTATAATCGTGACAATAAACCTGACCTATGGGCGATCAATCGCAACGACACTGGCAAAACCAGTTTCCTTGTAGTCAACGGCGCGAACCCACAAGGCGCTTATCTATTCGGTAGTCCTACCATCCTCGGACGTACCGACAACCCCAACTGGAATTTCGCCCTCGCCGATTACAACCGCGACACCACGCCTGACCTGTGGGCGATCAATCGCAATGATGCCGGTAAGACCA
>CAYUTY010000029.1:5206-67911 GCA_964447795.1 uncultured Anaerolineaceae bacterium
GCTTCTTAGTTGTCAACGGCGCGAACCCGCAAAGCGCTTACCTCTTTGGCAGTCCTACTATCCTCGGACGCACCGATACCGCCAACTGGAACTTTGCTGTCGCTGACTACAACAAAGACGGCACACCTGATCTGTGGGCGATCAATCGCAATGATGCCGGTAAGACCAGCTTCTTAGTTGTCAACGGCGCGAACCCGCAAAGCGCTTACCTCTTTGGCAGTCCCACCATCCTCGGACGTACCGATAATCTGAATTGGAGTTTTGGTGGCGCGGATGATGGCTTGGTTGTCTTTTCAGGTCTTGTTTCACCTCCGAATGCTGCACCATCTCTAAACTTTGTCACAACACCCTTTGTATCCCTCTCATGGGGTCGCGTAACATGGGCTACTGGCTATGAAGTGCAAGTGGATGAATCGCAGTTTTTCGTCTTTCCATTCAACTACTCAGCGCAGCTTCCAGCTAATAGTTTATCAACAGCAACCACATTTTTGGCGAATGACACCTACTACTGGCGGGTGCGGGCGAGGAGGCCAGACGGCACATGGGGCGCATGGAGCAGTCCAGAATCGTTTGTCGTGGCTGCGTCGTAGGAGAGAAAAATGCTTCACATCCGCCCTGCAAACCCCACCGACTACGAGGCAATCGCCGAAATTACGACGCTGACGCGGCCAGAGATGGGCGTGACAGCGGCTGATCTGCTGCACGATGACGAAGCACGCGATCCAAAGTGCCGGTTTGGGCTGTGGGTAGCAAAAGTCGATGGGCATGTAATCGGTTTCGCGCGGCACGAGCAATACCCCGATCTATATGACCCGCGCCAATTGTGGGTAATGGTGCGGGTGCATCCCAATCAGCAAAAGTGTGGAACCGGCTCGGCGCTGTACGAACGGCTGATGGCGGAAATCGCAGCGCTCGACATGCTGGCGCTGCAAGTCAGCATCCGAGAAGACCGAGGCGACAGCCTGCGCTTCGCCGAAAAGCGCGGCTTCCGCGAATACAGCCGCCGACGGGAGATGCATCTCGAGCTGGCGACGGCGGATGTATCGCCGTTTCAAAAGGCTGTTGAAGCCGTACAGGCGCAGGGAATCCAGATCAGATCAGTGGCAGAACTGGCCGATGACCCGACGTGGGATGCCAAGCTGTATGAACTGCAATGGCAGATCGAACAGGATGTGCCGATTGACGAATCGATTACACAGATGAGTCTGGAACAGTGGCAGCGACAGTACAGCGATCATCCCCATTTTCTGCTGGATGGCTCGTTCGTGGCGCTGGACGGCGAGCGTTATATCGGCCTGTGTGAATCTTTCTGCCCTACTCCCGGCCAGATTCACATCGACCTGACGGGGACACGGCGTGACTACCGGCGGCGGGGCATCGGGCTGGCGCTGAAGGTGCGCGGGATTCAGTACGGGCAGTCAAAGGGCTATCACAAAATTGTAACGACCAATGATACGGGCAACCGCGGAATGCTGGCGCTGAACGAGCGATTAGGGTTCGCACGGCAGCCAGCGCGGATTCAACTCAGGAAAGCGCTTCTCCCTAAATAATTCATTTTTAGCTTACAGACAGGGCAGCCGATATAGCCTACAATGCGTAAGGTGAACAAATGATGGGTTATTGAGGCGCACATGGCGGAACTGATCCGGCAGATATTTGAATTCCTTGAACAGTTGATCACAGCGATTGGCTACCCCGGCATCTTCCTCGCCATGTTCCTGGAAAATATCTTCCCGCCGATTCCCACCGACGGCCTGCTGCCGATTTCCGGCATCCTGGCGTCACGCGGGAGCATGACCTACCCCGGCGTGATCGCAGCGGCGGTGACGGGCGCGGTGTCCGGCTCGCTGCTGCTGTATGGCATTGGGGCGTGGGCGGACGAACGGGTGGTGCGGGCGCTGGTACGGCGCTGGGGTCGCTTCCTCGGCATGACGGAAATTGACCTCGACATCACGCTGCGACGTTTCAAAAGGTACGGCGCACCGCTGATTTTCTTCGGACGCTGGCTGCCGCTGGCGCGGACGGTGCTGTCACTGGCGGCGGGAATCAGCCGGATGCCGCTGCCGACCTTTCTCCTGCTGACGACGAGCAGCTCGCTGGTTGCGAACGGGTTGTGGGTGACGCTGGGCTATCTGCTGGGGGAAAACTGGCGTGTGATTCTGGGGTTGATTAACGAATTTGAACCGCTGATTATCGCCGGGCTGGTGATTGCGGGAACGATGGGCGCGGCATTTGTGCTGTACCGGCTGCTGCGGGGGCGGCAAATGCTTCGCAAACAGACCGAAGCGGGGAAATAAGCAATAATCAATCTGAGGGTGGATACCAGCCTAAAGCAGCGAGTTTCCGCCGAAAGGTCACTGCGGCAGCGATGTTAAGCTGGAGAGCCAATACCGTGACGCGCCCACAGGCAGTAAGACCTATAATTTGTGAGTAATCTTCGCTCCATGAAAAATGCTCCAGCCAACTCTGCGATCGTGGGTTATATAAGGCCACCTTTACACCTGAAATCGCGTCGATACCTGTTATCTGACTCCCTTTAAACCGATTACAGCGGGGGCATGAATAACACAGATTTTCTTCGTCATCTATTCCGCCCAGCGCAAGTGGTTGAATGTGATCGATCTCCATCTGCGCGTACACGAACTGTTCTGGCATCTGGCAGTAACTACAACGATGCCTGTCTGCCTCGGCTACACGCCTGCGAACACTTTCTGAAACGGTCACCTGTCTGGCGACTTTCGTAAACCGCGTTTAACCGCTTCAACTAATGCTTCCACTTTTTGAGATTGACCACTTTCGTAAATCTCCATCAGCATTTCCAGCTCAGCCTGATCGGCATCTGTCATGGGTTCGGCCTGCTGTTTCGCCAGTAAAGCGCTCATGCGGGCATTCAATGACTTGTCCATCATACTATCAGCCAGCTCAAGCACTTCCTGATCGCTGAGCGCGTGCATAGGACGGTTATCCATCTCTGAGGCTAATGGGGGCAGCAAGCGAACGAGGGTTTCCGCGACGGCCTCCTCAACATTCTGGCCGGTTAATTCCGCCAGACGGCGAACGCGCTGATAAACTTTGTCGGGAAGCGTAACCGTAAGCTGTGTACTCATGCGTATCACCTGCTGCATTCATGAGCGATCAGGTTGATTATAGCATAGCCTGGATAGGTGCTGACGCTCAGCGCTCCAATTTTGAGCGCCAGCGTGATACACTACCCGCGCTGTTAATCAACGCAAGGAACGTTTTTGTGCTGACATCCCTCCGCAACAACCCCCGCGCTCGCCTGGGCGCAATCATGGCCGCCACGCTGGTGTGCCTGCTGGCCTGGACCGTGTTCATCCTGCATGTCGATTATGAAGGGATGCGGCTGGACGAGGATTATACCTGGCAGCTTGGCCGGACGGATCCGCTGTCGATCATTCGCACGCTGACGGTGGACGATACCCATGCGCCGCTGCATTACATCTGGGTGTGGGCGTGGATTCGCTACACGGCCAGCGAAGAACTGCTGGTGATGCGGCTGTCTTCGATTCTTCCGGCGCTGCTGGCGGTTGCCATGTGTTACCGGCTGGCGACGGACTGGTTTGGCAGCCGCTGGGCGGGCGTGGGCGCGGGTGTTTTCCTGGGGGTCAGCGGCATATTTGTTTTCTACTCAACCAATCTGCGGATGTATTCGTCGATTGTGCTGCTGGTGACGGTCAACTGGTGGTTTCTGATACGGCTGCTGCGCGGGAAGCCCCGTTCGCTGGTCTGGTACACCTTAACGCTGATTCTGATGGCATACACCTATTATTTCGCAGCCTTCGTCATTGGGGCGCAGGTGGTGGTGACACTGCTTTTTTACCGCAAAAAGTTCCCCAAGGTGGTGCTGGCCGGGCTGGTCACACTGGCGGTGTTCATGCCCTGGCTGCTGTCGTTCATAGGACAAATCGGCATCGCGCGGGCGCAAACGGCAAACCCGGACGCGCCAGTGATCGGTAAACACCTGGGTACGGTGACGACAAGCGCCAAATCCATCGAAGAATTTTTCCAGTATTACAGCGCCGGACAGCCAGCCTTCATGTTCATTTTAGTAGCGCTGGCGCTGCTGCTGGGGGCGCGCATGGCCGGGCAGTACCGGCGAGGGCTGGTGGCGGCGCTGCTGTGGTTTTTCCTGACGATTACGATTTTCTGGGTGGTCAACCTGGTCATCCCGGTTTACGGGCTGCGGTACTCGCTGACGATCATCCCGGCGCTGGCGCTGCTGGCGGGTATTGTGGTTCATCAGATGCCGGATAACCGGGTGCGAATGGGGATGCTCGCTATTGTCGCCGTCGTCGGCCTGGTGACGATCCCGGATGGGCTGCAACCGGCTACTGTGCCAAACCGCGAGATGTTCAAATTCCTGAATGATAACTATGTCTCCGGTGACCGCATCTGGTACAACATGACGGCGGGCGCACGCGGCAGCACGGTGCTGGATGCCTGGCCGCAGTATCACCGGCGGCGGTCTGCACCGGACATCTCAACGGACTGGTATGTGTGGGATGCGCCGGAAGAATTTGTCGATCCAGCGATTACGCCGCGTGTGTGGGATGCCCGTCCCTACTGGATTCCGCTGCCGGATTGGGCGGCATCTGAATTGACGGATGGGCGCGTCAATTCCGAACTGCACACCTTTGGCGGGTATGCCATCCGCCTGTATGAAGCGCCGCCGCCAGAGCAGCAGCCTGCCGTCCTGGGCGATCTGCTGGAAGTGCGTGTTGGCCCGCTTGATCGCAGCACTTATCGCCCCGGCGAAACAGTCGTCAGCAAAGTATGGTGGCGGGCCGCCCAGCCGCTTGACCGCGATTACTCCTATACCTTCCTGGTGCATGACGCGGCTGGCAATGTGGTTCATCAGGCGGACGACACGCTGCGGGTGGGCGGCGAACCAAGCGAGGATGGTCTGATCGCGGCCTATGGGAAATCCACCGCTGGCTGGACGCCGGATGCAGGCTACAACCTCGCCACGCCGTATTACGCTGTTCCCGGTAATTTACCAGCGGGCGAGTACACCCTCTGGGTAGGGGCGTATTACTGGGAAGACCCGGTGCGCTTCCCCATCGAAGCGGCGGGCGACCTCACGGTTGATGAAAATGCTTCGCTGGTGCAGGTGGGCGCGTTCACAGTCGCTCCCTGATCGCTGTGAGAGCGAAGACTCTCCGCCCAAGATGGGGAGTCTTCGCTTAATGATACGGGACAACACCCAGGTCATCCCCTGCGGATGGAAAAACCGTGCATTTTTAAACGGTTTCTACCTGACAACGAGGGCAATACCGGCGGCCACCAGCGCGACACCAGCGGCCTGAGACAGCGATATTGACTCGCGAAACAATAAAACCGCTGCCAGCACAATGCAAACATAACTGAGCGACGATATGCTGCTGGCGTGCAGCAGAGATGTCCTGGAGAGGATGAAAATCCAGAGAATAACCGAAGCCGCCCACGACAGGAGCGCAGTTATGCCCCAGAAGCTCAACAGCGTTCGCAGCAGGTCAACCGGCTCGTCAGTGGTGACAAATCTAAAAGCCACATGACCATAAACACTGCTGGCGAAAAACAGCAGCCACAGGCCTAAGTATGCCAGATCATTCAACCGAATTTGCATAGCAGCACCTCACGCGGGCAGTTCCAGCGCAGGGGCAGCGTATCATTGACGCCCCGGCTGACGAGCATAGTTGTCTTGCCAATCTGAAAACGATCACCATTCCAGCGAAAAAACCACCCGCCGGGGTACATGCGCCCCGCGTGCCGGGCAAAAACGAACTGACTGCCATGCAGATGACCGGCCAGGACGAGATCATAGCCGCAGCGAACCGCCCCCGGCAGCGAGGCCGGATCGTGAGCGCAGAGAATCGTGTATGCAGCAGACGAAAGCGGAAAACGCGGCAGGCCATCAATGACAATCGCCCCGTTAGCCAGCGTCAGCGATTGTCCCGGCAGCCAATGCCCGCCTGCCCTTTCGATTCACAACCGTACCGAATCTCCCCCAACCATTTCGTCATGATTGCCGGTGACAGCCCAGACCGGACACATACGAGCAAGACTGCCGATCAAATCATCCAGACAGGACAAGCCGCGCCGCGTATCGACCAGATCACCACCCAGCAGCAGCACATCCGGTCTTTCAGCACGAACAGTGGTGATAAGCTGCTGGGCGACATGGCAGGAACGAGCCGATAAATGCAGATCGCTGGCGTAGAGAATACTGACCGCAACTGCCCTGTCGAACATCTGGAGGCGGGTTTGCAAAGTGCCTCGTGAGCCAATTTCAAGCATAAGCGCGGCTTTCAGGCACATCCTCGTACCACAACAATACGGCGAGGCAGCCGAGACACCAGCATCGAACGAACCCATGTCCAAAAAAGCCGCCAAACAGCATCACCAGCGCCAACTGCATCACCGTGAACGTGACTGGCAGTGTCCCGCCCGCCTGCTGTGTCCAGGCACGACCGGCGCGAAAGGGTTTTTGACAGCCATCCAGCGCCAGTGGAAAGAGAAACACCATCTGCGCTTCCACCGCGTAAAAAATAAAGGCCGCGCCGGGCAGGAGGGCCCAAAATCCGAACATCCCCACCAGCAGCGCATACACAACGGCGCTGCAAGCTGCCAGACCATATTTAATAAGGCCTAACTGCTGGAAAGAAATCTGAATGTCAGGCATTGGCCTGCCGCGCAAACAGGCAAGCGCCAGCCGCATCCATTCCGCGCCGCTGGCAAAACCGCCCTGCCAGGCGTCACGGGCAGCGATGGCGAACGGAGCTTGCGGGTCGTCATATAAGGCACTGGCACGCGCCAGCAGATCAGTCGCATAGGTCATGTCAAGCTCCTGCCACAAATATCCAGTGCAGCCAGCAAAGGAAGGCCGCGCCATTGCCAAAAACCAGCATCCGGTGGAGCAGCGTTTCAAACGGTTTGCAGCGGCGGATGTGAAAAGCAAATTCGTCGTAACAGATGAGCGTCACCGTCAGCAGCAGCGCGGCGATAATGGGAAGCAGCAGCGCCAGCGGATGCGCTATCACCGAAGCAGCGGCCATCAACAGAAAGACGAGGCCACCTGCCCCAAGCGCTAGAATGTGACTGTGATGCTCGTGGGGGCCGACGGTGACATATATTTTGTGAAACAGCCAGTCGCCCGCGCCGCCCAGTGTTGCAATCGTCCCAAAGACGCCAATGGTCCAGAACTGCCAGGGATAAAGGCCGGTATCGCCAAACCAGTAAAAACGCGGATGAACATCCTTGAGCAGATAGAGGGCAGCAATAAAGACAACACCGGGCATAAAAAGCAACGCCAGGCTGGTGAACGATGACAGGCGAACAGCTTTTGGGTTCCGCGACAATCCCTCGATTGCCAGTCGTTCAGCCAACCAGTCCAGAAGCTTCCGGGCAACAGCGGATTCAGTTGTCATAGGCTCATCATGATTGACATGCATAGCTGTATCCCTCCCTCATTCAGCTTTTTCAAGCGTGATGGTCAGATCAGCAGGCAGTTCACCTTGCCAGCCTGAGCCGCGTGCATAGTAGGTGGCCGTCCAGGGGGCATAACCTTCTGCCGTGACGTGCAGCGACACTTTTTCACAGAAATAACTTCTCAGGGTATCACTGACGAAGTGGCCGTCGGCATCCGTCGGCAGCGTGAAGTCGAACGACAGGTTGTAGAACGACTGGCTGGATACACGCACCGCCGCAGCGGAAACCGCCGCGCCCGCCTCATCCACCACTTGCCCGCTGACGACATACTCCACGATGGAGCAGTCCTGCGGCGGCAGGTCGTCAAGGCAGGCAGCGCTCGCCAGCACCAGCATCAACAGGGGGATCAGTATCATCTTCGACATGAGGTTTCCTTTCTAATGACCGCAGGCTGAAGCCGTGCGGCTAACCTAAAATCAAGCCTGCGAAAGAGGCTTAAAAGACATTCCGCCAGCAGCAACCATATTGCATAACAACTGCCTTTCAGTCCCTTCAGTATTCCATAGGGGGAGGGTTTGAAACCCTCCCCCTACAAATTTCGCCGTTTGTGCCTTCACCATATGCGATTGCTGCCGTGTCTTTCCACCTCTCAGATCGCAGCAGCAGCACACCTGAGTGCTTGACGCACAGAAGAGTGAATGTTACGGTTTGAAAACTAAGCGGGTGGCAGAATTGCGGGCGGAGACATAGCTCCGCCCCTACAACGGACGATGATCGATGTTGAATTTACTGCTGGTTGAGGATAATGCGCGCTTGCAGGATGCGCTCAAACAGGGACTGGAAGCGACGGGCGCGGCGCAGGTCGTCGGCGCGTGTGATACGGGCGAAGGCGCGCTGGAATACTGCCTCGCCCATGAGCCGGTGAGCGCGATTCTGATGGACGTGGCGCTGGCGGGGCAGATGAACGGCATTGAAGCGGCAGTTGCTATCCGGCGCGAGTTCCCCCGCCTGCCGGTGGTGTTTTATTCGATTCAGGATGACGACGCCTATTACCGCGCCTTCCGGCAGTCCGGCATTCTGAGCCATTACGCCTACGTGCGAAAGTCGAATTACCTGCTGCCGGAAATGATTATGCCGCTGCTGAAGGACGCCGCCGCTGGCCGGAGTTTCGTTGACCCGGACATTGAAACGCGGGTGCAGGAAGTGCGCCACCGCGACGAACACGCGCCCATGGCCCTGCTCGAACCGAACGAGCAGATGGTGGCGCGGATGCTGGCGAGCGGCCTGACTAATGAGCAGATCGCGGCGCGGGTGGGTTTCCGCGATAAGCGCACCATCAGCCGCACCAACGGGCAGATTTACGCCGCCTGGGGTTTAGCCGATACTACCACCGATGAAAAAGTAGCGCGGACGCGGGCGGCCATCATCGTTCACAGCGGGCGTTTGCTGCGCTGGGACGAGGACGGCGCGGCCTATGCCATCAACGAACGGGGAGACTGGGCCGTATGGGACGGACTGGGGTCAGCTTAAGCGGTTTCCCGCTGCTGGATTGGGCGCTGCTGGCGCTGTCGTTTTTCAACATGTTTTTACAGTTATGGCTGGGGCTGACGGTGCTGCTGAATGCCGAACGGCGCAGCCCCGGCGTGTGGCTGATGGGCGGCGGCCTGCTGACAGGCGCGGCTTTTTTCATCAGCCATACCGCCATCCTCGGCAGCGAAATCAACGCCGTAACCGGTGAGGCGCTCAATCTGTGGTGGCAGAGTGGCTGGGTGCCGGTGATCGTCGCGCCGTTCGCCTGGTATGTGGTGGTGCTGTGGTATGCCGGTTACTGGACTACGCAAACCTCGCGGTTAAAGCGGCGTCACCGTCCCTGGCTGGTGGGGCTGTCGCTGCTGGGCGTGGCGATGGTGCTGCTGACGCTGATTCCCAACCCGCTGCCCACCTATGACCAGATTATTCAGCTTGATCTGAGCGGGGTGGTGGGCGTCAACGGTGTGCCGCTGCTGTTCGCGCTGTTTCCGGCCTTCATGGTGCTGTGCATCGTCCTCTCGATTGATGCGCTGCGCCGCCCGGAAAGCCCGGAACGACTGATGGGCGAACTGGCGCGGCGGCGTTCGCGCCCCTGGCTGCTGGCAACATCGGTCGTGCTGCTGATCGTTGGTTTGCTGGTATCGGCTTTCATCGCCGAGGTGGTATCGAACGCGCAGGCCGGGTTTTTCATCGACCTGAGCTTCCCACGTATCGCCCTGTTCGACATGATCCTGGCCGGGCTGATCGCGCTGGCGACGGCGCTGCTGGGGCGGGCGGTGGTGGCTTATGAAGTCTTCACCGGGCAAACACTGCCCCGGCGCGGGTTCGCCCGCCAGTGGCGCAACGCCGTACTGTTGGCGGCGGGTTATTCAACGCTGATCGGCTGGGGTTTAGCGGCGCAGATTCGCCCGATTTACAGCCTGCTGCTGACGACGCTGCTGCTGGTGATTTTTTTCGCGCTCTACAACTGGCGCTCGTTCGTGGAGCGGGAACAGTTCATGGCACGGCTGCGTCCGTTCGTCAGCAGCCAGCATTTATTGCAACAACTGGTCGGCGCGGATGACGCGGCAAGCAGCGCCAATCTGCTGTTCGAGGCCGTCTGCCGCGATGTGCTGGATGCGGCGGAAGCCCACCTCATCCCCAGCGGGGGTTTTGCGACTCTGGCCGGGCCGCCGCTGGTTTACGGCGGAAATGGCCGGGCGGCTTACCCCACCGATCTCGACAACGCGACACAGCAGATTGTGGCGCTCGATCCAGCGCAGCATGGCGGGCTGGAATGGGCGATTCCGCTGTGGGCGGCGCGCGGGCGCATCGGGACGCTGCTGCTGGGGGCGAAGGGCAGCGGCGGCCTGTATACGCAGGAAGAAATCGAAATCGCGCGGGCGGGCGGCGAACGCATCATCGACATGCTGGCGGGCGAGCAGATGGCGCGCCGCCTGATGACATTGCAGCGGGGACGCCTGACCGAAAGCCGCGTCATGGACAGGCGCACCCGCCGCGCCCTGCACGACGAAACCCTGCCGACGCTGCATACCGCTTTATTACGCCTGAGCAGCCTCCCGCGTGAAGAACCGGCTGTGCGGGACGCCATCGCCGCGCTGACCGCCGTTCACGGGCAGGTGGCCGACCTGATTCACACTATCGGCGGAGTCCCCGCGCCGCTCAACGGCCAGCTCGATTTTGGCGAGGCGCTGCGGCGGACAATCCAGGACGAATTCGCCGGGGAGTTCAACGGCGTGAGCTGGGTGATTGACGCGCAGTTACCTGCGATTGAGCCGCTGCAACAGGAAGTGCTGCTGGGCGCGGCGCGGGAAGCCGCCCGCAACGCCGCCGTTCACGGGCGCGGCGGCAAGGCGGAACGCCCGCTGCACCTGCGCGTCACCGTCAGCCACGAAAACAACGCCCTTTGCCTGACGATTGAGGACGACGGCGTGGGGTTAGGCGCTGCTAAAGCGAGCGCGGCACTCCCGGCGGGCAGCGGCGGCGGCCTGATCCTGCACAGCACCATGCTGGCGCTGATCGGTGGCACGCTGAGCATGGCGGCGGGCGATGTGGGAACACGGGTAGTCATCAACCTTGCACTTGAGGAATTAAGATGAGTGAAGAACCTTTTCTGATGAATCCCCGTTACAGCCGCTACGAACTGGGGGTGGTCGAGTTGGAATGGGATGCCGTTTACGACGCACGTTTCTGGCAGATTGGTTATCTGTTGCTGGGGGCATTCTTCCTGCTGCTGTTTACGCTGCCGGTGCTGGCGATCTGGTGGATAGTGCTGGACTATCGCCCTGATCTGTCGTTCAGCAGTATGGGGGCTGGCTTTTTTGTCATGCTGCTGCTGCTCAGTCTGGTGCTGGCGAGTGGTTATTATGCGCTGTTCCACGCCCTGCGCCAGCGTTATGTCGCTCGTCGCCGTTTTCGCAGACTCCGGCAGACGCACCGGGTCATCACTGGCGAAATCATCGAGTCGGATGGGGCGCTGTATACGGGTTATGGTGAAAGCAGTGCCTACCATATCATGGTTCGGTATCAGTTTCAGTCGCCCTCTGGCGCAACGCTCGCAGGCAGACAGCAGCGCCGCCGTGAAGACCTGCGCGGTCAGCCGATTCCCCCGTCCGGCACGCCTGTCCGCGTCCTCTATGCCGACGATGATGTCTACGTGATGCTGTGAGGCTTCACATCACCTTCGCGTCGATGAAGTCCAGCTTACAACGCCGCGCGTAACTGGCGCGCCCGCTGTAAATACCACATCATTTTGAATTGGGTGAAATACTCAATGGCTTTATCAAAGGCCTGAATCGCGCCGCTTTTATCCTGGTGGGCGCGGCGGCAAGGCGGAACGCCCGCTGCACCTGCGCGTCACCGTCAGCCACGAAAACAACGCCCTTTGCCTGACGATTGAGGACGACGGCGTGGGGTTAGGCGCTGCTAAAGCGAGCGCGGCACTCCCGGCGGGCAGCGGCGGCGGCCTGATCCTGCACAGCACCATGCTGGCGCTGATCGGTGGCACGCTGAGCATGGCGGCGGGCGATGTGGGAACGCGGGTAGTCATCGAGCTGGAAATATAACCTGCCCGCTTTAACGCTTCTGCCGCTCAAACCGCTGCATAATAGAGTCATGCCGCCGCATGGAGACTCCGCCCATGTCCGCTGACTTTTTCACGCTTGACCCTCAATATGAGCGCTATCAAGCTGGTCTGAGCAAATTCAAATTTTCGACGATTTTCGACGCCGAAGGAGATGTTCCTTTGTCTCGCTCTATCGGCATGACGATTTTCATGGTCTTATGTATTTCGTTCATCACAATTGTACTGCTTTGGTATGGATCGTCTGAGATCGATTTTGCTAAAGAGAGCATGGCGACTGTTGCATCAGTCATTTCATGTAAAGACAGATTGGGCGGACTTTATGGCAGCGCTGTGAATATTCGTTATCGCTTTGAGGGTATTGATAAAAATGGTCAGCGAAGCACCTATCTCCGGCACAGTCTGGTCAAAGATGAAGATTTACGATGCAAGCAGCTTCCTCCAGGAACCCGTTTTTCGGTTCAATATATTCCCGGTAAACCGGCTTCCGTTCGTATCGATGACCCGACAGTTGATCAACGATCTGATTCGGCTGGGACAGCAAATTTTCTAATAGTCGGCTTTTTGGGCTTTAGCTATCTTATGATTATCAGCCATATAGTGGGTTTTTCAGGTCAATATCGCCGCGCAAAGCCAAAATTTCCGCGTCTACAAGCAAGTACTATCATTTTATCGGGCGAAATGACAAGTTGTAAGCCAGACATTCGGTACCGCTCTGGTCACCACATCATCGTCGAATATCAGGTTCAGTCGCCCTCTGGTGCAACGCTCGCAGGCAGACAGAAGCGCCACCGCCAAGACCTGCACGGCCAGCCGATCCCCCCGCCCGGCACGCCTGTCCGCGTCCTCTATGCCGACGATGATGTCTACGTGATGCTGTGAGGCTTCACATCACCTTCGCGTCGATGAAGTCCAGCTTACAACGCCGCGCGTAACTGGCGCGCCCGCTGTAAATACCACATCATTTTGAATTGGGTGAAATACTCAATGGCTTTATCAAAGGCCTGAATCGCGCCGCTTTTATCCTGGTGGGCGCGGCGGTGTTTGCCGATTTCCATATAGACCACCGCCGTTTGCACCAGCCGCCCGCCCAGGTTATGGCTCTCGATGCTCTGGGCGAAGGATGTCTCGGCCTGCGCGACATCGCCGATGCTGGAGTAAATTTTGCCAAGCGTGCAAAGCGCCTCGCCAGTTGCCAGTTCCTGCTGGGTTTTTCGCCCAAATTCCAGGCTGGCGAGGGTGCGTTCCAGCGCAATTTCGGTCTTGCCTTCCAGAAAATACAATTCGGCGCGGTAGGCATGGAACAGCGGCAGGTGGAAAACCGTTTTGCCTTCTTCAATCATGCCGATGGCTTTATCCAAGTATTCGGTGGCTTTGGGCAGATTTCCGGTACGCATGTAAATGTTGCCGAGGAAGCCGCAGCTCCAGTACAGCGGCAGAAAGTCGTTGATGCGGGCAGCGAGGGCTTCGCTTTTGTTGAAAAACTCCAGCGCTTCCTCCCAATGCCCGCCCCACATTTTGCCGCAGCCGTTGATGACCAGCGTGCCGGTCATGCGGCTAGGCCCCACCCGTTCGGCGAATTCCAGGCTGCGTTGAATCACCGGTTCGGCATCGCCCGGCAGCCCCTGTATCATCAGGCTGAGGGCGTAAAAGGCCAGCGAACCGGAGAGCAGTTCAAGGTCATTGAATTTTTCGGCGAGGCGGATGCCATCGCCAAGCTGCTGGCGCGACTGGCCGAAATTACCCGCCAGCGCCACGCTGCGACCAATGATGTTGTAGGGCAGCAGCAGCAGTTCTTCCAGCCCTAACTTTTCCGCTAAAACCATGCTGCGCTGGAAAAACTGCATCGACGCGCCAAGCTGCCCCAGCATGAAATGGTACGCGCCGGTGCTGCCGAGGATACGTGCCAGCAGAATTTCGTCATTCAGCTTTTCGGCCACAGTGACAGCATCATACATGGTGCGCGTCAGGCTTTCTTCCGGGTGGTAGGCCGCCACCCGCGATAATTTGATGCACAGCTCGATATGTAAGCGCTGATAGCTGGCTTCGTCCGGCATTTTTTGCAGCAGTTTCAGCGCCAGCTCAAAATAGGTCTTTGCCTGAAGATTCGCGCCATTCAGCATGGCCTGATCGCCCGCTAACTCGGCATAATGCAAACTGTTAGCGGTATCGTCAGCGGCCTGCCAGTGATACAGCAGCAGCGGGGCGCGGGAGTTATCTCCCTGATACAACGTTTCCATCGCACGGGCGATCTGTCCATGCAGCTTCCGGCGTTCGTCGGCGGGCAGGCCATCCAGAATGGTTTCGCGCAGCTTGTCGTGGACAAAACGCCACTGCTCCTCATTGACTTCCAGCACCAGCGCATCGACGCACTGCTGTAAATGGCGTTCCAGCGGCGTATCCGCCAGCAAATGCCGCAGCAGGCCGAGGTCAAGCTGCCGCCCGGCCACCGCCGCCATTCGTAAAAAGGGCAGCGCTTCACGCGGAACCTGCGCCAGCCGCCGCTCCAGGATTTGCCGCATCCCGCCTTTGATGATGTAGTCCGGCACGGTATTCGCGCCGATCATCGTCAGGCGTCCGGCTGATTCGGCCAGGGCGCGTATCACCTCAATGATGAACAGCGCGTTACCGTCGGTTTCACGATGCAGCAGGTC
This sequence comes from uncultured Anaerolineaceae bacterium, assembly GCA_964447795.1. Classification (GTDB taxonomy): domain Bacteria; phylum Chloroflexota; class Anaerolineae; order Aggregatilineales; family Phototrophicaceae; genus CFX2. Next base: position 19,901 of record CAYUTY010000029.1, read on the forward strand.
AATCAGCGGTTCTTCGCGTTCATGCTCCCCTAACAGCGCGTTGCTGAGCGAGGTGATTTCCGAGCGTGTCAACCGCTGAAGTTTGAGCATAATCATATCGGCCAACTGGGTATGCAGCGTTGGGGCTTCATCGTCGCGGTAGCTGGCGATAATCATCAGCGGGCGGCTCATGGTGAGCGGAATCAGGCGCTTGAGAATATCCAGACTTTCGCTGGCCCAGTGAATGTCCTCCAGGATGAGCAGAATCGGCTGGCTGGCCCGCGCGAATAACCCTTCAATCGTGGTCAGCAAGCGCTCCTGCGCGATTTTCGGGTTGAGGGCAGGTGGCGCATCGGGAACGGTGATGCCGAGCAGCATTTCCAGATCGGGAATGATCGGCTTGAGAATGCTGGCTTCTTCTACAGTTGGCGCTTCTTCCAGGCACAACAGGCGCAAGGGCTGCCGCCACAGCTCAAATACCGCGCCGCCCTCGCTGGTACCCTGCCCATTCAACACCAGCAGCCCGCGCGTGATGGCATGAACGCGCAGCTCGTTGAGCAGGCGGGACTTGCCGACACCGCTCTCCCCTGCCAGTAACCATCCGCTGCCCGTCCTTAAACTGCCATCGGCAATGGTCTGGAAAGCCTGCTGTAACTGCCCGAATTCTGCCTGCCGCCCCACAAAAGGCGCACTCTGAAGGATGTTTTCGCGGGCATGGACGCTCTCCATCGGCTTGACAAAGCTGTAAACGCCGGATAGTTCCGCGATGACCGCCTCCGCGCTGGGATAACGATCACCCGGCTTGCTGCTCATCAGTTTGCCAATAATCGGCGCGACGCGGGATTCGAGCGTGGTTAAATCCGGCGATTTGAACATGATGGCGTTCAAAAGCGCGGCGATATTACTGGCAGCGGCGAACGGATGCTGGCGGGCAAAAACCTCGTAAGCGATCACGCCCACCGCGTACAGGTCGCTCAGCGTCGTGGCCGCTTCTTCGGCAAACAGTTCCGGTGCCATATAGGCCAGCGTCCCGGCGATCACCCCGGAGCCGCTGAAGGACATGGTACGCAAAAAGCCCGCCTGGGCAATGCCAAAATCCAGAATTTTCAGCACACCATCCTGGTTGACCAGCACATTATCGGCCTTGAGGTCACGGTGGACGATGCCGCGCCGGTGCAGGTACGACAGCCCTTCCAGCAGTTGCAGCAGATAACTGATTTTTTCTTCGAGCGAGGCGTCGTCGGTTGCCTGAAGAATGGTGCGGGGATTCTCCAGTAAATCCATCGTAAAAAAGGGTTCGCCCTGCTTATCCACCGCGTAATCCAGCACGCTGATGACATTGGGATGGCGCAGGCTCGCCAGCATCCTGAACTCGCGTGACATCAGCAGCAGGCGGTTGGTCGTTTGTTCGGTATCCAGGTCAGCGCGGATGGCATCACTGCGAAGCTGCTTGAGGGCGACAGCGCGGTTGCCATTCAGCCGGTCTAAGGCGCGGTAGACAATGCCCATGCCGCCTTCGCCTAATTTGTCCTGTGTGATGTATCGGGGGGTTGCAATCATCAATGTGCCTGTAAATGAGGGTGTCGATTAAGTAGTGATGATTCGCATTATAACGGGAGTTTACGACGCCGGATAGTTAACCTCGCGCAGGCCATTAGCCCTTCCCTCGCTCAATTTATGGCATCATAGCAGGTACACTGCTGAATGGCATTCCTGTCCGAGGCTTCTGCTGCGATGCTGTAATCACCGCACCCGGTTCGGGTCGATGACGTACTCCCACCAGTTCCACGCGATGCCGCCGGACGCGCCGACGATGTGCGGAAAATGGCGAAACCACCAGCGGTGATGCTCGCGGATGTCGCCATTGCCCCAATCGTGGGTGTTCATCATCCGCGATTGGCCGGACAGATCAGGGAAGGCGTACCAGGTATCGGCGCGGCTGGGGACGAAACGCGGGTTGCCCCAGTCATAATCGCGCAGGCTGTTGGGCGCGAAGTGAACATTGCCGACTTCGGCGCGTCCGGGGTGCTTCAGGTCATAACGGGTGAAGCGCTCGAACAGGTTGGCCTCGCCGCGTGTATGCTCGAACACCTTGTAGAGAATCGACTCGGCGCGGTGGCCCAGGTCTTCCAGCATTTCGCCCACGCCGCGCTCGAAGTTGAAACCCATGATGACGAACCTGCGTGAGGCCTGTTCTGTCCCGGCCAGCGGTGGCGCGTTGCACCAGAACGCCCCCGGCCCACACATGATCGACTCCCAGTAGCCGCCGTAAGGATGCCCAAACAGCCACACCTCGTCGATTTCGCCGCTGTCCACCCGCGCGATCATGTCAAATTCGCGGGCAAGTTCGAGGTAATCCACGCCGTCGGGGTCGTGGAACTGGCGCGTCTGCCACGCCCGCAGGTAGCTGGCCTCGTCGTAGCGGAAGCCATCGCGCTTCAGTGGGTAGCCATCGACCACGATATGCTCCACCACTTCGTAATTGGCATAGCCGAAGCTGCACCAGCGAACGTCGTCGATATAACCCTGCGCCAGCATGTCCGGGTCGTTCCAGCGGAAGTATTCCTTCAGTGTCCGATTACCCTGTGTCCGCAGTACGGGGTTGTGGGTAATCATCAGCACCTTGCGCATGACCGGGGCGGGCAGTTCGCCGCTGCCCATTGATGGCTCTGGAAATGGCTGTCGTTCCAGCGGGTGCGGGCGGTCTGCGCCAAACACTTTGTCCATCAGCTCACGAAATAAATCCATCAACAACACCTCGGTAAAATGCCCTGCCCGGCCTTTCAATGGCGTGGTACACTCACGCGGTTTCACCAGTATAGCGGAGTTTTTCCCGTGCTGCGCCGACATTTACTGTTATTGTTCGTCACCCTCAGCCTGTCCGCCGCTGCTGTTTCGGCACAGGAAGCCACGCCCGAACCTGACCCGACCATCACCACCGCTTACCAGCAGGTCGTGGTCTATGCCGGGCCGGGGACAACTTTCACCCAGAACAGCCTGCTCAACCCCGGCGTCCCGGCGACCATCGTCGAACGCAACCACCTCGGCAACTGGCTGCGCCTGATTCGCACTGACCCCAAAGGGTTAGTGGTGATGGATGGCTGGGTCGTCAGCGCTTATCTCAACCTCGACCCAGCGCTGGACTTCGGCGATGTGCCGGTCAACAGCGAAGTGGCCGATGCCGACCCGGCGACGATGGACAGCCGGTCATTGCAGCAGCTTTACGCCGCCCCGGTCATCCCGGCTATCAGCCCGGCCATGCGCGAGGTTTTCCAGAAGGGGCAGGAACTCGGCAACGACCCGCGCGGCGTCACCAAAATTGGCGACAGCCTGATCGCCAACCCCATGTACCTGACGCCGATGAGCGAAGCAGAATATGACCTCGGCCCCTATGATTATCTGGCCGATACCATCGCCTATTTCGGCCCATCAACCGCCGTTGAAAGCGCGGCGGCGCGTATCGGCCTCGGCAGCTACGTCGTCTTCGACCCGATGTGGGCCGATAAGGAACGCTGTGGCGCGGGCGAATCGCCGCTGATCTGCGAGTATCGCCTCAAGCAGCCCAGCGTGGCGCTCATCATGTTTGGCCCGAACGATGTCAAACACATGGCGGCGGATAAATACGAGGAACAGATGCGCCGGATTGTCGAGGAAACGCTGTCACGCGGCATCATCCCGGTGCTGTTCACCTTCAGCTACGACCCGAACCGCGAATTGTGGTGGCAGTCCGTCGGCCTCAATCTGGCGCTGATTGAGGTCGCTGCTGATTACGAGATTCCGCTGGTGAATCTGTGGGCGGCGGCGCGGATTCTGCCGGATTACGGGCTGGATGTTGACCACCTGCACATGAAAAACAGCGGCTTTTTATACCTGAAATTTTCCGGCGGCAACGAAGCCTTTTACGGCGTGACGCTGCAAAACCTGCTGGCCGTGCGCGTGCTGGACGAAATCCGCCGCACGGTCATCGAACCCGCCTGAAGTTTACACAAGGAGTGGGCTGGCCTGCGCGCTGGTGACGGACTGGTTGCTGTGCGCGCAAGCCAGCGTAAAAAGAAGAAGCGGTAGCTATTCTGCCATCTCAAGATTCTGCTGGAGGAGCAGTTGATTGCCGTCAGGATCGGTAATCAGCGCCGAAATGCCCCAGGGCTGATGCTCCAACGGCGGCAGGTCAAGTCCTTTGGCCTGTAATTCAGCGTAATCAGCTTCAATGTCGGTTGTGACGAGGACAAGCGTTCCAGGGCTGCGCCCATCCTCCCAGGTGGAGAGGACAAAAGCGGTTGCTGCGCCGGGTGGAACCAGTTCAATCCAGCGGATGCCCGGCATTTCAAAGTGTTCCATATTCACACGCACCTGGAAACCGAGCTTTTGTGTGTAGAAATCGAATGATGCCTGCTGATCAGTCACCGGCATCCCGATCAGATCAAGGTGTTGGATATTCATGCGTGTATTCCCTTTCATTTCTCGGACAACACGCTCATCATATCCGGTTCATATTGTAAAAATCGGTCATGTTCCCGAAATTTCTGTTCGATCAATTCATGGTAGGCGGAAAAATACGCAGCCGGGGACATACCCGCTAAGGCCTGGAATTCCCGAACCAGATGAGATGGATCGTGGTAGCCATACTTCACGGCTAATTCCTCCAAAGACAGCCCATAAAGCTGATAATCTGGCGAGTTGAGGACACGATTCAAGCGTGCAATCCGTGAAAACTGCTTTGGCGATAAGCCAACGAGCTGTCGAAAGACACGCCCGAACTGGCGCTCACTCAGGTTGACCTCCTCTGCCAGCGCTGCAACACTCACGCGCCGCCCCAACTGCCTGGCAGCATAGCTTATCCGGTCAAAGTGTTCCTGTTCGACTTTGCGCCGCTCAAAAAATGCAACCAGAGGGTATGCCCATTGGGGTGTTACCAGCGTATGGTAAAGCTGTTCCTCCAGCAGACGCACCTCACCCGGCGGATAGAAATCGCTCAGCGGCATGAAGGCGTAAGATTGTTTATCGGTCGTGTCCTTGTGGTGAAAGTCCGCGCAACCGCCGGGCGCGAATCGAACGCCGATCATGGCCGAACTGCTCACGCCAACCTGTCTCACATGCAGGGCATGGGCAAAAGGACGCATTAACCAGCTTGATGCACAGTCAAAAGGTGCGTCCGAATCGCGGGGCATAATCTGCGATTGTCCCTGAAACTGAAACAGGATTTCGGCGCGGCCCTCTGCCGAGATGATCTCGTCGGGCGCGATGACAAGCGGCAGGAGCAGACGCCAGAAACACTCAATCGTGTCAGCAAGTGCGGCTGGCGGGGCGACCTGCTCATAATATGAGCCGGGTATCTGGGCTATTTCTTCACTCACAGCGTTACCCCAAAGCCATTAAGCAGTTTAACCAGCGCCTTATTGTAGCTGACGGTGCTTCCTCCTGACCGTCGCCTGTTCTCAGCGCTGCGCTGGTATGTGTCGCTGCCCGGTCAGCACGATACATTCCGCCAGGCTGGCATCATCGCAATCCCGAATATCTTCCAGCAGCCGTTTCATGCTTTCAATGTTCCGCAGCAGCGCGTCCATCTCCCTCAGTTTGCGCTCAACCAGTTCGTGCCAGCCCATGCCCCCCGCCTCCGCTTCCAGGATGTTGTTCAGCAGCACCCCCAGCTCGGCCAGCGTGAATCCCGCCTGCTGCCCGGTCTGGATGAGCGCCAGTCGTTGCAGCACGCCCTCATCATACTGCCGCCGCCCGCTCACCCGCCCTGTCGGACGCAGCAGGCCAATTTCCTCGTAATAGCGCAGGGTAGACGGACGCACCCCCGTCTGCTGTGTCACCTGCCTGATGCTGATCGCCGCCATTGGATTTCGCCCCTTGACCTCAAGTGAACTTGAGCTGCTAACCTACTCTATGGATGCATCCAGCTCGTCAAATCATTCGTTCACGAAAGGAAAATCCGATGAGTCATCTGACATTTGAAGCCAGTGAGCAGGATTTCGGGGCGCAGGTTCTCCAGTCTGACCTGCCGGTGCTGGTCGAATTTACGGCGGACTGGTGTCCACCCTGCAAGATGCTCGCCCCCATCATCCACGAGATCGCCGGTAAATACGAAGGCAAACTGCGCGTCGGCCTGCTCGACAGCGACGCGAACCCGGAGCTTGTCCAGCAGTACGGCGTGATGGGGCTGCCCACCCTGATTCTCTTCGTGGGCGGTTCGCCGGTAGAGCGCATCATCGGCTATACGCCCCGCGAACGCATCGAGACTAAACTGCTGCCGCATCTGGCGCTGCAAAACGCCTGAAATCTGCTTCCGCAGGGCGTTCATTCAGCCGGGAACACAGGGTCATGAACTGAGACTCCATGTTCCCGGCTGAAGGTGAGTTGCAAAAACCGGGATAGCGTCGAGCCAGTTTGTTACACGGGAGACTATCCGACCAAAATGCCTGATTTTGTCGGCGCAAAGTCTCAATGAGTTCGATTACTGTTCGCTGCCTGGCGCTGTCAGGAATTCCACTTCGGGATAATCCGCCGACATTCCGTCTAGCAGGGGCGAAGAGTCGCTTAGCAGATAGGTATTGAAGAACGCCACCGTATAGTCCGCGATGACCTGGTTGGCGCGTGCGCCGTCAATTGAACCGACCATTTCCGGTGTGATGTATTCCGGCAGCAGATTCCGCAGCAGCGCGACGTCGATGCTGTAGGTGCTGTGCAGCGTTCCGGTAATCGAGAGGCGATAGGGCGCTTCAGATGCCGCCAACGCCCCGTTAATGCTGTTATTGAACTTCGCCATAGCGGACTCGAACGCCTGCCGCGTCATCCCGACCGCCGCCAAATCCTCGTCGCTGAAGTCATTAGGGCTGGTCATCACCATGAACGGTTTGGTAACGCCTTGCGCGGCATCTCCGAACACCTCGCCATCCATATTGATCGATGCGAGTACGCGATCATCCACCAACGAGACATTCGCCGCAGTCGCTCCGCCGAAGGAATGACCGAACGCACCGACATGATCGAGGTCGAACGCACCTGCCAGTACGGGATCAGCCTCGTTCAACTCTGACAGATGATCGAGCGCGTACCTTGTATCTTCGATCCACGTATTCAGAACCAGACTCAGCGCTTCACTGGTCGATAGGTTCGATCCCGCCGCGTTCGCCGTGATCACCGAATCGTCGGGGAACAGCGATACTGTCTGGCTGTACGGATGATCCACCACCGCCACGACGAACCCCCGGCTCGCCAATTCGGTCAGAAGTGTGCTGTAAAAGCGGATCGATGCGCCGAATCCCGGCGAAAACATCAGCACAGGGTAGCCGCCTTCACGCTGTGCAAGCGGCGCATCAACGTACAAATGTCCTGTGATGGCTTTGAACACCTCCGGCGGCATCATCAGCGCAGTATTGTAAACAGCGTTTTCGGCATCGGTGGTGTAAGGTGCAGGCACAGCATCCGCAGCAGGAACAGCAGGGTAATAGATCGCCAGCGGGAAGGTGCGGACGTCCCCCGCTTCTTCCGTGAAAACTTCCTCTCGTGCTTCATCCACGACCGCATACAACCGAAAACCGACGGGCGATCCGGTTGGTTCAGGCAGAGTCATCCCAAAATCCTGAGCGCCCACGGGGAAAATCAGCCCCAAGGACAGCACCAGTAACACAACAGCAGCAGTCAACCAACGTTTTGAGGACATAGATCACATTCCTTTTTGTGGAGAATTCCATGTCCTATACGTAGGTTCACGCTGGTGAGTTGTAAAGGCGGCGACACACTAAACGGTGCAAGCAGTTTTTGATGCGAAAACCAATCATCTAGTCCTACCCATTCGGCCTCGTTCCCCCTACGGACGTCTTGTTTCAGAAATTGCTGAATTTTCGACCACTCTCCATCGGTCACTTTTAAGGTTGTCGGGTGACAACCTTAGCCCATTTAGCTCTAATCTCAACAGAACCTAGCGACTCTTATGGTGTTACCCCAAAGCGATTCAGCAGTTCCACCAGCGCGTTGTTGTAGCCGAGGGCGCTTTCTTCGATCACCCGAATTGTGTGCGTCCCGCCGAGCAGTTTATCCAGTTCTGGCGGCATCCCCGGCCAATCCGCTGAGCGGTAGACAAAGCCGTTGTGCCACACCGGGATAATCGTCAGCCCCGCCTCCCGCGCCCACATCAATTCCTGTCGGCACACGTCAGAATCGAGTGTGCTTTTTCCCAGCAGCGCGATCAGATATTGATACTGCCCAATACGCGCTTTCAGCCCGGCCTGCCAGTCTTCCCCCGGCACTAAAGCCAGATCGACGAACGGTTCTACCCCCGCCGCCTTCAGCCGCGCCAGCGTCAGCAGGGCGAAGGCGCTGCTCTCGCTGCGTTTGTAGGAGATGAAAATGCTGGTCGGTTCGGCCTCGTCTGCCAGCGCGAAGGCCAGCGGCGTCAGCAGCAGTTGTTCGCTGCTGCCCGCCTCGCCCTGTTCCAGATAGCCATTCCGCATCAGCAGCCAGAAGTTGGGATACTCATTATTCCAGCGCTCTTTCAGATAGCGAATCAACAGCTCCTGCACATCATAATCCTGCACCTGCCCACGAAAGAAGTAGATGTACACCGCCCAGAACTGCTGCGCCGCCCCTTCCGCCACCTCTTTCGCCATCGTCCGAATCCGCTGAATCGGGTGCGCCGGGAGCGGGCGTTCCTGTACCCGCTTCAGCCATGTTTCAAATGCTGCGTTGAACTGCGCGTCGTCGCTCATCGTTTTATCCTGTGCCGTCCCTGTTTCTCTCTACCATAATGCACCACGCCCGCCGGGGCAAACGACACCTTACAGAAATTCAACGCTGAAACTTGACATATTAGAACTTTTGTGCTAAACTGATATTTGTCCTTAGCCGGACAAACCGACCGCAGTTGCCCCTTTTCTTGACCGCCCCCGCTCCTACCCCCGGAGTGGGGGACGGGGCGCGGTTCACAGCACCTTTACAGGCGAAATGGCAGTTGAATGGCGACAAAAAGAGCGCCAATGGCAGCGCCAGTGCCGGTCATTCCCGCCGCAAAAATGCCAGATTATCACGGCGGCGACTGGTTCCCGGCTTTCCCGCGGCAGAATTGCCATCGCCGCGCCTGTGCCGCCTGCTGCCGCCGTTTTTTCTGGCGGAAAATTGTCACTGCCGCGCCCCGCTCGCTCGTTCCCGCCTGCCACTGCCGCGACAAGTTTTTACAGGTGATCAACTTGTATTAAAAAATAATTTTTCCTGTTGTCTGATGATGCTTTTCGCTTTATATACTCACATTGGCCTGGTATTCCCCGAAGACACCCCGCAGCGTGTGGCAGATTTCGCCCAACGTCACATCGTTCTCAACGCAGGTGACAAACAACGGCATCAGGTTATCTTTCTCCCGTGCGGCTTTCTCAAGCTGACCGCGCAGTTCAGCCACTTTCGCGTTATCACGCCGCGTCCGCAGGTCGGCCAGCTTCGCCCGCTGCGCTGCCTCAATCGCCGGGTCTACGCGGAGCAAATCCGGCTGGCTGCTTTCTGAGGTGGCAAACTGATTGACGCCGACAATCACCTGCTCCCCACTCTCGACAGCCTTGAGGTAACGGTAGGCTGCGTCCTGAATTTCCCCGTTGATGAAGCCGTTTTCGATAGCCGCCAGCGCCCCACCCATCGTGTCAATCCGCTCAATATATCCCTGCGCCCGCTGGAGAATTTCATCCGTCAGGTGTTCCACCGCGTAGCTCCCAGCCAGCGGGTCAACCGTGTCAGCCACGCCAGTTTCGTAGGCGATGATCTGCTGCGTCCGCAGCGCCACCTGAACGGCCTTCTCCGTCGGCAAGGCCAGCGCCTCATCCATGCTGTTGGTATGCAGTGATTGCGTCCCCCCCAGCACAGCCGCCAGCGCCTGCATGGTCACGCGGGCGATATTATTCTCCGGCTGCTGCGCCGTCAGCGTGCTGCCGCCGGTCTGTGTGTGGAACTTCAACTGCCACGAGCGTGGATTTTTCGCCCCAAAACGCTCGCGCATGATGATCGCCCACAATTTACGGGCAGCACGGAACTTGGCGATCTCTTCCAGAAATTGATTGTGCGCGTTAAAAAAGAACGAAAGCTGCGGCGCAAAATCATCCACATCCAGCCCGGCATCAATCGCCGCCTGCACGTAAGCAATCCCGTTCGCCAGCGTGAAGGCCACTTCCTGTACGGCGGTACAACCCGCCTCGCGGATGTGATAGCCGCTGATGCTAATGGTATTCCAGTGAGGCACATCCGTCTTGCAGTAGGCGAACAAATCGGTAATCAGCCGCATCGACGGCTCCGGCGGATAAATATAGGTGCCGCGTGCGATGTATTCCTTGAGGATGTCATTCTGCACCGTCCCACGCAGTTTGTTTTCCTCCACGCCCTGCCGTCTGCCCACCGCGATATACATCGCCAGCAGCACCGTCGCCGGGGCATTGATGGTCATACTGGTCGAGACTTTATCCAGCGGAATCTTGTCAAACAAACGTGCCATGTCATGCACGCTGCTGATGCTCACGCCAACTTTGCCGACTTCGCCCAGCGCCATCGGGTCGTCGGCGTCGTAGCCAATCTGTGTCGGCAGGTCGAAAGCTACCGATAAACCGGTCTGTCCCTGATCGAGCAGGTAGCGGTAACGGGCGTTCGATTCTTCGGCTGATGCGTAACCGGCATACTGGCGCATCGTCCAGAAGCGCCCCCGATACATGGTCGGCTGGACGCCGCGTGTGAACGGGTATTCGCCTGGTTCGCCGAGGTCGCGCTCGTAGTCAATCGGCGCGTCCTCCGGCCCGTAGACCCGCTCCAGCGGAATGTCGGACGAGGTCGCGAATTCCTCTTTGCGCTCCTGCTGTGTTTTATTTTTGACCGGCTCTGCTGTGGTCATAATCCTGCACTCCTCAAAGTCGCAAAATAACTTTGCCCTGTTGTACATACTGGTCTACATTATCCAGCCGTGCGATCACATCGTCCCGCCGGGTGAAATAGCCAGTAATGGCGTCCTGTGCGTCCCAGGTTTCCCGTTCGCGGACATTATGCTGAACATCGATGAATAACTGTGTCGCTTCGAGATGGGCTGATATTCGCTGTTTCGCCGGCGAGTCAGCCAGTTGTGCAATTTCATTTTTGAATAACTGCAAATTCTCTGTAAAAATGCTGTCGCTGGTCACTATATAGTTGATTGAGCCGACCCATCGCTCTGCTGCATCATCAAAGCCCACATGCCGCCATGTCGTTGCGTCCAGGTGTTCAGCTAAAAAAGCGTCTTCTTCCTCATCATCATCGAACATTTCCACGCTCAATTTGAGTGGATGGCCTTTGCCCGCCGCCCAATCCATCAGTTCCCGCAGTGTAGGCAGGACGGGCGTTTTTGCAAACAGATAGGTATGTGTTCCCATAGGATGGTTCCATTTCTCTTGCCTGTCGCCATTATGCCACCCAGCGTGCAGGTGCGCTACGCGGTTGCCCTGCTCCGCCGCTTCCGTTACACTGAACTTAACGGATTTACTGGTAGAAAGGAACTGTCAAATGTCACCCAACGCGGCGGCAATGCTCGGCGGAGCGTTTTCCATTGTTATCGGTCTGTTGAGCTGCTTTTTCGGGTATCGCTTTTTCCGTATCGTGCTGGCGCTGCTCGGCTTTGTGGTCGGTTTCGGCATTGGTACGGCGCTCATCGCCAGCGATCAGGTGGTGCTGGAAGTGATTGTCGGGCTGATTGGCGGCCTGATCGGCGCGATTATATTTTACTTCCTTTACGTGATCGGAATCATCATCGCCGGGGCTATGCTAGGCGGGGTGGTCGCGCAGACACTTCTGCTGTCGCTGGGCGTGAACGATAACACCATTCTGCTGATCGGGCTGGTGGTGGGGTTGATTATCGGCGCGTTCGTCGCCTTCGTCCTCAATAAATGGATGATCGTCGTCAGCACCGCTTTTAATGGCGCGGCAGCTATTCTCTATGGCGCAGCGCTGATTTTCCCCGGCCTGCTTGTATTCAACCCGGATAACTCGATTCGGCTGGAGTCGCCGCTGGTGGTCATCGCCTGGCTGCTGCTGGGGGCTATCGGCGCAGCCTACCAGATCAGCATTTATCGGAACGAACTGCGTAATCCCTGAAACGCTAAACTTGCCCGCCCTCAACTGAGCGGACTACAATAAGATTGTGCAGGGCGTGTCGCTGAAAGGGCGGGCTATGCTGCTGATCTGTGAAGGCATTTTCTTTTTTGGTGGATTATTCGCCCTGCTGACGGGTCGCATCCGGCTGTGGGGCAACAAAACTGTGCGCGGCGAACGCGCCCGCCTGATCGGCATCATCCTCATGATTCCAGGGCCGCTGGCGCTGATGCTCGGCGTTATTATCGGCTTCAATGCTCGCACGATGGATGAGGTAACGCGCAATCTCGGCACGATCAGCATCATCGAACTGGTAGGGGTGCTGACCTGCTTCATCATCGCCGCCTACCTGTATTCCACCGCGCCGGACGATTCGCTGACGGAAACTGCGCCCCTCGTCAGCATCCCGACCAGCAGCGTGTTGACCGTCGCCGAAGCCGCCGGTTATCTGCGGGTGTCTGAAAGTGATGTGCTGGCGATGATCGAGGAAGGGCGTTTACCTGCCGCCAGAATCGGTGGCGAATACCGTATCGCTCGTTCGGCCATTGACGACGCACTGCGACCATCATAACTGTTTCAGTCGCGGAACATGCTTTCCGGCACAGTCAGCCCTTTGAAGTTCCCGAATGTCAGGTCATTAAATGTCAGACCAAGCTGTGCTTTGACCTTCTCAAACAGCGTCACATAGCTGGCACTGCTGCGCGGCGCATCCTGTAATTCCAGACGATCAATCGCCGCAGCAATCGCGCCTGATTCGCCTTCGATTTCCACAAAATTACCGTAGGGCATCTCGTCCAGCACAATTTCGACGCCGTTCAGGGCGAAGGTGGTGCGGTATTTTTCGTAGCGCATGGCCGTCGCATAACCGAGTTTGACTAAAATCGCTTCCATCGCCGCGAAGTCGCTGACTTCAACTTCAATTTCGGTACGGCTGACGATGCCATCCTGAGCGCTGCCCCCTTCCTTGTAGGTCAGACGCGCTCGTGTGTCCTGCCGTAAGCGCAGCACGATTCCGTCACTTGTCAGCGTGTGGGCAGCATTTTCGTAGCGCACATTCTGCTCATAGACACGCGGCGCGGTCAGCGTCGCGCCGAGCATTTCCAGCCGCGCCTGCACCACTTCGAGATGCGGCACGTACAACTTAACTTCGGTTTCGGTGTAATCAGGCATCAAATTCCTGTATCTCTGATAGTATGGTGGTTCAACTGGCCCGCACCTCGCGGATAGCTTCCGGCAGCACCGTTCCGACCATGTAAACCAGCCGGGCGTAAATATTGGATGAAAGTTCCGGCGCGAGGATAACACTTTTGGCGAAGCCCCCCGCCGCCCTTTCCAGCAGCCACAGATCAACCCCATGCGGTGGGATATTCATCTGGTCGCTCAGGTTGTCGAAGCGAGCCGTTTGCAGCCCGGTCATGAAGGCGGTGTAGCGCTCGGCGTCGATGGTGTGCGTCAGTGGTTTGCCGTCGAACAGGCCGCGATATACCACTTCCAGCGAGGCGGATTCTTCCCGCCCGAAGCGTTTGAGCGTCGCCACCGAGTCCGCCGCGCGGCGGTCATGATAGCGCACGATCACCCGATAGGCCGCGCTGATGCCCGGCTGAAGCGCCACCTTGTTCAAGGGTGGCACACCCAACTGATCCGCAATCGCCCGCAGAATGTACGCCTGGTATTCCATAAGCCGAGTCGCTGATTACTGGTCACTAGTTTCTAGTCTATACCGATTTGTAATATTGGAAACTGGCAACCAGCGACCAGCAGCTAGGAACCAGCAACTTCCAGCACAATTTTCCCGAACACATCAAAGTTCGCCAGCATTTCCATGCCTTCACGCACCTTTTCCAGCGGGAGGACAGCCCCAATCACCGGTTTGAGCTGCCCGGCAAAGACCAGATTCATGACTTTGACATAATCCTGATGCGGCCCCATGGTGCTGCCGATAATGCTCAGATGGCGGAAGAAAATCTGGCGCAGGTCGATCTCCACAAACGGGCCACTGGTATTGCCGACGACCAGCAGACGCCCACCGATACGCGCCGAACGGATGCTGTCCATGAAGGTTTCCGCGCCGACATTATCGACCACGATGTCCACACCCTGCTTGTTGGTCATTTTGTAGAGCGCTTTTGACCAGTTTGGTTCTTCTTCGCGGTTGATGGTCACATCCGCACCAAGTTCGCGGGCTTTGGCGCATTTATCAGCGCTGCTGCCAACCACATAGACCGTTGCCCCGGCCAGTTTAGCAATCTGGATGCTGGCGCTGTTGACGCCGCCGCCCGCCCCGACAATCAAAACGCTTTCACCGGCACGTAAATTACCGCGTGTCATGAGCGAGTGCCAGGCGGTCACATAAACCAGCCCTGCCGCAGCCGCATCATTGAAGCTGACATGATCGGGCATCTTCATCAGGTTACGCTGCGGCAAAACGGCATATTCCGCGGCGACACCGGGGACAGTTTCGCCGAGCAGGTGAATCCGTGACTGATTTTCCAGCCCGGTCATCAGCGCCGGACTGTCGGGATCAACAATGGTCGAGTCGATACAGACACGATCACCGGGCGCGAAGGCTTTAACACCCTCCCCCACCTGATCGACCACGCCCGCGCCATCGGCACAGGTAATGTGCGGCATTTTCAGATTGAGCCCCGGCCAGCCGAGGCGCACCCATAAGTCGAGCCGGTTGAGCGCAACCGATTTCATCTGTACACGCACCTCGCCCGGCCCCGGATCAGGGACAGGCAGGTCGTCCACCACCGTGACTACATCCATCCCGCCATGCCCCGTAATGACTGCTGCTTTCATCAAGAATTTCCTGTCTGTTGATTAAAAGAGACTTTTTCATAAACATCGCTCAGGCTGAGGCTGCATTCAACGGCTGGCAGCCCGACTATCGCCTCAAGACCTGCTATATCAGTCAGTAACCACTGCTCTCCCTGCCGCCGATAATGCTCAATACGGGCGCTGTCCTGCGCGATGAGAACATATTCCTGCAACGAGAGGATTGTCCGGTAATGCTGAAACTTTTTGCCACGATCATACATCTCGGTTGAAGGCGAAAGCACTTCGATAATCACCGTTGGATTGAGCAGTGTGTCGAGCGTATGATCCTCAAACTCAGGTGTGCCGCATACAATGATAATATCAGGATAGGTATACAGAACTGCCGAGCGGGTTTTGACACGCATATCGCTGGGGTAAATTTCACAGGGGCGCTGGCGCAATTGAGCATAGAGCATGGCATAGGCGCTGCCGGCGATCAAATTATGATTGCGGCTTGCTCCTGTCATGGCGAAGACTACGCCATCCATATACTCATGCTTTTCCGCGCTGCCACGTTCAAATGCGAGATATTCCTGCGCTGTCATAAAACTTCTCGGCAGTGCCATATTCTTTCACTCCTAGCGCAGGCCCAGTTCGTTACGGGCGATCACGAGGCGCTGAATTTCGCTGGTGCCTTCGTAAATTTCGGTGATTTTGGCATCGCGGAAATAGCGCTCTACCGGGAGTTCCTTGCTGTAGCCCATACCGCCGTGAATCTGCACCGCCTGATGCGCCACAAACATGGCCGTTTCGCTGGCAAATAATTTTGCCATACTGGCTTCCACCGTGTAGCGCTCGCCTGTGATTTTGCCACGCTCTTTGGCGAGAACGGCATTATAAATTAACTGGCGGCTGGCCTCGATACGGGTTTTCATATCCGCGATTTTGGCCTGAGTCATCTGGAAAGCGCCGATGGGTTCGCCGAAGGCCAGCCGCTCGCGGGCGTACTGCACACTGGCCTCGTAGGCGGCTTCAGCGATGCCCAGCGCCTGCGAGGCGATGCCGATGCGCCCGGCGTCGAGAACAGTCATGGCGATTTTGAATCCTTCACCAACCTCCCCCAGCACATTTTCCACCGGACACTCGTAATTGTCGTAGACGATTTCGCTGGTAGCACTGGCGCGGATACCAAGTTTCGGCTCTTTCTTGCCGCGAATAAAACCGGGCTGGTTGGCATCAATCA
Organism: uncultured Anaerolineaceae bacterium; assembly: GCA_964447795.1. Classification (GTDB taxonomy): domain Bacteria; phylum Chloroflexota; class Anaerolineae; order Aggregatilineales; family Phototrophicaceae; genus CFX2. The sequence continues at coordinate 35,970 of CAYUTY010000029.1, forward strand.
GGAAAGCGGTCACGCCCTTATGTTTTTTCTCCGGCGCGGTCATGGTGAACAACACCAGATAATCGGCCACCGGGCCGCTCGTCACCCAGCTTTTGCGCCCGTTGATGATGTAGTGTGTTCCGGCTTCGTTGAGGACAGCGCGGCTCTCCATCGTCCCGGCATCGCTGCCGGACATCGGCTCAGTCAGACTATACGCGCCAATTTTTTCACCGCTGGCAACCGGGACGAGAAAGCGCTGCTTCTGGTCTTCAGTGCCAAATTTCATCAGGCCGTGACAGTAAAGCGAATTGTTAACGCTGACAATGGTGCTGTGGCTGGCGTCGGCTTTGGCAACCTCGACCATTGTCAGCACATAGGCCAGCGCATCCATGCCCGCTCCGCCGTATGCTTCGGGCACTTCGATGCCCATCAAACCCATCGCGCCCATCTTTTTGATGGTATCGAGCGGGAACTCGCCGCTTTCGTCAAACTCCGGCGCAATCGGGACGATTTCCTTCTGGGCAAACTTTCGCACGGCATCCTGTAATGCCAGATGTTCATCTGTCAGTTGTAGAGTAAGGGCAATTGGTTCGCTGGTCGCAACCATGATATTTTTCCTCCAAAAAACCTTTTCTTCGTCCCCGAATTATAACACTGTGCCGCGCTATAATGGGGATAGTCGAAAGGATTTTGAGATGACACCGATCAAGGTTGACCATATCGCCGTCGTCGTGGAGGACATGGACGCGGCGCTACACTTCTGGCAGAAAGCGCTCGGTTTGCCGCTGGGCGCGACGGAACACAACGAACAGGAAGCGGTAGAGGTGGCCTTTCTGCCGGTTGGGGAGTCGCGGATTGAACTGCTGAAGCCGACCAGCGGGGACAGCGGTATCGCCAAATACCTGGCGAAACGCGGGGCGGGAATGCATCACCTGTGTGTGGCGGTGCCGGATATTGAAGCAGCGCTTAAGGCCATTCAAGCTGAGGGATTTGAACTCATCAATGAGACAGCACGCACCCGCGAGGATGGCACGCGCTATGCCTTTGTGCATCCAAAAAGTACGGGCGGCGTGATGGTGGAATTATACGAGACAGCAGGGTAACAAAAGAGAGGGAAAGAAGGGCGGAGCAGTGTCTCCGCCCCTGTAGGGTTAACGCTGTTCGAGACGGTCTTCAACTTTTTTCCGCAGGTCGCCAAATTCTTTTTCAAGGCGGTTGACGGCCCGCGTGGTCGTTTCGCGGCCATTTTCGAAAGTATCTTCCAGCGTGCTGGCGAGTTCAGCGCGGGTTTTTTCGCCGCTCTTGGGCGCAAACATCAGCGCCAGGACTGCGCCAATACCCAACCCCAGACCCATAAAAATCAATACGGCAATGGTACGTTCGCGATTCACGCGCATTTCGGCTTCGCGGCTGTAGTAGATGCGGTCATTCATGAGGGTAGCCTCCTAAGTGCTGACAAACTTTATCCTCATCGTAAACCATCCGCATTAGAATTCTATAAACCCGGCTGATTGACTGCTTCCCAGATCATGTCGAGCATTTGTAAGGCGGTCAGGTTGCGGATGACATAGCCGGAATATAGGTTACTGGCGCGGAAATCTGCCGCTCCTTTAAAACCGTTAGCCGGGATGGAAGGATGCACGCCATCAATATCCAAACCTAAATTGGGCGCGGACTGCATGGCCGCGCCGTAATCCCACAGGGGGATGTCGTACTGGCGGCTCACTTTTATCACCATTTCATTCAAACGGGCCGATTCATCTTCGTAGCCCTGCCGCACGGGGATGGTACTCAGGACGGGAATAACGCCTTTTTCAACTGAAATTTCAACAATCTGGCTCAGATTATATTCGTAGGTAGCAGGGGTCAGGTGAGCGGTATCATTGGTGCCGAACATGATGAGGGCGATAGAAGGTCGTGACAGCCGGTATTCGCAGGTCAGCGGAATTTCGCCACGATCACACCAGTTCGGGTCAGCATACTGGGGGTCAATCACGGCGGCGCTCGTCCAGCCCACGCCTGCCGCAACCGAGACATTGCTGAAAGGATCGCCGTCACGAGCTTTCCCGCTCATGAAATGGTCGATGACGGACTGCAAATACTGGTAATCGCCCAGGTTGTAAAACCCGGAACTGATCGGCTGAAGCATGTGCGAGGCAACCGTGATGCTGTCACCGACTTTAGAAAAGACGTTGGACTGATTGCCAAGCAGTTGACCTAACTCGTAGATGAAGCGCACATTACGGGCAACCGCCGAGGTGAGCGAATAGCCCCCGGCAGACAGAGCGCGCATATCGGTCGTAATGGGGATGGCATCAAGGCTGATATAAATTTCCACAAACTGCACCACGACCCAACCATTGGCCCCGTCTGCGGCCTGCACCTGCAACCACTGGCTGTCGCGGGTTTTGCCGAGGAGTTTTAGAGGTGTTTCAGGGTCAAGAAAAGCGGTAGTTTCGCTGTCCAGCGCCGGGGTGATATGCAGGCGAAGCCGGTTGTCCATTGGCACAACACGCGCATCCGGCAAATCCTGAGCCGTAGTGAACAGGACAAACCCTAAAGCAAACAGGCAGCCGATCACGATTCCATAGCGCATCATAGTACCAAATTCCCAAAGTTAATATTTGGTTTTGATCGTATTTTACCGCCTGCGAATAAAGCGAACTGACCGTTTACCCTACGGTTGCCCGGCGTGAGGGGTATGGCCGGTCAGGGCTGCCGCCAGTTTTCGGGCGTGAAGGGCCAGTTGATTTCGGCACAGACGGCCTGCCAGCGTTCCAACATGGCGGGCGTATAGAGATACGGAACATAACCGATTGTCAGGTAAATCCTGAGCGCGGCTGGCCGCCAGTCCTCGGTATAGAGATGAATGCTGCGATAGCCTATATCGATCATGCGGGCGGTAGCAGCGGCGCAAACGGCTCGTCCTACGCCCCTGCCCTTATGCGCCGGGTCACCAGCCACCCAGCCGAGTTCCGCGCCAAAGGGGTGGTCATCTTCGTGGCTGTGCAGGCACATCGCCGTCGCTGCAATCTGAGCGCTGGCTTCATGAACAGCCATGAACCAGCCAGCAGGCAAAATACGCGCTTTCCAGGGGCGCAGGCGTTCGTCATCCCAGCCCGGCCAGCCCGCCAAATCCATCACTTCATAAAAGCGCGTTTCATCGCCGGGGCGATAGGTTCGCAGGCTGTAAGCGGGCGGCACAACAATGGGGGGCGGGGTTTCCAGCCGTGCCTCCGGCCAGACCATCTGCAACTGCTGGTATTCGCTGCTGTCGCTCATTGATTTTCAGCGCGTTCGGCCAGCCACTTATCGCGGTTGGCTGCGCGGGCGATTTTGCCGCTGGATGTTTTGATGAGCCATTTTTCGGCGACGAGATACACATAACTGACAGTGACGGTGCTGGCGCGGGCAACGGCGGCCCGTATATCAGCGGTGATCTGCGCGTGGCTGTCCTCGCCGGTCAGGACTTCAGCGATGACGGCGATCAACTCTGTGCCTTCGCGCTCGTCCGATACACCAAAGGCAACGGCGCGCCCGGCATGGACGCCCGGCACTGTATTGACGATGGCTTCAACATCCTGCGGGTAGACATTTTTCCCGGCATTGATAATCAGGTCTTTGGAGCGCCCGATGATATACACCTCTCCGTCAGCGATATAACCCCGATCACCAGTGCGATACCAGCCCTCGACAAACGGCTGAAGATCATCGCGTTTGTAGTAGCCATTCAGCATACAGTCACTTTTAACAGCCAGTTCACCGACAATACGTTCCGGCAAGGCCTGACCATTGTCGTCAATGACCTGCACGGCTGTTCCGCTGATGGGTTTGCCACAGGAGACTTTTACGGCGGCGCGAGGGTCTTCGAGCAGGACGGGAACCGCGCGACGGTTCTGTTCCAGTTCGGCGCGGTCAATCACATCCAGCAATGCGGGCTGGCCGGGAGGCGTCTGTGTGACGGCAAAGGTGTTCTCAGCCATCGCATAGCTGACGGCCAGTTTTTCAGTCGTGATGCCGAGGGGGGCAAAGCGTTCGACGAAAAGCCGGTGACTGTCGTCATGAACCGGCTCAGAACAGTTGATGAACATCCGCATTGTGGCCGCCGAAAGCCCTTCGAGATCGCGGGCGCGGATGCGGCGGGCGCAGTGGTTGTAGGCGAAGTTGGGCAGCCAGCACAGCGTTCCACTGTAGTCATGAATGGCACGGAACAGCAGCGCCGGGTGTTTGGCCCAATCAAAGGGGGACATTAACACCAGCGGGATGCCCTGCACCAGCGGCAGCAGAAACCCGGCGATCAAACCCATATCGTGATAGAGGGGCAGCCAGCTTACGATGACATCCTGCTGGCTCAAGGCGATAGCATGGCTGTAGCTGGCAAGCTGGTTGAGGACGGCGCTGTGCGAAAGAGCGACGCCTTTTTGCAGGCCGGTTGTGCCGCTGGAGTGCTGGAGAAAGGCGGTTTCGGTTGTTAACCCCACTCCCCTGCCCCCTCCCCATTCACGGAGAGGGGGAGAGTCATGCTGTTGCAATCCGCATCCCCCACCCTCACTTGATGAGATATTCGCGGCCTCCCCACCTGGCAGAGAGGGGGAGGCTTTGAGCGATGATGAGCCATAAACCGGGCAGGGAAGCGCGGGCGCGAGCGCAGGGGCGAAGTCGTCGGTTGTGAGGACAGCACGTACAGCGGAACGGGCTGCCAGCTCGGCCATGCTTTCCATGTAAATGGCGGGGTCGAGTTTTTCGGTGAGGGTGGGGAACATGGAAGGAATCGCGCCGATCATGAGTGCTCCCCAGAAGGCAAAAATGCTCTCTAAATTCTGGGTATGGGCGATGACGAGCAGATCACGGGGGACAATACCGATGTTATGCAGGGCGTCGGCATAGCGCAGCGATTCGCGGCGGAAGTCAGCGCGGGTAACGGTGATGGGTTCTGCGCCGGTTTCGACGTAAATGATAGCGGGCGAGTCGTCCGGCTGTGCCAGCGTGACAGCATCGAGCAGGGTATTAAAGGCGTTACGGTTGGCGAGATTGAGCATGTTATTCCATGGTGAAATCGTCATTCAGCATGACATGGATACCTGTTCGTCCGGTGGTGGTGAAAATGGTGAAAATAATTATCACCTGTTTTTTCACCGTTCAAATGGCGGCGGCGGCGATGGCGGAAGGTTTTCAAAAGTGCATCATCGCCGCCATTTGATTTTCTTCACTCAAATCCTCACCCCCCAACCCCCTCTCCACTGCGTAGAGAGGGGGAGCCAGGCGAAGTGTAGCGGAGTGAAACTAGCATAATGACCAACTACCAAGCCGTATGACGGACTGATCTTATTTTAACCGACAACGTGAACGAGTTGTGAAACATTTGTCATAACATTTGTTTCGATTTTGAGGGAGAAACCCCTCACTTTTCGGCCTATTTAGCCTTTTAGCACCCGCGCTACCATCTGATCGAGGGTGTCCATTTTCTCGACGGTCAGGTCGGGGTCAGGGATGTAGACATTAAATTCCCCTTCGACGTAAACCGCCAGTTCCGCCAGCGCGAACGAATCCATCAACCCTTTGGTGATGATGCCCTCGTCATCTTTGAGAGGATACTTTGCATCGCGGATGAGGTTGATGAGGATGTATGTGCGGAGCTTTTCGCGCACGGTTTGGTCGTCCATAGATGCCCTTTCAAAAGCAAAAATTTACGCAAAGACACAAAGCAGCAAAGGGGCAAAGCATATCACGGCCAGGCCGCTTCCGCATAGCCAACATGATAATACTCGCCGCCTTCGATTGGCTGCACACCGAGATACCACATACGGGCGATGCCATCTTCGATCAGCACATGCGGCGCGAGTGTGCCGCCTGCGTCGAATGTTCCCGGCGTGGGCTGCACAATCGGCAGCGGGTTGACTTCCCACGGGCCGAAGGGCGATTCGCCACGCGCCATGCCGAGCCAGCGGTCAGCATCGCGCAGGCCGGTGAAAAAGAGCGTGACCGCGCCATCCGGCTCGATGACGAGGGAGGGTTCGGCGACGCCATCGCGCGTCCAAGGTACATCGTCGGGCATTGCCTCTAGCACCGGGTCAGGTAATTTCGTCCAAACGATGCCATCGGATGAGGTCGCGCCAAGCAGCGTCGTCTCATAGCCATGATCGCAAGTTGTATAGCAGTGACCGACATAAATCATGCCATAGCCGTCTTCATATTCAAAGACGACTTCGCTGTAGACAGCATCGTTATCATACCAGCCGGGGGTGGGGGCTAAAATAGGGTCGGATTGTACCCGCTCAAAATGGATGCCATCGTCGGAGATTGCCAAGCCCATCGCCGCTGGATAGCCTTTGGCGAGTGTTCCTTCGTCGCCATAACCGGAATAGTAGAGCAGGTATTGTCCGTCTTTTTTGATGGCATACGAGCCTTCGAGATTGTTATCCCAAGCATCATCACGCCCGCGCAGCACCAACCCTTCCAGATCACCTTCTACCGGGACATTTTCCCACGTAAAACCGTCGGGCGAGGTGGCGCTGCACAAGATGGCGCGGGGTAATTCCCGCAGGAAGTCCATGCAGGTGTAATACATGCGGTAGAAATCGCCCTCGTCGATCAACGTGACATCGGAGGCGACAAAAAATTGACCGGAATAAAGCGACGCCTCGTGCTTTGTCCAGAGCGGCCATGTGGGTGCGGCGTCCTGCGCGGCGAGCGGAAGTAGCATAAGTCCCAGCATAAAGAGAACCAAGCCAGAAATTAATTTTTTCATCAACATGCCTATGGATACTCTGATTGCTAATTGCTTTCCTGAACCATCCCCACCCCTAAATAGCGTTGACCGGTACTGACATCATCCTCACCCCCTCTCCACTGCGTAGCGAGGGGCGACAGTTTTGATGAAAGGGGTGATAGCTCGCCTTCACCCCACCCCCCAGCCCCCTCCCCATTGCGATGGAGAGGGGGAGCAAATGCCAAATAAGGCGAAGATTTTGAGTACCGGACAAGCCTTAAATCCCCTCCCCATTGCATGGAGAGGGGACTTTGCTGATCTGCGAAGCTCCTCTTCACGCAGTTCAAAGGGAATTGAGGATGAAGACCAGCTATTAAGATCACGGATAGTTGTTTTCAGGTGTACGAAGCTGGTCAATGATTTGTTCCGCCAGCAGTTGTGTCGCGGCAGAGGAAAGGTGTACCGGGCTATCGGTGAATTGGTCAGCATCAACCACCGACCAGAGATCAAGATAGAGCCATTGATTGACGATGGCCTCCGCCGCGAGCATGGTGCGGTATTGATCGTAAGCCCAGCGCGGATACCAGCTATTGTAGCGAAGGGCGGAATTTTCACCGTCAGTGATGTAAATCGGTTCATTGACAAGCATGACTGGCACATCGCCAGCAAGCGAAATCCCAGCCTGAAGGACATCGAAGGCAAGGTCATTTTCGGCGAAGATGACAGGCGTGTCGAATGTTTGCCATTTTTCATCAGATGAGAGGTCGCGCATGACAGGCGTGAATTCTGCTGGGATGTATTGGTCGATGCCGGTGGCGGCCCAGGAGAAGCCATAGGATTGAAGACGCAGCCAATCAGCCAGCCCGCGCCGCTCGCCGATGATGGTGCGGGCGAAAAAATCACGCTGGATGAAACGCGGATCGTCGGGCGATAGATTGAGCGCAAAATGTTCAATCAGGGCGCGGGTGCGTTCGGGGTTATTTTGCACCAACGGCGGGAAAAGCTGTTTGTCACGGGGGAAGGATTCGAGCGTTAGCAACCAGATGAGCGCGTCCGGCTGATAACGCAGGGCTTCATCCAGCAATAGCAAATCTTTGGTCAGCGACATGACCGGGTAGCCGAGGTTGTAAAACACAATACGGCGGCCATCGCTGGCGATGAGATCATAGCCGTTGAGATAAGCAGCCAGTGTATCCCGATTTTCCAGCCGCCAGCCCCAGGTATTGGAATCACCGAGGATGAATACACGAAATTCATCCGATGCTTTGGGGCGAGCCAGGGCATGGCTGGCAAACATGGCGGGGATGTTATAGAGGCTGAGGTTATAGGCCAACGCCGGCTGTTCGCCGTAGGGCAGCCGTTCCCGCCCCGGCAGCAGGGTGTTATAAAGCGAAAGTCGTCCCAGAACTTCGAGGGGATTCAGGGCGGCATAAACCCCGTTACAGAGCGCAAAAAGCAGCAGTGTTTTAAGCAGAATTCGCATGGTCAAGCGATGCATCTTTTTTTCGGCTGGTATGGAGTGGGTCAGTTGGCCTATAGATGAATCCCCTGTGCCGCCCATGTACTGATCTGTTCCTATCTGTATGATTATGAAAATCATAAATGAAATCATTATAGCGGGGAGGGCATCATGTTTACACCACAGCTTACCAAAGCACCAACAACCAAACAGGTGAGCGAACATCAGGTATTTGAAGCCCGGAAGATTATGCGTAACAACGCCGGACGCGAACCTGCTTTTTCGCTGCTGCTTCCCCAGTACCAGGTATTGATCTCGATTCCGAAATCCGGGCGGGTTTTGTTAGGGCGGGATATTCCCAGCAACGAACCGGTCATTGACCTGACACCGTATTATGCCCACGACAACGGCGTGTCTCGCCTCCATGCAGCGCTGTACCGGATGGGTGAGGTACTGGCAATTGCCGATATGGGCAGCAGCAACGGGACGTTTGTCAACGACCGGCGGGTCGCAGCGCACCAGCCGCATATTCTGTGCGCGGGTGACGTAGTACGGTTGGGCAATCTGGTTTTCACCATTCAGTCAGGGTAGGCCTAAAAGTCTGGCAAAAGTTCGCAGCGCCAGCGCCGTTCCCGGCAGCGCGAACCAGACCCAGCCGAGGGTGATATAGTGGAATGTGATAAACCAGCCGAAAATTGCCCAGGCTTTTTTGCGTTTTCCCTCTAACCCACGATACCAGGCGCGCGTCCGGTCTGCCCACTGTTTGTGCAGAAAAAGCCCTGCCGCGTGCCACAACCCCCAGATAAAAAAATTCACTGTAACGCCGTGCCAAAGGCCGACAACGGTCATGGTTGCCACGTGCGCCAGCAGCACGACTACGGCTGGTGTCAGCTTGCGGCGGAGCAAAGCGCGGGAAAAAGGCGTGAAGACGTAAAAACGCGCCCAACTGCTGAGGGTCATGTGCCAGCTTTGCCAGAAGGCGGTCAGATTGGTTTTAAAATAGGGCCGGTTGAAATTCTCCGGCAGGCTGATGCCAAAAAGTATCCCCAGGCCGATAGCGATGTCACTGTAACCGCTGAAGTCGAAGAACAATCGCAGGGCATAACCATAGAGCAGTAACCAGAGATAAAAAGTGGAAGTGGATTGTTCGACGAGGTTGGGTGTGAGTGCCAGACCTGCCGCCAGGGTGTCGGCAATGACGAACTTTTTAAGCAGACCGAGGGCGAGGCGGGGCAAGGCTTGATTTATCCTCACCCCTAATTCAACCCCTATCCCCCCACCCCCCTTTCCCCATACACGGAGAAAGGGGGCGTCTGGCGTCTCCGGTGTCTCTGAAAGGGAATCTCCAGATAAGTTTTCGGTGCGGAGGTCGGCGGTGAAGCGTTCGGCGCGGTCAATCGGCCCGGCGGTAAAGGCGGGCGCAAAAACCATATAGGTGACATATTCACGCAGGGAAAGCACCGGGAGCAACCCGGTTTGCCGGTCACGGAGGGTGTGTATCAGGCGGAAGGCGAGATAAGAAAAACCGAGCCAGTTGAGATCGGCCATGCTCGCCAGCGCCGTGTCCTGCCCGGCAGCGCTGCGCCAGAGACGGCTGATTTCGACAGCAAACGGCTCCGTTTTGAGCGCCACAAACAGCAGAACGATGAGCAGAATAAAAAGCCCTGCCGAATGGTTTTGCAGCGCGGCAATGTGCCGGATCACCAGTGCGAAGACAGCCAGCGCAAACAGCACGATGATGACGGCGAGAGGGTCAGGCGGGCGGGCGATGATGCGCCATTCCGCCGGGAGGAAACGCAGCAGCGACAGACCGATCACGAGAGCGGCGATAATGAAGAGCGTGAGACGATCTTCACGGGTAACAGGCTGCTGCGGGGCGCGGGTGAACCACCAACCGAGGACGGATAAGGCAACTGCCGCCGTCGGGAAAATGTAAGCGCTGAAACGGATGGGCAGCGCGGCAGGCTGCAACACATAAATGGCGGCGATACTGCCCAGCAGCAGCACCCAACCGCGCCAGCGTGCCGGGATAAAACCATAGAGCAGCCCCGCCGCCCCCAACAGCGCGACAGCCGTTAAGTCGAAACTCACGCTTTTAGAAACCCTGATAAATCCACTGCGGTGCGCTGTCCGTGGTGGCGATCAACAGGAGAATCACGATCAGACACAGGCCGAGCGCCAGCAGATTTTCACGGGTGAAGAGTGAACGCATGACAGGTTAACTGCTCTCCCCGCACCACTTCCATTCCCCATCTTCCTGTACGACGCGGTATGAAACAAGTGGGAATTCGGTGTTCTCCGTCCCATAGATGGCGACAATTTTACCGGCGCAGGTCACTTTATCATCGCCTGCACGCTGGCAGTCCATATCTTCGAGCGTGACGCCTTCAACGCTGGCAAAAGCCATCGCCTCCGATTGGAGATCAGCTTCTTTTTCGCTGCACAGCAGGCCACGCAGGGCAGTTTCGTCTGCGGCTATTTTAGCGGTCAGATATTTCTCAACGGCATCCGCCGGGTCGCCTGCTGTTCCACTGCCGCCACAGGCCGCCAGCAGAAAAAGCGCGAGTCCCATCCATAATTTTTGTATCATCACGATCAAACCCAAGTGTATAGACCGAGTAAGCAGCGGCATTATAGCCCGAACAAAGCGCATTTACCGCTGGCAATTAAAGGTCACAGCGTATTTGCGCTATTTTTCACAACAATTAAGGAAAGGGCGTAACATGATGTAACAAAGCTGATTTATAATGAAAACAACCTTTCAATTACGTCACAATGACGGGAGCAGTAAGACATCTCATGGGACGCTATAAGGAATTTGAGCCGAATTCGCAAATTGTCGGCATGACGGCCTCAGCATTGACCAAGAACATTCTCTATGAAGACATCGAAGCCATCCTCAAACAGCATAAGCTGGACAATATCGACCCGGCAGCGTGGTATCCCCTTCAGAATGTGCTGGACATTCTGAGCGAAATCGCATCTAAAGGCGGGAACGCTTCATCAACCTTCGTCAGCATTGGCATGAAAGCCGCCGAACTGAGCATCGAGTCAATGCCTGCCCCGCTGAAAGCCATGCCGATTGAGGAATTTTACAGCAAGTATGATGCCATCTGGCAGTCGCGGCACAAGGGCGATGTTGGGCATGTGCAGTTTGAGAAAGTGAATGATAATCACTTCATCCTGCGGCTGCGTTCGCCTTACCCGGAAGATATTTTCTACGGGGCATTTTATGCCTATACACGGCACTACTGCCCGCCAAACAAGAGCTTTTCGGTAGCATATGATGAGGTGATGCTGCGCCCGGAGTTCGGCGGGGGCGAGGTCATCATCCACATCCGGCTGGCACCCCGATAGAAAAATTTCGCATTCGCGAGCCGGACAGCGCTATCCAAACGATGCAAGGATGATCTTTAACACCCTGTCCGGCCTATATTTTGTTTTGTGGTCGTCCATGCAGCGGGTTATAATCGGCTGTAAGATGACCATGCACAGCACAACGCCCGACGCAAAACTCCCTCGCCCGGTTACGCTGATCGGCCTGACCGTTCTGTTCTGCCTGTTTCAGATCACAGCAGCGATACGCGCTCTGCAAATTTCCCCTGATATTCAAACGCATCTGCCTGTAGGATTGGCGTTCGTCGCCAGCAGCCTGTGGGCTATGGGTGGTTTAGCCGGTGTGGGATTGCTGTGGCGGGGTCGAGGGCGGCTTTATACGGCGATGCTGCTGCTTGGATTTAGCATCTACAGCCTGCTGCGGCTGTTATTATTTTCGCAGGCGGATTACGACAGGGGGCGTTGGCCGTTCTTATTGCTCCTGACCGCCGCCCTGCTGCTCGTCCCGGTTACTTATATCGCGCTGGCCGGGCGCACGAACAATCAGTCTTGATGGAGTCTTAAACGATGGTAGCCAATCCTAAAGTTGATACCCTACGCCTGAAACGCGAAGAAAGCAAAGCCGGAGGCGGTGCAGAACGCATCAAAAAACAGCACGAAGCCGGACGCAATACCGCGCAGGAGCGCCTTGATATTCTGCTCGATCCCGGTTCGCTGCGAGAGCTGGATGCCTTTGTCGTCCACCGCGCCCATGACTTCGGCATGGCGAAAAAGAAATTCCTGGGCGACAGCGTAGTGACGGGATGGGGGACAGTAGACAGCCGTCTGGTGTACGTCTATTCGCAGGATTTCACCGTGATTGGTGGCAGCCTGAGCCAGGCACATGCCGAAAAAATCTGCAAAATCATGGATATGGCGCTCAAAACAGGGGCACCGGTGATCGGCCTGAACGACAGCGGCGGCGCACGCATCCAGGAAGGCGTGGACAGCCTGGGCGGGTATGCCGAAATTTTTCTGCGGAATACCATGAGCAGCGGTGTCGTGCCGCAGATCAGCATGATCATGGGCCCGTGCGCGGGCGGCGCGGTCTACAGCCCGGCGCTGACGGACTTCATCATTATGGTGAAGGACACCAGCTATATGTACATCACCGGGCCAGATGTGGTAAAAAGTGTGACCCATGAAGATGTAACGCATGAAGACCTGGGCGGGGCAAGCATCCACGCGACCAAGAGCGGTGTCTGTCATCTGGTAGCGGAGAACGAGACACAAGCGCTGCTGCTGGCGCGGGAACTCCTGAGCTACATCCCCAACAACAACATGGAAGACCCGCCTTTTGTAGCGACAACCGATGACCCACTGCGGGCAGACGCGGAACTTGACACGATTATTCCCGACAACCCGAACAAACCCTATGACATCAAGGATGTCATCAAGAAGGTGGTAGACGACGGACATTTCTTCGAGATTCATGAGCAGTTCGCCATGAATATTGTGGTTGGGTTCGCGCGGCTGGGGGGTCACAGCGTCGGCATCATCGCCAACCAACCGGCGGTGCTGGCAGGCGTACTGGACATTGATGCCAGCGAAAAAGCGGCGCGGTTTGTGCGCTTCTGCGATGCCTTCAACCTGCCGATTATCACCTTCGTCGATGTACCGGGTTACATGCCGGGGACGGCGCAGGAATACGGCGGCATCATCCGCGCCGGGGCGAAACTGCTGTACGCTTACTGCGAAGCCACTGTGCCGAAGCTGACGGTGACGACGCGCAAGAGCTACGGCGGCGCGTACTGCGTCATGAGCAGCAAGCACCTGCGCGGCGACCTGAATCTGGCCTGGCCGACGGCGGAAATCGCGGTGATGGGGCCGGACGGCGCGGTGAGCATCATCTTCCGGCGGGAAATCGAAGAAGCGGCTGACCCAGTAGCGAAAAAAGCGGAACTGACCGCCGAATATCGGGAGAAATTCGCCAGCCCTTATGTAGCGGCGGAGCGTGGTTTTATCGACGACATTATTGAACCACGCGACACGCGGGCGCGGCTCATCAACGGGCTGGAAGTGCTGCAAAACAAGCGCGACAGCAACCCGGCACGCAAACACGGGAATATTCCGCTGTAAAGCAGCCGGAATTTTGACGGAAAAGGTGTAGCAAAATGGTTACTGAACGCGAGTCATCGCAGTTAAAAATCAAAAAGGTGCTGATCGCCAACCGGGGCGAGATCGCGGTGCGGATCATCCGCGCCTGCCGCGACCTGGGTATCCAGACAGTAGCAGTTTATTCCGATGCTGACCGGGCGGCACTGCATGTGCGCTATGCGGATGAGGCCGTACACATCGGCCCGCCGCAGCCGCGCGAGAGCTATCTGGTGGCTGAGAAAATCCTGGAAGCGGCCAAGAAAACCGGCGCGGATGCCATCCACCCCGGCTACGGCTTCCTGTCCGAACGCGCCTATTTTTCGCAGGCGTGCATGGATGAGGGGTTGATTTTCATCGGCCCGTCTCCCTACGCCATCGAGACAATGGGCGACAAACAATCGGCACGAGAGACAGTCAAAAAAGCGGGCGTCCCGGTTGTGCCGGGGACAGAACCGGGGATGCATGATGACGAGATCATCGCCATCGCGCTCTCGATTGGGTTTCCCCTGCTGGTGAAAGCGACGGCAGGCGGCGGCGGTAAAGGAATGCGTGCTGTTCACAGCATGGCAGACCTGCCGGAAGCGCTGGCCTCGGCGCGGCGCGAGGCGGAAAATGCTTTCGGCAACGGCGAGGTGTATGTCGAAAAGCTGCTGGTGGGGGCGCGCCATATCGAGTTCCAGATTCTGGCGGACACACACGGCAACACCGTCCATCTGGGCGAGCGTGAGTGTTCAATTCAACGGCGGCATCAAAAGCTGGTTGAAGAATCGCCCAGTATTTTTGTCGATCCCGACCTGCGGCGGCGCATGGGCGAAATGGCGGTGAAAGCTGCCCAGTCGGTAGGTTATGTCAATGCCGGGACGATTGAATGCCTGGTCGATAAGGACAAAAATTTCTACTTCCTGGAGATGAATACCCGCCTCCAGGTTGAACACCCGGTAACAGAATTAGTGACCGGCCTCGACCTGGTGAAAGAGCAGATTCGTATCGCGCGCGGGCGGCGTATGGGGCCGACTCAGGACATCCTTGAACCCAAAGGCTGGGCGATTGAATGCCGCATCAATGCGGAAGACCCATACAACAACTTCCTGCCGTCCGTCGGCCAGATTACCACGCTCAATATCCCCACCGGGCCGGGCGTGCGCGTGGACAGCGGCGTGTACAGCGGCTACGAAATCACGCCGTATTACGACAGCATGATCGCCAAGCTGATCTGCTGGGGCGAAGACCGGGGCGAGGCCATTCTGCGGATGCGGCGGGCGCTGGAAGAATACACCATCATGGGCGTCAAGCATAACATCCCCTTCCACCAGAATTTGATGAACAGCTTCAGCTTCATCGCTGGCATGTTCGACACCAAGTTCGTCGAAGAACGTTTCAGCATGACGACCTTCGAGGAAGCGCCACAGGACACCGACCTGGAAACAGCGGCCATCGCCGCCACCCTGTTCGCGCACCGGCAACGGCAGCTCGCCAGCCAGGTAGTGACGCGGGGCGAACGCGATACAAGCAACTGGAAATGGGTCGGGCGATGGGAAAGGATGCATCGATGAAATACGTAACCACCATCAACGATAAAACTTTTGAGATCGACATCCAGCGCGATGGCAGCCTGCTGGTGAACGGCGAACAGCGCGAGGTCGATTTTCTGGCGCTTGGCCCGGCGCTGTATTCGATTTTGATGGATGGGCTTTCGCACGAGCTGGTGATTGAAGAACGCGATGACCAGGTGGAGGTACTGCTGCGCGGCAAGCTGTTCGCGGGTAAGGTGCTGGATGAGCGGGCGCAGTTGATGGCCTCGCGCGGCGGCGGATTGACGAACGACAGCGGCGAAACCGTGATTAAATCGCCCATGCCTGGCCTGGTGGTGTCGGTAAAAGTCGCGCCGGGGCAGGAAGTAGAGGCGGGGCAAACTGTCATCATCCTTGAATCGATGAAGATGCAGAACGAACTCAAATCCCCGCGCAACGGCGTGATTCATGAAGTCCACGTCAGCGATGGGCAGAGTGTGGAACAGGGCAAGGTGCTGGTGACGATTGGAAGCGATGAGGGGGAATGATTCGCAATATCCCCGAACCGGCTCTCAACATCATCTTCGGCATCGTCATGCTGGTAGCCGGCGCTGGTCTTTTATGGCTGTACTGGACCCGGCGCAGGGCGCGTTTAGCGCTGCTCAAGGACGGCATCCCGGCAACTGGCATTGTGACCAGGGTGAACGTTGCCACGAGCATCTCCGGGGTAAACATGTACGAAGTCGCCTATAAATACAAAGCACGAGACAGCCAGGGTAAGGTGATTGAGATACAAGCGCCAGAAGCGGAAATGGTCGATCCCCTAACCTTGCAGGCGATTCAGGAACGGGGCGGCGAACTGGATGTGATTTATGATGCGGCGAACCCGCAGCATGTTATCGTAGTCGGCAGGAGCAGGGATGGTGGTATTGATAAAATAATCGCCGCTGTGTGTGCGGGCGGGTGGATAATTGGATTATTTCTACTCGTTCAGGGTATTTCTCAGCTATAAAGCCAGACCTCAAAGGAAAAACCTTGCTTCAAATTGGCGACATCCGCGTTCACCTCATCAACGACCACTACATCAAGGTTGACCCCGGCGGCGCGTTTGGCTTAGTGCCGCGCGCGCTGTGGTCGTCGCTGCTGCCACCCGATGAAAATCATCTGGTGCCGATGGTGGCGACCTGCCTGCTGGTACAAAGCGGCGGTCAAAATATCCTGATCGACAGCGGGTATGGCAATAAGCTGTCCGAGAAGCAAAAAGCCAACATCTGGATGGAGCGTCCGGGTGGTGATCTGGTGGCGGGGCTGGGGCGGCTGGGACTGAGGCCGGAGGATATTCAGCTCGTCATCCCGACCCACCTGCACTATGACCATGCAGGCGGGCTAACCCGGTTCGACGAAGACGGCCAGACGATTGTGCCGACGTTTCCCAACGCTGAATATGTGGTACAGGGGCGGGAATATGAAGATGCGATGCGCCCCAACGAGCGCACCCGCGCCACTTACTTCCCGTTCAATTACGACCCACTGGTGAAAAGCGGGCAGATGCGCCTGCTGGAGGGCGATACCCAACTGGTGACGGGCGTGCGCGGCGTCGTCACGCCCGGCCACACCCCCGGCCATATGAGCGTGATTGTGGAAAGCGGCGGCCAGCATTTAATGTTCGTCTGCGACATGGCGAGTTATGCCATTCATTTCGAGCGGCTGGGGTGGATGACTGGCTACGATGTCGAACCGCTGGTGACGCTGGAAAGCAAGCGCCGCTGGCAACAATGGGCGCTGGAAACGGGCGCGATTCTGGTATTCGCGCATGACTCGCAGCGCCCTGCCGGACGCTATGTAATGGGCGAAGATGGGAAGGGCCTGATCGAGAAAATTGATGAAGCCTGGGTGTGATATACTCACGGTAGGCGAGTTTTTGAGGGCGAGTCATGGTCAATCAGATCAAACAGCAGGTTCCAGCAGCAGAATTTGAACGCCTCCAGGAAGAATCAACTGACCGTATTGAACTCATCAATGGCGAGGTAGCTGTGAGTCCCCCCCCAATCCCCTTGCATCAAGGCGTGCAGTTCTGGGTTTCTTTCACCCTGGGCAAATTACTGCCTGTCACGGGTGGGAGAATTTTTACCGCGCCGATTGAAGTTTATCTCGATGAAAACAATCGCCCACAGCCAGATGTAGTCTGGATTGCACCAGATAGCAAATGTATCATCGGTGAAAAAAATCTCATTGGCGCACCTGATCTGTTGATTGAAATCGCCTCACCCAGCACCGCCCGCTACGACAAAAAAGTGAAATTTGAACTGTATGAACGCTTCGGCGTGCGCGAATACTGGCTGGCTGACCCGGCAGATCAACTGCTTGAGGTGTGGGTGCTGACTGAACGTAAATTTTTGCGGCAGGGCATCTACGAACCTGGCGACACTTTCGCTTCGCCTGTCCTCAGCGGACAAACAATTGACTTAAGCGCGATTTTTACCACCTAGGAGCAAGGAATTGACGGACTCGCTGCGTGACCTGACCAGCTCGACACTGGCCTTTTATGAACGCTTCGGCGTAGCACTGAATGTTCCTGACACAATCAGGGTTTTTCGGGAAGAAGCAGATGAACTGATTGAAGCGGCAGAACTTGGTGTTGACCGCGACCATATCGCCGAGGAAGCTGCCGATGTATTTGTGACGGCGATTGGCGTCTGTGCGGCGTCGGGCGTGGACATTGAAAAACTGGTCGAGCAGGTCTACCGCGTCATCGCCAAGAACGATGCCAAAACCCACGACACCCATGTTTTCCTGGACGGCAAAATTCGCCGCCGCCAGCCCAAATAACGAGCAAGCTGATGACTGATAACGAGATTGCAATCCGCGACCAGTGGATTCGTAACCAGTTAAGCGCGATTGGCGAGTCCGTCAGCGTGATTGAGGAAGTGCAACGGGCGGGAAAATGTTATGTGCTGGCGGTGACGACGCCGGGCGGACGCTATTTTTTCAAGGAATGTGAGCCAATCCTGAAGCACGAACCCGCTTTGACGAAGGCGCTGGCGGGGTGGTTTCCGGTTGATATGCCGCGTGTGATCGGCATTGACGAAGCACGCCGCTGGCTGCTGACCGCCGATGCCGGGCCGGATGTGCGAGCGCTGATGAAAGCTGATGGCGATGTGAACCGCTGGGAAGCAATTCTAAGCCGGTTCGCGGCCTTGCAGCAGGCAACAGTCCCGTATGCCGAGCAGTTAATCGCGCTCGGTGTGCCAGACAGACGCTTAGATAAGCTGCCCGCCATTTATGACGAGCTGGCCGCCGACGCCGACGCGCTTCTGATTGGGCAGCAGGATGGGCTTAGCGAAGCTGATCTGGAACGGCTGCGGCATTTCAGACCGGAAGTCGAGCGACTGTGCGAGGCACTGGGGGGCTATAATCTGCCGCCGACGCTGCATCATGACGACTTTCATGTCGGCAACGTGGGCGTGCTGGATGGACACTACCGCTTTTTTGACTGGGGCGAGTCGTGCATCGCCCATCCGTTTTATTCGCTGGTGATTCCGATTCGCTATGCGAAGTACATTTTCAAGCAGGAACAGCCATTCCTCGACCACCTGCGCGATCTGTACCTGAGCGCGTGGACGGCATACGAACCGATGGAAAGGCTGTATGAAGCACTGCAACTGAGCAGCCAACTGATGGCGCTGTGCCGGACGATGACCTGGCGACAGTTAGCCAAAGATGCTGACGAAGCCTACCATGCCGAGATCGCGGATACCGTCCCTTACTGGACACTGACTTTCCTCAATAACACACCCTGGGATTTATAGAAAGGCGCACAACCTAATGATTCCACGTCCACAAAGTGATGAATATGCTCCTTTTTATGCCGGTTATGTCGGGCGCGTGCCGGAAGGCGCGGATATTTTCGCCGTGTTGAGCGGACAACCGGATGAAATGGCAGCGCTGCTGAATGACCTTTCCGATGAGGCGGCGAACGCTCGGCCTGCGCCCGGCGAATGGAGCGTGAAAGAAGTCCTCGGCCACATCTGCGATACCGAGCGCGTATTTTCCTACCGGGCGCTGCGGATTGCGCGGGGCGATGTGACGCCGCTGACGGGGTTAGATCAGAATGCTTATCTCGAGGGAACCGATTATAATCGTCGACCAATAGCAGATCTGGAGGATGAATTACGCTTCCAGCGGCGAGCCAATCTGCTGTGCCTCAAGCCGCTGAGCGAGGCCGAATTCGCCCGGCGCGGTACGGCCAGCGATAAACCGGTCAGCGCCCGCGCGCTGCTGTATATGATGGCCGGTCATGTGATGCACCACATCGAAAGCCTGAGAGTGGATTACAACGTAGCAGGCTAAAAACGTTCACTTTCGCCCAACTACTGAATAACTTGAACCATTTTCCGGGTTCGAATCAGCCTTGGTCGCAATGTCGGTGAAACCCGCTGCGACTAAGGCTTTTTCGATCTGCTCCGATGCATAGGGCTGGAATTCGGGCGTTGGGGTTGGCGTACCATATTTTTCACTATTCCAGCGTTCAAGTGGCAGAAATGTCAGGATAAGTGTGCCGCCGGGCTTGATGACGCGCCAAAGTTCCCGCAAGGCTGCCGGTAGGTCTGTCCAGAAATAGATGCTATTGATACTGAAGGCTTTGTCGAAAAAATTATCGGCAAATGGAAGCCCGGTGACATCGCCATAACGCAGATCGGCGCGGCCTTCGTGAACAGCTTTTTTGTTGCGTCGTGTGGCCGTGCTGACCATCGTTTGCGAAAAATCGATGCCAGCGATGAGGCCGTTTGTGAGGGATTGCGCCACCTGCTGCACGGCAAAACCGGGACCAAAGCCAATTTCCAGCAGCTTATCAGTCGGCTGCACATCCAGTAAACGCACCGTCCATAGATTTTCCGGGCGGTGCTGCTCGGCCATCTTTTGCCCAATCCAGCGCCCTACGATGCCAGACGGACGGCGATACTGCTGGCTGATGTATTTCTGGAACATGGCGATTCTCTCCTCAGAAAACGAACACACGTTCCAAATTATACCCTAAAGATTTATTCCTTAGCCAGAATTAGCAGACGATGCTGTGTCCAATAGCACGCTCAAACTAAACAAAAGGGGGCATGTCGCCCCCGAATTGTATCTTGTATGCGGCGGGATTTTACTTCCCTGCCAGGGCAGCCGCCATCAGGCCGCCGAGTTCGGTGGGGTTCTGCGCGACACGCGCACCCGCTGCCGCCAGCGCTTCCATCTTACCTTTGGCTGTGCCTTTCGAGCCGGAGGTGATCGCCCCGGCGTGGCCCATCTTCTTACCAGCGGGCGCGGTCACACCGGCGATGTAAGCCACCACCGGCTTGCCATTCATCCCGGCGGCGATGAAGTCTGCTGCTTCTTCTTCCGCCGTCCCGCCGATCTCGCCGATCATGATGACACCTTCGGTATCGGGGTCATCCTTGAAGGCGCTCAGGCAGTCAATGAAGCTCGTCCCCGGCACCGGATCGCCGCCGATACCAACACAGGTTGACTGGCCGATGCCCTTCTCCGTCAGCTCGAAAATCGACTGGTAGGCCAGCGTCCCGGAGCGGCTGACAATGCCGACCTTGCCGGGCATGGAGACTTCCGCCGGTGTAAAGCCAATATTGCATTTGCCGGGGCTGAGGATGCCGGAGCAGTTC
The DNA here is from genome assembly GCA_964447795.1 of uncultured Anaerolineaceae bacterium. Classification (GTDB taxonomy): domain Bacteria; phylum Chloroflexota; class Anaerolineae; order Aggregatilineales; family Phototrophicaceae; genus CFX2. The sequence goes on from CAYUTY010000029.1 coordinate 56,763, forward strand.
GGGCCAATCAGCCGGGTATTGGGGAAATCGCGCTTGAGGACGTTGAACAGCTTTGCCTGTTCGTGCATCGGGATATGCTCCGTGACGCAGACGATCAGCGCAACGCCGCCTTCAGCCGCCTCGATGATGGCCGCTGGCGCAACCGACGACGGCACGATGATGAAGGAAGCATTCGCGCCTGCCTTTTCCACTGCATCGCGCACGGTGGCGTAAATCGGGATGCCTTCAACATCCGTCCCGGCCTTCTTAGGGTTTGTCCCGGCCACAACTTTGGTGCCATAGGCACGGTTACGCAGGCCGTAGAAACTGCCCTGGCTGCCGGTCAAACCCTGAACCACAACTTTCGTGTTTTCGTTGGCAAAAATCGCCATAATTTACTTTCCCCCTGCCAGCGCAACCGCTTTTTGCGCGGCTTCAAGCATAGTATTGGCGCGGATCAGTTTGTCGCTGGCGTGCTGGTCGAGGATGGCGCGGCCTTCCGTCGCGTTCGTCCCATCGAGGCGCACCACAATCGGCGACTTCAATTCGACGCGCTGGATGCCTTCAACAATGCCCTTCGCCACTTCGTCGCCGCGCGTCACGCCGCCAAAAATGTTGATGAAAATCGCCCGCACCTTCGGGTCGGTGTTGATGACGGTCAGCGCGTTGGCGACCACTTCAGCATTGGCCCCGCCGCCGACATCGAGGAAGTTAGCAGGCGAACCACCAACCTGATTCACCGTGTCGCAGGTGCTCATCGCCAGCCCCGCGCCGTTAGCGATGATGCCAACTGTGCCGTCCAGCCCGACGTACTGCAAGCCCTTTTCCTTCGCCAGTTTTTCGCGCGCGTCCATGACCTGCAAGCCGCGAAAGGCATCCCATTCCGGGTGACGATAAGCAGCGCTATCATCCAGCGAGACTTTGGCATCCAGGGCGTGAACCTTGCCCTCCGGCGTGAGAATCAACGGGTTGATCTCCGCCAGATCACAATCGCCTTCGGTGAAACAGCGATAGAGCTTCAGGAGAATATCTACCGCGCCTTCGGTCGCGGCATCATCCAGCCTGGCATCAGCGACCCACTGGCGCACAGTCGCCGCGTCCAGACCTTCCGCCGGGTTGATGTAAATCAGCGCGATGGCATCGGGGTTTTCTTCAGCCACTTTTTCGATTTCGACACCGCCTTCAGCCGAGAGCATTCCCAGGTATTTTTTGGCGCTGCGATCCAGTGTGAAGGACGCATAATATTCTTTGGCGATGTCCGACGCTTTTTCAATCCAGAGCCGCCGGACGATGTGACCTTTGATGTCCATATCGAGGATGTTGCCCGCGTGCAGACGCACTTCGTCCGGGTTATTCGCCAGCTTGATACCACCGGCTTTGCCGCGTCCGCCAACCTGCACCTGCGCTTTAACAACGACCGGGTAGCCCACTTCCGCCGCCCGCGCGACGGCTTCATCAACCGTATCAGCCACCCCGCCGGGTGATATGGGAATATCGAAGCGGGCAAAATACTGTTTACCCTGATATTCAAATAAATCCACTGTTGAACCTCCTTACACAAGTCAGAGGCGTTCGATAGTGAACGCCCCTGACAGAAAAACCTTCTCTTATGGTCGATTATGCCGCGCACTTACGCCATTGGCAAAGAGATGGATACACCCATGCCGCTTTTACGGCGGCACTCCGCCCTCTTTAGCTGTTCTACTGTCTGTCCTGCCATTCCTGAATGGATTCGGCCACGAATGTCCGTACAGCGGAATCGCTGATGTCGCTCACCGCCTCGTAATACTGACCGTCTACCTCAATGCTGACACCGCCATCGGGCGACGGATAAATATGGATATTCCGCCCCGCATATTCCGGCGTTTGGCGCAGCTTATGCTGCAAATAGGCCTCAATCGCCGCAGCAATATTGACTTCTGGCACCGCACGCGGCTCGTATTTTTTGCCGCGTTTGGGGCGATCATCCTGATAATCATCCATGCGAAAGCCGGGCAGATCGCCAGGGAGCGGGCCGCTGGCTCTGGGCAGGGAGGGGGCGGCGGGGCGCGGTTTCGCAGGTTCAGCAGGCGTCATCAGATCAGCCAGCGAAGGCGTTTCATCCGCGATTTCTGCCTGTTCCAGAACCGCATCACGCAAGCCACTCACATCAACCCCGCTGGAAGCCGTGTCAATCACCGGCACATCCGCTTCGGGGGCGGGCGCAGCGGGGGGCGGTGCAGGCGGCGCACTTTTTTGCACCGGCGCGGGCGGGGGTGCTGTGGGAACGGGCATATTGGCTGGCGTTTTCGCCACCTGAGCCAGTTCCCGCATCAGCCTGTTGAAGCGTTCCTTGAAATCCGGGTCGTTGTTGACATTCTGATAGGCCTTCTCACCCATCTGAACGATCAGCGTCCCGTTCATCACATCGCGCAGAATGGTCAGCACTTCCACAGCTTCGGTGGTGTCGCCATCATTCACGGGAAGGGTAAATGTCCCTTTACGAACTGTACGCACCGGCGGCAGATCATCAATCAGGGGTGTGGGGGCAGATACAGGGGCTTTTGGCATATCCAATCCACTCGTCAGCATATCAAAATCAGGCATTTCGTCAGAAGTGAGGGCATCCGGCACTGACACTGCCAGCGCGGCAGCATTCGCTTTGCGGCGGCGAACATAAACCAGCGCCCCAATCACCGCCACCAGCAGCAGGCCGACCAGACAGATCAGACTTAACGCGCCGCTGATGAAGGGCTGGCGCATGAACTCACTGAAATCGCTTCCCGTTTGAGCAAGGATAACCATAACTTACTCCGGCTGACAATGTGGACAGAAGTGCGTGCCACGCTGGGCAACACGAATTTTCAGCAGCAGCGTGCCACAGGTGTGACAAGGTTTGCCATCGCGCCCGTAGGCATAAAAATGATCCTGCGACTCCCCTTCGGAGCCGTCCGGCTTGCGATACCAGTTGATGCTGGCGCCTTCGTAATCAATGCCATCATTGAGGGCAGCGCGAACCGTTTCGTAAAGGCGAGCCGTTTCAGCATCCGTGAGGCTGTCGGCGTGGCGCAGCGGGTGAATCCCGGCGCGGTGCAGCGCTTCATCAGCATAAATATTGCCGACTCCAGCAATGAAGGACTGGTCGAGCAGCAGCGCTTTGATCGCCCTGTGCCGCCCTGCCAGCCGCGCCCGCAGCACATCGAGCGTGAAATCATCGGTCAGCGGCTCCGGGCCGAGGTCAGGCGCGATGTCGCTGATGTCGGTTATCAGGAAGGCCTTGCCGAAACGGCGCGCATCAGAAAAGCGCAGTTCCTGGCCGTTATCCAGCCCGAAACGCAGCCGTACCCAGCGGTCTTCATCCACAACCGCGCCGCTCACATACAAACGACCGGTCATCTTCAGATGAATCGCCAGAATGTCATGGTCAAGCTGGCACAGGATGTATTTCGCGCGGCGGGTGATGGCCTGCACGGTCTGCCCCTGAATTCGCGCGATGAACTGCTCCGGCGACGGTGCGTGAATCACACTGGCGCGGTCATACGATACAGTCTGAATGGTGCGCCCGACCAGCGGTTCACGCAGCCCGCGCACAACGGTTTCAACTTCTGGTAATTCTGGCATAGCTCTAGTGTAGTCAAATTCCTGTCTGGCGATATGCCGAGTATAAAACAGTTGTATAGGAAAATGGTATCACGAGGGTTATGCCGGCAAGCTACACAGGCGAATTGTGCCGTCGTCGCTGGCAGCAGCCAGTATGCTGCCGTCGTGGCTGAAGATGAGATCGCTGATCGCTTCGGCCTGCCCCAGCAAGGTGGAAAGATATTCACCACTCCCGGCGTTGTATATAATGACCGTCCCCAGTTTCATGCCCAGCGTGACGAGGCTGCCATCGGCATTCATCGCCAGCGCATTCACACTGTCAAGCTGGCGATGAAAGCGGGTGATTTCCGCCCCGGTCTGCGTGTCCCAGATGACGATCATCGTCAGGGGATTGCCGCCCCCATCCAGCGCCCGGTAGCTGACAGTCAAGCGCCGCCCATCGCCGCTGAAAGCGCTCAACTCCGCCTGAAAGCTGTCGGGATTGGGCAGCGTTACATAAGCAGTTCCGCTGATCGGGTCAGTCAGGCGGACGATACCGCTGCGGTAACCGATTGCCATCAGGCGACCATCGCGCGTGATGGCAATGGTTTTGGCCGAGCTACCATCCCCCTGGCGATGGAGCGGCAGCACATCTTCCAGCGACAATCCCGCGCCGTTGACTGCCCCCCGCCATAAAAGGCTGGGGTCATTCCCGGAGGCAACATCGAAAAACTGCGCCACCATCCATGTCCCATTGGTTAAGTAGAACAGTTCGTCTGGCCCCTGTAATCCAGTACCTTCGTTCGGCTGGCTGGCAATCGATTCGCCGCTTGCTGCTTCCCAGATGTGCAGTGTGCGCTGGCGGGTGAATGTCTCGTCACCAGTGGCGATCTGTGTGCCATCAGCATTGAAGGCCACCGCAGTTATCTCACCCTCATGGCCGCTGAAAACAGTCTCAGGCGTTTGATTGGCATGATCCCACACATAAACTGAGGCGTTTCTGCCGCCTGCCGCTACCCGTGAATCATCCGGGCTGAATGCCAGCGTGGTTATGGGCGGCGTAAAATTATCCCAATGCGCCACCTGATCTGAAATTTTCCGCCCATCACTTTCAATCACCTGCCAGACGATCAGTTCATGAGTATTGTCGCTTGCTGCCAGGTAAGCACCATCCGGGCTGAAAAAGAGTTCATCGGCAGCAGCAGACAGCCCATTAAAAACAGCCAGCGCTTCCATTGATACCCGCCCGTTATCACCCCGGCGCGGCGTGGCGAACAGGCGCACGATGCCGTTACGCTGACTGACAGCCAACGATTCTCCATCCGGGCTGAATACGGCTGTGGCGACATTTTCAGCCAGCGTCTCGATGACGCGCAGCGCTGGCAGGTCGCGCGCAACCAGCGTCCCATCGGGGTTTACCGTCAGCAGCAGACCGTCCGGGGTAAAGTAGGTCTGGCTCGCGCCGGACTGACGGGTTTCGGTGGTGATGTCGGCGCTGAATTCACCGGTTTCACGATCATACAGGCGAAGATACTGAATATCGGAAATGTCATCCGAGGCAGACACGACATAACGACCATCAGGACTCACAGCCCAATCAAAAACCGGCGAGCCTTCAATTTCCTCAACCGCTGCGGTCTGATAATCCCAGATGGACACTTCGGCAAAGCCAGCAAAAACGAGCGCCGAACTATCCGGCACAAATCGGATCACTTCCGGGTCATACTTCGCAGACTGAGAAGCAACCTGCTCACCGGTGGCAACGTCCCAGACATGTATGGCAGCATCATTACTTGCAAAGCTGCTGCGGCGCAGCCCGGTCGCCAGCAAACTGCCATCGAGGCTGAAAGCGATGGCGCTCACACTCTGAAAAATCGGCAACTCCAGCTTCACTTCACCTGTCGCAGTGTCGTAGAGTTGAGCATAACCGTCCTCAAAGGCAGCGGCCAACCAGCGACCATCCGGGCTGTAGGCCACATCATTGACCGCCCCTTCGGACAGCACCTGACGCTCTGACCCATCGAGCGGGTACAGGCTGAGGTCAATCGAGGTGGCAACCGCCAGCGTCTCGCCGTCCAGCGACCAGGCGACCGCGTTGATATAGCCTGATCCCAAACGGGCAGTCGAAGCAATCTGCTCGACATTAGCAGCAGTGATGGCGTCATCCGCCAGCGGCACAGGAGGGAGGATTTCGAGCGGTTCCAGCCAGTATTGACCGTCGCCGCCTTCGGCTGTCCAGCCATTTATATCTGCATACTGCACCTGCCACCAGCGATAGCCGTCGGCGCAGATGGAGCCGCTCATCACACGGAAAATCGCGCCGGGCGGAATCTCACCCAAGACCGTTCCGCCCAAACCAGCAGCAGCACGCACGCGATTGGCCGATGTTATCTCTGTCACTTGCGCCATCTGCCCTATGGTCAGGCGTTCTGGCAGCGAGCATTCTTCGCTTTGCGCGACTGCGGTCAAGCCCATCAGATTAAACAGCATCAACCATAAGAGATATTTCATGATCGCTCCACAATTATTCCGAAACAGCGCAAAATCTGCGGCTGTCGGGCGAGTTTAACTCTATCAGAATGGCACAGGGAGCCTGCCACTGTCATCATGCTTTCGATGGATACAGACCAGCGCGCAGCGGCATGACTCCAAGCGTAAATATTGGCAGTTTCTACTATTCCTTATGCTTTTCCCATGACACTTGAGCCAGCCTTAAGCTTGTATGGGGAAACCGCTCCAGCGCTTGTATCAGCCCGGCGAGAGGGCTATACTACACATGTTCTAAGTCCACCTGCTAACAAACTAACCATGACCCATACCGATTTTGTCCATCTCCACGTCCACACTGAATATTCACTGCTGGACGGTCTGAGCCGTATTGACAATTTAGTCGCCCGCGCCAAAGAGCTGGAAATGCCCGCACTGGCGATTACCGATCATGGCGCGATGTTCGGCGTAATTGACTTTTACCGCGCCTGCAAAGGAGCGGGAATCAAACCGCTGATCGGCATGGAGTCGTATCTGGCGCGGCGTTCGCGCTTTGACCGTGATCCCAAACTGGACAAACGTCCCTATCACATGCTGCTGCTGGCGCAGAACGAAACCGGCTACAAAAATCTGATGAAGCTGGCGAGCCTGGCACAGCTTGAAGGTTACTATTACCGCCCGCGCATTGACCGCGAGATGCTGGCGCAGCATTCTGAAGGGCTGATCGCCACCAGCGGCTGTCTCGCCGCCGAAATCCCCACCATGATTATGGAAGGCCGGGATGCCGAAGCCTACGAGCTGATCGGCTGGTATCAGGATGTGTTCGGCAAGGAAAATTTTTACCTCGAACTCCAGCAGCATGACATCCCCGAACTGGCGACTCTGAATAAGTGGCTGCTGGAATACGGCAAGACTAACCATACCCATGTGCCGCTGGTGGCAACCAACGATGTGCATTATGTGCTGGAGTCGGACTACGACCCGCACGATACGCTGCTCTGCATCCAGACCAGCGCCCTGAAATCCGATGCTGACCGCCTCCGCATGTCTGACCCCAGCTACCACCTGACTACCCAGCAGGAAATGTGGAATTTCTTTGGCAAGGAAGCGCCGGAAGCTCTGTCAAATACGCTCAAAGTCGCTGAAATGTGCGACCTGAATCTGGACACCAAAGGCTATCATCTGCCGGTCTTCCCCGTGCCGGAAGGCTATAATTCGGGGAGCTACCTGCGCTACCTGTGTGAAAAAGGCGCACGCTGGCGTTACGGCGCAGCGGCAGAAGACGCCGACGTGCGTGACCGGCTCAAGCGCGAACTCGACATCATTCACGATATGGGATTCGACACCTACTTTCTGATCGTTTGGGATTTATGCCAGTTCGCCAGCCATGCCGACATCTGGTGGAATGTGCGCGGTTCCGGTGCGGGCAGCGTGGCGGCTTACGCGCTTGGCATCACCAACATTGACCCGATACAGAATAATCTGCTGTTCGAGCGCTTTTTGAATCCGGGCCGCGTCAGTATGCCGGATATTGATATAGATTTTCCTGATGACCGCCGCAGCGATATGATTGATTACGCCGCGCGAAAATATGGCGAGGATAAGGTAGCAGCCATCATCACTTTCGGAACGCTGGGCGCGAAAGCCGCCGTGCGCGATGTGGGACGAGCGCTTAACGTACCGCTCGAACTGGTCAACCAGGCGGCACGCATGATTCCCACCGAGCCAAAGCCCAAACCCGTTAAAGTCTATGTTGAGGAAAACCCGGAATTAAAACAGCTTTATAAAAGCAGCCCGGAACTTCAGCAGATCATCGACACTGCCGCCGTCTTACAGGGCGTCAACCGCCACGCTTCGACCCACGCAGCGGGCATTATCATCGCCGACAAACCGCTGGTCGATTATCTGCCGCTGCACCGCCCGACAAAAGTCGAAAAAGAATCGGCGGAGGGCGAAGCGGTCAACCCGCTCAAAGCGGTGACACAGTTCCCGATGGAAACCTGCGAGTCAATCGGCCTGCTCAAGGTGGACTTCCTCGGCCTGTCAACCCTGACTATCATGCGGAAAGCCTGTGATCTGATCGAGAAGTATCACGGTATCAAGTACAGCATCCAGAGCATCCCCTATCGTCCGACGGGGGATGAAAAGCTGGACAAAATGCTGGCTGACACCTTCAAGCTGTTTGGGCGGGGCGAAACCATCGGCGTCTTCCAGTTTGAAAGTACCGGTATGCAGCAAATGCTGCGTGATATGCGCCCGACGCGCTATGAACATATCATCGCCGCCGTATCGCTCTACCGCCCCGGCCCGATGGACTTCATCCCGCAGTACAACCGCCGCCTGCGCGGGGAGGAGGAAAGTGAATATCGTCATCCATTGCTCGAAACAATTTTGGGAGAAACCTTTGGTATTTGTATTAGTGGGGATTCATTAGTTTTTGATGCCGAAAGTGGTCAGCGGTATCGAATAGACGAGCTGCAAGATAAAGTTGGGAACTTTTACATTCAGGGTGTGGGCGATGACTTGAAGCCAACAACTGGACTTGTAACCCACTGGATGGACAATGGGATCAAAGATGTTTTCCGCATAACATTGCGAAATGGCTCCCAAATTAAAGCTACAGCAACTCATCGTTTTCTAACCGAAAATGGCTGGAAAATGCTTAGTGAACTCCGTCCAGACGATTACATTGGCACCCCGCCACTTCTCCTTGAGCCAAATCGCTCCCTGAATACAGATCGCCGCAAGCTTCGAATTCTGGCCTATTTAATAGCAGATGGCAGCCTCGCTTCTTTCTCGGCAGTTGATTTTGTGAATAAAGAAACAACGCTCCTCGAAGAGTATGTGCGGTGTCTGTCTGCCTTTGAAGATGTTGAACCTGTGTACCTGACACAAATCCATGATGTTACCCGCATTATGTCAAAACGGCGCGGCGGCAAAGGCACAAGCAGTCTTCTAACCTGGATGCGTGAGCTCGGCCTCAAGTATGTGCCAAATGCAGATAACCGTAAAGCCGGTGGTTGCCGCAGTCAGGAAAAATTTATACCTGATTTTGTATTTCGCCTCACCAATGATGATGTTGTTTACTTCATCGCATCCTTATGGGATTGTGATGGTTATATGGGAGAAAAATTCTGCCACTACAAAACCATCTCCCATAAACTTGCCCTGGATGTGCAAACACTGCTGTTGCGAGTGGGGATTCCGTCCGTCATTCATACAGCAGATTATACGTCAGCGCGTGGGGAACGCACGTCTTATCAAGTCACCATTTACGATGCGGCACGCCTCTCTGAAATGCTGCGACCATACCTCTTGACCGAAAAAAGGAATGTTCACTGTGTTGGGACAGTGCGAATTTTTGTCGATCGATCAACTTTTATTGAGGAAGTCAAAACTGCGACAAACTCCATGTCAGCCCGGCAAATTATGGAGCAGTATGGCGTTGACCGTCAGCATTTTTCCTCAGCCGGGCGCAGTCGGGAGCGTATTTCCATCAATGTTGTACAGGATATCGCTGCTCAATTGATTTTGCCAAAAACAAGCTTGCACAGCGTAGTTTGGTGGGAGGCTATCGAGTCAATTGAGTATCTTGGACATGAAAACGTCTATGATTTGACTGTTGAAGGGATACATAATTTCATTGCCAACAACATAATTGTCCACAATTGTGTGTATCAGGAACAAATCATGCAAATTGCTGGCAATATTTTTGGTTATGAACTTGGTGAAGCCGATCTGATGCGCCGGGCTGTGTCCAAGAAGAAAGAAAAAGACCTTAAGCTCCACCGTGATATTTTCCTCGAACGGGGTCAGGCAAAAGGACTCACTGCTCAAGTCATTAATTTTATATTCGATGATATAGAGTTTTTTGCTAATTATGGTTTTAATAAAAGCCACGCGGCAGACTATGCGATGGTCGCCGTGCAGACGGCTTTCCTCAAGACGCACTACACCGCTGAATATCTGACCGCGATGCTCTCCACCCACCGGGGTGAAATCGCCAAGATCACGGTATCCCTGGGCGAATGCCGCCGCATGGGTGTGCAGGTCTTGCCGCCGGATGTCAACTACAGCGAACTCGACTTTGACATTCAGACCACAGTGGACGGCAAGCGCGGTATCCGTGTCGGACTTGCTGGCATTAAAACCGTCGGCGAAGGCGCGCTGGGGCCGATTCTGGAAGCGCGGGCGACAGGCGGCAAATTCACCAGTCTGGAAGATTTCTGCAAACGGGTTGACCTGCGCCATGTGCAAAAACGCACGCTGGAAGCCCTCGCCAAAGTGGGCGCACTGCGAGATTTCGGCGGGCGGGCGCAAATCATCGCCTCGCTCGACCGCATCATGAGCTACAGTGCCGACCATCATAAGGCGCAGGAAGTCGGGCAGATCAGTATGTTTGGCGACGCGCTGGGCGGCGGCCTGTCCGACGGGCTGACGCTGCCCATTATTGAAGAAGAATCGGAGCGGGTGCTGCTCAACTGGGAAAAGGAACTGCTCGGCGTTTACATCACCGGGCGTCCGGCGGACAAGATTCGGGGTGATTTACAGCACGCCGGAACCATCGAAGTCGCCCCGCTCAAGGATGCCGATGCGAATGTCGTCAGCCGCGATGTCATTGTCGCTGGCGAAATCGTCGCCCTCCGCAAAATGCCAACCAAGCAGGGGCAGATGATGGCCGTCGCCCAGGTGGAAGACTGGCACGACAGCGGTGCCAGCATCGAAGTGGTGATGTTCCCGCGCACCTGGGAGAAGGTTCAGGAATTGGTTATACCGGGCGCGGTGCGGATTTTCAGCGGTAAGCTGGATGTCTCGCGCGGCGACCCACAGGTAATCTGCAATCTCGTCCGCGAACAGGTGGATTATGTCGCCCCCGAAGAAGTGGGTTTCATCCCCCCACCCCGCCCCTCGTGGGCAGATGATGTCTATGACGAGGAAACCGGCGAGGTCATCGGCAGCTATGGCGAACCAGAACTGGAGATGATCGCCGCAGTTGCCCCTGCTACCGCTGGCGCTGCCGCCATGCCGATGCCCGCCGGTGAACCACCGCGCGCGCCGGAAACCCGGCCAGCCCCCCCAACAGACTGGTCGCAGCCCGTTGAAGGTGATCGGGATGAATTTCCCG
>CAYUTY010000030.1:0-65333 GCA_964447795.1 uncultured Anaerolineaceae bacterium
AGTGCGGAATTGCTGCCGTTTCATCAGTCATCGAAGCGCACGGCGTAACTTCTGGCATCCGGCTCGATGAAGCGAATCAGGCGTTCGCCTTCTTCGGTCAGGGCGGCGCGGTTGGCTGCCGTGAGTGGTTCAAAGGGTTCAATCAGCAGAGTCGCCGCGCCTTTGTTTTTCTCCGCCTTCCAGCCGCCGCGCACAAAGCCATCGACCAGAATCGTCGAGCGCACCCGCAGGCCGGGCAGATAAACTTTTGAGCGGTGTTCGTCAGCGATGACGCGGGTTCGTTTGCTGTGGGAGAGCAGCAGGTTGTCGTATTCCGGCAAAAAGCGTTCCGGCGCGGGCGTATCACCAGCAGGGCGAGGCGCGTCCGGCAGGTCGAATAATTCCGCCCGCCCACCGGCCTCGTGGTAAACCCGTAATTCCGGCCTGAGCTTTTCTACAGCATCCTTGAGCTTCCCTAAGCCTGACCAGGTTTGCATATCGGTCACTGAAGCCGGGCCGAAAGCCGCCAGATAGCGCAGGATCAGTTCGCGCAGGTTTTCCTGCTGCGGCAGTGCCTCGCCCAGCCACGAGTCGGCAGGGGTGAACTGCGGCTTGCCGGGGTAGCTCCATCCTGTTTTGACCGGCACCTGTATCAGCGGCAGATGTGTTCGCACCGTGTAGCGCATCGCGCCGGGATCGGCGTCAGGGTACAAGCTGGTGAGCAGGGTTGTGATTTCAGCAAAGGTACGCGGTTTTTCAGTGAGGAAATCCCGCGCCGCCGCGACGACTTTTTCGATGTCGATGTCCGCGCCTCGCCCCTTGCGGATGGCTTCGGAGGCGTCCAGCATCACCTGATGCAGCGTCGCCCGGAAACGCTGGTAATCCGCCGCCGTGAACAGATGCAGCGTGCTTCGCATCAGGGTAGCTTTGATGATCGTTCGCTTTTCGATCAACTGTGCTAAATCCTCGCGTGTGAAATCATGCAGCCGCGTCCACAGGCCGATATAAGGCGCGATGGCCTGCTGCGCCTGTAACCCAACCAGTTTTTCAACTGCCGCCGGGACGGAAACATGCGCCCGCTCCAGCAGCAGTTGCCGCGCCAGGGTCGCCCGGTTCAGCTCACGCAATGTCAGTGTTTCCGCTGCCATAAAAATCCTCTCTTAAAACCTGTACCCAAAATGGTAGACATATCGCTGCGGATAAGCAACCGCATGTTTCCCGTCGGGCAATCGACTTGGAAAGTCTGGCTTTTGAGCCTATAGTTAAGTTATTGATATGGTTTGTAACGAGAAAATGGCCGGGATCATGTTCAGAGCCTTTCTGCTCACGCTCATCACCTTCTTTATCGCTGTGCCAGCGCTGGCGCAGGAAGCCCTGCCGGATTATGCCATCCGCAACATCCGCAGCCGTTTCACTGATGACAACCGCCAGACGGTGGTCGAATTTGAGGTGTGGAACATCGGCGGGGCAGCGGCGGAAACCGCAACAGCGCGGCTGAATGTGATCGCTAATGGCATGGAGATCGCCAGCGACCGCATCGAACCGCTGGAAGCACAGGAAATCGTTACGGTGTCGTTCACATTCCCGACCGTGCTGTTTCCGGCTGGCAGCGTCGAGTCGCTGCGGGCGGCAGTCGGTATAGGCGAAGTCGAAGCAGAACGCAGCGAGAATATCCAGAACAATTTTGCCCAGATTAGCATCACCTTCCCTCAGGCCGTGCCGGAGGCGACCCCTGAACCGCTCACAGAAGAGGGGCAGGCCGCGCCGACGGGCAACCCAATACAGGACTTATTGGCGCAGTTCGGCCTACGGCTTGACCTGAATGACCCGGTGCAGGCCATTTCACTGATCGGTATTTGTGGGGCGGCGGTAGTCCTGACGCTGCTGCTGTTGTTAATTCTGATTTTGCTTTTTCAGCGACAGCCGGATATAGGCAACTGGCAGCCGTCGTATGTCAACCTGCTGCCGCTGGACCCAAATTCCGCCGCTGGACGACGGCAGCAGTGGCAGACTCACGCGCAGAATAATACGCTGCCGCCATTTTGCAGCGAAGGCCAGTATCAGGTTCGCAAACTGGCGAATGGGATTGATGGCACACATCTGAACGACTGGCGCGTGACAGCCATACGGAAGAGCCAGTTTGATATGTACGGGCGGGTAGCGCGCAGCCAGACACTTGCCAAAAAAGGCGTGGTACGGCGGCTGAATGGTCTGCTGCGACGGCGCAAAAACCTGGACATGATTCAGCTCAATAACCGTCTCCGCCCGGTAGCCAAAGCGCTGGTCGGCCAGTTCAGACGGCGCTGGAATGAACGCAACGCCATGCTGCCGGTTGCGCTGGACATCCGGCTGGATGGCAAACACGGCGAGGTTCGGATTCTGTTTGAGTTGTTCCAGTGTCGCGGCAATACCTGGGGGCTGGTGGATGCCTGGGAGCCGGAAATGGCGATCACGGGCAAAACCATTCAGGAAGTCTACTCCCTGAGCGCTTACGGGCAGCGTCCGGGGGAAACGCCGCGTGCCTTCCGCGCTCGCTTGCAGGACGATCTGGCTGCCGCGCTGGCCGCCGTGATCGCGCTGCCTTCCCCGGCAGAAGCCCGCCCACCAACGCCGACCAGCCCGCATTTGCCAACCGTCGGCGATGGTCAGCCACAGGTATAGCCGTTCGCCGCGTGAGTGATTACAATACATCAGGTAATCAGTTCACAGTTTTCAGGGACAAGCAGTTGAAGGAAACGGCAACTTTTCTATCAACTGAAGACTGATGACGCAACAGTTGGCGAACGGAGTCTCCATGCACCTGAGCGGTATTTTTACCTATCCGATCAAATCCTGCGGCGCACTGGCGCACCATGAAATCGAACTCGATAAACGCGGGCCGGTCTGGGATCGGCGCTGGATGGTGACGGACAGCGATGGCATGTTTCTCACCCAGCGTGAACTGCCGCAGCTCGCCATTATTCAGCCGCGTTTTGAAGATGGCAGTCTGTATCTGAGTGCGCCGGGCATGAGCGAGATTTCGCTGCCGCTGGAGCGCGAACCGGGCGACATCTGGCGGGTGCAGGTTTGGCGTGATACCTGCGCCGCCTGGGATGAGGGCGATGAGCTTGCAACCTGGCTAAGCGATTTTCTGAATGCCGATGCCCGGCTGGCGCGGATGGCCGACGATTTTGTGCGCCCGGTTGACCTGACTTATGCCGCGCCGAATACACCGGTGGGATTTGCCGATGCTTTTCCGCTGCTGATCGTCAGCGAGGCGTCACTGGATGACCTCAACCAGCGCTTGAACGAGCGGGGCAAAGAAGCGCTGCCTATGAGCCGCTTTCGTCCCAATCTGGTGGTTTCCGGCGTGGATGCTTTCGCTGAAGATCGCTGGAAGACAGTGCAGATTGGCGATGTGCTGCTGGATGTGGTCAAGCCGTGCGCCCGCTGCGCCACCACTACTGTCGATCAGGTTACTGGCACGGTGCCAGACAGCGCCGAACCGCTGGCGACGCTCAACACGTTTCGCAAACAGAATGGTAAAGTGATGTTCGCTCAGAATGCGATTCATCGCGCGCCGGGCATTGTGCGGGTAGGGGATGTAGTGGCGGAAATACAGGATTGACCACAGACAGAGGCACAGCGAATCAAACCATCATAAAGTGCTTTATGGTGTACTTAATTTCTCAGACAGGTAGGTGAATGATGGCTGACTATGACCTCATCATACGGGATGGCATGATCTACGATGGCGGCGGCGAACCGCCTTACCGGGGGGATGTCGCCATCAACGGTGATGTGATTGCAGCGGTGGGCGACCTGAACGGGACGACAGCTAAACGCGAAATCAACGCGGGTGGACTGGCGGTTGCGCCGGGGTTCATCAATATGCTCAGTTGGTCAATCGAGTCGCTGATCGAGGATGGCCGTTCCCAGAGTGAAATTCGCCAGGGCGTGACGTTGGAAGTGATGGGCGAAGGCACATCAATGGGGCCGTTGAGCGAGAAGATGAAGTCCGAAGGCACGCGCGGCATCCTCGGTAATGACCGCATTAAATACGACGTTGAATGGACGACACTGGGCCAATATCTGGAATGGCTAGAAAAGCGCGGCGTCTCCACCAACATCGCTTCATTTGTCGGCTCCAGTACACTGCGGATTCACGCCCTCGGTTATGATGATCGCCAGCCAACAGCGGAAGAAATGGCGCAGATGATCGACCTGCTGCGGGCGGCGATGGCAGAAGGCGCGATGGGCATGTCCGCCGCGCTGATCTATCCCCCGGCGTCGTATGCCAGCACCGATGAGCTGGTCGCGCTGGCACAGGTTGTGGCCGAGTATAACGGCATGTACATCTCGCATATTCGCGGCGAGGGCAGCACTCTGTTGGATGCACTTGGTGAATTCATCGAAATTGTCGATGTGTCACAGGTGACTGGCGAAATTTATCACCTCAAGGCGGCGGGTCTACAGAACTGGGAACTGATGGATGAAGCGATTGAGATGATTGAGGAGGCGCGTGAGAGCGGCCTGTCCATCACTGCTGATATGTATACCTATCCCTTTTCCGGCACAGGGTTGAGTTCCTGCATCGCGCCCTGGCATCATGAGGGCGGCCATGAAGCGCTTATCACCCGCCTGAAAGACCCGGCCACTCGCGAGAAAATCAGGCAGGAATTGGCCGAGCCGTCCGACGAATGGGAGAACATGTATCTGGGAAGCGGCCCGGAAAATATCCTGCTTTCCGGTTTCAAAAATGACGCCCTCAAATCACTGACCGGTAAAACGCTGGCGGAAGTTGCCGCCATGCGCGGGACGTCGCCAGAAGATACACTGATGGACTTGATCGTCGAGGATGACAGCCGCATCTTCACCATGTATTTTTCGATGTCAGAGGACAATCTGCGCAAGCAAATGGCGCTGCCCTGGGTGAGCTTTTGCTCCGATGCAGAATCACAGGCACCGGAGGGTGTTTTTCTGGAGTCGAACCCACATCCCCGCGCTTATGGGTCATTCGCCCGCCTCATCGGCAAATACGTCCGCGACGAGGGTATCATCCCGCTGGAAGAAGCGGTGCGGCGGCTGACCAGCTTTCCGGCAGCGAATCTGAAAATTGAACGGCGTGGCTGGCTGCGGCCCGATCATTATGCTGATGTGGTGATTTTTGACCCCGATAAAGTGCAGGATCATGCCACACCAACGCAGCCGCACCAGTACGCGACAGGTATGGTTCATGTCCTGGTCAATGGGGTGCAGGTGCTGGAAAATGGCGACCACACCGGGGCGAAACCGGGGCGTTTCGTGCGCGGGCCGGGGTATGGCAAAAAGCCGTTTGAAGCGCTCTATCCGCCGGAACTGCACACCTTCCTCAAGCTAGGTTCAGATTACAGCGGTAACTACAGCGAGTTCAATCTGGATAAATCGTTTGTGCCTGATCTGATTCGCATGGGGACGGATAAACGGCTGTATTTCATTGAAGACGACAGTCGCCCGGAAGCCTTTGCGCCGATGCACGCCGCCCGGCGGCTGGCACAACTGGGCGTGACTGAGGCTATCAAACCGCTGTTGATTCTGCTGGAACTGCCCAACCAGGACATGATTCCGTATGTGCCAATCGTCTTCAGCGATTTTGGGTTACCAGCCCTGCCGCTGCTGGCCGACTATGCCCGCAGCCCGCTCAACATCCCCTTTTCGCGGATTGGCGCCCTCACCTGTCTTGAAGGGCTGGCAATGTCTGCTGGGCCAGAGGCGGGAATGATCTACGAGGGTGTGTTGCTCAGCCTGCTGGAAAAGCCGGATGAACTGGAAAATCCGATTGTCATCAGCAAAGTTGTCGAGATGCTCTATGAGATGGAAATGCCCCGCCTGGAACGTCAGGTGAAAAAAGCCTGGGACAGAGGGCTGATTATCCCGGATTTGTTTGATCCCTGGGAAACAGTACGGCGTTATTTCAACCTCCCTAAAGGTAAACCACCACAGAGTGCCATGCCGAGTTTTGGCGAATTTGCGTCACGCATGATGAGTCTGATGGGCGATGCTGCTGATGAGCCGGACGATAATCTGGATGATGATGGCTATGATAGTGATGAATTCGACGACATACCGACTCTGCCGCCGGGAACACCCTTTCAGTCGTTTGACCGCGATACCTTGAAGCGTCTGAGTCAGAAGGATAAAGAGGCTGACAAGAAAAAGAAGGCCAAACGCAAACAGACCGCCAAGCTGAAGAAACAGCAGCGCAAGAAAAAACGGTAACGATAGGAGACATGATGCGCCTTAAAGTCGGGCTGGCACAGCTTTACCCTAAATTGGGTGATATCAAATCCAACCTGGATAAACACCTTGATTTCATCCGGCAGGCGGACGCGCAGGGCGTCGATCTGCTGGTGTTCCCAGAACTGTCGCTGACCGGCTACCAGGTGCAGGATTTGGTGCCGGAAGTCGCGCTGAAAGCCACCCGCGACGATGATACCTTCCGCGCTCTGCTGGATGCCAGCCGCGACATGGACATCATGTTCTGCTTCGTTCATGAGGACAGCCGCCAGCGCTTTTATATCGCTGCTGCCTATCTCTCCGCTGGTGAGTGCCTGCATATCCACCACAAGATTTACCTGCCGACTTACGCCATGTTTGACGAAGGCCGCTACTTCGATCAGGGGGAGAGCATCCGTGCTTTCGACACCCGCTTTGGCCGAGTCGGAATGCTGATCTGTGAGGATTTCTGGCATATGTCGCCCGCTTATGTGCTGTGGCAGGATGGCGCGGATATTCTGCTCTTTCATAGTGCCAGCCCCAGCCGGGGACTCGACTCGCGTGACCGGCTCTCCAGCTCGCGCTGGGTGGAACTGGTGAATCAGGCCTACGGCAGCATGTTCACGGATTATGTGATTCACTGCAACCGCGTTGGATTCGAGGATGGTAAAAATTTCTGGGGCGGCTCATCTATTGTTGACCCCGACGGCGAGTTCGTGACACATGGGCATTATTTTGACGAGCAGCTCATCGTGCAGGAAATTGACCTGAATCAACTGCATCGAGTCCGCGCTCGGCTGCCGCTGCTGCGCGACGAACGCCCCGAACTGGCCCAGCGTGAGCTGGCGCGGATTTTGCGGCGGGATGCATGAATAACCAGACCGCCCTCAAAGGCAGCAGCGCCGGGATGCGGCTGATCGCCCAGATGACGATCTTTAATCAGGGCGACTTCGCCCGGCTGCGAACTTACATCGCCGACAACTACGATGACTCAGCGTTGACCGAAATTCCGGCATCGGTGCGGTTGGCTGAGTTGAAAGCGACTTTTCGCGTGGCGGGGCGGTTACGGGCGCAGCAGGTAATCGCCATCGACAAACACCGCGCTGTCGTAATGATGCAGTCGGAAAAAGGCGGTCTGTTCGCTGTACAAATGCTCGTCGGTGAAGATTATCCCCATAAAATTCTGGGCTACGGTTTGCAACCAGTTCCAGTAGAGGAATGATAATTGGCTCACTCTATTCCATTTTTGAAGAACAGCGCCATTGTCTCAGCAGGCCAATCCATTGACCGATTCATATTTTTATCAACGCAGGCAACAATCATGAGACACCGCGAAACTGGCTTGCCAGCCGCATCGACCATGCTGCACTCAATGTGGGCATCTGGGCCACAGAACTCTCGCACAAATGATGTGATAGTGATCGCTTGGTCCCCAACCACAGATCGTATAAAATCTATCTCCATTCTCTTGATCCAGAGCATGAATGGCAACTTTGCCAGTGTCTTTAGATCCCAACCGAGATATTCACGCAAGCTGTCCATTCGATGATCAACATAATAGGCCGAATACACCGCAGTACGCATATGCTGATAGGGATCGAGATCAGAGAATTTAACTCTATGCGTAGTCTCATAAATAGCTGGTATCTTCGACATTCCATTTATCCTCTCATTGACCCACCACAAGACAGTTACTCGCTTGAAGCGCTACAGACTAAATGATGACTGCTGCTCATCAGGCAGCAGTCATTTATCACCATCTTTCAGCCCCAGTAATAAGCTGCTGATATGGTTGGAAAGGCCATCTCATTTACTGTTTGGGTGGGCGTGGGATGAGCATCGGCGTCTTCTTGCGATATTCCCGATATTGGTCGCCGAAGTCCCGCATCAGATCGCGTTCCTCAAGTTGGATGGCAATCAGGATGTAGACAGTCGTCGCAATAGCGAACAATAGGTGACCAACCGTCATTGATGCGGTTGACCAGAAAGCGATAATGAAACCCAGCATGATCGGATGGCGCAGGAATTTATAGAGGAAAGGCGTCCTGAAACCCAGTTCGGTCTGTTCCCGATTGCGTAGATTCAGGTACACCTGTCGCAGCCCGAACAGATCAAAATGGTTAATCATGAAGGTTCCCAGTAGGACAATCAGCCAACCGACCAGCGAGAGGCCGGTCAACAGCAGCCGTCCGATGTCGCTGTCGATTGTCCAGACAGGTATGGTAATGGGTCGCCACTGCCAGAACAGCAGGATCAGCGCCAGACTGGCGAACAGGACGTAGGTGCTGCGCTCGATAGATGTAGGCACGATTTTCGTCCACAACTTTTTGAACTCAGGGCGCGCCATCAGGCTGTGCTGCACCGCAAAAACGCCCAATAGTAGTACATTCACCACAAACGCTTCAGCCAGCGGCGAGACGATGCCCCCGACATCTACCGACTTGGGTACCACCAGGTTTTCGACAAAACCAATGGCATACGAAAACGTCACGAAGAAGACCACGTAGCAAACGAAACCATAAAACAGCGCGAACAGTTTCCCCAACGAGTTTTTTGGGGCTATGACGGGCGGGTGTGCAACATAATCCGACATTGATATCCTCCTTGTTATTCTTATGACTACAGGGTAAGCCGATGCCATCCGACTGTCTCCATTCCTTTGAATGGAAAAAACAGGGAAAGAATGGAAAAGTGGGGCTGGATAGAGTAGGATGGTGTGATTACTGCTCTACGTTCACAGGTAAAGTAACTATTTGGGGACGGAATCATGGAGGGGAAAAAGCCGGTAACAGATCAATTGACTGAACGGGAAAAAGAAATTGTGGAGCGTTTGTCAGCCGGGTTAACCGATCAGCAGATCGCCGACGAACTCTTCCTCAGCTTGAATACCGTCAAGTGGTACAACCGTCAGATTTACAGCAAATTAGGAGTCAGCAGCCGGACACAGGCCATCAGCAGTACGAAAAATTCAGAGCCGTCAATAGCAGAGCAGACCATTCGATTCTGCTCCTCACCGGACGGCGTTCGTATTGCATATACCACGACAGGTAAAGGAAAGCCACTGGTTAAAGCTGCTACCTGGCTTACCCATCTCGAGTTCGACTGGCACAGCCCCATCTGGCGGCACTGGATTACAGAACTCTCACGTTATCATACATATGTCCGATACGACGAACGAGGTTGTGGTCTTTCTGACTGGGATGTAGATGATTTCTCAGTTGACGCCTGGGTGCGTGATCTGGAAACCGTGGTGGACACGCTAGGGCTGGATCGCTTCCCACTTCTTGGACACTCTCAAGGCGCGGCAGTTGCTATTCAATATGCTGTACAGCATCCTGAAAGAGTAAGCCACCTTATTCTCTTGGGATCATTCACTCGCGGCCTACTAAAGGGGCACTTGACTCCCAGGAAGCTTGAAATTGCCGATGCCCTTATCAAACTCATGGAAATAGGCTGGGGGCGAGACAACCCGGCTTTTCGTCAGGTTTTTACCGCTATGTTTGTGCCTGAAGCAACGAGCGAACAAATGCGCTTGTTCGATGATCTCCAGCGTACCTCCACGTCCCCGGAGAACGCCGTTAAGTTTGAGCAAGCGTTTCATCGAATCGATGTGACCGATTTGGCCCGCAAGGTGAACGTCCCTACATTAGTGTTTCATGCACGCGAGGACGGTTTGATTCCCTTCAAGAAAGGGTATGAAATGGCGACGCTGATTCCTGGCGCACATTTCGTTCCATTGGATGGGAAGAATCACATTTTGCTGGAAGACGAACCTGCCTGGCCGAAATTTTTGACAGCCTTGCGAAGCTTCCTGAGCGATGATGGTTAACAACCACAGTACCGTCATCGCCAGATGTATAGCAAGCTGAGAGTTGGCAGCCGCGCCTGAGCCATCGTGTGCGCGAAAGCCATTAGGAAATACGAAAGCGAGAGGGTCAGATGACAACAGCACAGGTGGATTTACTGCATCGGTTAGACATCAACACCGATATTGCCCGTAAAATGCTGGTCGGTTTCATCCGCGACCAGATCGAAAAAGCGGGGATGAAACGCGCTGTTCTCGGTTTATCGGGCGGTATCGACTCGGCGCTGTCGGCTTATCTTTCCGCTGAAGCGCTTGGCGCGGAAAATGTGCTGGCTGTGCGGATGCCCTATCGCACCTCATCACCCGCCAGCCTGAGCGACGCTAATCTGGTGATTGAAGATTTGGAGCTGCCGTATCTGGACATTCCGATTACCGAAATGGCCGACCCGCTCATCAATCAATTCCCGGATATGAGCAACCTGCGCAAAGGCAACATCATGGCGCGTCTGCGCATGGTGACGCTCTACGACCAGTCGGTAGCCTGGGGTGGGTTGGTGATGGGCACGAGCAATAAGACTGAATTTCTGCTTGGTTATTCCACCATTTATGGCGACAGCGGCGTGGCGCTCCAGCCGATTGCTGATTTGTACAAGGCACAGGTGCGCCAACTCGCGCGGGCGATGGGTGTGCCAGCGGCCATCATGGATAAAGCGCCATCTGCTGACCTGTGGGAAGGGCAGACGGATGAGGGCGAACTCGGCTACACCTATAATGAAGTCGATCAGGTCTTGTTCCTGCTGGTCGATGAACGTTATACGGTCGATGAAGTGGTCGAAGAAGGTTTCGAACGCGCCTTTGTCGAGAAAGTCTGGCAGCGGGTGAAAATCAACCACTACAAGCGCACGATGCCCAACATCGCCAAACTGAGCCGCCGCACCATCGGCCATGATTTCCTCTACCTGCGCGATTTCACCGGACGCTGAGGGTGTATAATCGTTCGTAAAATCAAGGAGATTAGTGACGCAGCCCATCATCATCGAAACGGTGCTGGACGACAATCATGAGGTCGTTCTCAAATTGCCCGAACTGGACCCCGGCCCGGTCAAAATTACAGTTGAAGCGGTTGAAGCTAGTGAGGCAGAAAGCAGGCCACAAACGCTGCGTGAAGCGTTAATTGCGGCGGGGCTGTACGATCCGACAATTCGCTATGCGCCGCCGGATGCGAAACCGCTTTCCGAAGAGGAGCGTGAACGTCTCTGGAAGCAGATGGCAGGTGGTAAAACCGCTTTGGAACTCATCGATGAGGAACGCTTTTGAGTGATGCTTTTGCAGAGGTAACTTATGAAGCTGACTATACTTTCGCAGTTGCTTGTTGTGTTTTTCATTGTGCAGCTTCCCGTTGATGCTCGTAAAATTGAAACCACTTTCATCGACTTCTCTCAACTCGACCCCCTTACCCTTGAAAACATGACTGATCTGGTGCAACTACCGGGAGAACTGACAGAGGTCAACGAGGGGTTTAATATCTCGCCTGATGGCGCGCAGATTGCAGTGGCGCGGCCTGACGGAATCGAACTTTACGCGATGGGGAATTTTGAAGCGCCGATTGCGGTATTCCCTGTTGAAGATATGGATCAGGTTTATGGTCCAGAAATCAGCCCGGATGGCAGATTGTTGATCGCATCCATGTTCAAGCTCGGCGAGGAAGGCGCGATAACCCGACTCTGGGATATTGAAAATGGGGCGGTCATCAAGGATTTTGGATCGTATTATCCGCTGAATGGTGGTGGAAGTTTCAGCCCCGATGGTCAATTTCTCATGGGCTACCATACACTGGCTTACACCTGTGATGGCGGCTGCGACAACGCTAGCGATCTTTATATCTGGTCACTCACGGAATCGGAGACTGAAACAAGTATTTTGCGTTGTCCATTCCTTTGTCATGCACGATACGTAATGGGCGATGTCGAGTTCACCCCGGATAGTAAAATGCTGTTCTGGAGCAGCCTTGATTACCCGATGTTTGGCGATCCATTTGAATTTTTCTGGCAAGCTGAATATTTAACTGTCGAGCAGGATACTGGTATTGTCGCACCGCTGATGGCTCATTTCGCGGAACGCACCGGGCCATTCGCGGGCGAAGTTTACAGCCTGAATTTCAGCCCTGATGGGACATTGCTCAGCGCACGCAACAGGAACACGGCGGCAGACAGCCTGTGGGATGTTCAAACCGGTCTTGAAATCCTCACTTTACCAGATGGGATGCAGATCAGAGGTTTTCTCCCCGATCAGCTACTTATTTTGCAGGATTATGACAGTCGGGAATCGGTCTTTCTGATGGATGTCGAGACCGGCGAACAGGTCACTTTAAAAGTCGATTTTGGCGATGCCTATGTTTTTCCGGCTGGGTCAAACGGCAGCCTCTTAACCGCCATTTCAAATGGTCGTCTGTCTTTCTACGGCGTGACTGCCAAATCCCCGCTATAATATTTTTATGGAACCGATCACATTACTCCGCGAGAAGCATATCGTCCTGGCGGTGACGGGCAGTATCGCCGTCTACAAGGCGGTTGACCTTGCCAGCAAGCTGACACAGGCTGGAGCGCTGGTCGATGTCATCATGACGGAAGCAGCGCAGAAATTCGTCACTCCGCTGACATTTCAGTCTGTCACCGGGCGTCCGGTTTACACCGACCTGTGGAAAAGCGCGGGGGATGGCCTGCCGACCCATATCGCCCATGTCGGCCTCGGTGAAAGCGCCGATTTGCTGGCGGTCATCCCGGCGACGGCTAACACACTGGCAAAACTGGCGCTGGGACTGGCAGATGATTTGCTGACTGTCACCGCGCTGACGGCACGCTGTCCGCTGGTAGTCGCCCCGGCGATGGACGGCGGCATGTATCAGCACGCTGCTACCCGCACTAATCTGCAAACGCTGCTGGCGCGGGGGGCCTGCCTCATCGAGCCGGAAGAAGGTCGTTTCGCTTCTGGGCTGGTGGGTAAAGGGCGGCTGCCAGAGACCCCCACGCTGCTCGGTTATATTCGCGTGGCGATGGGAAAAAGTGGTGCGTTGGCCGGGCGCAAAATTGTTGTGACAGCGGGTGGCACGCGCGAGGCGATTGACCCGGTGCGATACATCACCAACCGCTCCAGTGGCAAACAGGGTTATGCCATCGCCCAGGCCGCGCTGGATGCCGGGGCAGAGGTGACGCTGATTTCCAGCGCGCGCGATGTGCCGTTCCCGGTTGGCGCGGCGCGGATTGCCGTCAGCAGTGCCGCCGAAATGCTGGACGCCGTGCTGGATTACACTTCTGAAGCTGATGCGCTCATTATGGCGGCGGCTGTCGCGGATTTTCGCCCGGAAAACGTCGCGGCGCAAAAGATTAAAAAGAAGGACGACGCGAACGACGCCCCAACGCTCAGGCTGACGCGCAACCCCGATATTCTGCTGGCGTTAAAAGAACGCCGCGCTCAGACTGGCTTTCCCCGTATAGCGGTAGGTTTCGCGGCGGAGAGCGAAAACCTGCTGGAAAATGCTCAGTCCAAGCTGGAACGCAAGGGGCTGGATTTCCTGGTTGCCAATGATATTACCGCTTCCAATGCCGGGTTTGAGGGGGATGATAATATCGTCATCATCCTGGACAAAGCGGGTGGGCAGGAAAGGGTCGCCGCCAGTAAGGCGCTGGTGGGTGAGCGCATTTTGGCGCGTGTTACAAAACTGCTCGAAATTTAAACAGATTTTTGCAACCCTTTTGCAACTTTACCCGCGCCGCCCGCGTAAATGTCATTATAATGAGGCATGTGGGCCAATAACCCCGCCATCATTGATAGCCCTCTAATTAAGGAGAATCCACTTCATGAAATCGCGGATTGCTGCATTTTTGCTCATCCTATCGCTGCTGCTTGTCGGTTTTTCGGCAGTCGCGGCCCAGGATAATACGGACTGTCTGGGCCTGTCGGCGGACGACTGCACAATCATCACAGCGGCTAACGCCAATCTCGAATCGGTTACCTCTTTCACCCAGTCATTTAATTTCAGTCTGAATGTCGGCGGCCTGGCAGCGATGGGCGGCAGCGATATTGCCGTCAGCGCGGATGGTAGCGGTCCCTTCGTTTTTGATCCGACTGCCGCTGACCCCACCGCCGGGCTGGGCATGGCGCTGGACATCAATGGTTCGGCCACATCCGATGGTGAAACCGATTCTGGTACCTTCAGCCTCGTGATCGTCGATGGTGTTTTCTATGCTCAGAATCCCCAGAGCGGTCAGTGGGAAGGCATGACGCTGGCTGATCTGCAATCGCAGATGGGTGGTATGATGGGCGGCGAACCGGGCGCGGCCATGGATCCGACTGCCATGATGGGAGATTTGCCACCGGAAGCCATGCAGGCCATTGGCGCCCTGGCCTCGCTCGATCCGATGAGCATCCCCGGCTTCCTGTCGCAGGTTCGCCTGACCGATGAAGCTGTCAACGGTGTCAACTCAGCCGTGTTTGAGTTCACGATTGATCTCGCCCCGCTCCTGGCTTCAGAGGAATTCCAGACTGCACTGAACAGCGCGGTTGAAGCGGCAGCAGAAGCTGACCCATCAGCGGCACAGGCAGCGATGATGGTGCCAATGTTGCAGCAGGGGTTGACCGGCACTGTGAAGTTTACCCGCTGGATTGGCATCGCTGACCAGATTCCGCAGCGCGTCAGCTTCGCTATCAACGGCGCATTCGACCTGTCGGCCATGATGGGCGGCAGCAGCAGTGGCGGCCAGCAAATGGACCCGATCACCCTCGACATGAATCTGACAGTTGATCTGAGCGCGGTCAATGCCACTGCCGCACCGACTGCCCCGGAAGGCGCAGTCATGCAGGAAGCCACCAGCTAACAGGTAAACACTATCATTCTGAATGGGGATACGCAGGTCGTGTCCCCATTTTGTTTACGCATTGGACGCACAGGGGTCTAGTCCCGTCCGGCAGTCTGGTTAATACTATCCCCAGTTCATAATGAGAATCGATAGAGGAAGATTTTTATGCCAACCTATCCATTCATGCAGGTGGATGCTTTTACTGACCGCGCCCTGGGCGGCAACCCCTGCGCCATTGTTTTTGAGGCCGACACGCTGGATGATGAGGCGCGTTTGGCGATTGCGCGAGAGATGAACCTGTCTGAAACGGCTTTTGTCGTCACGCCTGTTGAGGGCGATTATGGCGCACGTTACTTTACCCCTGCCGAAGAAATCCCCCTGGCCGGGCATCCCACCATCGCTACTGTCTTTGCATTGGTAGACTCTGGACGCTTGAAGCTGACCGGGGATTATCAGAGCATCCGGCTGGAACTGAAAGTTGGGCCGATTGCGGTGGAAATTTATGCCGACAAGGGGCGGGTGACACAGGTTGTTATGTCGCAGAAGCCGCCGCAGTTTTTGCAGACCTATTCCCCGGCTGATGTGCTGCCGGTTTTCGGCCTGTCGCTGGATGATGCCCTGCCGGGGATGCCGGTTCAGACCGTTTCGACAGGCACGCCGCAGTTGATGATCCCCCTGGCGAACATTGATGCCCTGCGCCGTGTTACGGTCAATGTGGCCGAACTGACCCGACTGCGGGCTGAAGGCGATTTTTTCAGCCCACATCTGTTTTGCCTGAAAGGCGCAACCGAGGCCGGGCAGACCTTCGCTCGCCACTTCGCCTCGCCGCCTGATGTCTTTGAAGATCCTTTTACCGGTTCGGCTACGGGTGGCATGGCGGCCTATCTCTGGCATTATGGGCTGCTTGACTCGCCGCGTTTCGTGGCGGAGCAGGGTCACTGGATGAACCGTCCCGGACAGGCCAATGTGGAAATCATCGGCTCACCGGATGCCATTGCGACGATCAAGGTGGGTGGCGGCGCGGTTACAGTGGTGCGTGGTGAGCTTATCATTTGAGGTCGGATAAAGTCATCTGAACGATTAGCGCGATTTCAGGGTATACTAACGAGACGAATCACGTTTATAAGCCGCTGGATGAACGCCTGTGGAACGCATATCCCCCGACGTCCGCATCGTGAAGGACATCGAACACCGCCCGCTTGAGGTTGATCGCCGTCTGCCTCCCTGGGCGCGCCGCACCAACCCCATCATCCGGCGGCAGCTTGGTATGTACTGGAAAACCATCCTGCCTGAAGTCAGCTTTCTGGTCAAGGTTTTCATCGTGCAGGCGGTGTTGGTGGCGCTGACAATTCCGCTGCCTTTTCTGTTCGACATCGCGCTGCCGACCATCACGGCTTCGGTGATCCTGTTTCCCTTCGCCCTGTATATTTATGTGCGGCTGATTCTGAGTATTGGCACTGAAGCAGCGGCGGTCATGACCAGCGAGCTGCACAACGACACGCTTACGCTGCTGCGCGTCACGCCGATGACACTGGAAACGATCCTCGCCAGCAAAATCGCGGCTTCAATCTGGCGGCAGGTGGAAAATCTGGGTTTGCTGATTGTAGCCGCATCGCTGTTCAGTATGCCGATTCTGATCTCACTCTATGCCAGTGTCTGGCCGCTGGAAGCATATCCGGTGCTGGGGCGTGCTGGTATGGTGCTGGGGCTGGCGGTGTCGCTGCTGCGTCTGGCGCTGGAACCCTTCATGGTCGGCGCGATTGGCGTGATGGCCGGTGCCGCGCTGCGGGTGCGTGCATCCGCCGTCATCACCACCCTTTTCCTGACATTTTTTTACTTTCTGCTGGTCAATCTGCCGCGCCTGATTCCGATGACCTGGCCCCTGCGCTTCATTGTCGAGTTCGTGCTGCCAGTGGCGCTGCCGCTGCTGGTCATCTGGCTCTGCCTCAAATTCACACTGCGGACGTTGAACGAATAGTCATTTTTAATCTGCGGCGGTGACTTGTCGTAGGCTTTCCGCCCGCCTGACACCGCCCGCGCTGCCTCAAATCCCCCTATAATGAAAAATGTACTATCGTATGATGACCCTGAGACGCGCTATTGTTTGCTGTCTGTGGGCTTTAAGTTTTTATGAAAGGAAAAGTGTGATGACTCAGAAACGCTGGTTTATTCCGCTGCTTGCGGGACTGATGCTGGTTTTCCTGATGGCAGCCGGGGTGCAGGCGCAGACTCCGCTCCCGACAACCACGCCGGAAAATCCCAACGCCTATATTAGCTGGCCGCCGCCGGTTTATGTGCTGCGCGGGCAGTTCACTGTACGGGGTTCGGCCAATCTGCCCAATATGCAGAATTATTTCATCGAGTTCCGCCCGCTCCCAGCCGATTTGGGTGAACAGGAAGCCGATTTTCCCTGGTCACCTGCCATTCTGCCCAGCACCGCCGCTGTGCAGGATGATGTGCTGGGCGTGTGGGATACTCGCATTGCCCAGGATGGAGTCTACGAACTGCGCCTGACGATCAATGTGCGCGGTGGACAGCCCGTTTATCATATTGTGTCACCGCTGCGGGTGGAGAATGTGCCGCCGCCTTTCGCCGTGACTGCCACCAGCGAAGCGCCGGTTGCCCAGCCGACTCTGCCTGCTGCCTCAACGCCGCTGCCCGCTCCGACTCTCGCGCCCACCAATGACCCGACACCGCGCGTGACTGCCGTGCGGAGTGCCAATGTGCGCCGGGGTGATGGTACCCAGTACGATGTTGTGGGTGCGCTGCGCGAAGGTGAATCAGCACGTATTGTTGGTATCAGCAGCTTCGGCACAGGCTGGTATGTAATCGAGCTGCCATCGGGCGGACGTGGTTTCATTTCACCGAGCGTGGTTTCCGTCAGCGGCGACGTAGCAAACCTGGCACGTATCGACCCGCCGCCGCCCCCAACCGCCACGCCAATCCCGGCGACACCGACTCCGGCGACTAACGTCAATCTGGTGGCGGGTAACTTCCGCTTTGATCCGCCAACGCCGACCTGCAACCAGACATTCAATGTCTATATTGACATCGCCAATTTTGGCACGACGGCTAACACCACCACGGGCACCATCAGCGTGCAAGATTTCCGCCGCGCCGATGGTTCATTCCAGACCAGCACCTTTGGCGCGGTGCCGATCATTCAGCCAGGCACAACCGTTAATGTTGGGCCAATTCCGCTGACAGTTGGTACTTTCTATGCGGAAGAGCATCGCCTGGTGATCGCTATCGACTCTGGCAACGCGATCTTCGAAACCAACGAAGGCGATAATGTGCGTGAAGCCATTTACGTACTGCAAAAAGGCGCTTGCCCCTAATCACTGAAGCTGTCAGGGGAGGGTTTGAAATCCTCCCCTTCCTGTTCGCACACGCCCCATTTCATTTTATGAGTATATAAGGTGAGCATCAGAAACCTCACCATCTGCATAAATGGAGGGAACCATGTACGGTACGGTTGCTCGGATGCGCGTTAAACAGGGGATGGAGGCGCAGTTTCAGCGTGTCGCGCGGGAGTTGGAGTCGGAGCGTGCGCCGGGGCAGATCGCTGTTTACGCCTATCAGATGGATCGGGACAGCCGCGAGTTTTACATGGCGGTCATCTTCCAGAGTAAAGCGGATTATGTCGCCAATGCCCAAAGCCCGGAACAGCACGGACGCTTTTTGAAAATGATGGAGATGCTCGAAATCGAGCCAGAATGGAATGATGGCGAAATTGTTTTCGCGGTTTAATCCGATGCCCACAATTGAATTTCGATAGAATTTCTCCCATTCAGCCCTTGATGCCGCTTTCAATTTCCGCCCGGAGAGAAAAATCTGTTAGAATAACTTCACAAACCCTGTATTAACTTGATTGGGGGCGTGTCGTGGATCGTTCAAACCGTACTTTAATTGCAATAATGCTGTTTGTGGGGGCACTCTTTGTTGCCCTCAACCGGGCAGTACAGGCTGCTCCTTTAGGCGATTGGTGGCTGGCTGTGGCGCTGGCTGTGCTGGGCGTGGTGCTGCTCCTCCCCTGGGAAGCCTGGGCCGCGCGGGAAAGTGAACGCGCTGCTGCCTCTGCCGCGCGGGAAGCAGCCATGAACCCGCCGCCGGACACGATGGCTTCTGAAGGCCGTCCCGTGCCAGTGATGAATTCGATGATCTCGGAAGGGCGGGCAATGGCCGCGATGGCTGCCGAAGTTTCACCACTGCCTTTTGAAGACGATGACTACGGGCGCATCCGCGATACCGAAGTGCGTGCGGACGCCCTCGCCAGTGCTGCCACGATGGATACCGCAGAAGCCCGCGCCAATGAAGGCATGGTTGAAAATGTGATGGAGACTGGGGCAACCGGGACAGTCGAAGAAGTCGATGAGATTGCCGGTGGGCCGGTGGAATCCCTCTCCAGTACAAGTGACCTGGCGGAAATGCGAGCAACCGGGACAATGCGCGCCGTCAAAGGGGTTGAGCTTTCCAGCCCGTCAGAAGCACCAGATGTCAAAGCAGATGTGCCTGCTGGGGAGTTGGATAGAACGCTGGCAGATACTGAAGTGCGTGCGGACGCCTTCGCCAGTGCTGCCACGATGGACACGCCAGAAGCCCGCGCCAATGAAGGCATGGTTGAAAATGTGATGGAGACTGGGGCAACCGGGACAGTCGAAGAAGTCGATGAGATTGCCGGTGGGCCAACAGCATCCCTGTCGAGAGATGCGATAGAGGAATCGGCAGCGCCAGCGTCTGATGTCGATATGGCGGCAGATGCGCCAATTGAAGCCGGTGGCCCGCCAGCAGATGCCCTCGCGCCGGAAGCTTCCGCGCCGGACAAGACGGCTGATCTGACTGAAACCCCGATTGAAGAACAACTGGTGAAATCCGCCATGGAAGCGCCGCCGGAAGCCAGGCCGCCAAAGCCGCCCGATGAAGACAATATTGTGCCGCAGCCCATTTCGGAAGCGATTGTTCAGCAGGCGCAGGATGAAGTAACGCCCCGCGCAAAAGATGACCTGACCATCATTGAAGGCATTGGGCCGAAAATGTCCGCCGCACTGATCGCCGCTGGAATTAACAGCTTCGCGGCGCTGGCGGAAAGCAGCGAAGAAAACATTCGTACCGCGATCAGCGCCGCCGGGATGCGGTTCGCCCCCAGCGTGCCGACCTGGGCGGAACAGGCACGATATGCCATGCGTGGCGATTGGGATGGACTGCGAACGTTTCAGAACACGCTCAAGAGTGGCCGACGGGGGTAAAACTGCCCGTCTGCCCATTTAGGTTCAGTTGAACGAGAATGGACTGCGAACGTTTCAGAACACGCTCAAGAGTGGCCGACGGGGGTAAAACTTCACCCCCGTCCTGCTGCGAGTTTCTCCTCTCAATTGAACGAGAGGAGAACACGAATGCGTTTTAGTTGCTGCCCATGCCAAGCATTTCGGGCGGGGCAATCTGCGCGCCTTCAGGGGCGGTGATCGCCGGGGCCGAATTGAAGTTGGCGTAATTGATCGTGCCGGAAACGCTCATCGTCACCGGTGCGTCAGTGCTGCCCTGTGTCATCTCTGCCGGGAGCTTGCTGCTGTCGATGGCGAGATTGAAGGTCGTGCTGCGAACGAAACCAGTCGCGCTTTCGACAGTCTGTGAACTGCTGAAGTTCACCGCGTCCGCCAGCGCCGGGAGGGCGGCGATGCCCTTCTGGAACTCAGCTTCGTCAATCGGCTCACCCTGCGCTTCAGCCTGCTCACGGATGTAATTCAGGAATTCCTGATTGTTCGCCAGTGCTGCGAAATCCAGCGCAACATTGAAGGTCACTGCGCCATCTGCTTCACCGACGCGGGTGATATTGACGCTGTTCTGAAGCGACGATAACATCGCCATCGCTTCGGGATCCATTGAAGCCGTCGCGCCTTCGGTCATCTGGCTCAGGGCTTCAGGGTTTTCGGCGAGCGCCTGGGTGATGAGAGTCACCAGGTCAAGACCGCCCCAACCTTTGAACTGTTGCGAGAGGCCGGGCTGCGCCGCGTCCATGATCGGCTTGAGGGAGTCGAAATTGATGTAGCCGATGCCATCCACCAGGCGCAGGTCAAGCTGTGCTTCGGCGGGGAAAGCCGTACCGCTGGCTGACATCTGGTCGAGCAGCAGTTGCGGCAGCTTCAGCGTCAGCGACAGGTCGCCCTTGAACTGGCGCAGAAGGCCGGGCAGCGATTCAACCAGCGCTGCTGGATTGCTCATGGCTGAGGCATTCAGTCCAGTGGGCGCGTCGGTGAACGAGCCAACGCCGTTCAGTCCCAGGTCAATTGGGCCGGTATCAGCGCTGTTGATGGAAAGCTGTAAGTTGAAATCAAAGGAAGCAGACGACAGCCCAGCCATCGCCGTCGCCGACTGCTTGAGCAGGTTGCAATCCGCCTCGTCCAGTGTGCCACAAAATACAAGTGAGGCCGGGTCTTGCGCCTGCGCGACGCTGCCAAATCCAACAGTCAGCAGCAGCGACAATAGCAGCAACAAAATCATCTTACGCATTCAGATAATCCTCCTGAATTTACGGTGAAATGCGTTCAGACTTTCACGAACGCATGTTGTCATTCTACAGCAGGTTTTCGTTAGAAGATAGTTTATGGCCGTAAAAATCCTACAAAAGTCTCAGTTGACGAGTATTTCATCAACGGCCTTCAAATCGGCCTGCGTGAGCTGCCAGGCCGCCGCGCCCGCGTTGCTCTGGATTTGTTTCGCATTCATTGCCCCGGCGATCACCGACGAGACGGCTGGCCGCGCCAACAACCACGAAAATGCCAGTTCCAGCAGCGTATGCCCCTGTGATTCGGCAAATGCTACCAGCCCCTCGACACGTTTCAGGTTGTCATCATTCAACCAGCGCGAAGGGTCGGAATTGGTGGTGATGCGCGTACCTTCCGGTGCGGCCTGTCCCTGCCGATATTTGCCGGTTAGCAGGCCATAAGCCAGCGGGAAGTAGGGCAGATAGCCGATGCCAAGCCGTTCACATTCTGGCAGCACTTCCGCTTCGTCATCCCGGTGCAGCAGGCTGTACTCATTCTGAAGGCTGGCGAAACGTGCCGCGCCCGGCTTTACCGCCGCTTCTGCTTCCCGAATCTGCGCTGCTGAGAAGTTGGAACTGCCAATCTCGCGCACTTTGCCCGCTTTCACCAGTTCATCCAGCGCGGCTAAGGTTTCGTCAATCGGCGTTTCATCGTCCGGGGTATGCAGTTGATACAGGTCGATATAATCGGTTCCCAGTCGGCGCAGGCTGGCTTCAACCGCCGTGCGGATATAAGCCGCGCTTGCTCCGCTTCCCTGTCCCTCCATCGCCATGCCAAATTTCGAAGCGATGACGACTTCTGCGCGGCGGCTGCCCAGCGCTTGCCCCAGCAGAATTTCGCTCTGCCCGCCGCCCCCATACACATCCGCTGTATCGAAAAAATTGATCCCGGCATCGAGCGCGGCGTTCACAACTGCCGCTGTTCCCCCCGCGTCCAGCCGCCGTCCAAAATTATTGCAGCCCACGCCCACAACCGAGACATTCAATGAACCAATCCGCCGTGTTTCCATCTATCCAAACTCCTCATGCTTTTCCTGGAGGTTCACAGCATACCACACAGCCTAGCGTCCAATTGAAACCAGTATAAAGCCAACATACACCGCCAGAATCAGCGCCGACTCGCGCCGCCGCAGTTCGCGGTTTTTCTTCAGGGCGAAGGCGATGAGCGTCAGCGCAAAGCCGATCATCACCGGAAACTCGAAAAACAACAGTTTCGAGGCGATCGGGATGGGCCGCGCCACCGCTGTCAGCCCCAGAATCGCCAGCAGATTAAAAATGTTGGAGCCAACCACGTTGCCGAACAGAATGTCCCGCTCCTTATTCAGCACCGCCATCAGCGATGTGACCAGTTCTGGCAGCGAAGTGCCGACAGCGACCAGAGTCAGCCCGATCACAATTTCGCTCACGCCCAGCGTCCTCGCAATGGCTGATGCCCCATCAACCAGCAGATTAGAGGCGACCAGCAGCAGTGCCAGCCCCACCACGAAACGTCCGATTTCTATCCGGCGGTTGATCGGCCCGACCACCCCTTCTTCTTCTGCCAATAATTCCTCGGCGCGTGGTTTCAGCCGTTCATGGTAAGCCGCTCTCACCAGCAGCCCCGTGAACACGATAATTCCGACGATGAGCATCAGCCCATCCAGCAGTCCCAGTTCGCCATCCAGCGACATGATGAATACCATCAGCGACGCGCCAATAGCAAACGGAATCTCGCGCTTAATCAGGCTGATGTGAATGGGAATGGCAATTAACAATCCGCTCAGACCTAGAATCAGGCCAACATTGGCGATGTTTGACCCCAGTACATTGCCGATGGCGATGTCGCTGGCCCCGTTAAAGGCGGCGTTCAGGCTCACCAGCAGTTCCGGCATGGATGTGCCGAAGGAAACCACCGTCAGCCCAATCACCAATGGAGGTAAGCCCAGTGCCGCTGCCAGCCGCGACGCGCCTTTGATTAACCAGTTCCCGCCCCAAAACAGTCCAACAATACCGACCCCAACCATAGCCAGGTTTGTCAGCATGGCTCACCCCCTTTCTGTATGCAAACGTGAAAAAAGACGCCCTGCGGCGTCCTGGAGACTGCTTTTATCTTACGCCAGGCAGCATACTGAATCCCCCCAAATATTAGGGGGCTGACAGTGGAATTCCCGCATGGTCGCCGCCCTCGCGTGTAGCTACACGCGGAAATCCCGCCGCGCCTGCATCGTAAAACCCGGCTATCAGATAAGCGGCTTCATTCCCATCCGGGAGCTTCAGCCAGTGATAATCGACGATGTATTCCCCCGCGACCCAGCCGCTTGTCGGTCGGGTACCTTCGACGGGCATCCGGTCACTCTGCGCCAGCATGTTGCCTGCTGCGTCAAATGCCTGCACAAAAACAGTGTACGGTACACTGGGTGTCTCTTCCGCCTTCCAGACCAGCATCACCGCTAGCGATGTGTCCTGGCGCGTGATCGTCGTCCCTTCCAGCCTGCCGACGCCGGGGAAATCGATTCCCACGGGTATAACATACTGCGGCGGCGTGAAAAGGCGGGCGATGTTCACCAGTTGATACTGCGCCAGTTCAGTTTCGTCAAAATACAGCGTCATGTTACCAGCGGTTCCCGCCTGAGTGCTGAAGCGTGTCCAGGTCAGCAGTGGCCCATCCGGGCTGTTCACGCCATAGTCCGTACTCCAGCTATCCCCTACCAGCCGCACGGAAGCATTAAATACGCCCCCCGGGACCAGCACCGTTACATCCAGCGACTGCCCGCTTTCAAGTATGCGCGCTTCGCCGGTATTGTCCCCTAGCAGAAGCGGCAGCGCCCTTTCATCCCCGCTGTAGGGCGGCCCGGCGGCCCGTACCGCTTGCGCCTGCCGGTAAATTTTTCCGGTGGGGTTGCCCTCGACGCTCAAAAGGTCATAGCCATTGGGCTGTGAAGGGCTGTACAGTGTCAGCGCCAGTTCATAATCCAGTTCTGGCGCGGCTTCCGGCAGATGCAGCAGATTGTAAGCTGCTCTGTCGCCGGGATTGAGCGGGTCAGCCGGGGCGATAGTGGCATCGCTCCGCGCGATTTCCCCACCGAGCGGATTCAGCAGCGCCATCTGTACCTGTGCCGCCTCGCCTGTCCCGTGCCAGCCTGTTCGCAAACAGATTCCCGCCGGGGATGCCGCGTAATCCGCTTCGCGTAGTTGTGCGTTGGCGTAGCGCGGTTCGAGAGTGAGCGGCAGCAGCTCAACGGCTTTTTCCAGCCGGTAAGCCTGTGTCATCAGGCCGTAGAAAGTGCGCGGCGCATCAACCGCTGTGCTGGCCGCCGTCAGCAGACAGGGATACATGCCGCGCTCGTCTGCCGGGAGTTGAAACCACGTCAGAAATTCGACCTGTTTCACGCCTGACTCGGCCAGTTGGTTGATTGCCGCCAATGCCACCGCTTCGTCTGAATACAGCGGCAGATTGACAAAGCGTGCCTCTATCCCCAGCCGCCCCGCGAAATAGCTTTGCAGCGCTGGCTCTGTCCCAAAAGGCATTAAAATCACGCTTTCGGCGGGCAAAGTCGCGTAATAGCCTGCCAGCCCGGCGAAATCATCATGCTGGTAGGCGCGTTGAGTGCCAACGGCGTTGATGCTCCACAACCCGACTGTACCTGCCCAAATCACCACCATGACCAGCAGGACATGCCCGGCTTTGAGTTTTACGTTGCCAGCTTTGAAGCGAGGGCGGCTGAAACCTGAAGCCTGAAAACTGATTGCTGCTGTCAACAGCATTGTTGCTGGAACTGCCGCCACAAAATAGCGTGGGTGAAAATCAATCCGCGCCGCCACGATCAGCCCCACCGTAAACGCCGGAATCAACACAACCTGCGAAACCAGTAACCCCCACCGCAGATTGTTTCTCCCTCGCTTCATGAGCGGGGAGAGGGGTATGGCTGAGCGCCAATAGCTGATCATCAGCGCCATTCCGCCGATGACAGCCACGATGCCCAATCCATCCAGCAGGGGTAGGCTGCCTGCTTCGCGTAACTGCGGCAGGACAGGCAGAAAATAGCTGTACCAGATGTCTCCTATCAGGCTCATGCCGAGTTGCGGTGGCGTGTTCAGCGGCGTGCCGGAAGGTGTTTGCGTCAGCAGCCAGGGCAGGTAAACGAAAGCGACGACCGCCTGTGTTCCCAGCCACCCTGCCAGCCAGCGCCATGCCCGCCGCGAAAACAGGGCTGCTATCACCGCTGTGTTTACCCATGCGACCAGCGGCACACCCAGATTGTGTGTGTACAGCGCCGCCGCTTCCAGCCCTGCGACTAGCAGCAGCATTCGCCATCCTCCTCTTCGATTGGAGGAAGATGGACTTTGGGTGAGCATTTTCTCTGCCGCCCACAGCAGCACCGTTGCCAGCAGCGGCACCAGAATGTACGCCCGTACCTCCCGCGCATAGGCCCACAACAGTGGATTGACGGCCAGCAGCGCCCCTGTCGCCAATCCTACACTCCCGCCGAACCAGCGCCCGGCCAGCCGCATCGCCGCACCGATGCCGATGACTCCCAGCAGCACCGAGCCGTAACGCAGCGCCAGCGCCGATTCACCAGCGCCCCCCCACCATAAAAGATGCATCAGCGCATAATAACCGAACGGCGTATTATCGTCCGGCTCGCCAAAAGGGGAGCGAATAGCGCGGATGCTCCAGCCTTCGTCATGCCAGATCGACTCGCGCTCAATGTCCCCCAGCCGCAGGCCGAATGCCCCCAGCAAAATCAGCAGCGCCACAAGTGCCAGCAGCGGCACATGAGGTCGCATTGCAAAAGCTGTCTGTTTCATCATGCCGCCATGCTACCACCGCCGGGAAGAAATTTCGATTGATTTGGCATTTCAAATCCGAAATGACCTCGATAATTTAAGGAGTGTTATACAGGCCATCAAGGGAAAATTATTCAGTTAGTGAGTGATTGTGCTGGGAGTCGTCCATCTGGAAAATTTCGACGGGCTAACAGTTTGTGCATCGGCTGATTGTGCTGCTGTCGCTGGGTTTCCGGCGCATGGCGGAAATCAGGCGCTAGAAGGCTGCGGGTAAGTCTGTCACATCAAAAAGAGGCTGGCGCGAGTCAGCCTCTCTGCTTTTCAACCTGCATTCAAGTCAGCGGCACCATGTGGATGATGGTCACGCCGCCGCCGCCTTCGTTAGGCAGCGCTTCGGTCACTTTTGAAATTAACGGGTGATGGTCAACCCGTTCGCGCACGGCTTTCTTCAGCGCCCCCGTCCCCTTGCCATGAATGATACGTGCGAATGGCAGCCCGGACATATAAGCCGCGTCGATGTAGGTTTCCAGCCGTTTCAGCGCCTCATCCACCCTTTCCCCTCGCAGGTCAAGCTCCAGACCGGGTGATTGGCCTTTGGGCGCAACCGGGTCAGGCGATTTCTCGAATTCACGTTTGTGGCCGCGCTTGATTTCACGCCTTTCGCTGCGGGTGCGGTGGGCGATTTCGTCCATCCCGGCGCGGACTCGCAGTGTTCCCACCTGCAAAACCACTGCATCCCGGTCTAGTTCGGTGACAGTGCCTTCCGCGTTCAGTTTCGCCAGCCATACCGTATCGCCCAGCTTTGGCCGCCAATCGTTGGTCGTCGCCACCTGCTCGGCCTCATTGGGGACGGTCTGTTGTGCGCTGCTGTTGAGTTTCGCCGCTTCTTCCTGAAGTGTTTTCAGGGTATCCAGCGGCAGTGATGCGCTCCGCATTTCGTTCCGCAGCCGCTTTATCTCGCGCTGGAAGTCCTTGATTTCTTCTTCCGCTTGACGCCGGGCGCTGGCGATGATGTCCCGCCGCTCATCTTCGATCTTGTCGATTCGCACCTGAAGATCGGCACGTTCTTCTTCCAGTTCTTCCCGCAGCGCCGTGATCGCCAGTTGATTTTTGCGGATGTCCTCGCGGGTGCGCTGAATTTCGTCCAGCAGATCATCTGCCACCAGGTCTTCCGTCGCCACCATGCTTCGCGCAGCTTCGATGATCGATGCATCCAGCCCCAGCCGCGTCGCAATCGCCAGCGCGTTGGAGCGCCCCGGCAGGCCGATCACCAGCCGGTAAGTGGGGCGCAGCGTCGCCAGGTCGAACTCGACGCTGGCGTTGCGGACGCCGGGCGTTTCGACGCTGTACACCTTCAGTTCCGGGTGATGCGTTGTCACCACCGTCGTCACCCGCCGCTCCACCAGATGCGTCAGAATCGCCCGCGCCAGCGCCGAGCCTTCCGCCGGGTCTGTCCCCGCGCCCAGTTCGTCCAGCAGCACCAGCGAACGTTCGTCACACTCGCGCAGAATGCTGATGGTGTTGGTCATGTGCGACGAAAAGGTGCTGAGCGACTGCTCAATGCTTTGCTCGTCGCCAATATCGGCGAACACACCCTCGAACACGCTCAGTTTGGCATCCTCGGCGGGTAGCTGCAACCCACACTGCGCCATCAGCGCCAGCAGGCCAATCGTCTTGATCGACACGGTTTTGCCGCCCGTGTTCGGCCCGGTGACGACCAGCACCCAGGTCGATTCGTCCAGTTCAACATCAATCGGCACGACATTCCCCGTCAGCAGCGGATGGCGTGCGCCCTTAAGATAAATCGTGCTGCCGGGGTGATTGCTGTTCGGGCGCGGTTTGAACGGCAGCAGAATCGGCTCGGTGGCGTTCATGTCCGAGGCATACTGCGCTTTGGCGAATACCAGATCGAGATAGGCCAGCACTTCCACCGTCCGCACAATCTGCTCGTTTTGTTCGCCCACTTCTTCGGTGAGCGCCTGCAAAATCCGCCGGATTTCCTTTTCTTCTGCCAGTTGCAGTTCGCGGTAATCGTTGTTCAGTTCAACCGTCGCCAGCGGCTCGATGAACAGCGTCGCGCCCGACGATGACGAGTCATGCACCACGCCGGGGATACGCCCCTTGAATTCCGCCTTGATCGGAATCACATAGCGCCCGTTGCGGGTGGTGATGATGGCTTCCTGTAAATAGAGGGCGTTGGTGGTCGAACTGATGAGGCGGGCGAGGCGGGTCTGAAGGCGGTCATAGCTGACTTTGAGATCGCGGCGTATCGTCGCAAGCTGCGGGCTGGCCGTGTCCAGCACTTCGCCCTTGTCGTTCAGCACCCGCGCGATTGACTCTTGCAGCGCGTTGCACTCCTCGACCTCGTTGGCGATGTCCGAAAGCAGCGGATACTGCCCCTTCATTCGCCCCAGCGTGCGTTTGATCGTCGTCGCCCGCCGCAGCGTGTAGCGGATGTCGAGCATCACCTGTGCCTCGATCAGCACGCCGCGTGTGGCCTGAATCGCCGCCTCGCGCACATCACGCGCCCCGCCCAGCGTGACATTCACCTTGTTCTCGAATAATGCCCGCGCTTCTGCTGTTTCCCGCTGCCAGGTGTGCGCCTCGGTCAGGTCGCTGCTGGGGTGCAGTTCACGCGCCAGTTCCGCCCCGGCGGAGAACGTCGTATGCCGAACCAGTTGTTCCCGAATTTTAGGCAGTTCGAGAGTCTGCGTGGATTTTTCGCTAATCATGAGGGGATGCTGCCAGTTTCCAGTGATGAGTTACCAGCTTGCAGTATAGTGAACCCCGGCGGGAAAATCAATCGGCAGGTTACGTAGGGGTCAGAACGGGCAGAGTGGAATCTGCGTTGACCATGGCAAAGTCGGCTATAATGAAGATATAGTAGCCAAAAGGATGGGTATGACGTCGGTACAGGAGATGATTCAAGAGGCGCGAGCGCTCTCCGTTGATGAGCGCAAGGAACTGGTGAAAGCGCTGGTCGATATGCTGGCAGAGTCATCACAGGCCGCGCCCCGGCGTAAACGCAGCCTGCTCGAATTCAGAGGCGTTGGCGCTCATCTTTATGACGGAACCGACGCGCAGGCATATGTGAACCAGCTTCGGAGCGAGTGGGATGATCGCCCGTGAAGATTTCCGACGCGCTCAAAGGCATTTCACGATTGGGTGTAGAAACTGCACCCTACATTTACTATGTAGAAAATCATCCAGCGTATGCGGATAAAGTGGATGCTATTTTTAAGATTGTTGAAACTGAGTCGGTTGAGATTCACACATCGGCAATCACATTGACCGAAACGCTAATGAAGCCAATTCAGGCAAGCGACCATAGATTGATTGCTGCCTATCGTGCGCTGCTCTCTGAAACAGACTTTGTGCAGATGATAACCATAACGCCCGAATTAGCCGATAAAGCTGCACATCTGCGTGCAAAATACAACCTCCGTACACCTGATGCTTTACATATTACGACAGCAATTGAGTCCGGATGTGAAGCTTTACTGACAAACGATTTAGCACTTAAACGGGTGACTGAACTCCGCGTGTTAATATTGGATGAACTTGAACTCGATGAACTATAGGTTAGCCAAATTGGAGGATGCTATGGCCATCGAAAGAGTTGCCGATTTAAGCATGGACGACCTTCGCGTCATGATTGATCGTGTGGTGGAGCGCCGTTTGCAGGAAATCCTGAAGCCGGTTGCCCCCCGCGTGCGCGAAATTCTGGATTTGATTGATCTTCACCGCTGGATGCCACCGCCCGGCACGCCTTCGACGCGGGAACTGCTGCGGGAAAACCGTGACACATGAGACAGCAAATGACGGACGCAGAAGGTAAGCTCAACGTGGTTCGTGTATTCGCATTACACGGAATAATGATTGTTTATCTGGCTACCATCGGCATTAAATTCAATTATGTATGGCTTTTTTTATTGGGCTACTTTGCTGTTTTCATATTTTCAATCAGGGTAGTAATTAAATCACCGATTCATCCCGATCAAGTAGAAGGCTTTATAGGGAAGTGGCCCTCTATTTTTGCTTCGCTTTTTACCGCTTATTTGCTTCTGATCCTGTTGGCAGGCACAAGTCCAGGCGCAATTATAGAACTCGCCATCGTTGGCATAGGCCTCACCAGTTTAACAATCATGATGTTTTTTTGTCCTCCTTTATTGGCAGCCCTCGTGATGAAATTGCGTCAGGGCTATTCTCAGTAATTGAAAAGCTTGAAGGTTCCCCAACGCTTGTTTTTCAGTCCCTTTAGTGGAGTTGATTTTGCGTGGGGGCAGCGAAGTTGCCGCAGTCGGCGCAGCCGACCCAGAGCATATAGCCGCATGTCTCAATGTCCCGCGCAAGCGCAGCGGGATTAGCCTGCGCCGTCGGAGGAATCGACATGACCTTAAAATCAATTACCTCCCTCCTGTTAATAATTCCGCTTGTATTGATTTCTTTCACCGCCACTGAAATAACGGCTGGAAACTGGCAGTTCGAGCAGCGCTGCATCCCTGAGCCTGTCGCGCCGCCGGATAGCTGGTCTTATCCCGGTACACTGCTGATGATGGGATACGCTGGTATTCACGGGATGCAGGCCGATTGGGATACACCGCATGTGATGGTCTTTTTCCGACGAGATCGGGATGGCGATGTGCCGATAGACGGCGGACAGCTTTCACCAGACGGCTTATGGTACGCTACCCCTATTGGAGAAATTTATCAGGAAGTATCGTTTAACGTGTATTTTTTTGCGGAGAAAGTCCGTGTCTACAGCACAACTGGGGACAATCAGATATTTGAATTTTCCCTGTCAGACTACAGCGATATTTATGTGTATGCTACAGGTGCTTGGACAATTTTGCCGGTTGAATGGCGCGATAGTAAATCGCTGGTAGTCGGAAAACTGCTTTTTAGTCCCTTTGCCCAGAGAATTGAGGAAGCAGACTTCAACTTGTACAGCACAGAGTTATCCCCATCCCCGGATTTAACGCGGCTCTATGGCGATTTTACCTTTGACTTCAAGCATGAAACTATTTTGGGGTTATATGATCTTGTAAATCAACAGCCGCTTGATACGGATACGGAACGCAGTAGTCTGGATAGCTTATCCTGGCGGCGTGACTCGCAGGGTTTCATAGCGGTCACACCCGGCTCGCCACAGGCTCTCCTCTATTTTGATCGTGATGGACAGTTGATTGAAGAACTATTTTCACTGGGAGAGTCAACAACAGGCTTTCGCCATCACAATGCCCGCCGCAATGATGCTAACTGGTCGCCTGACAACATGCGCTTTGCCTTTGTCACCGAGCAGTA
Source organism: uncultured Anaerolineaceae bacterium (assembly GCA_964447795.1). GTDB lineage: Bacteria > Chloroflexota > Anaerolineae > Aggregatilineales > Phototrophicaceae > CFX2. The sequence goes on from CAYUTY010000030.1 coordinate 31,487, forward strand.
TCTCCAGCCGAATCGCCTCCACATCATAGATTGGGAGACACATACCATCACCGACACCTGCCTCAATCCAATTGAGGCACCGGTTTGGTCGCCGGATGGGGATATGCTCGCTTACCTGACCCCGGCAGCCAGGAACTTAAAATTGGTCGTTGTCGATTTACAGGCCTGGATAGCCTACGACGTTGCACGGCATATCAATAGTGGCAACGCACTCGGTAGCGGCATGGTCGGCTGGCGTGAATCGCAGGGATAGTGAGCGATTTCTAATGATTTCTTGCTCAATCTCCCCTCAAAATCGAAACAAATGTCATGACAAATGTTTCACCCTTCGCCCCCTTTCCCTGCTAAACTGATTGCTATGACATCTCTATTTTGTCTTTCACGCTGCGCCTTGCACTCTGTACTTGCCGTATGGCAAACATGGCAGGAGTGTTTCCGCCTCGCCTCTCCCTCACGCTATGGCAAAGATGGCGGCGGCACACCCCTCTGTCACCATTGCCATCACCGCCACAACCAGCCGGGAGAACGGATGACATTTGCCCTTCAAGCAGTGACTACCAACTACCTTGCACATGCTGAGCGAAGCTTTTGCAGCAAAATCATTTTGCCATTGTCGCTTCTGCCATTGCCGCCATTTGTGATGGATGGAAACGAGAATAATCTCCCCATCCTCATTTCCACCATCCATGCCATAACAATCCGGAATGTATTTTGCTCTTTAACTGCTGCTGGCTTGACTGATATTGCCCACCCGCAGCGCTGCCCCCGCAGTCAGGATCACGCCGCCCATCACCGCGAAGGCCAGCGGCAGCGAATGAGTCGCCAGCGCGCCATAAACCGGCCCCATCACCGCCACGAACAGGCTCAGCGCCATATTGGTCAGTGACAGTACCGTCGCCCGCCGTTCGCTGCTGATGAGCCGGTTCTGATAGGCCGACAGCAGCGGCCCGCGCATATCGTTCACGCCGTACATCAGCGTGATTAAGCCCCACATCATGACCGGGCCGGAAACCGCCGCCAGCAGCAGATACAGCGCCCCCGGCAGCAGCGTTAACAAGGCCAATGCTCGGCCAGCGCCCAGCCATTTTTCGACTCGATATGCTCCCCGCTGCGTGAACGCCGCCAGCAGGCTGCCCAGCGACAGCGCCAGCCCAATCGCATAAGGTGGCACGTCGTTCTGCGTCATCGTTGGCGCGGCCAGCGTCGTAATCAGCATCCCGGTGAACGAAGCCGTTAACACCGCGATCAACACCAGCCGCCGCAGTTGGCGGCTGGCCCGCACTTCCCCCAGACTCTCGCGGAAAATCGCCAGCGCTCCCGGCCTGTCGCTCTTCCAGGGTGACGGCGGCTCGCGCAGCGTCAGACTGACGAGGAAACCCAGTCCGAGCGCTGCTACCGTCAGTGCAATCGCCCAGTTGAAGCGCTCCGGCGCGAGGTTGCCTACCACCAGACCACCGATGATGGGCGACAGGAAAAAGGCAATCTGCCCGATGCTGCCGTAGCGCCCCATCACACGCGCCATGCTCTGCTCGCGGTCTTCCGGCGGCAGGCTGTCGTAAATCAGCGCTTCCGTCGCTCCCGACCCGAAGGCGAACCCTGTTCCGGTCAGCGCTGCGACCACCAGATATAAAGGATAACTGTTGCTGAACAGGAACAGCAGTTCTCCGCACAGCATCAGCAGCACCCACAGCACTACTGACCAGCGTCGTCCCAACCGGTCAGCCAGCACACCCGTCGGCACTTCCATCACGAACATCGTCAGGATGACGACGGACTCAATCGTGCTGATTTCCAGCAGCGTCAGCCCGCGCGCCTGAAGCAGCAGCGCGTATACATGGATATAAAAATGGAAGCGCGTACAAAAGTTGATGATCGTCAGTTTACGTATGTTGAGCATGAATTCTTGTCCCTGATGAGGCGAAAATATGGAGATTTCTGTAGGGCATGATGCATCGTGCCTCTGCAACACTTGCTGCGAAAAAGGCGAATCAAAAACGCCGGGGCAAAACCCGGCGCGCGTCGAAACAGTTATGGGTGAATCAAAACAGAATCAAAGCAGTCGCGGAGGGGTTTACCCAAGCGGGTTATTTTGCGACTGCTGAACCGGCCATGTGGTTACTCGATGAGTCCTGTGGAAAAGTATCAACAGCTTTCATTATATAAATGAACCTCACCTGGCACAATTGCCAGACCATCAAAATTTCTAAAACCGTTTAATTTGCCTTGACTCTAATCGGGCGCGGTGTTAATATGCTGTTCCGCAAGAACGGCACACAACCTCCTTTGGTGGAGGCAATGGTTGTGCCGAATCGAACGTATAAGGCGAAAGCGCCCTGGTTACAGGATTAGCTCGCCTTCCTGGTAAGACGGATACGGGCGTTCTGTGTGTACAAGTACGCCCGTTTGCTTGCCGAAAAACAGGTCTTATTATTTGGAGCGTGCAATGCCAACCATTAATCAGTTGGTGCGGAAGGGCCGCAAGGCCAAAAAGAGTAAAACTAAAGCCCCGGCGCTGCAATATACGCTGAATGCCTATTCGCAGAAGCGCACCCGTCGTCGGAAGGGCGCACCACAGAAACGTGGCGTCTGCACCCAGGTCAAAACCATGACCCCCAAGAAGCCGAATTCGGCGCTGCGGAAGGTGGCTCGTGTTCGCCTTTCCAACCTGATCGAAGTTACGGCTTATATCCCCGGTGAAGGCCACAGCTTGCAGGAACACAGCGTGGTGCTGGTGCGCGGCGGTCGTGTGAAAGACCTGCCCGGTGTGCGCTACCACATCGTGCGTGGCACGCTCGACACTGACGGTGTGAAAAACCGTGAGCAGGGGCGCAGCAAGTATGGTACCAAGCGGCCCAAGCCCGGTCAGGCTGCTGCCACCGGCAAGAAGAAGTAGCGAGGAATAGAGCATGTCGAGAAGAAAAAGCCCTCCCAAGCGCCAGATTCCACCGGACAAAAAATACGACAGCGTCCACATCACCATGTTTGTTAACCGGATGATGCACGGCGGCAAACGCAGCACTGCCCTGGCGATCATGTACGAATCATTCGATCTGGTCGAAGAACGCGCCAAGCGTGAACCGCTGGAAGTGTTCGAACAGGCGCTGCGGAATGTCACCCCGGCGGTGGAAGTCAAGCCGATGCGTGTCGGTGGTTCGACCTATCAGGTGCCGGTAGAAGTCCCCTATGCGCGGGCAACGTCGCTGGCGATGCGCTGGCTGCTGGAAAATTCCCGCAAGCGTGGTGGTAAAAACATGGCCGAAAAACTGGCCGCCGAAATTCTGGACGCCGCCAACGGGCAGGGCGCTTCCATCAAGAAGAAAGATGATACCCACCGTATGGCCGAGGCCAACCGCGCCTTTGCTCATTTCCGGTAGGGTAAAGTGTGAGCGTGCAATAGACAAAGCATGACTAAAAAAGCTGAAGCTGTACTCGATCTAACAAAAGTCCGCAATATCGGTATCATCGCCCACATTGACGCGGGTAAGACCACGACCACCGAACGCGTGCTGTATTACACCGGTATGATCCATCGCATCGGTGAGGTGCATGATGGGTCGGCAACAACCGACTACATGGAGCAGGAACGCGAACGCGGTATCACCATCACCTCGGCGGCTGTTACGGCTTCCTGGAAAGATCATCAGATCAACGTCATTGATACCCCCGGCCATGTCGATTTCACTGCCGAAGTGCAGCGCAGTCTGCGCGTGCTGGATGGCGGCGTTGTGGTATTTGACGGCGTAGCCGGTGTTGAGCCACAGTCAGAAACCGTGTGGCGGCAGGCCAACACTTATGGCGTCCCGCGCATGTGCTTCGTCAATAAAATTGATCGCACCGGCGCGAATTTCCAGCGCTGCGTCGATATGATTGTTGAGCGTGTACATGGCAACCCGGTTGTCATCCAGATTCCCTACGGCGAAGGCGCGGAATTTGCGGGCATTATTGACCTGATTGCGATGAAGCTCATCACCTATGATGGTGACATGGGCAATAACATCCAGTATCACGATATTCCCGAAGCCTACCGCGAACAGGCTGAAACCCGCCGTCAGGAAATGATCGAGAAGGTGGTCGAAAATGACGACTTCCTGACCGAAAAATACCTGATGGAAGAAGCGATAACCGATGATGAGCTGCTGGGCGCGATGCGCGCTGCCACCATCGCCGGGAAAATCCAGCCTGTGCTGTGTGGTTCGGCGCTCAAAAACAAGGGCGTCCAGACCATGCTTGACCGTGTTATTGATCTGCTTCCGTCGCCGCTGGACATTCCGCCGGTGCATGGAACTCATCCGAAGACGGATGATCCGGTCATGCGTGAAGCCAAGAACAGCGAACCGGTCTCGGCGCTGGTCTTCAAAATTATCACCGACCCCTATGTTGGTCGGCTGGCCTTCTTCCGCGTTTATTCCGGTGTCGTCAAAGCGGGTTCCGGCCTGCTCAACAGCACCAAGGGCGAACGCGAGCGAGTTGGCCGTATCGTGCGGATGTTTGCTGACCGTCGTGAAGATGTGGAAGAAGTACAGGCGGGTGACATCGCCGCTATCCTCGGCCTGAAGGAAACCTTCACCGGCGATACGCTGTGCGATCCGAATAACCCGATTGTGCTGGAGAAGATCAGCTTCCCTGAACCCGTCATTGAACTCTCCATCGAGCCGAACAGCAAGGCTGACCAGGACAAGATGGGTATCGCTCTGCGCCGTCTGGCAGAGGAAGACCCCACCTTCAAGATCGAAGTGGACGATAAACTCGGCCAGACCAAGATCAAGGGGATGGGTGAGCTTCACCTGGAAATTCTGGTTGACCGGATGATGCGCGAATTTGGTGTACAGGCCAATGTGGGCCGTCCGCGTGTCGCTTACCGCGAGACGATCACCCGCAGCACCCGCAACGACACCACTTTCAAGCGGCAGACCGGCGGTTCGGGTCAGTACGCCCGCGTCGTCTTCGAGTTCGAGCCGCTGACCGAAGAAGAACGCGCTGCACTGCCTCCGGGCGAGGACTCAATCTTCGAGGATGCCATCAAGGGTGGCTCTATCCCGAAGGAATTTGTCAAGCCTGCGATCAACGGCGCGAAAGATGCGATGGCGGGTGGTGTGCTGGCCGGTTATCCGGTTGTCGGTATCAAAGCCCGGCTGGTTGATGGCGCTTTCCACGATGTTGACTCTTCGGAAATGGCCTTTAAGGTCGCCGGGTCGATGTGTCTGAAGGAAGGCGTGCAGAAGGCTGGCCCAGTGCTGTTGGAGCCGTCCATGAAGGTTGAGGTCGTCGTCCCCGATGATTACACCGGCACTATCGTTGGTGATCTGTCTGCGCGGCGCGGCATTATCGTCGGCATGGAGCCACGCGGCGGGGGTTCGACTTCGGTTCGCGCCTCTGTCCCCCTGGGCGAGATGTTCGGCTACGCTACCAACCTGCGTAACATGACGCAGGGGCGCGGCAGCTTCACGATGGAATTTGAGAGATACACCACCGCTCCGCAGAATATCGCCGAAGAAGTCATCAAGAGCGGGCGTTAACAGATTGGTTCCGAATTCTGAGCGCTGAATATCGGGGAAAGCGGGTTTCAGCCCACAGCCCGAACAGGCTCGGTAAAATGGAAATCTCGTTTCGTGGGGGAGGCATAACCCTCTCCCACAAGATAAATGTCAGTTGAGAGCGTATCGCAAGAAGAGGATGAACAATGGCTAAGTTTGAACGCAACAAGCCCCATGTGAACATCGGCACCATCGGTCATGTCGATCATGGTAAGACTACCCTGACGGCTACCATCACAAAAGTGCTGGGGCTGAAGGGTCAGGCCGAGCGGATGAAATATGATGACATCGACAACGCGCCGGAAGAAAAGGCACGCGGTATCACCATCAACATCCGTCACGTCGAATACGAAACCGAGAAGCGCCACTATGCCCATGTGGACTGCCCCGGCCATCGTGACTATATCAAGAATATGATCACTGGCGCGGCGCAGATGGACGGCGCTATCCTGGTCGTGAGCGCACCTGATGGCCCGATGCCGCAGACCCGCGAACACGTCCTCCTGGCCCGCCAGGTAGAAGTGCCTGCGATGGTCGTGTTCCTGAACAAAACCGATCAGATGGATGACCCGGAACTGCTGGAACTGGTTGAACTGGAACTGGCGGAACTGCTGGAAAGCTACAGCTTCCCGGATACCCCGGTTGTGCGTGGTTCGGCGTTGATCGCCAACGAATCGTCCAGCACCGACCCCAACGCTCCGGAATACGAACCAATCGTCAAGCTCATGGACACGGTTGATGAGTGGATCCCCACTCCCACCCGTGACGTGGACAAACCCTTCCTGATGCCGGTTGAAGACGTATTCTCGATCAAGGGTCGTGGTACGGTTGTGACCGGTCGTGTTGAGCGTGGCCGCCTGGAAAAAGGTCAGGAAATCGAGATCATCGGCCTGCGCGATGAAACCATGAAGACCGTTGTCACCGGCATCGAAATGTTCCACAAGGAACTCGACGCTGCCACGGCTGGTGACAATGCCGGTATTCTGCTGCGCGGTATCACCCGTGAGCAGATCGAACGTGGTATGGTGCTTGCCAAGCCGGCCAGCATCAAGCCATACAAGAAGTTCATGAGCGAAGTGTACGTGCTGCGTAAGGACGAAGGTGGCCGCCACAAGGCCTTCTTCCCTGGCTATCGCCCGCAGTTCTACATCCGCACAATGGATGTGACTGGTACCATCACCCTGCCGGAAGGCGTGGAAATGGTTATGCCCGGCGACAACGTGAACCTGGAAGTCGAACTGATTATCCCGGTAGCGTTGGAAAAAGGCTCGAAGTTCGCTATCCGTGAAGGCGGTCTGACCGTCGGCGCGGGTGTCATCACCGAAATCCTTGAGTAGCGCGCGGCAGTAAAATCCGGTTGTAAACGTTAGGGTAGGGGAGGGTTCAAACCCTCCCCTACGCACCTCAAGACGGAAACACAACCGTGCCGCACTAGAGGCAACTATGGTTAGAAACAAAATTCGTATCTGGCTGAAGGCGTATGACCACCGGGTTTTAGACCAATCGGTGCAGCGTATCGTGGAAACCGCCGAGCGCACTGGTGCTCGTGTCGTTGGACCCGTGCCGCTGCCCACCCGCATTGAGCGTTTTACCGTGCGGCGCAGCCCGTTTATCGACAAGGACTCGCAGGAGCATTTCGAGATTCGCACCCACAAGCGTTTGATCGATGTGCTTGACCCGGACAGCAAAACGATTGATGCGCTCATGCGCCTGAATCTGCCTGCTGGTGTGGACATCGTAGTCAAGTAAGGGGTGACACATGAAGGGCATTATTGGCAAAAAAGTGGGCATGACCCAGATTTTTGACGAAAACGGGAACGTCATCCCTGTCACCGTCATTCAGGCTGGCCCTTGCTACGTCACTCAGGTGCGTTCGGCGGAAAAGGATGGTTATGTCGCGGTACAGCTCGGCTTTGGTGAAACCAAACCGCAGCGTTTGACTAAAGGACAGATCGGCCATTTGCAGCGTAACAGCCTGCCCGCTCTCAAAGTCCTGCGCGAATTCCGCGTGCCGAACGGCGAAGTGGACGTGGCCGAAGGTCAGCAAATTCTGGCGGATGTTTTCGCCAAAGGTGAGCGTGTCGATGTGGTCGGCACCAGCAAGGGACGTGGTTTCGCCGGTGGTATCAAACGCCACAACTTCAACCGCCAGCCAAAGACGCACGGCGCTTCCGACCGGACGCGCGCGCCTGGTTCGGCGGGTATGAACACCTTTCCTGGCCGCACGCTGAAAGGCAAACGCGCGCCGGGTCACATGGGCAGCGAGCGCGTCACCACCGAAAATCTGGAAGTGGTCGTCGTTGACCCGGAGAAGAATTTACTCGCCGTGCGCGGGTCTGTACCCGGCTCAAACGGCGGTATCGTCCTCATCAAGCCGGCGCGTCCGCGTCGTCGCAAGTAAGCCGGTGAGGGTGGAGGAAATATCATGCAAGTTCCAGTCGTAGACAAAAGCGGCAAGCAGGTAAAAACCATTGACCTGCCCGCCGAGATTTTTGAAGCCGAAATTAACACGGGTCTCATGCATCAGGCTTATGTCCGCCAGATGGCGAATGCCCGTTTAGGCACACACAAAGTCAAACGTCGTGGCGAGGTTAACCTCACCACTGCTAAATGGTATCGCCAGAAGGGGACGGGCCGCGCTCGTCATGGTGCTAAAAGTGCCACCCAGTTTGTTGGTGGTGGCCGTCCGAAAGGCCCGACACCCCACAAATATACCAAAGACATGCCGCGTAAGATGCGCCGTCAGGCCATTCGCTGCACCCTCAGCGTCCTGCTGCGTGACGAACAGCTTGTTTTTGTCGATGCCCTGGCGCTGGATGCACCCAAGACGAAAGCTATGAAGGAAATCCTCACGGCTGTTGTCGGGGCGGAAAGCTCGGCGTTGGTGCTGCTGGCGGAACGCAATGAAAATGTCGAACGCAGCGTAACCAACCTGGAGAACGCGCATTACCTGCGTGCCAGCTACCTGAACGTGCGTGACCTGCTGCAATACGACAAGGTCATCGTGCCGATGGACGCGCTGGACGTGATTAAGTCGATTTGGGGGAAATAACATGGCCGAACTTCACATTTATGACGTGCTGCTGCGCCCGGTTGTGACCGAAAAATCGAATGTCATGTCCGATGAGTTGAACCACTATGTCTTCGAGGTCGCAGAAGGCGCGAACAAAATCCAGATCAAGGAAGCCGTCCAGGTGATCTTTGAAGTGGATGTGCTGAAGGTGAACACGATGATTATGCCCGCCAAGCGCGGACGCCGGGGCCGCCGCTGGTATCTGCGGTCGCGCCAGTGGAAAAAAGCCATCGTGTCGCTCCCGGCAGACCAGAAGATCGAACTGTTCAACCTGTAAGGGTGGGGAAATCATGCCGGTAAAAGTTTACAAGCCCACCTCGGCAGGCCGCCGGGGAATGACGGGCCACAGTTTTGAAGAAATCACCAAGTCAAAACCGGAACGCTCACTGACTGAGCCTATCCGTAAGCGTGGTGGCCGCAACAATGCTGGTCGCCTCACCGTGCGCCATCGCGGCGGCGGTCACAAACGGCGTTATCGTGTTATCGACTTCCGCCGCAACAAGTTTGATTGCGCCGCGTCGGTTATTGCGATTGAGTATGATCCGAATCGTTCCGCCCGCATCGCGCTGGTGGAATACGAAGACGGCGAGCGCCGCTACATCATCGCACCGCTTGGCCTGAAGGTCGGCGATCGTATCGCCAACGGCGAGCTGGCACAGCTCCGTAACGGTGACGCGCTTGAACTGCGCGACATTCCGGTTGGTACGATGGTTCATAACATCGAGATGCTGCCCGGCAAGGGTGGTCAATTGGTGCGGGCAGCAGGTGTTTCGGCGCAGTTGCTCGCTAAAGAAGGCAGCTATGCCACTGTTCGTATGCCCAGCGGCGAAATGCGGCTGATCAACGACCGCTGCATGGCGACCATCGGGCAGGTCGGCAACACCGATCATGCCAATGTTAATCTCGGTAAGGCAGGCCGCCGCCGCTGGCTGGGCTGGCGTCCTACGGTTCGTGGTATTGCGATGGATCCCGGCGCTCACCCTCATGGTGGTGGTGAAGGCCGTTCACCTATCGGTATGCCCGGCCCGAAGCCGCCCTGGGGCAAACCCGCCCTGGGTAAGCGCACCCGGCACAATCGCCGTACCGACAAATTTATCATCCGGCGGCGTGGTAAAGGACGCTAGTGAGTAGCCAGTTACCAGTTACCAGTCGCCAGCAGGTTGTACTGGAAACTGATAACTGGGAACTGGTAACTGGAAGCTGAGGACTGAAAAATGTCGCGTTCATTGAAAAAGGGGCCTTTCATTAGCCCCAAGCTGCTCAAAAAAGTTGAGAAGCTGAATCAGGAAAGTAAAAAAGTCGTCATCCGCACCTGGAGCCGTGCCAGCACCATCTTCCCACAGATGGTTGGTCACACCATTGCGGTGCATGATGGCCGTCGCCATGTGCCAATCTATGTCACCGAAAACATGGTCGGTCACAAGCTGGGTGAATTTGCCCCGACGCGCACCTATCGCGGCCATCTGGTCGAGAAGAAAAAGAAGTAGGAGAGGCCAAGATGGACGTAAAATCAAAGACCTCATTCCTCTCGATTTCGCCACAAAAGCTGCGGCTGGTTTGCGACAAGGTGCGTGGGATGCCCGCGCAGCAGGCCGTTACGGTGCTGCAATTCATGCCGCAAAAAGGCGCAGCCTTTGTGCAGAAAACACTGAAGTCGGCCATCGCTAATGCCGAAAACAACTTCGACATCAACCCGGATAACCTGGTGGTGGCGACCATTCATGCCGATGAAGGCCCACGCCTCAAGCGCATGAAGGCCGGTGCGCGTGGTCGTTATAAGCCGCGTGTCCGCCGCACATCGCACCTGACCATCGTCCTGCAAGAGCGAGAGGCTTAAACACATGGGTCGTAAAGTTCATCCCATCGGTTTCCGGTTGAAGGTCAACCGGGATTGGGACGCCCGCTGGTACGCCGAGGGCAGCAAATACCGCGAACAACTTCAGCAGGATTTCGCTATCCGCCGCTTTGTCAAGAAGCTTGGTGCCCGCGCCGGGGTTTCCCGCGTGGAAATTGAGCGTTTTCCGCAGCAGTTGCTCGTTAACATCCACACCGCCCGTCCCGGTATCCTGATCGGGCGCAAAGGTGAGGCGGTCAAAGACCTCCGCACCGGGCTGGAAGCCTTGACCGGCAACAAGGTTAAGGTCGAAGTCACTGAAATCGACAAGCCTGATCTGGACTCGACGCTGGTGGCGGAAAACATCGTTGACCAGCTTCAGCGTCGTATCGGCCACAGCCGCGCTATGAAGCGTGCTGTCAGCCAGGCCATGCGCCAGGGCGCGCAGGGTGTCCGCATTCAGGTCAGCGGACGACTCGGCGGGTCGGATATGTCCCGCACTGAAGCAGTAGCCGAAGGCCGTATTCCGCGCCAGACGCTTCGCGCTTCCATTGATTACGGCACGGCGGAAGCCCTCACCACCTTCGGACGCATCGGCGTCAAGGTCTGGATTTACAAGGGTGAAGTTCTGGGCCGTGAAGAAAAGCCGGAGCCAAAGAAAGATGTGTATGTGACGCCTTAATGTCCTCACCCCCCGCATCCCGGTTTCAGCCAGGTGCGGCGTCACAACAGCCCGCCAATACATTTATCTGGTTGGGCATGGGGGAGAGGAAACGTAGGGTGATAAGGAACGAACTATGTTAATGCCAAAGCGTATGAAGTACCGCAAGCAGATGCGAGGCCGTTTTAAAGGTAAGGCTTCGCGGGGGAACGTCGTTCAGTTTGGCGAATTTGGTCTGCAAGCGCTGGAGCCAATCTGGCTCACCGCCCGCCAGATCGAGGCCGCCCGCCGCACGATGGTTCGCTACATCAAGCGCCGGGGCAAAGTATGGATCCGGGTTTTCCCGGACAAGCCGTACACCCAGAAAGCCGCTGAAACCCGCATGGGCAGCGGTAAGGGGTCGGTGGAATACTATGTCGCGGTGATTTTGCCGGGCCGTGTCCTCTTTGAGATGGGCGGCATCCCGGAAGAAGACGCCAAAGAAGCGCTGCGTTTGGCCGCTTTCAAGCTGCCGATCAAGACGCGCATCGTCAAGCGCTTCGACCCGATTAGTGGGCAGGAGATCAAGTTCGAATAACATGAACATTAAAGAAATTCGTGAAATGACGGACAAGGAAATCCTGGACGCGCTTGAAGATCAGAAGGAAGGCCAGTTCAACCTGCGCTTCCAGAATGCCTCAGGCCAGATGGAAGATACCAACGCGCCGCGCCGCGCCCGCCGCGATGTTGCACGGCTGAAGACGGTTCTGCGAGAGCGGCAGCTTGCCGCGCAGGCCGCCTCGAAGGAGGGCAAGTAAATGACTAACGGGCGTCGGCGGCTGATTGGCCGCGTAGTCAGCGATAAAATGCAGAAGACCGTTGTGGTGGCGATTGAACGGCGTAAGGCGCATCCCGTCTACAAAAAAGTCGTTAAAACCACCAAGAAGGTGATGGCGCACGACGAATCCAATACCATTGAAGTGGGTTCGCTGGTGCAGTTAGTTGAAAGCAAGCCCCTCAGCCGTCACAAGCGCTGGGTGGTGGAAAAAGTTCTGGAGACGGCTGAAGGCCGTGTGCTGGAGCCGGTTGCTGGCGTAGTTGACGTAGCCCCGGTTGCCAGTGTAGTCGAAGCAGCCCCGGAAGCCGGGGACGCGGAGGTAGCGAACCATGATTCAAACTGAATCACGGCTGGTCGTAGCCGACAATACCGGCGCGCGTGAAATTCTGGTCATCCGCGTGTTGGGCGGTTCGCGCCGCAAATACGGCTCGGTGGGCGACATCGTGGTGGCAACTGTCAAACAGGCGACCAGCGATGGTACGGTCAAAAAGAGCGAGGTTGTTAAGGCGGTTATCGTGCGGACGGCGAAAGAATATCGTCGCGGCGATGGCTCTTACATCAAGTTCGACGACAACGCTGCCGTCCTCCTGGCTGACGACCTCCAGAACCCGCGCGGTACTCGTGTCTTCGGCCCTGTCGCCCGCGAACTGCGCGACAAGGGTTTCCTGAAGATCGTGTCGCTCGCGCCGGAAACGCTGTAGGAGGAGTGAGGAACGATGCAAAGGATTAAGAGCGACGATACCGTTGAAGTGATCGCTGGAAAAGACCGGCGCGAGCGCGGCAAAGTGGTACAGGTGCTGATCAAGCAGGATCGTGTTGTGGTGGAAGGCGCTAACATCGCCAAACGCCATGAAAAAGCCAAGCAGGTTGGCAGCCGCCAGATTCCGGCGCAGATTGTCGAATTCAGCGCACCGCTGCACCTGTCAAATGTCATGCTGGTTTGCCCCAAGTGTGACAAAACGACCCGCGTCGGCTACCGCTTCACAGACGATGGCCGTAAAGTGCGTCACTGCAAACAGTGTGACGCCAACATAGATTAGGCGGGGGCGAGAATAACAATGGCTACACCCATTATGCAGGGCCGGTACAGAGACGAAGTTGTCCCGGCGCTGATGCAGGAATTCGGTTACGACAACATTATGGAAGTGCCGCGCGTTCAGAAGGTGGTGGTTAACATCGGCCTGGGCGAGGCGAACGAAAATCCCAAACTGCTGGACGGCGCGGTGGAAGATTTACGAATCATCACCGGACAGCAGCCTGTTATCACCCGCGCCAAGAAAAGTATCGCTACTTTCAAACTGCGTGAAGGCCGCGCCATCGGCGTCAAGGTCACACTGCGGAATGAACGGATGTGGGCGATGCTTGACCGGCTGATTAACATCGCCTTGCCCCGCGTGCGTGACTTTCGCGGTGTCCCGGCGAATCTGGATGGTCGTGGGAACTACACCATCGGCCTGCGTGAACAGTTGATGTTCGCTGAAATCCAGTATGACAAAATTGACAAGGTTCGTGGGATGGAAATCACCATCGTCACAACAGCGAAAACGGACGAGGAAGGCCGCCGTTTGCTCGCGCTGATGGGGATGCCTTTCCAGAAGAACTAAGAGGACGATATGGCGAAAAGATCAATGGTCGCCCGCGAAACGCGGCGCAAATATAAGGTTCGTGTGCGGAACCGCTGCCAGTTTATCGACCCGAACTCCGGTAAGACCTGTGGCCGCCCGCGTGCCTATATTGGGCGCTTCGGCCTCTGCCGCATTCACTTCCGCGAGTTGGCACTCCAGGGAAAAATCCCCGGAGTGGTGAAATCCAGTTGGTAGGGGGTACGCATGATTAGCGATCCAGTTGGCGATATGCTTACACGGATTCGGAATTCGCTAATGGCTGGTAAAGCCATGGTCGAAGTGCCGAATTCAAAATTGAAAATTGAAATTGCCCGCATCCTCAAGGATGAAGGCTTCATCGAGGACTTCGTGGTCGGGGAAGAAAAACCCGCTTCGATGATCCACATCACACTCAAGTATTATGGTTCACGGCGCGAACGTCGCCCGGTCATCACCCATATCGAGCGGGTCAGCAAACCCGGTCGGCGCGTTTATCGCGCTCGCCGCGACCTGCCGCGTGTTATGAGTGGTATCGGCATCGCCATTGTGACCACCCCGAAAGGGGTTATGACGGCGCAGCAGGCCCGTCGCCAGGGTGTTGGCGGCGAAGTCCTGTGCGTAGTCTGGTAAGGGAGGGTATCATGTCGCGCATTGGCAAGAAACCGATCTCCATACCGGCAAAGGTCGAAATCAAGATCGACGGCCAGGATGTGACGGTCAAGGGGCCGAAAGGCGAACTCAGCCATACACTGCCCCCGGACATCACCATGAAGCAGGAAGACAACACGCTTGTCTTTGAACGCCCCACTGACAATCGCCAGCACCGTGCTCTGCACGGCCTGACGCGGGCGCTGGTGGCAAACATGGTCACGGGCGTCTCGACTGGCTTCCGTAAATCGCTGATTATCGAAGGCGTCGGTTACACCAGTGACCTGCGCGGCAGTGACCTGGTATTTAAGCTGGGTTACAGTCACGAAATTGTGATGCCGCCACCGCCTGGTATCTCGTTTGCGGTTGAAGATCGTGGGCGAGTTGTCCATGTTGATGGCTCGGATAAACAGGTTGTCGGGCAGGTGGCGGCCAATATCCGTGAACTGCGTCCGCCGGAACCCTATCTGGGTAAGGGCGTGCGTTACAGCAACGAAGTCATCCGTCGCAAAGCCGGTAAAGCGGGCAAGACGAAATAAAGTGCCGGGTGCCGAGTGCCGAGTGCCGAGTTGAAAATACTCCACTCTGAACTCGGAACTCGTAACTCGGAACTAACACGAGGTTTTGAGATGGCAACAATCACGCAAAAGAAAACTGCCGACCGCGAACGCCGCCACCTGCGGGTGCGCGCTAAAATCGCTGGAACAGCCGGTCGCCCGCGCCTGAACGTTTACCGCAGCGGCGAGAATATCTATGCCCAGGTAATCGACGATGTGGCTGGTCACACGCTGGTATCGGCATCAACGATTGATAAGGAAATCGCCAAACAGGTGGCTGGCAAAAAGAAAGTCGATGCCGCCAAAATTGTTGGCAAAGTGCTGGCCGAACGCGCTAAAAACGCGGGTATCGCCACCGTCGTCTTTGACCGGGGCGGCTACCGTTATCATGGCCGCGTTGCTGCCCTGGCCGAAGGCGCGCGCGAAGGCGGCCTCGAATTTTAAGCTGAGGAATAATAATGGCAGAACAACAACAGCAGCAGAAACGCGGACGGCGCGGCCCCGGCAGTGGCAATGCTGGGCGTGGCCCCGGCGGCGCTCCCGGCGGTGAGGGTGACAACAAGCCAAAGCGTGACCGCCGCGACAACCGTGACCGTGACAACCGTCGCGACGAGGAACGTGAAGAACTCGATGAGCGTGTGGTAGACATTAAGCGTGTCGCCAAGGTTATCAAGGGTGGCCGCCGCTTTGCCTTCCGCACTGTCGTCATCGTCGGTGACAATAAGGGCCGTATCGGCATTGGTATTGGTAAGGCGCGCGGTGTGCCAGACAGCATCCGTAAGGGTTCTGACCGCGCCCGTCGTGAACTGAATAAAGTCGCTCTTTCCGGGACGACCATTCCGCATCCGGTTATCGCTGAATACGGTGGCGCAACCGTTATGCTGCGCCCGGCTGCGCCCGGTACCGGTGTTATTGCCGGTGGTGGTGTCCGCGCTGTGCTGGAAGCCGTTGGCATTCGGGATATCCTGAGCAAAAGCATGGGCAGCAATAACCTGCTCAACGTCACCATGGCGACGCTCTCCGCGCTCGAACAACTGCGTTCGCCGCAGGAAATGGCAGCCATGCGCGGCAAGGATGTGGATGAACTCCGTCCGTTCTGGGAACGTCGCCAGCGGAAGGGTGAGTAAAAATGGCTAAACAGGCCGAAAAGAAAACCGTGAGCGTGACTCTGGTGAAAAGCCCCATTGGCTACGAACAGTCGCAGCGTGATACTGTGCGTTCGCTTGGCCTGCGGAAAATTCGCCAGACCGTCACCATCAGCGACACACCCCAGGTGCGCGGCATGATTAACAAAGTCCGCCATCTTGTCAGGGTCGAGGAGACGGAATAAGATGAAATTACACGAATTGCAACCCGCCCCCGGCTCGAAGCGCAAGCGCGAACGGGTGGGTCGTGGTGAGGCCGCCGGTAAAGGCCGCAACGCCGGGCGTGGTATCAAGGGTCAGGGTTCGCGCGGTGGCAAGCCCAAGAGCGCAGCTTTCGAGGGTGGTCAGCTTCCGCTGGTGCGGCGTCTGCCTTTCAAGCGCGGTTTCAATAACATTTTCCGTATCGAACACCAGGAAGTAAAACTGGAAAATCTGGGCCGTTTTGACGCTGGTACGGTCGTTACCCCGGCGCTGCTGGCGGAACACGGCCTGATCCGCGATGCCCTTAAGCCAGTTGTGGTGCTGGGCAATGGTGAGCTGAAGATCGGCCTCACCGTTAAAGCCCATCGCTTCACCAAAAGCGCGGCGGAAAAGATCGGCTCGGCTGGTGGCAGCACCGAGGTTATCCCGCTCAAGATCAAGGGCGCGCGTGCTACCTTCCGCAAGATGCGTAAAGAAGACCTGGCAAAGCTTTACAGTAATGAGTAATGCGGCATGAGTAACGAGTAGGGGCGAGGCAGTGTCTCCGCCCCTTGTGCCATTTCTGGATCATACTCGTTACTCATACCGCATACCTTTTTTGAGAGGACGTAAGGTATGTTAGAAGCCTTTCGTAATGCGTTCCGTCTGCCGGATTTGCGGAACAAGCTGCTTATTACGGCGCTGATTCTGGTTATTTACCAGTTTGCGGCACATGTTCCGGTGATTGGCGTTGACCGTGACCGGCTGGAAGCGCTGCTTACCGGACAGGGTTCACAGCTTGTCGGCGTGCTGAACCTGCTCTCCGGCGGTGCCGTTCGTAACTTCAGCGTGATGGCGATGGGTGTTTACCCCTACATCACCGCTTCGATTATTTTCCAGTTACTAGTGCCGCTCGTGCCGCGCCTGGAAGCCATCCAGCGCGAACCGGGTGGTCAGGAAAAAATCCAGCGCTATACCTATTATCTGGCGATTCCGATGGCAATTTTGCAAGCTGTCGGCCAGATCAACATTTTTGGCACCCTCTCCGGTGGTGCAATCATCCCCGGTTTTGGCTCGGATATTTTGCTGACGGTTTCGGTCATTGCCACCATGACGGCTGGCACGATGTTCGCTATCTGGCTCGGCGAATTGATTACCGAGCAGGGCATCGGCAACGGTTTGTCGATCATCATCTTTTCCGGCATCGTCGCCCAGATACCGAGTAACCTGGCAAACCTGCTCTCCAGCAGCACGCAGCCGATCTATAATCTGGTACTGTTCATCATACTGACGCTGATCAGTGTGGTCGTGATCGTCTTTATTTACGATGGTGTGCGCCGCATCCCGGTACAATACGGGAAGCGGGTACGCGGGCGCAAGCAGTACGGCGGCGGTACGACTCATATCCCGCTCAAAGT
Source organism: uncultured Anaerolineaceae bacterium (assembly GCA_964447795.1). Taxonomy (GTDB): domain Bacteria; phylum Chloroflexota; class Anaerolineae; order Aggregatilineales; family Phototrophicaceae; genus CFX2. The sequence goes on from CAYUTY010000030.1 coordinate 48,958, forward strand.
GAATGCTGTCGGCATGATTCCGCTGATTTTCGCGCAGTCGATCATCACCTTCCCCGCCATCATCGTCAACCTTTTCCCGGATGGCCCGGTGCGGCAGGAAATCACCCGCAGCTTCGGCAACAATCAGGGGTTGGCTTACTGGCTGACATTTTTCTTCCTGGTTGTCGGCTTCACTTTCATCTACACCGACATCATGGTCGCCCAGCAAAATCTGTCGGAGCAGTTGCAGCGCAACGGCGGCTTCATCCCCGGCATTCGCCCCGGCAAGCGCCCCCAGGAGTACATCCAGCGCGTGACGCGGCGTATCACCTTCGTCGGTGCGCTTTTCCTGGGTGTGATCGCTATTCTGCCCGGCGTGGTGGACTTCTTCAACCGGGTCATTTTCCCGAATGAAGCCATCAGCGGCACCAGCGCCACCAATGCAGCGCTCGTCCTCACCGGCTCTGGCCTCATCATCGTCGTCGGCGTGGTCATCGACACCCTGCGCCAGATTGAGGCGCAGTTGGTCATGCGAAACTACGAAGGCTTCATGCGCTAGGTAGTTATCAGGCTACAGTTGTCAGTTTCAGTCAGGGTGCAGCCATCGCTGTGCCCTTTCTGATCGCTGGCAACTGATAACTATTTCATGCAAAGGTTCATACTCGACAATGGGTCTATTTATTATTCTGATGGGCGTGCAGGGCGCAGGAAAAGGCGAACAGGCACGTTTCATCCGCACCACCTACGGCATCCCCCACGTTTCCACCGGCGACCTGTTCCGCGCCATGAAAGACCGCACCGATCCGCTGGCGCAGCAAATCCAGCGCACCATGGCCGAAGGCAAGCTGATCTCCGACGAAACCACCAACGAGGTGGTGCGTGAACGCCTCGCCCAGCCCGACGCGGCCAACGGCGTCGCCTTCGATGGCTTCCCGCGCACGCCCGATCAGGCTGCGTGGCTGGACAAACATCTGGCCGAGAAGGGCGAAAAAATCAGCGCTGTGCTGCTGATGGAACTCGACCTTTATGAAGCTTTCCGCCGTGCTTACGGGCGTGTCTCGTCTGCCGACGGTGCCAGCTACAATATTTACTCCAATGCTGACGCGATTAACTGGGGCTTCGTCGATCATCCCGATGGCATACATCCGCCACGCCTGGAAGCGACGCTGAAAAGCACGGGTGAAAAACTGAAACGCCGACCCGATGATGCCCACGCGCACGCCATTATCAAGCGCATCGACATCTTTCTGGCGACTACCCAGCCGCTCATCGCCTACTACGATGCTAAAAATGTGGTTCGCCGGGTAGATGCCTCGCGTTCCATCGAAGCCGTCAGCGCCGAGATTAAGACCATTCTCGATTCGGCAAAAGGGTAGGGTAACGTTCAACTGAGCGAAGCATCATGACTGACATCCACCTCAAATCCGCCGACGAAATCGCCATCATGCGCGAGGCGGGGCGTGTTGTCGCCCGCGCGCATCAGGCCATGCGCGAGGCGCTGCGCCCCGGCATCAGCACGGGTGAACTCGACAAAATCGCCGAAACCGTCATCCGCGATCATGGCGCGATTCCGGCCTTCCTCAACTACCCGAAAAAAGGTTCGCCGAACTATCCGGCTACCATTAACGCCAGCATCAATAATGAGCTGGTGCATGGCATCCCCAGCGACAAACGCATCGTCAAGGAAGGGGACATCATCAGCCTGGATGTGGGCTGCGTCTATCAGGGATTTGTGGGTGATTCGGCTTATACCTATCCTATTGGCGAGATTGCGCCCGCGCTGCAACGGCTGCTTGATGTGACCGAGAAAGCGCTGCACGCGGCGATTGCGGCTTCTGTCGTTCCCAACACCGTCCGCGATGTCGCGCTGACCATCTACAACTATGCCCAGCGGCATGGTTACAGTGTCGCCCGCGAATACACGGGGCATGGCGTAGGCCATACCATGCACGAAGAACCGCAGGTGCCGTGCTGGTGGCCGCGTCGGGCTTCGCAGCATGGCTGGGTGAATTACCGCCTGGAACCGGGCATGACCTACGCTATCGAGCCGATGGTCATCGCGGGGAGCAGCCAACTGGCCGAAGAAGACGACGGCTGGACAGTGATTACTACCGATGGCTCGCTGTGCGCCCATTTTGAACACACGATCGCTGTCACCGACGGCGAGCCGATCATTCTGACGCTGCTGTAAAATTCGCCACGATTAAACGGGGCCGTGCGCTCCGTTTTTGATTCCAGCGCTGCATCATGCGTGTGGCGGCGGCGGCGGTGGCAGTGGTGATGTGTTTTTAAGTTTCTGCCGCCACCAGGCGGCGATTGGTGGCGATGGTGAAAATGGTGAAAATGAGAATCGGGCATTTTTATCATTTCATTCAATAGTCGATAGTCAATAGTCGATAGTCAAAGGCAAAGGCAAAAACAAAAGCAAGGATTTAACTGGCGGGACACAGCACCCTAGAAACAGTGTAGCAGGAAAATGGGGCGGCAGGTGAAACATTTGTCATGACATTTGTTTCGATTTTGAGGGAAGGAATCAGCGAATTTGGGCGTTTTTGAATATTGTTGAAAGCCATTCTGCCCGATGGGACGCATCCTTCCTGTCGCAGTAATGGAACCTCTGCTGCGCCGAGTGCAGATGCATCATGCCTCTACGAACAGCCCGTCGGTGTCATTTCTAATGCTGCTACAACGCCATTTCCAATGCCGCTATGACACTTTCACCTTATCGTAATGGCAAACACAACTTGAGCAAGGTGAAAAACATGTTGAATAATCTCTTTGGCCGTAAGTCAGAATCAGTTGTCTACACGGTCATGCTGGTGAGTGATGATCCCGGCGCGGCACGCCTTGTCAGTGACATCCTTTTTGCCAACGATTATGTTGTCCGCGCTGCGGGTACTAATGACGAAGCGATGCGCCTGCTCGAATCGGGTGATCTGCCGGACATCCTGATTGGTGATTTCACGATGCCGGAAAGCGATGGCAAAGACCTGCTGACGCGGATGCAGAACCGTTTTGGCAAATCGGTGCTGCCGCCGATCATCTTCCTGCTGGATGCCCAGGATGACGAAACCGCCGCTCGCGCGCTCGGTGTTGCTGACCTGCTGCCCAAGCCCGTCGCCGCCGATGCGCTGATCGCCTGTATGACGGCGCTGCTGGCGAAAAATACGACGGTCTGAAGATGGCACGCAGGTCGTCCCCTGCCACATCCGGCGGATAAATCCACAGATACGGGACGACACGCAGGTCGTCCCCTGCCACATCCGACGGATAAATCCACAGATACGGGACGACACGCAGGTCATCCCCTACCACATCCGACGGATAAATCCACAGATACGGGACGACACGCAGGTCGTCCCCTACTATAATTTTCATAGCATTGCTCTGCATGTGATTGTATTTTTGTGGCTTTCCTGACGGTTGCTGGTTACACTTGATCGTCACGGGAGGCTATCTAACCATGAAATTCGCGCGGGTTATCGGTAATCTGGTTGCATCGCAGAAATATCGCGGGCTGGAAGGCGTCAAGCTGCTGATTGTCGAGCCGCTGGACAGCGCCCGCCAGCCGGACGGCGAGGCCTATGTCGCCGCCGATGCCACCAATCAGGCCGGGATTGGCGAACTGGTGTTTGTGATCGCCTCGAAGGAAGCCGCTTTTGCCCTGCCGGTGTCCTTCGTGCCGGTGGATGCCGCCGTTGTTGGCATCGTTGATGATGTTGATGACCGCCCCCTGTACGATGCCGAGAGCGTCTCGTGGAAACTGCTGCTGAAAAATGACTGACGGGCGCTTGTGCCGCGCTTCACATCTCCGGTCTTTTAGGGTATCATTCCTCCGTTTTGAGAGACACCCTTTTTTGCCGGAGTTAATACAGCATGAATCAATCAGGAGCTAAACGCGCCACCGCCATCCTGGGCATTCTTATGATTATTGCCATAGGCGGCAGCGCGATCCTTCCCCTCTTTACCAACAATAATGTCATCCAGACCGCCGAACCGCCCACCGCTGTGCCATCGCCCACCTTTCCGCCACCCATCGCGGATGTCGAGAGCATCTCGTTCGCCCAATCCTTCCTGCACCCGACCGGCCTGTTCAGCGTCGCGCAGCCTAACGGCTGGACGCCCAATACTCCCGTCACCAACCCCGATGGCGCGGAAGTCAGCATGAATAATCCCGATCAGTTGAGCGTCATTCAGGTTTCGCTGCGTGACTCGGCTGAGCCGGTGGCCGACCTGGATGCGCTTGATGCTCAGTATACGGCTGCATCGCTCAACGAAAGCTGGAGCAACTACCGCCGCGACGCGCAAACCGGCCTCAACTACCGCGAAACCAAACGTGAACGTCTGGATGAGCGGCTGATCATCGACTTCGAGCTGCAAAATCAGCGGAGCCAGACTTTCCTCGCCCGGCAGGTTTCCTGGGTAGATGGCGAGTGGATATACAGCCTACGGGTTGTCACGCCGGAGAACGCCATCAACGAACTGCTTTACATCATGGATAAGCTGCTGCCGACCTTCAAGGCCAACACACAGTTCAAAGGCACCCCGGTGGACTGGCAGGCGTACTATGACCCGACCACCGGCTTCATCATCCGCTATCCGGCGGCCTGGACACTGGAAGACAGCGCTCCCGGACGCCCGGCCAGCATCATTGGTGATGGTGCTGCTCTGCGGGTTGAGCTTCAGCCCGGCGTCAGTGTCGCCAATGAAGCGGCTGCTGCCGAGTGGGTGACGACTGTCCGCCCTGGCGCAACCATCGTCAGCACTGAACCGGCCACACGCGGCGAATTCAGCGGCTTTTCTGTCGCCTACAGCTTCACTGATGCTGATGGAGCGCCCAACAGCGGCCTGGCGCTGCTGCTGAACGGCTCCAACGGTTTGCATGTCGCCAATCTGCGCTTTGCCCGCCCGAATGTCGATCTGAATGCGGATGACGCGGCGGAAGCCAATGGTGACCTGCTGCAAGTGCTGGAAACCTTCACGCCGCTGACCGGCATTACCCTGTTCCAGCCAACGCCCACGCCATCGCCAACACCGCTGGCAACCGCGACACCGGAAGCGACGGTTGAGGTGACAGAGGCGGCGACGGCAGAAGCCCAGGCGACAGAAGCGGCAACTGATGAGGCGGAAGCCACAGAAGGGGCGACGGCTGAGGCCACCGAATCATCGTAGGGTGAAACAGGGGAGGGGAGAAATTCTCCCGACAAAATATCAAAGCAAAGGACATGTCGCAGGGCGTGTCCTTTTTATTCCATTGTTACTGCTGCGGGAAAATATCACGCACGGCAATTTTCAGGTCGGGGAGTAAATCGCCGCCATCAAGCGAATCATCGAGGGTTAAAAGCTGGCGGTCATCAGGGGTCAGCACTTCAACTAATTTCTTGTGGGGATACACAAGCCAGACCTGCTGCGCCCCGTTCGCCAGATAGTAATCGGCTTTTGCGGTCATTTTCTTCAGCGAATCGTCGGGTGACTGGATTTCAATTGCCAGATCAGGGACACCGGGGGCCGCGCCCTGTTCAACAAGAGGCCGTGTGCGATTGACGATCACAGCAATGTCCGGCATCCGAGCGTTGTGTTGATCGTGTTTTACGCGGTAACGGGCTTCTGGCAGCGCCCAGCCAATCGGATTTTGCTGGAAATAAACAAACAAATGGCCGACTATTAATCCGACGATGGCGGCGTGCAGTTCAGTCGGCATTTTTTCGACAATCTCCCCAAAGATGAGTTCAAAAAGCCGTTCTTCGTTTTCGGGCTGGGCAAGGAATAGTTCGAACTCTTCAACTGTATAGAGCTGCTGTTTTTCGGGAACGACCATCATTTTACCCTCGTCTTACTGTGCCGCATTATAACATGGCTTTTTATCATTACTGGTTTCACATTGGCGAGTCGCAGGCCATCCGTCAGATGCTCGGTCATCGGGGGCTGCCGGTTTTCGTGGGGGACATTCACGAAAAAGCGCCCTATGTGATGGAAGCGGAATAGCCGTTCAAAGACTGACTTCGACTTCGGCGAGGCGCTTGCGTAAAAACTGCTGCTCGACGCGATTGCTGCACAATTCCAGCGCCCGTTCGTAAGCGGCTTTCGCCTGTGGCAGCCAGCCCATTCGCCGGAGCAGATCAGCGCGCGCCGCGTGAAAGAGATAATATCCAGCCAGATCGCCCCGGTCTTCCAGATCATTGAGCAGTTTCAGCCCTTTGGACAAGCCGTGTGCCATCGCCACTGCCACCGCCCGGTTGAGTTCGACAACGGGCGACGGAACCTGCCGCAGCAGTTCGCCATAGAGTTTGTCGATCTGCGCCCAATCGGTGTCTTCGGGTCGTTTGGCTTCCGCGTGCAGGGCCGCAATCGCCGCCTGAATTGGATACTGCCCCGGCCTGCCAGCGGCCAGCGCCCGCTCTACCAGGGCGATGCCTTCAGCGATTTTACCGGCATCCCACAGGTTTCTGTCCTGATCTTCCAGCAAAATCAGGCTGCCATCGGCATCTACCCGCGCCCGCTGGCGTGAATCGTGGAGCAGCATCAATGCCAGCAGACCGAGCGCCTGTGGGTCGGGCAAAAGGCCGGTCAGCGCCCGTCCCAGCCGGATTGCCTCCGCGCACAGTTCGGTGCGAATCAGCGCCTCGCCCGCCGCAGCGCTGTATCCTTCGTTGAAGATCAGGTAGATCACGGCGAGCAGGGCGTCGAGGCGTTCTGGCAGGAGGTGGGCTGGCGGCACCTGATAAGGGATGCCCGCATCACGGATTTTACGCTTGGCCCGCACGAGGCGCTGTGCCATCGTCGTTTCCGAGACGAGAAAGGCGCGTGCCACTTCCGGCGTAGACAAGCCGCCGAGCGTGTTCAGCGTCAGCGCCACCTGCGCCTCCTGTGACAGCGCCGGGTGACAGCAGGTGAACATCAGCTTTAAGCGTTCATCGGGGATTGGTTCGCTTTCCAGAACATCATCATCTTCGGCGGGTTGGTTGAGTTCCGACAGCGCACCTATGATTTCCGTCTTTCTGGCAAAATTGATGTCCCGCCGCAGCCGGTCAATTGCCTTCCGCCGCGCTGTTGTGGTCAACCATGCGCCGGGGTTGGCAGGCAGCCCGTCCCCCGGCCAGCGCTCCATTGCTGCAATCAGCGCGTCCTGAAGCGCGTCCTGCGCCAGTTCAAAATCACGCAGATGGCTGATGAGCGCTGCCAGCACCCGCCCGGATTCATTGCGAAAAGTGCGCTCAATGGTTTCATGGGTGATGGACATCCCGCCCTCATTTCATCCTGTGCATGGCGAAGCTGTGCCTTCGCCCTTTCACGAATCGATGAGGGCAATCCTACCAGATGCAGATTAAAAATCGGTTTTCAAAGGGTCAGGCTATGCCCCGGCGTCGTTCCCCGGAATGACGGTGATCGGGCGAACTTCTACCGAGCCATACTGCGCGTCAGGAATTTTCGCTGCCCAGGCGAGGGCTTCGTCAATGTCGCTGCAATCCAGGATGTAGTAACCGCCCAGGTATTCTTTGGTTTCGGCAAACGGCCCATCGGTATGGAGCGCTTTGCCCTCCCGCACGCGCACGGTTCTGGCCGTGTTCACCGGGTCGAGCGAATCCCCCAGCACCAGCACGCCTGCTTTACCAGCCTCATCGTTGAAGGTGAAGTAACCACTGAACATCTTTTGCTGCTCGGCTTCGCTCATAGCGGCGCGTGCTTCGGGATTCACGTAAATCAGTGCCATGTATTTCATCTCTGCGCTCCTGGATAAAAATTGTGCGAGTGATTTCGCGTTTCTATGCATACGACGAACGGCCTTGCGCTGAATCGACATCTGAAATGTTAACGGATTTTTAAGCGCTGTTAAGCGCCGAAGAAGGCATGGGAAAATTTGTGCGAATTGACTTTCGCCCCTGCTACAAACATGGTTACAATTCATATTCGGTCACCTTGAAGGATATTTCTGATGGCAGCCACCACAACCCAGGCACAACTTCGGCAGGGGCGGCGCAGACGCCTTTTGCTGGAAAATCTGACCGCTTATGCCTTTATTTTTCCGGCAGGGATCATTCTGTTTCTGTTCGGGGTTTTTCCGGTGCTGTTTTCGTTTTTTGTCAGCCTGCACCAGTGGCGGCGTTTCCCGGATCAGTATATCGGCCTCGGTAATTACGAACGTGCGCTGGGAAATTTTGCCTATGTGCTGTTCTTCTGGCTGGCGCTGGGGGCGCTGGCGGGCGGATTGTATCTGCTGTGGCGGGTAATGGTTATTCCCTCGACAAGCGAAGGCCGCGTTTCACCGCTGCAACGACTGCATAATATCCTCTTTTTAGTGCCGGGCATCATCAGCGCGGCGGCGCTGCTGCTGTTCGTCCGCTGGTTTTCGCTGCTGCTCCCTGTCGTGCTGGAAATCCCCCAGCGCATACGCGGGCAGGAGCGCGAACAGGGGTTGTTCATGCGGGAACTGGGTGCCAGCTTCCAGTATCCTGAAGTTGCCGCTGCCGGGAATATGGCGCTGCTCATGATGCTTGTGGCTGCCGCTGTCATTTTGCTGGTGCTGCGCTTTGTCAAACTGGACAATGGAAATGGGCTGCTGCTGCGGGCGTCGGCTGGATTTTTCGCGCTTGGCAGCGGCTACCTGCTGCTGGAACTCACGGTGAATGCGATCAATGGCGCTGTCACAGCGGCGCGTGAGGCCGGGACTGAACTGCCGGTGTGGTCACAGATCATCCTCATCAGCCTGGGCGCAGGAATGCTGGCGGGGTCTTATCTGCTGTGGCGGCAATCGGTCAAACAGACTGATGACCGCCGTTTCATCTTTGGCGGATTGGCCGCCATCATGATTATGGTCGGCGGGTATCTGCTGGTGGCGGAAGTGCCGCGCGTCCTCGCCAGCGCTGACCGCAATATGCTGGATGGCTTTAGTGTGACGGTGATGTACTCGTTTTTCAGCGTGCCTTTTCAGCTTGCAATTGGCCTGGGACTGGCCTACCTGCTGTTTCAGAAAATTAAAGGGCGAACATTTTTTCGCATGGTTTTTTTCCTGCCTTATGTGATGCCCTTCATCGCCACCTCGATTGTTTTCGCGCTGTTGTTCTCACACCGGCAGGACTCGATCATCAATAATCTGGTCGGCGCAGTGGGTATCCCGCCGCAAAAGTGGCTGCTGGAGCCGACTGGCATCAGCCGTCTGGTCTTCGGCGCGGGGGTGCCGGATGCGCTGAGCGGGCCGAGCCTGGCGCTGATTGTCATCATCATTTATACCGTGTGGACGTATGCGGGTTATGCTACTGTGGTCTTTTTGGCCGGGCTGGGCAATATTTCCGGGGAACTGTATGAGGCAGCCCGGATTGATGGCGCTTCTGGCTGGTCAATCTTTCGTTATATCACGCTGCCGCTGCTCTCGCCGACGACTTTTTTCCTGTCGCTGGTGGCCGTTATCGGCACTTTTCAGGCTTTCACGCAGTTATGGATGATGCGGACGCCCGCCGCCAGCCGTTCAGTAGATACGGTCAGCATCTTTATCTTCCGCCAGCTTACTGATGCTGCTCCTAATTATGGTTATGGCTCGGCAGTGGCTTTTGTGCTGTTTGCGGTGATTCTGCTGCTCACGCTGCTGCAAAATCGTTTCGCAGGCCGGAGGGTGTTCTATGGCTGATCTCACCGCTTCACCGCTTAAGAAGGTCAGCACCCGGCCAGAGCAGCAAAAATCTGCCAACCCGCTGCCCTGGGGGCGTGTGCTGACTTATGGGGCGCTTGTGCTGGGCATGGTGCTGGCGCTGGCGCCGTTTTTGTGGATGGTGAGCGCTTCGCTGATGACTCCGTCAGAAATTTCGGCGGGCAGACTACTCCCGCAAAACCTGCTTTTCAGAAACTATCCCTGGGCGTGGGAGTTAGGTAACTTTGGTCAACTCATGTGGAACAGCATCCGCATCACGGCTATCACGGTTGCTGGTGAACTGCTGTTGTGCATCCCGGCAGCCTATGCCTTTGCCCGGATGAATTTTTATGGGCGTAATACCCTGTTCAGCATCATGCTGGCGACGATGATGATTCCGGCAATTGCCACCCTGATCCCGAATTACCTGACGGTCGTCTGGATCAACCGCCTGAGCATCAGCGTATGTGGGGAGGCCTGCAAGTGGCTGGATAACTGGCCGTCGCTGACCATTCCTTTCATGGCGTCAGCTTTCAATATTTTCCTGCTGCGCCAGTTTTTTCTGCAAATTCCCAGTGAGCTGTGGGATGCTGCCCGTATCGATGGTGCGGGACATCTGCTGTTTTTGCGCTCGGTTGTGCTGCCGCTGTCCCGCGCCCCTATCATGACCGTCGCCATGTTTGGATTCATCGCTTCCTGGAATTCGCTGATGTGGCCGCTGCTGGTGGTGCAGACGGATGCATGGCGACCAGTGGCTTACGGCCTGCAAAAATTTGTGACCCAGGAAGTACAGAGCGAGTTTCAACTTCAGATGGCCGCCGCCGTGATGATGATCGCACCGATTTTGCTGCTTTACTTTTTCACGCAGCGGGAATTTACCGAAGGTATCGCTTCATCCGGTTTGAAGGGTTAAGCAGTTGTTAGCGAACTCAAAAACCCCACCCCCCGTCCCCCTCCCCATCGCAACAGGGAGGAGGAGAAAGCTGCCGCAAAAGGGGCTTTTTCCAGGAAAACATGTGCTGGTCACCGGCATCGTTAACCTGTTTACGTCTGGTAATCCTTATGTTTGCAAAAGAGATTGACAGAGATGACCCATTTTTCTGAACAAGGCCGGTATACGCGGGTTTCGCAGCTCATCAAAGCGCCGCGCGAAACAGTCTATCAGGCATTCATTGAGCCAGAGGCGGTGGCTGCGTGGCTTGCGCCCGACAAGATGAGCGGGCAGGTGGAGGTCTTTGAGCCGCAGGTGGGTGGCCGGTTTCGCCTGTCGCTTACCTATCTCGATCAGCAGGACAGACCACCGGGGAAGACATCCGACGACACGGATACATCTGAGGGAAGGTTCGTCGAACTGATCCCCAACGAGATAATTATCCAGGTCTTTGCGTTCGAATCCGACCAAGCTGAGATGGCAGGCGAGATGAGAGTCACCTGGAGCCTGAGGGATGTCGATGGGGGAACCGAGGTCACTGTACTGATGGAGAACCTGCCAGAAGGCATACGCCTCGAAGACAATGAACTTGGTTCGAGGCAATCGCTGCGAAAGCTGGCTGCATTCGTCGAGCGCAGCGGCGGCCATGATTGAGGTTCAGCGCTGTTCGTTTTCGCTCAAAAAGCGGCAAGAACAGAGCGAAACAAATCTGTACCCTCCACCGCGCAAGGCGGTGTTCAAATGTGTGACGGATGGCGAGAGGGAGTCAGCGCCATTCGCACGTGCGGATGTATAAGTTAAGGAGAAGTAAAAATGCGGAAACTGGTTCTTCTGGCGTTGGCGCTGGTACTGGCGCTGGGTGTCTTCGCCGTCTCAGCACAGGATGATCTGGCATCGATTGACCCAACTGGCGCAACCATCAGCTACTGGCATCAGTATAACAGTGGTGCACAGCTCGATACGATGAATGCTTTTATCGCCGACTTTAATGCGAGCAACCAATGGGGCATTACGGTCGAAGGTCTGCCGCAGGGCAATTACGGCGACATTTCCGGTTTGATGAACAGCGCGATTGTCTCTGGCGAACTGCCGAATCTGGTCGCGGCTTATCCCAACAACGCGCTGAGCTATGATCTGGAAGGGGTAGTGGTTGATCTCGAACCCTATTACAACGACGCAGCCTGGGGCCTCAGCGACGAAGAAAAAGCCAATCTGAATCAGACTGCGCTGGATGCTTATGTGTTTGAAGATGGCCGCCGCCTGGCCTGGACGGTGCAGTATTCGGCCAACGTGCTGGCTGTCAACAACACGCTGCTGGCTGATCTTGGCTATGAAAATGGGCTGACGTCAATTGAAGATTTCAAGGCGGCAGCCTGCGCGGCAGCGGCCAGCGGCAAAACCGGCGCGGAAGGGGCGGCAGTTCAGGGGTATCCGATTGTGCCGGATGCCTCGCAGTTTGAGTCATTTGTGGCTGGCATTGGTGGGAGCATCTGGGCGGATGGCGCATGGGATTTCACCAACGACGAGTCGGTGGCTGTGCTGCAACTGATGGCTGACCTGTATACCGAAGGCTGTGGTTATATCCCGGCGGAACGCTTCGGCAATACGGCTGATTTTTCGCGCGGTCTGAACCCGATGGCGCTGGGCAGCAGCGCGGGCATTCCTTTCATCACCAATGATATTGAAGCTGCCGGGGGCGTCGTCACCGACTGGAGCGTAACCACAACCCCACCCGCCGCTGCTGGTGATACGCCCACCCTCCAGCTTTTTACCCAGGGTCTTGTTATTATCGACAGCACCCCGGAAGAAAATCTGGCGACCTGGCTGTTCGTGAAATACCTGACAGAAGCCGAGCAGCAGGCGGCCTGGACGAACGCTACCCTGTATTTTCCCACCAACAACACCGTTGATGTGACAGAGCTGGCCGCTACGAATCCGTATATCGCATCGGTCTACGAGCTGGTTACCAGCGGCAGTGTCAACCTGTATCAGTCGCCCAGCGAACTTTCCTATGGGGCGGTGCGCGACATTCTGGCAACGGGGCTGGCTGATGTAACGGCTAACGGCATGGATGTGGCGGAAGTGGCACAGCGGATGACCGATGAGGCGAATGCTGCCCTCAATGCAGGGTAAATTCGACTTTTGATGAATGGGTAGGGGAGGGTTCAAATCCTCCCTTACCCTATATTCCCTAACTTCCTCTCCGCTCATTTGGTGGCAAGCGGCCTTCGCCCTGCCGCTCAATCATCCACTGGGGATATTCGGCAGGTAGCTGGCTGACGGCATTGAGCCGGGCCAGATGATCCTCATTGAGGGACACTTCCACCGCTTTGAGATTGTCATTCAACTGCTCAATACTTTTTGCGCCAATAATGACGCTCGTGACGGCGGGCTGGTGCAGCAGCCATGCCAGCGCGACCTGGGCTACGGTCACATCGAGTTGGGCGGCAACCTCACGCATGACATCGACAGTATCAAAGGCGCGGTCTTTATTGACCGGCGGGAAATCAAAAGAGGCGCGGCGGCTGCCATCAGGACTGCTGCCGTCCCGGTTGAATTTGCCAGAGAGCAATCCCCCGGCCAGCGGTGACCAGACCATAATGCCTAACTGCTGATCCTGTACCAGCGGAATTATCTCGCGCTCCAGGTCGCGTCCCGCAATGGTGTAATAGGCTTGCAGCGATTCAAAGCGGGAAAGGCCAAGTCGTTCGCTCATGCCGAGCGCTTTCATAAGCTGCCATGCTGCCAGATTGCTGGCACCGAGGTAACGTACTTTTCCCTGCTGCACCAGATCATGCAGCGCGCGTAGCGTTTCTTCCAGCGGCGTCACCGGGTCAAAACCGTGTATCTGGTAGAGGTCAATGTGATCGGTATTGAGACGCCTGAGGCTGGCTTCAACCGCGTGCATGATGTGATAGCGGCTGAGGCCAATAGCATTCACATCATCATTCATGCGTCCGCGCACTTTGGTCGCCAGCACAATCTGGTCACGCGGGCGGCCTTCGAGCGCTTTTCCTAACAGGGTTTCCGATTCGCCAAATGAGTATACATTGGCGGTATCAATGAAATTAATTCCGGCATCCAGCGAACGGGCTACGATGTCATTCACGACTTCCTGCCCCTGCTGGCCGATGACTTCCCAGAAACCCTTACCGCCGAAGGTCATGGTGCCGAGGCAGAGTTCAGAAACCAGCAGCCCCGTTTTACCCAACAGCCGATACTTCATATTGTTGCTCTCGCTCACACGCTGCTTCCTCTTCTTGATACAGACCAATCTTGTAGTCGATGAAACCAAGCATTTCGAGCAGTTCATCCACGTGAGCCTGAACCTGCTGGCGGTGCGCCTGTAAAATTTCGCGGCGCTGGCGAGCTGTGCTGGCCCCACCACGATAGAGCGCGACAAAATCACGCATTTTTTCAACCGACATGCCGGTGAGCCGCAGCCGTTTAATCAGCGTCACGCGGCGCAAATCGGCTTCGCTGTAACGCCGATGCCCGTTGGCAGCACGCTCTATTGGCTCAAGCAGACCTATCTCCTCATAATAGCGGAGGGTAGAGCCGGGCAAACTGGTTTTCTGACTCACTTGCTGGATGGTGTAGGTGCGTTCCTGGTTCATCATGGCCTCATGCTACATCTTCAAGTGAACTTGAAGTCAAGTAGGCAAAAATAAGTATCAGATGAGATTGTCTATCGGGGTGAGCGGGTATGCTCTTCTGAAAACGAAAAGGGGCAGGCTTATAAAAAAGCTGCCCCTTATGAAGATCAAAAATTATAACGCGAAAAGCCCGAATGGCTAGGTGGATTCGATGATCTTGAGCAATTCCTGACTTTCGCGCGAGGGGCCGATGTTGAGCGTCGTCCGCAGGATGTCGGTCAGGCGTTTATACTGCGCCCGCGCTTCTTGCGGCTGGCCGAGGCGCAGGTAAATGTTCATGATCTCGCGGTGGATGTCTTCGCGCTCTGGTGTTTCCTTCAGCGAACGAATGAAATAGCCCAGGGCGGTCTGGTCATCCTTACGGCGCTTGTTCAAGCGCCCCATGCTGATGAGCGCCTGTGCATGGAGCTGGCGCAGATGGTCGCGGCGGCTCGTCATCCAGGGCATTTCGCCTTCCTGCAAATAGGGTGCGCGATACATGTCAATAGCCTGGCGCAGCAGTTCTTCTTCTTCGCGCTCATCGGTGACAATCATCGCCCGCTCGATAGCTGCCTGGAAATCACCGACATCATAATGGCGGATGACTTTTTCGCTCGGCGTATAGAAGCCGCCGCCGTATTGTGTCAGTTCGTAGGTGCCGCTCGCATCAACCTTCATGGAAATACGTTCGCTGATTTTGCGTTTGGTGACGTGGAAAACGTTGGTGGCCTCTTTGATTGACAAATCAGGCCAGAAGGTGGTGAAAATTTCGTCGCGGGTCACCAGGTCGTGATCCATAAAATAGAAGAAGAGGTTGCGCGGGAGCGCCCCGTCCCAGTTCGTAATCATCTGCCCATTGACCAGCGCATAGCCGCGCCCCAGCGCATACACTTCCAGAGCCGGACGCGCATTTTGCTCTACCGTGAACATGCCATCGTCCTTGCGATATTCGGTGCCGAGGACGACGGCATCACCTTTCGCGACAACCTCATACCAGGGCTGGTAGTTGAGCATTCGTGAACTGATGACGATCTGGACGTGGCCGGGGAGGGCATTTAGCAGCGAACGAAAAAATTTGTTCAACGGGGCATCGAAGGGTACTCTATCCAGTTCATCAAGGTATAAGGCCAGTTTGTTTTTGCGATAGCTGCCGAGGTCGGCGGCGAGCGACTCGCCCCATTCGCCGGGGTTGTTCTTCTTAAGCGCGGCTTTCAGTTGTCCGCCAAATCCGTCCAGCGTTTTCTCGAATTCGGCAGCCATGCCGGAGAGCCAGGATTTGAGTGTCGCTTGCCCTTCGGCGATGCGGTAATATAAAAGCGCATCGCTGTCGTTAGCGATGAAATGAGTCAAAAACAGAGTACGATAACTCGTCCAGGGATACAGGAGAACAAGCTTCTTGCCTTCTGTACGGACGCGAAAATCTGCCATCGATACTCTGGTAGCAGTTTCATTAATCATGGGGGGATTACCTTGTGCAACCAGTCTGGTGCAACATGAGCGAGTTGCAAGCAAATTACTATTATATTGTCAAACTAATTGAGCGAATATAACAGCAAATTAATGGGGTGTCAAATTAGAAATTTTCAACAGTTAGCCGGGTATTTATTAAGGGAAAACGGAATAGGTGATTATCGCTGACAATCAGGATACTCAAAAAGATTCCTCACTTTGGGTAAGGCGCTTACTGGACTTGCTCGAACCGATCTGGCTACTGGGACTCATGCTGGCATTCTGGTATCGCAGCCCAACCCGCGATACCTGGCACTTTCTGCTGCTGGGGATTCCGGTATTGTGGGGGCTGCGCTGGCTGGTTTATGGGCGTTTGTGGACGATCACGCCGCTCACAGGTTGGTTAATGGCTTTTGTGTTTCTGGGTTTTGTGAATGTCGTGGCTGCGCCTTTTCGCCGCGCTCCGAATGATGCGCTTTTTTCCGCGCTAACGCTGATGGGCAGGCCGCTGATGGGCATTGCGCTGGTGGTGTATTTTGTCGAGATGGCGCGGCTGCGGGGGTCAATGGGATTGGTGGTGCGGTCGGCGCTGCTGGCTGGCGCACTGGTAGCGATACTGGCGCTGGGGGCGAGTCAGTGGAATACGAAGAGTCTGCCTTTTCAGTTCATCACCGATGCCCTTCCGCGTATTGATGGAACGCTATCCGCTTTCTATTTAGGGGGTGGTTTTAATGCCAACTAAATTGCTGGGGGGCTTGCT
>CAYUTY010000031.1:0-22905 GCA_964447795.1 uncultured Anaerolineaceae bacterium
CCGATAGCCACTACTTTCAGCCCTTTAGCGCGTTTGCTGTGGGCATATACCACGTCAATGACACGTCCCTGCTGGTGTTTGCGATAGGGGGCGAGGATGCTGCGCGATAATTTCAGAACCCCCCATCCAAGAATATCCAGGCCAAGCAGCAGAATGGCAAAGATCAGCAGCCACTCTGTAAAGGGTATCACTCCCGCGATAAAGTGAATATTCATCAAAGCCAGAACCGCAAACGATGAACCAACGGCAATGATAGCCGTTCCTACCAGCAGGAGGAGCAGCCAGCGTTTTACGCCTATGCCCGGTGTTAACCACCGAATAAGGTCCTGGAAGGTCGTTATCAAGACTCATTCCTAACTCAATACGACACCGAAGCTTAACATTAGCCGAGGGGGATGTCAAAGACAGTGATCCGCTTCCGATAGGATGAATGTCATTTTCTGAGCCGCCATGAAAAAAGCAGAATTATTCCTGCCGCTGTAACCGTGATGCCGCCGATAACCAATGCGGCATCAAACCAGAATTGTTCAGGAAAAAGCCTAATGAGCGTATCGGAATATTCGAAGCGCCAGGTGCCGCTAGCGAAAAACAGCGTATGAAAGGCGGTGAAAAAATAATCCCAGTTGATAATGGCGATGACGACGATAGTGGCGATGATCGCCAGTGTGAGCAAGGCCCCGCCGAAAAGTGCACGGTAAAGTTCGGCGCGTTGGGTGCGATAGAGAATGAAGCCTGTCACCAGCATCTCGATACCCAGACCGAATGCCAGCAGGAAAGCGATCTGCGTCACAATTTTTACGTCGCGCATGTGATGCAGTTCACGGGTGTTATACATGCGCTCACCATTCGGGAAACGCATATCGCCCAAATAGTCGATGTCGTCACCGTTCAGCAGGTAATCAAGGGCGTGTGGCGCATATTGCAGCCTGTCAGCGGTTGTGAAGCCATAGTAATCCGCCGGAAAACCGGGGCGAGGATATTCAATCTGGAGAAAGAGCGGTGTCATGACCAGACGGACGCTGATCAAGGCCAGCAGGACGGGCAGCGGCAGCACAATGGCAGCACGTAGTATAAGCGACAATAAACGCGGCATTGATGGACGGGTTTCAGCTATGAGCGCAATATCAGCCATGTATCCTCACTGAGCTGCCAGTTGGTCAACACCGCCGGAGAGCAGGAAATTCAGGACCAGCGAGTCCACCAGTGTCTCAACAGGAGCGCGGTCGTCGGTGAAAATGAGAGTAGACGGGTTGACCGGAACGAGTTGTGTCACCCCCCAGGTCAACGCATCTAGCAGGAGGGGATTTGCATCTGCTGGGAGCGCGGCAAGATTTCGCGCCAGATTTTCGGGTGTGGTGGGCTGGACAGTAGCGACAAGGATGGTGTTGAAAGACAATGGAACGTCCATCGCATGAACAGATGGAAAGACCTGTAAGAGGGTAGCGGTCATCGCATCAATCAGGCGGCGGTCGGTGGTAGTACGGCCAACATTGACCGCGAAAACACCCTCATCTGTCAGGTGTTGGCGGACTTCCTGAAAAAACTCAACGGTGGTGAGATGCCAGGGGATATAGGGCGGACGGTAGGCATCTCCGGCGATGAGGGTGTAACGGTGTTCAAGGTGGTTCAACTGGTAGCGGCCATCGGCAACGTGAACGGTAAGGCTGGGCATGAATTCGGCGTTCATGTCGAAATAACGGGCACCAGCTTCGACAATACCGGGATCAATTTCGATGCCATCCATCGGGATGTCCCCGTAAACATGGATATGCTGGCGGGCGATTGTCCCGGCAGCGAGGCCGATAACGGCTATCGATTCAACCTGTTCAGGCTTGAACGGGGGATTGTTAAAATAGGGCGCGGTCAAAAAAAAACTCCAGGTTCGGTGATTATCACTATAATCACCAGGACTCCACTGACTATGGATGCCCTGACCTTCATTGAGATAAAGATAGCGATTGCCAGCAGCATCCTGCTGCACCTGAACATAATTATAGGGAGTTTCGTCCTCGAAAAGTAATGTTGAGCCGGGGAAAGGCTCCCGAAGCGGGCCATTGAGGACGATAAAAGTGAGTAATGCGATGACGAGCGGCATCCAAAGCCAAAAAATCGCACGTGGGCCATTTTCGCGCCAAAGTCCAATCAAGCCAATGCTGTATAGCAGCCCGGCAAAGAGGAGAAAGGTGCGAATCGTGCCAAGTTCAGGTATTAAGAAGAGTGTGGGTGCGAAGGTGCCAAGTAAGCTGCCAAGCGTGCTGATAGCATAAATGCGTCCGGCAGTCTGGCCTGAGCCTTCGATACCGGTGAAAGCCAGTCGAATAGCAAAAGGTGAGACACAACCAAGCAGTGTTACCGGTATCGAAAACAGAATTAATATAGCGACAAAGGAGCCAAGCGCGAGTGCAGCCTGCGCTCCCGCAAAAGCAGTTGCGGCGGTGGACAGCACCGGGCGTGACACCAGCGGAATAAGGGCGCTGAGAAATGCTCCCCAGAGAATGATCCGATTGAAAGTGGTGTAGTAGGGCGAGCGGTCTGCCCAGCGGCCACCGATAAAATAGCCAATCGTCAGGTAAAGCAAGATCAGGCCGATGACATTGGCCCAGACAATATTGCTTGTCCCAAAGACGCTGCCGAGCAAACGTGAAGCCGACAGCTCGATGGCAAGCGTTGACATGCCACTGATAAAAACAGCCAGATAAAGAAAAGTATTATTTTTATGTGGTGCGGACAAATCAGCAGCGGTTGAAGAAGATTGATTGTTGAGCATAGGCATATATTATCGCAGCGTCTATGCCTAGAGAAGGGTTTGATTGATGCAGATTGAAATTAGAGCAGCAACGGCAGCAGACGCGCCGCTGATCGCTGAGGTAAAAGTGGCGACATGGCCGGATGAGATGACAACGGCTGAAATGATTGCGCGTGTTTTACAGGAAACCAATCATGCAGCTCATACAGCCTGGGGAGATGGTCGGTTGGCTGGATTTGTAGATGGTTTCCTGACCATGACGGCAGCAGGGGCAAGACGGTGGGAGGTTGATTTGCTGGCGGTGCATCCTGTTTACCGGGGGCGCGGGCTGGCAACACGATTGGTGCAAGCCAACAGCGGGGCAGGGTGCGATATGGGTGCGATTGAGGCGCGTGGTCTGGTGAAAACTGGGAATGCTGCCAGCGAACGCGCTTTTGCCCGCTGTGGTTACGTGACAGATGCGACTATTTACGGACTGTATATTGATGGGTATGGAGAAGGTTTCAACAGCGCTGTTCCTCGCGGCTTGCATCTGATTCCAGTGGTGACATTCAACTATCAGGGGGTATGGGTGGAAGGTGAATTGTCAGGCGCAGGATTCGCACTGGCCCAATCTGTGCGGGCGCAGTACGGGTGGGATGCTGCCGGAGCAGCCATCCCGGTAAATCTGACTGAAGCGAAAAAAGCGGCTGAGGCAGCCGGATACAGCCTGGTTGGCGAGTTCCGGTGGTGGAACCGATCGCTCATAGAAAACGTGACAGACGAAACAAGCTGATGTCGTGGTTGGTCGTGCCATGCAAGGCGAGATCAGCAAGGATAGTGCCAATCAAGGTGCTGAATTTGAAGCCGTGACCAGAAAAACCTGCTCCGATGACTATATGTGGATATTCCGGGTGTTTGTCTATCAGGAAATCCTCGTCGGGAGTCATGGTGTACAGGCAGACACGAGAGGCGCGATGGGCGGTGACACCAGGGATATGCTTGCGGGCAAAGGTCATGGATAGCTCTGCTGTTTCCGAATCTGGTGTGTAATCAATTTCGGACGGGTGATTCACCGGCTGACCACCATGAAAGCCGATTTTCAGGCCGGAGTTATCGTGGCTGGCGATGCCATAAGGCATGAACTGGTAGACATCCAGCATGTGGGCGATGAAGGTGGGAAAGCGATCAGGCTGGTAGTCAAGTGGATTGTCGGTGTCAAAATAAACTTCCTGGCAACGGAGGGGAGTCAGGGAGAGGGTAAGGTCAATATCTGCAAGGACAGATTTTGCCCATGAACCAGCGGTGACGATAAGATGAGCAGCTTCAAAAACTGCGTTGGCGGTCGTGACGGTTACACCATCATGACGGGGTGTGATGGCTGTTACGGGTGTGTTGGGCATAATGGTCGCGCTGTGTTGCTCGGCAAGACGGACGTGAGCGCGGACACATTTTGACGCAGACAGAATGCCAGCATCGGCCTGATAGATGATTTGCATATCCTCATCAAAGCGGAATTGCGGAAAGTGTTTCGCGGCTTCAGCAGGGGAAAGCGAGTCAAAAGGGATGTTTGTTTCAGTGAGGGCTGTGATGACACGCTGGAGACTGGATTGAGAAGGACGGCCAAAATCCAACCCGCCTGTACGGGTATACAGTTTCTCGCCAGCTTCTTCTTCAAAGGCGTGCCAGGCAGGATAGGCGGCCTTCATGAGCCGAATGTAGGCGGGATGTTCATAAGCATAGCGGATGATACGCGAGTAGCCATACGAACTGCCTTTTTGATGATCAATCTCGAATTGTTCCAGCAGCAGTACGCGCACCCCGGATTTTGCCAGATGATAAGCTGCCGCGCTGCCCATCGCGCCTGCGCCAAGCACAATCACATCGTAAGTAGAAGTCATGAATTCACCTGTTTATATGGGGCGCTGTTGCAGCGCTGCGCCGATGTCGTCATTTTTGCGGATGGTAATGGTTGGGATACGGGCAAGGCGGAGCAGGCCGGTGATTTCCTCAGTCGTATTGAGGCCGCCGAATGAACTGGGATCAATGAGGATGCACATAGGGCGGATTCCTCTGCGGGAGAGAATCTGCGCCTCTGTTACCCAGGCGGGGTCAAGCGAGGCAGTGACAATCAACAATGTTGTACCACGTGTAAAATAGGGTGTTTCGAGGGTGAGCATTTGCCTCAGGGTGTATTTGGAAAAGCTGCGAGCGACAGCCAGCGTTTGCAGGATGCGGTTTAACTGACGCCTGCCATGTTCAGGATGATAGATTTCGCGGTAGGGTGTGTAGGCGGCAAAGCCAAGCGCACGCTCGGAGTCGATAAAATATTTTGCCAGCGAAGCGGCTATGACAACCCCATATTCTTCGGTGGAAGGCGGAATGTCCTGACTGGTGGGGATAACCGTTCCGGTACGCCCAGTGCGCTGTAGCGTGGCTTCTTCGACCACCGAGGTGGCAGAAAAATCGACAAAAAGCCAGATGTCTACCAGCGTGTCGATGTCAAATTCCTTGACGATAAGACGGTCTTTGCGGGCGCTGCTGGCCCAATGGATGCGATTAAAACTGTCGCCCGGCACATAATCACGCACGCCAGCAGCATTTGTAGTGGTGAAATGAGCGCGCTGCCGCTGGGCATCGCCTCCTGAAATTAGCCCAATAGGAAGCTGGATATTGTTAATGGGCACTGTAGCCGGATAGATGATAACACGCGAGGTTGCGTCCAGACGGCGCGGCGAAAGGAAGAAGCCAAAGGGGTCGCCGCTGAGTATCGTAACTGGCCCAAGCTGAAATTCCCCCCGAACGACACACGGCGTTTCCACATACCAGCGATAGCTGGAACGTGCGCCGAGCATGGGGACAACATGACTGGCACGATGGCCGGGTAAGGTGGAATGATCGCGGACTTCGAGCCAGAGTTTGGGAAGGATGGCGCGGTTATGGATGATGAAGACTTCATCCAGCTTACGCCCGACCTGGGCGCGGCGGGCGCGTGTTTTGCGGCTGATATTAATCCAGCGGACGGAGAGCCAGGCCCAGACGAATGAGATGAACAACAGCCCGCCCAGTAAATAGGCAAGGTTGAAGAAAAAGGATCGTCCGGTGAAAAGCCCAGTAAGCAGAAAAACAATCAGCAGGGCGTAGACGGCATTACGGCGGTTGGGCATGATAAAGGCTACTGCCGTGCTGATGCACCCGGAACAGGGGTGGCAGCCAGAATATCCTGTACGATGGTTCGGGAAGAAATGTCCTTGATACGGGCAGCAGGGCCGACAATAATACGATGTGCCAGCGTTACCTCAGCCAGAGCTTTGACATCATCGGGAATGACATAATCACGGCCTGACATCGCTGCGCGTGCCTGGGAGGTGCGAAAGAGGGCGAGCGAACCGCGTGGACTGCTGCCCAGATATACATCCGGGTGCTGCCGGGAGGCATTGGCGAGGTCGATAATGTAACGCTTCACCTCATCGGCTACATAGATTTCACGGATGGCCTGCTGCGCGGCCAGAAGTTCCTGCACACTCACAACCTGCTGCATGTTATTGACAGGATGCTCATATTGCTGGGCAGAAAGAACTGTGAGTTCTTCTGCCGGGCTGGGATAACCAAGCTGGATACGGATCATGAAGCGATCAAGCTGTGCCTCTGGCAGTGGAAATGTGCCTTCATATTCGATAGGGGTCTGGGTGGCGAGAATCAGGAAAGGTTCTTCCAGAGGATAGGTTACACCATCAACCGTTATCTGCCGCTCTTCCATGGCTTCGAGCAGGGCTGCCTGTGTTTTTGGAGTGGCGCGGTTAATTTCATCAGCAAGGACGATTTGTGCCATAATCGGCCCGGCGCGGAATTCAAACTCTCGTGTTTTCTGATTAAATAAGGAAACGCCGGTCACATCCGATGGCAGCATGTCTGGAGTGAACTGGATGCGGCTGAAGGTGCATCCGATGGCACGGGCAAAGGCTTTTGCCATCATGGTTTTGCCGACGCCGGGAATATCCTCAATCAGAATATGCCCACGACTAAGCAGGCTGAGAACAGCAAGGCGGACTTCATTGCGTTTGCCGACGATAACCTGACTGACCGTCTGGGCGAGACGTTCGGCGACGTTTTGTGCGAGGCCGACTTGCGGCTGTTGGCTGGCAGTGGCGCGAGGGGTTTGCCGAGTATCCTGAGGCTGATCGTACATTATTCCCTGCTTTTTCTAGTGATTAACAATACTGGTGATGATTATCGGCTGATGGGATGGAGGTTGCACAATGGATACCCTACGATAACCCGGCAGCCGGGGTATGAAAAGGTCAAGTTCTGGTGAGAAGAATTAAGAGTGCTGGCGTCTTGCCGTTTACCGGGTGTTTAGTATAATTAACCTCAGAAAAGGGCGTTCAGACCGCAAACAATTTATAACCGACTTTTTCTAAAAAGCGTAGTACAATCCAGTTGTAACCAACCAACCCCCCTTTGCGATGTCTTCCACCCGGCGCTGCAACCGGGCTTTCTGAGAGGAGTTCGATTATGGCGAAATCACGAACCGAATTGATGGTTGATCGTCTGCGAGATCTTCAGTCAACAACGCCCGAAATTGAGGCCTCAGCGGTCGTCAGCGTTGATGGGCTGATTATGGCCTCGTCACTACCGGCGGGTGTCGAAGAAGATCGCGTTGCGGCGATGGCTGCTGCTATGTTGTCACTGGGTGAGCGTATTTCGACAGAATTAGGGCGTGGCTTGCTTGACCAAGTGTACATCAAGGGTGATGGTGGTTACGTGATTCTCATGTCGGTCGGCGATGAGGCAGTGCTGACAACGCTGGTACGTGAAGGCGCAAAGCTCGGTCTGATTTTCCTTGATATGCGCCGGACGGCGGATGATCTGGAAAAGCTCGTTTGACGTGAACTGTCCTGACGATCACTCTTTTTCTGTCTTTATCTAAGCTACGCCGGCGGGGAAATGTTCTCTCAGTTCCCCGCCGCTCTTTTTGTATTGCGAGGTGCAAAAACCTAAAATGCCTAAACCCAAGTATATCTTCTGTACCGGTGGTGTCGTCAGCTCGGTTGGCAAGGGTGTGACCGCTGCTGCTATTGGGCGTATTTTAAAAGCGCGCGGCCTGAAAGTCGCTATTCAGAAGCTTGACCCCTATCTAAATGTTGACCCCGGCACGATGAGTCCGTATCAACATGGCGAAGTGTTTGTGACGGCGGACGGCGCGGAAACTGATCTTGATCTGGGACATTATGAGCGGTTCATTGATGAAAACCTGAACCGTACCTGCAATGTGACAGCAGGGCAGGTGTACAGCTATGTGATTGACAAGGAGCGGCGCGGGGATTACCTGGGCGGGACTATTCAGGTTGTCCCGCATATCACCAATGAAATCAAGCGGCGCATTGCGCTGGTTGGCAAGGAAAATAATGCTGATGTGGTTATTGTCGAAGTGGGTGGTACGGTAGGGGATATTGAGGGTCTGCCGTTCCTGGAAGCGATCCGACAAATGCGAATGAGCGTGGCGCGACACGATTCGCTGTGCGTGCATGTCACCTTTCTACCGCACATTGGCGCGACCGATGAGCTAAAAACCAAACCCACCCAGCACAGTGTTCGGGATTTAAGAGGCATTGGCATTCAACCCCAGGTTATCATTGCTCGTACAGATTTTCCAGTTGGCAAGGATATTACTGACAAAATCGCACTTTACTGCGATGTTGATCCGGAGGCGGTTATTCCGCTCGTGACAACAGACCTGCTGTATGAAGTGCCATTGAAGCTGGAAGATGCCGGGTTAGGGGATTATCTGGTGGAACAGCTTGGCCTCCAGACACCCAAACCCGCGCTGGATGAATGGCGCGAGATGATTCGCAAGATGCGTGCGGTCAAGCGCCCGATCAAAATAGGCGTAGTTGGTAAATATATCGAGCTGCATGATGCCTATATCAGCGTGAAAGAAGCATTGTTCCATGCAGCGGCTTCGCAGGATTATCAACTGGAGATTAGCTGGATTTATTCTGGTGATCTGGAGAAGGATAAAGGCTGGGACAAGCTGGCTGCGGTGGATGGGATTGTAGTGCCGGGTGGATTTGGTTACCGGGGGGTTGAAGGTAAGGTGCTGGCGGCCCGCTTCGCGCGGGAACGGAATGTGCCTTATCTGGGGCTGTGCCTGGGGATGCAGGTAATGTGTGTTGAATTTGCCCGCAATCTGCTGGATATTGAAAACGCGAACAGCTCGGAATTTGAAGAAACAGAAAACGCTGTGATCGATCTGATGCTGGAACAGCGCGGTATCACCGAATTGGGCGGCACCATGCGATTAGGCATTTACCCATGTAAACTTGAGCCGGGTTCAGTGGCAGCGAAGGCATATGAGTCACCATTGGTGCAGGAACGCCACCGGCACCGATTTGAGTTCAATAATGCTTATCGTACAGCATTTGAGCAGCATGGGATGTGGTTCAGCGGCGTCAGCCCGGATGGCGCGTTGGTAGAAATTGCTGAGGTAAAAGGTCATCCATTTATGGTTGGCAGCCAGTTTCATCCAGAGTTTTTAAGCCGACCAAATGCACCTCATCCTCTCTTTAAAGCGTTTGTACAGGCATCGCAGACTTACCGGAGCAGTGCATCCCAGCGGGAAACCATCAATGCACTGGCAAATGGGTATGAAGCCGATTTGCCGGATGAAACGGAATTAAGGAAGTAAATCCATGTCTCTTGAAAGTTTCGTGCAGGCAATGCCCAAAGTTGAACTTGACATTCAATTGGAAGGGGCGATGCGGAAAGAAACTCTGCTGCTGATTGCAGAGCAGAATGACATTGCCGATCATCTGAAACATTTTAACCAGTGGGTGAACCTGCTGGATCACCCGGATTACAAGCGTGTGGGTGAACTGACACAAACGGTGAGTCAGTGGCTTCAACAGCCGGATGACCTGACGCGGGTGGTTTATGAACTGGGTGTTTCGCTGGCGAAGCAGCAGGTTCGATATGCAGAAGTGACCGTTAATCCGCTTTTCTATGTTGATAATGGGCTGACTTTTGAGCAGTTTCTCTCCGCTATCAATGATGGTCGGAGTCGGGTAGAGCGTGGCTGGAAAATGCAAATGGCCTGGGTGTTGAGCATTAACCGTGACCAGGTGCGGCGGGTAGATGATGTGCTGCGATGGGCAACCAGCGCTACAGCCAAAAAGAGTGGTGTTGTTGGCATTGCATTGATGGGACGTGAAGATTCGCAGCCGACATCCCAGTTTGAGCGCTCTTTTCGTACAGCACAAAAGAAACTGCTCCCGCGTGTGGCGCAGGCTGGCGATGTGTTAGAGGCGGAAGGTATTCTCGACGTGATTCAGCAGCTTCAGCCAGAGCGAATTGTAGATGGGTGGGGGACTGCGGAGGCTCCCGATGTCATCGCACTGCTCACTGAAAATCACACCGCACTTAATATTGGCCTGGCGAAGGCATTGTGTCATGGCAAAGTAGAGCAGTATGCTGCTTACCCTCTACGATTATTATATGATGAGGGAATCGCGATTACGCTCGGAACACACATGCCCAATATCTATAAGACTACGCTCACCGATGAGTATATGGCGGTTGTAAATCATTGTGGTTTTGCGCCAGAAGAGATTGAGGAAATTGGGCTGAATGCTGTAAGAGGTAGTCTGCTTGCCGATGAAGATAAAGAAATGATGTTGCGGTCATTTGAAGAGGAATACCGCCAACTACGGACAGAGCATCTTTCCGCTTAATTTTTTGATTTTCCGTTGAACAAAAACGGGCACTTGACGTATGCAAGTGCCCGTTTTGTTTTCAGTAGTGCTTAGAGGGGGGTGAAGTCACCTTCGATTACATCTTCACCTTCAGGCTGTGGACGGGAAGTGCCGCCATTTCCGCCGGTATTGTCAGCGTACATCTGCTGTGACATGGCGTAGGTAGCATTCTGCAATGTTTGCGCCGCTGTGCGGATAGCATTGGCATCATCTGACTGTACAGCCTGCTTGAGTGCACTGACTTGATTTTCAATGGTGTCACGATCCTGCGCCGGAATTTTATCACCGAGATCACGCAGAGACTTTTCAGCCTGGTAGATCAGTGTATCGGCTTCGTTTCGTGCCTGAACCAACGCCATGCGCCGTTCGTCTTCAGCACGGTTTTGGGCTGCTTCCTTGACCAACCGTTCGACTTCATCCGATTTGAGGTTGGTTGAGGCGGTGACAGTCACTTTTTGCTCTTTGCTACTGGCCTTATCGGTGGCTGTCACATTCAGGATACCATTTGCGTCGATATCAAAAACGACTTCTACCTGTGGCACACCGCGGGGCGCCGCAGGGATGCCTTCGAGCCGGAAATGACCTAGCGTCATATTGTCTGAAGCCATTGGCCGCTCACCCTGGAGAATGTGAATATCCACAGCCGTTTGCCCATCTGCCGCCGTCGAAAAGATTTCACTTTTGCGGACAGGGATGGTTGTATTACGTTCGATCAGGTGGGTCATGACCCCACCCATTGTCTCAACACCCAGGCTAAGGGGGGTTACGTCCAGCAGAAGTACATCCTTCACCTCGCCCGCCAATACGCCAGCCTGAAGCGCAGCGCCTACAGCCACAACTTCATCAGGATTGACGCTTTTATTGGGGGTTTTGCCGAGTAATTTCTGAACCAGCTCCTGCACCATGGGCATACGGGTTGCGCCGCCAACCAGCACCACTTCGTCAATCTGGTTTTTGCTCAGTCCTGCATCCTCAAGTGCCTGATTAACCGGGCCATTCAGACGTTCAACCAGTTCAGTACTGATTTGCTCAAATTTGGCACGTGTCAGTGTCAGATTGAGATGGCGCGGGCCAGATGCATCCGCGGTGATGAAGGGCAGATTGATATCAGTCTGAACAGTGGTTGACAGTTCAATTTTGGCTTTTTCAGCCGCTTCCTTCAAGCGCTGGAGTGCCTGTCGATCTTTGAGAAGGTCGATGCCCGTATCTTTCTTGAATTCTGCGGCAATCCACTCAATGATGGCCTGATCCCAGTCATCACCGCCGAGGTGAGTATCGCCACTGGTTGCCTTGACTTCAATCACTCCATCCCCGACTTCAAGAATGGATACATCGAATGTACCACCACCGAGGTCAAAGACAACGATTGTTTCAGCGTGTTTTTTGTCCAGGCCATACGCGAGTGCCGCAGCCGTAGGCTCATTGATGATTCGCAGTACATCCAGCCCGGCGATTTTACCGGCATCTTTGGTTGCCTGGCGCTGGCTGTCATTAAAATAGGCAGGGACAGTAATCACGGCCTTCGTGACTGGCGCACCGAGGTATGCTTCAGCATCCTGCTTTAGTTTGGAGAGAATCATCGCGCTGATTTCCTGCGGCGTGTAATTCTTGCCCGTCGCGGAAATTTTTACCTGTACATCACCTGCGGGGCCGGCGACAACCTGATAGGGCATACGTTCGGCTTCCGAGCGAGTTTCATCTACACTCTTGCCGATAAAACGTTTGATAGAGGAGACGGTATTTTCCGCATTGACGACAGACTGACGTCGGGCGGTCTGTCCGACCAGTCGCTCATTGTTTTTTGTAAAGGCAACGACGGATGGGGTTGTACGAGTACCTTCTGAACTGGTGACCACCACAGGTTCGCCACCTTCCAGAACAGCAATTACAGAGTTAGTTGTACCGAGGTCGATACCTACGATTTTGCTCATGTTGTTATACCACACCTACAATAAAGTTTGGGGTTCGACAGTAATTGTAGGATAGGTATGTAAAAACAATCTCAGATAGATGCAAGAATCTCGTAAGATTACTGAGTGTGAGTGTTTGTTACGCTTTTTCCTTTTTTAGGAGTTCGACCATCTGGAGTAACACCTGACGGACGCTTGATTTCTGAGTGGCAACAGAGGGCATCACCGTCACATCAGCGCCGACTTTAGCACCACGCCGAACTTCAGCCAGGCGGGCTGATCCTTCAAGGTCGGTTTTGTTGGCGACCACCAGATATGGCACGGTGACAAAGCCTGAGAACAGGCTGATGAGTTCAGCCGCATCGGGAAATGAGGGCGTGTCCGTGCTATCTACCAGGACGATGAATCCGTTCATCTCACTGGAAAGAATTTCCCACATAAAATCAAAGCGAGTCTGTCCCGGTGTACCATAAAGGTAAAGGGTATCGCCATCAAGCTGGACGCGGCCATAATCCATGGCTACCGTTGTTTCTGCCTTTATTCCCCTATCTTCCGTGGTGATTTTCTTTTCGGTAGAAACGACGGGAATATCGGAGATCGTCTTAATAAACTCGGTTTTGCCGGAGTTGAATGGGCCGGTCACAACGATCTTAAAAGCAGACACAAAACCCTCCTTGAGGGCAGTAAGTTGCGAACCTGTATGATTATTGTACGTTGAAAGCGCGGCAGTCGCAAGAATTGAGGGCAGGGCGCAGGGAAAGATGCGCCCTGTATTTCTATTGTTCTACAGGATGTTTGTAGTCAACAAAACGATACCCAACACCGCGCTCCGTGAGTATGTATTTGGGATTAGCAGGGTCTTCCTCGATCTTTTCACGAAGGTAGTTGACATACAGACGTACATAATGGGCTTCGTCGCGGTATTCGTAGCCCCAGACTTTCGCCAGCAACTGATCGTGTGGGACTGTCCATCCAGCATTTTCGATCAGGTGATACAGCAGGCGATATTCGGTCGGACGGAGTTTGACGCTTTTGGCATCCACTATGACTTCGCGGCGGTTGAAATCAATGCTGAGATGGTCATCAATTTTCATAACCGCCTGCTCTGGTGCGGCGGAGGGCATATTGGCACGGCGCAGCACGGCCTTGATGCGGCTGGAAAGTTCACGGGGGCCAAATGGTTTGGTGATGTAATCGTCCGCACCGAGTTCAAGGCCATAAACCCGATCGTTTTCCTCACCTTTTGCAGTGAGCATAATGACAGGCAGGCTGGAAAATTCACGCAGCATTCTCAGTGTTTCGTAGCCATCCAGTTCTGGCATCATGACGTCAAGAAGCACAATATCCGGAAGTTTGGTGCGAATTGCTTCCAGGGCTTCCAGTCCGTTATGGGCTTCAATAACCTGGTGGCCTTCGAGTTCGAGATTCATGCGGATGAAGCCAATCATGCGCGGCTCATCATCTACAACGAGAATGCGTTTGCCGTCACGCTGAGTCGGTTTTGGTAGTTTATTAGTTGTCATAACACACTTTACGCATTTGTGCGCTCAATCGTTGCGCCAGAGCTGCGGGAAATCAGCCTGGGCATCGGGGTCAGGCAATATCTGAATAAGACTGATACGCGACCAGGGAAATATAACGGTTGTTACCCCTTCGTCCAGCCATTCCACTTCTTTGTCTTTACGGTCGCGTGGATTTTTGCCGAGAATCATGATTGAACTGGGATCGGGTAACTCTTCTACATCGATCTTGACAGGCTCAGAGTTGGCAATATGCAGTAAGAGTGTAATCATTGAATTCCTCACAGCTACTTGAAATAGATATGCGCTACCAATTTGCCGAGGCGAATTTCGTCGCCGTCGCGCAGAATACGGGGCTGCTCTGGCACGAGACGCTGGCCGTTAAGATGAGTGCCATTGGCGCTGCCCATATCAACCAGCGTCAGCGTGTCTTCGCTGCGGTAGATGGCAGCGTGAATGCGGGATACCCCTTTTTCGAGGGCACCATAAGGCGTTAGATCAAGATCAGGTTTCTGGGTGCTGCTGACATCAGCACGTCCAAGGATGGTGCGTTTGGCAGGTTGTAAGTTGACAGGTTCTGTCGCATCACGGATTTGCATGATGATGGACGCGTCCTGACCAAAGCGTGCTGTACCCCAAGTAGCCTTCGCGGCCAGATTCCCCATCGATTGATCGATCTGGCGTGTCGGCAGGATGGTATTGCCACCCTGCAAGCCCTGACCGCACTCTTCGCAGAATAATTCGCCTTCACGGTTCTTAAAACCGCAATTGGGACAGTTAATCATTGGATGTATCCTCACTGGATGAGCCGCCGAGCAGGAGGAACCGTGTCTCATATTTGAGTGTTTTTCGTCCCTTGTCGGACAGATTGCTGGTATGGGCGACACGGATTGCTTCAGCGCGTGCCTGATGTGCCAGATCATCCTCCCCTATAGCCAGTAACCGCGTAGCGAGATTTTCAAGGCGGCGGGTTGCTTCTTTTACATCCCCGCTGGCAAGGGCTTCCTGAGCGCGTTCCTGCATTCTATAAAGGGTAAGCTTGCCAAGCGCATCGAGAATAGCGACGGGTGGGTCTTCAGGCGGTGGTTGGTCGGTAATTTCCAGTGATACATCGCTGAGTGCCTGGAATTGCTGCTGCTGATTGACAAGGATATCCCCGGATGCGACAAGGCGGGCGACAGAACGAAATCCATGCGGCATGTTAGCAGGCATCTGAAACTGGAACAATACAGAAATTAACCGGTTAGCCTGCAAGCTGCCAAGCTGAATGTAGCTCTCATTAACTGCCAGCGGTTGGGGATGGGGGGCGCGCTTGAACGCCGATTCCAGCTTCACTTCCGGGTCAGGTGCCACTGAGATACGGACTCGCTCAGCAAAGGCATTTGACAGATTGCGAACATGGTCATTGAGGAAACGGACGACGGCACTGGCCGAATTAATATAGGATGATGTCCCGCCAGTGACTGAGGCAAGTTCATCCAGAAATTCATCATTCCACTCCTGCCCAAGCCCCATTGCGCTAATGCTGATGCCCTGTTCGGCAGCTTTACGCGCTAATTCCATGCTCTGCTCGTGGTCGCCGAAAGTGTTGCCATCTGTCAACAGAACAATGTGATTAACCAGTTTAGGGCCGAGGAAGCGACGGTTCTGATCAACACCAGCGGACAGGCCTTTGAACATCTCCGTCCCGCCAGAGGCAATCATCATGCTGACTTTGGCTTTCAGGCTGTTCTTGTTGTCCACTGGTGCCGCAGGGATAATGATTTCTGCCCGGTCGTTGAAACTGACGATAGAAAGAATGTCCTGCGGCGTTAGCTGGTCGATAATCTGGTGAGCGGCAACCTTCACTTTATCAAGCCGAGTGCCACTCATCGAATTGCTGTGGTCAAGAATTAGGGTCAAATTCATCCGCGACTCGCGTTTCTGTTCGAGATCACGGGCACGCTGGTCAGGTAGAATTTCGGCGAGCAAATAAATGACCTGTGGTTCTGGCAGCGGAATTATGGCTCGCTTACTGGGGGTGACACGAAGCGTGAAGTAGTAGTCTTCTCCACTTGTGCGACGTGCGGCCTGGCTGTCATACGTTCGTTTGCGGGCTTCATCGAGCAGCAGCTCATAGGCTACGGTAATGTCCTGAAATTGAACGGCAGCACCCGGATTACTTTGGTTAACGTCGGGATGCAGGCGGCGCGCTACGCGGCGATAAGCGGCTTTTATTTCCTCAAGGGAGGCATCTTTTGCGATACCGAGTGTTGCGTATGGATCAGGGCCGGAAACCATTATGCTCATTACCCCTAATTAACTGGTCGGGGTTTGCAATACGATTGCCGTGATATTATCTGTGCCGCCATGTGTATTGGCGAGCGCAACCAGCTTATCGCAGATTTCCTGCGGATTGGTGTGTTTGAGGGTAATATCCAGAATTTCTTCCTCGCTAACCATGTTCCAGAGGCCGTCGCTACATAAAATCAGGCGTGAATTTGGTGGTAGTCGTCGTGTGAGCGCATCGACTTCCAAGTTGTCACTCTGCCCCAGCGCACGATAAAGGACATTTTTCTGTGGATGAATAGCTGCTTCATCTGGCGTTAATTGCCCAAGCTCGATCAAACGCTGGACAAGTGAATGATCGCGGGTTATCTGTTCCATGCCATCTTTTGTCACCAGATAAACCCTGGTATCACCGACGTGAGCCACATAAGCGAGATCGCCAATAACCGCAACTGCTGTGAGTGTTGTGCCGCCATCCGGCACACGGACAATCACATCAGCATTGGCTTTCTGAACGGCAGAAATGAGCGCTTCCGTAATTGGCACCCGGTCAGCATCATTATCGCCATTTATCATAGGCACATAAATGTGATTAGTGATATAGGATGCGACCACATGCGCCGTCATAGCAGATGCTTTCTCACCATCGTGATGCCCACCCATGCCGTCGGCTACGATGAACAAACCGAAATCTGGCCGCTGATCGGATGTTCGACTTGTTGAGAGAAAGGAAAGCACTGAGTCCTGATTATTAGTTCGCACCATGCCGACATCGGTAGCCTGCCCGAAGGCCAGATGCTCATTGCTGGAGGCGATAACAGTTTCGGGCGGGAGGGGGCGTGTTGCCCCATCGTTAAGGTTTGACATAGCATCCAGATTCTCGGTGGTTGGTGGCGGCGGCGAAACGGGTTTTGTTTCGACAACCGATGTTTCGACACGAGGGGTGTTTTTCACCGCCTCGGCATTCACCGAGTTATCGGCAGGCTTATTGTCAGTTTGGCTGAACAGACGGCGAAACCAGTCCATACTTTAGACTCCGGCATCCGATGCCATGAATATGAATATCATCTTATCCCACTAACGGTAAAGCATACAGTGTCTTGTCCAGCGAACCAAACAGGATTGTGTCTCCTGCGATACAGGCTGTTGAAGTAACAGGGCCATTGGCCTTGAATTTCCAGCGCTCTTTACCCGTTTGTGCGTCGATGCAGTAGAAGTATTCGTCCGTGCTGCCGACATAAACGCCCCCTTGATGAACAATGGGGGAGGCGATGATGGGTTTTTCAGTTGGGAATTTCCATTTTTCGCGTGAAGTCTGGGCATTAATTGCGTAAAGTGATCCATCGGCAGAACCGAAGTAGAGCAGATCTCCTTCAACAACGGGAGAAGAAATCACCGGGCCGTTGGTGCGGAAGCGCCATGAACTATAACCGCTGCTGGCATCAAGTGCATAGACGTAGCCATCAGCAGAGCCAATGTAACAAATACCTTCATCCGTATCTACAAAAGGCGAGGATGTAACGGGGCGGCGGGTACGATAGCTCCATTTACGCTTACCGTCGAGGCCGAGGCCAAAAATTTCACCGGACTCTGAGCCAACGATAACAACCTCATTGGTCACGAAAGGGCGGCTGCGGACAGATTCGCCTAGCTGATATTTCCACAGGAAGCGACCATTGGGTGCTGCGAGGGCATAGAGATGCCCGTCATCACTGCCAAAAAATACAGCATCGACATCTGGTGCCATACGGGCGGTGCCACGTACTTTATCCTGAGTGGCATATGACCAGTTAATACGGCCATTGCGGTAGTCGAGCGCATAGAAGGAATTATCTTCCGAGCCAAACAGGATGAGCTTATTGGATTCATCAATTACTGGTGATGAAGCGATCCCACCGTGCGTGGCATATTTCCAGGCGAATGCGCCATCAGAGAGATTGACGGCCCAAATATTGGTGTCATAAGAGCCAACGAAGGCAAAATCCTTATAGAAAGTGGGGCTGCACCGGATTTCATCCTCTGTCGGAAATTTCCAGCGGGGTTCAACTGCACCATTGGCACCGACCCCGGCAAAGAAATCTGTTCCAGCGATGGCTGTTCCAGATTTACCACTATTGCTAACAGTGATTTGTGGCTGAGAACGAAGTTTTTCGAGTTCGGCCTTCATTTCAGCGCAGGACTGCCAGCGTTTTTGTGGCTCAAATTCCAGTGCTTTTTCGATGACTGAAACGAGACGGTCTGGTGCAGTTGGACTAAAATCCTGGATGAGCCGTTCGCCAAAGCTGAATGGCGGTTCCAGACGCGGGTCTTTGCGAGTAAGCACATGGTGGAGGGTTGCACCAAGACTGTAGACATCGCTCAGGATAGTTACATCGCCTTTGTACTGTTCTGGGGCGCAGTAACCTTCAGTGCCGATCATGGTGTGTTTCTTGGTGCCGCTGTCGAAAATTTTGGCGATGCCAAAGTCGATTAAGCGGATTTTGCCAAAGCTGTCAATCATGATGTTTGACGGCTTCAGATCGCGGAAGACGATCGGTTTGGGCTGAGTGTGAAGGTAATCCACGACATCACAAAGATCAATCGCCCACTCGATGATTTTGTCGATGGGAAGTTCTTTGGTTTTGACCAGCAGGCTTTCCAGATCGCTGCCGTTGATATACTCCATCACCAGATAGGCGCGATCATTTTTGTCGAAGAAGTCAAAAATTTTCGGGATAGCCGGATGATTCAGGGTTGCCAGAATATTAGCTTCACGCTGGAAGGTTTTAAGTGTCGAAGCGTGGAGAGCAGGATCGGTTGTTGGGTTGAGCATTTCCTTGACGGCGACTAATTTTCGAACTTCGGGGAAGTTCAAGTCGCGCGCCTGATAAACTGTACCCATGCCGCCACCACCGATCACACCGAGAATCTTATAACGGTGTTGAAGAGTGGTATTGGCTGGTAATGAATTGTCGCCAGGGCTGTCGCCGCCCATCCCGGCGAACTGCGTGGTTTCAGGCATAATCGCGTAAATCCTATAAATCCAGTTTTGCAGTGGATAATTGACCTTGAATCATTATATTAAAGTTGCAACAATACCGCAATCAGTGAAGCATTAATGCAAAAGCAATTTATCATGATTCCTTCACCATCATTGTCATTGTATCTCCATATTCCTTTTTGCGGCATCAAATGTACTTATTGTGCGTTCAATACGTATGTGCATTTGGAATCGCTGATCGAGCCGTTTGTAGACGCACTGATACACGAAATTGAGATTGTTGGTGGGAGCAAGCCAGGCCAGCCAACCGGGACGATTTACTTTGGCGGCGGCACGCCCAGTTTGTTGATGCCAGAACAATTCACCCGCATTCTAGGCTCTATATATGCCAATTTTGATGTGCTGCCTGATGCAGAAATTTCAGCAGAAGCAAACCCCAGTGACCTGCACCGTGATTATATCACCGCCCTGCGGCAGTCTGGCATTAACCGGCTGAGTATTGGGATGCAATCAGCCCAGGACAATGAATTGGAACTGTTCGGCAGGCGACACGATAATGATGCGGTTGTTCGGGCAGTATCTGCTGCACGTCAGGGCGGGGTGGATAACCTCAATCTCGACCTCATCTATGGCTTTCCACATCAGACGCTAGCAACATGGGAAAACACTCTGAAGCAAATGCTGGTACTGAAACCAGAACATATTTCATTATATGCGCTGGGGTTGGAAGATGGCACAGCGATGAAAGCGTGGGTGATGCGAGGCCGTTTGCCACTGCCGGACGATGATCTGGCAGCCGATATGTATGATCTGGCGACCGATGTGCTGTCTAGTGCGGGATATGAACAGTACGAAATCAGCAACTGGGCAAAGCCCGGTTACGAATGTCGGCATAACCTGCAATACTGGCGCAATCTACCCTATCCCGGTTTTGGGCCGGGGGCGCATGGATATGCTGGTGGTATGCGTTATTCAACTGTCCTGTCGCCACAGCGTTATATCGCCGCACTCCGTGAGGCATCCAATAAATACGAATTTCCTCACAGTCCAACCATCGTCGAATCAACCATAATTGATCGCGAACAGGAAATTGCAGATACGCTGTTGATGGGGTTACGCCTGACAAACGAAGGCATATCGAGAACAGCCTATCGGGTGCGTTTTGGTGCAGACCTGCTGGAAACGCATGGCAGTATGATTGAGCGATTTGCAGGACAAGGTCTGCTTCATGTCGATTCGGATGTGGTACGTTTGACACAACAGGGACGATTATTGAGCAATATGATTTTTCGTGAGTTGGTCTAGAGGGGTATTCAAAATATGAACGCCCCTCTGTCAATTTAATACTGACGCTCAAAGAGGAAAATGACAAGCTGGGTGATGTTTTCCGCTGCCGCGCCCTGTGGATTGGCAAGTTCAAGCGAGCGGAGCGCCTGCTGATAATAAGCAGTCTCCGTATTCTCGCTGTAGGCTTTTGCTCCCAGACTGTCCAATAGATTTATCGCATCGATCACTTCTGCATCGGCAAATTGCTCTTTTTGATAAATCCTTTGCAGTTCCGGGCTTTTGTTTAGACCAAACAGCACAGGCAGTGATTTCTTGCGTGAGATGATATCAGTCGCGGCAGATTTGCCAGTCACTGCCGGATCCCCCCAGATGCCGAGAATGTCATCCCTGATCTGGAAAGCTATACCGAGATTTAGCCCAAAATCAGCGTAATGCTGCGCTATGACATCGTCTCCGCAGCCGATGAGCGCCCCAATCTGAGAACAGGCAGCAATCAAGGCAGCAGATTTTCCCTGAATCATAGAGATGTAGTCGTCTACTATCACCTTTGTCTGGGTTTCAAATCGCATATCGAGGTGCTGACCTCGCGTCAACTCCACAGCGGTTGCATTGAAGATGCGCCAGACCTTAATGACGCGACTGAGTGGGATTCCTGACTCGGATAGTTTTTCGAGCGCACAATATGCCAGAGTGAATAAAGCATCTCCGGCATTAATGGCGTTGGCCTGTCCCCAGATTTTCCAGACGGTGGGGCGGTTATGGCGTGTCGGGCTGTTATCCTGAATGTCATCATGTATCAGGGAAAAATTGTGGAGCAACTCGACGGCAGCAGCGGCAGGCATCGCTGTTTTTGCGTCGCTTCCTGCTGCTTCGGCACATAGCAGGAGCAGTATAGGACGAATGCGTTTTCCGGTAGGCTGATTGTAGGGACGATCCTGCTCATCTGACCAGCCTAATGCATATCGCAGCATGAGCGCGAAGCCGGGTGTTTCGTTAGGCACAGCAGCAACGACATCGCGCATGGCTGTGTCCAGTTCAGCAAAATAGGCTTGCATTGAGTCGGTGAGTGACACAGTAGCCTACACTTTCAGAAGAGGGGTGCGTTGAAGTTGGGCAATATCTGCCGCGCCGCTGCACAGCATAGCGATGCGCAGTTGAGCGGTTGTTTGACGAATTAAATTATCGACAGCTTCTCCTGAGTGGTCAGCCGCTTTCAGAAATGGGCCAGCCATGCCACCTGCTATTGCACCCAGTGCAATGCATTTGGCGATTTCAATGCCATCACGCAGTCCGCCGCTGGCGATAATGGGGAGGCCAGGGGCGGCTTTGGCCGCATATTGCACGGCGTCAGCAGTGGGGATGCCCCAGTCGGCAAAACTGCGAGCCACTTCGGCATGGAAAGTATTGGGGGCGCGATGGTATTCCACCTCGCTCCAGGATGTGCCGCCAGCACCAGCGACATCAATGGCAGACACGCCCGCGCTTGCCAGATCGCGGACATTTTGTTCGGAAAAACCCCAGCCTACTTCCTTAGCAATGACCGGAACTGAGACGGATTTGCAAACCTGTTCGACTTTATGAAGCAAACCAGCGAAATCGGTATCCCCTTCAGGCTGGACGGCTTCCTGAAGTACGTTGAAATGCAGTATGAGCGCATCGGCCTCGATCATATCAACGGCGCGCTGACACTCACTCGCGCGATATTTATAGTTTAACTGGACAGCACCGACATTGGCGAAAAGCAGAATGTCTGGCGCAATGTTACGTACCTGATAGCTGTAGGCGAGATGAGGCTGCTCGATGGCGGCTCGCTGCGAACCAAGTCCCATCGCCACACCTTGCGCCTGGGCTGCTTCAGCCAGGTTCTGGTTGATACGATAAGCCATCTCGGTTCCGCCGGTCATAGATGAGATGACAATCGGCGCAGATAGTGTTTTGCCAAATAGAGCAACCGTTGTATCTACGGCGTTCAAATTGATTTCCGGGATGGCCTGATGCAAAAAGCGATAGTTTTCCAGACCAGTTGTTAAATGAGGGAATTGCACATCTTTCTCAAGGTTGATACGGATATGATCGACTTTGCGACTTTCGGTAGCTGGTGTATCCGTGACTTTACCCATATTTGAGTGTTCCTTATGTGAGTAAGAGCCAATCCTACCTGATGCACTTTACTCATGTCAATGAACATCACACTGGCAGGGCGCATCGTTAACGGTATAATCGGGTTCTCTTATCTTGAAAGTGTAATATCCCGTATCTTGGGAGGGGAAAATGGCTTCAACTGAAGAACGCATTCGCAATATTGTCGTCGATTTGTTAGGCGTTGACGCTGACCGGGTTGTACCGCCAGCCCGCTTCCGGGAAGACCTGGAAGCAGATTCGCTTGATCTGGTTGAACTCATCATGGCATTTGAAGAAGAATTTGGCGGGGAAATCACAGACGAAGACACTCAGAAAATCACGC
>CAYUTY010000031.1:22915-63582 GCA_964447795.1 uncultured Anaerolineaceae bacterium
TTCGACATGATCAATCTGGGCAGCGATCTGAAATCGATTTTTTTGTTTTAATTTATCTTGTTATTTTAATAATATTTTGGCGGTTAAATCACTTATTATGACTCTCATAAAATCACGACAGTGGGTGAGGCGATCAGTTATATTGAGAGCAATATGAGCTAGGCTCAACCGATTACGACTTTGTAAGGGGCAGTTCAATGTTTACGGAGCTGCCTCTGTGTTTTCCAGTATCCGTTACGATCAGCAGAAGACAAGATACAATCATCGCTATACCCCCTACGCCAGGCTGAACGGGCAGCATAAATTTGCCCATCAGATTTATGATCTGAACCAAACCAATTAAAGCAGATAATGCAGCGATGAGCGCAATCACGGGAATAAGTGCGCGGGCGTAATTTTCATTCCGTTGTGGTAGTGCGATCATGCTTATCACTAATGTCAAAATAGCCAATACAAACTGCTGTTGATAGTTTGGGTCATCACGGTAAATCGTCAAAAATTCGAGTGGTGGCAGCAGTGCAGCGGTAAAAAGCATTATTATAATGGTGAGTGTTAGCCTGTGCCTCATCATAGGCCGCAAAGCAAACACGATCATGCAAGCGAGTAAAACCAGTGGTAATCGCAGGAGCAGGCTGGTAAAAAATGGGGGGCTGCCGGTACGTACTGCCGGATGCAGACTGGCCCATTCTGCCAGATCATAGGCATTAAGACTCAGGCTGATACCAGGGTTGATAACCCAGGGCAGCAGATAGGCTATAAGTGCTGATGCAAGACAGAATATGACCAGAAGTTGTCGGCGCGAAGGGTTATTCATATCGTTTAGTTTAACATCTGGTCAAGCTGGTAGTGTATCTGCGCATCTTCTTCGGCCTGACCTTCAAAAAAGCTGACCATAAAGGGACTGCGGCGCTGGCGAAGTGCCAGGGGAGCGACAACACGCATATCAGAAACCGTAGCAACATCGCGGCCATCGGAGGCGGCATAGGCGCGGGCAGCCTCGAACATGGTGTATTCAGCACGATGTGAGTCTATATCAAGTACCTGTACAAGATGCAGACCTATTTGGATTGCTTCAGGCGCAAGCGTTGTTTCCTTAAGCAGCTCACGTGCGAGGATAATTTCCTCACGAGCGGCAGCAGTTGCTTCGGCCCATTCACGTATAAAAGCGCTGGCATTGAGCCGATAACGGCGGACACGTTCATTAACCTCCAGACGTTCCTCGCCGGACATCAGACCGCGTACATTTATACGAAGACCAAAACGATCCAGGATTTGAGGGCGCAGACGGCCTTCTTCAGGGTTCATTGAGCCGATCAGCACAAAACGAGAGCGATAAGTGCCAGACATGGCACCACGTCGAACAGTGTAACTGCCCTGGGCGGCGGCATCTAGGATTGCATCGACAATTTCATCGTCAAGCAGATTAACTTCGTCAACATAGAGCAGATTGTTGTCTGCACGAGCAAGGATGCCTTTTTCCAAACGAACACGCTGCTGCTGGATGGCAACACGCTCATTAATGCCTCCTACCACGTCTTCCAGGCGCGCGTTTAAGGGAAGTTCAACCAATTTGACAGGCTCA
This sequence comes from uncultured Anaerolineaceae bacterium, assembly GCA_964447795.1. Taxonomy (GTDB): domain Bacteria; phylum Chloroflexota; class Anaerolineae; order Aggregatilineales; family Phototrophicaceae; genus CFX2. The sequence goes on from CAYUTY010000031.1 coordinate 24,498, forward strand.
AAATGAGAAATGGATTGCCCGGCATGGAATTTCTCATAACAGTCGGGGTAAAGCATTTTTGCGGTGGGATGCCGAAGATCTTCCGGTAGCGCACCGTCGTCACAATCACTGACTTCAATATCGGGCAGAATTCCAGCCAGGCTGCGAACGGCGGTCGTCTTGCCAATACCACGCGGGCCGATGAGTAGAACGCCGCCAATGGCAGGATTAATAACAGCCAGCATGAGCGCAATTCGCATCTCAAGCTGCCCCACGATAGCCAAAAAGGGGAAAGGGCGCATGTCAGCAATGCCAAGGTCGGTAGCATCTTCCTTGAGTACTGCGCGGGCACCCGACTGGTTGAGCAGTTTAAGCAGGGTGGATTCTTCCAAACCACGAAATTGGGGGAGCAAGTCACTCACCATATTTTCCTTTAGATACGCTGCTTTTTGCGAAGCGCCTGGCGCTCTTCAGCTTCTCTGGCACGGGCGATTTCCAGAGGTGTTTCGTATTTCAGCGCGGGGACGGGGGTAGGCCGCCCCTGCTGATCGAGGGCGACATAAACCAGATAGGCAATATTGCTGATGACTGATGTGCCTTGCAGCGGGTTTTCAGCCACAACTTCGACACGCACCTCCATCGAGGTGCGTCCAACATAAGTCAGCTCTGCGTTGCACAGCACAAGATTACCAACATAAATAGGTTCGACAAAGGTCATCGAGTCAATGGCGACTGTGACGACAGGGGTACGGGCGTGTCGCATGGCGACCAGTGCACCCGCTTCATCTGCCATTTTCATGATGATGCCGCCGTGAACATTTCCCTGATTATTGGCATCCTGAGGTCCCATCAAAGCGCTGAGTGTGACCCGTGATTCGGCGGTGGTTTTGATGGGAATTTCCATAGCGGCTCGCTTAATCCATATCGGACATCCTGTCGGATACTTTTTTGAAGATGTCCGCATCCCAATCGAGAATATCAATCTTACTATACCCTAATTCGGCAAACATAGGGGGAAGCGGTGCGCGCGGGGGGAGCTTATCTGGTTTGGCCGGTTTGGCCGGGATGTCTTTCAGCAGTGGGCGGCGGATTTCAATGTTGCGATTACGGATAATTCTGCCATCGTGCCAGAGATTGCCAATCCACTCACCAATCGTGGTGTAGACTTCATGATCGTCACCATGAACAAAGCCTATATACTCACCTCGCAGATCAAAAATAGAGTTGTTGATGATTGTTGCGTGCCAGTCACCGCGTGTGTCGTAGATGAAGAATGGCTTATTAGGGTCAAGCGTGAATTTTTTCATGATGCCTGCCTCACAAAACCAATTTTGTTTCGTGAGATAGTATAACGAGTGTCTATTTATTTGGTGATGGGACTAAAGGCAGGGGTTAAAGCAGGAGTTCAGCATAAATCTGACGAAGATGGCTGGCAGCATGATCCCATGTAAACAGCCGAGAACGTTCAAATCCCTTTTGGATGAGTCTTTGGCGTAACTCTTCATCTTCTGTCAGTCGGCGGAGCGCGTCAACAAGTTCTTCGAGATCATAGGGAGAGATCGTGAGCGCAGCTTCCCCGGCCACTTCCGGTAATGAAGACAGATTTGAGGTGACGACAGGTGTGCCACAGGCCATTGCCTCCAGGACAGGCAGTCCGAAGCCTTCATAAAGCGATGGAAAAGCAAAGCAGACTGCGCCAGAGTAAAGAGCGGGTAAATCGGCTTCATCGGCAAAGCCGATGAAGTGGACATAATCTGTCATTCCAGTTAATCGGATTGTTTCATAGATGGGGTCTTCCAGCCAACCGCGGCCACCTGCGATAACGAGATGAAGATCACTGCCGGATGTGCGGAGCTGGGCAAGCGCATGAATAAGACGTGTATAATTTTTGCGAGGCTGTACAGTACCCAGTGAAAAAATATATGGAGCAGTTCCAATTGCATATTTTTTTCGCGTAGTCAATATATCAGTGCTGTCGCTTACATGTACAAAACGCGAGTCAACTCCACTAAGCAGCACAGTAATTTTCTCATCTGGTACTCGATAAAGATCAATAAGATCATTTTTTGTTGCCCGCGAGTCTGCAAGAATATGGTGAGCTTTGCTGACAGAACGAGGAACAACATGATCAAGATAGGCTTTTAATCTAGGACTTGCTGTTTCAGGAACACGGACAAACGACAAATCATGTACTGTCAGGAGTGTATGAGTATGGGGCAGGGTAGGTGGCAAGACAAAATCTGTCGCATGATAAAGATCAAGCGAACCTGTAAACATCTCAACTGGTAAGGGAACCCCCGCGCGATACCACAATCGAGCTAACCAACGAGGTGATATGATTGTTGATCGCCAGTCAAAATTTGCAGCAAAAACAGGCGGAAGATTTTGTTTATTAGAGCCTGAGACAAACAATTTGTATTGTGTGTCTTGATCCTGACGCACAAGGGCGGTGACTAATTCACGGACGTAGCGTCCGATGCCACCGCCCTGTTCATAGGCGGGTGTATAATCGATACCAACAAGCGGCAAAAGCTACACACCACGTGAAGCTGATTTACGACGTAAACTCTGCTTCACATCGTTGTATGTCCAGTAACGATTGACAAAATAATTCCAGAACATGACAACAACCACACCAATTAACTGAGCGATAATTGTGCCAAGTTTGTCATTCGCCGATACTGATGGCATGTAGGTTGGGCGCAAGATATGAATAAGCGGCAGCAGCACGGGCATAAAAGCCATGCCAAGTGACTGATAGGCGGTACGAATCCAGAGGGTACGACCGAACCAACCAATGAAGCTTACAACAGTAAATTGAGCAAGCTGGCGACGAACAGAGCGTGTACGCGAATCCGGATATGTCCAAAAACGGTTCCAGGTAAAATTACTGATAACCGCTGCCAGAAAAGCCAGGCTGGTAGCGATAACGACATTGGTCGGCAGCGAAACACCATTTTGATCGGTTGGGGGCAAAATGGTAGCCTGAAGCACAATCACTGTGCCAAAATCGACAACTGCACCTATAAATCCAACAACCGCAAATTTCAGAAATCGCTCAACTTCTTTTGAGCGGTCACCGAAACGGGCAGCAATAGAAAGGATTAACCGATCCAACGGGAGGCGGACGCCATTGTTTACATCCTGCACTGTGTCATACTGACTCATTGACGATTACCTTTACCCTATTCCGGGTCTGATTATACAGCACGATGACAAGACCAATCATTAAGCCCATATGCAAAAACAGATTGTTGACATACAGATTGTCAAAAATGCTGTGGATAGAGAGGTAAATCCATGAGCCTAATGAACCAATTGCCGTGAAGCGCGCTAATTGGTCGGGATGCGCCCGTGTTCGCCATGTCATCCAGATTATGATTAGCCAAACCTTGCCGTATCCTAAAAGGCCTATTATGCCTGCCTCGGCTAAAATGTTCAAATAATAGTTATGAGCATGTCCCAATGGTTCCAGCCAGTTAATAAGGCGATAATCAGGATAAACAACTTCATAATTGCCCACACCAATACCAAGCCAGGGTGATGCAGATGCCATATTTAACGCGGCCTGCCAATGAGCTAAACGCTCTGCAACCGCATAATTTTCCGGGGTAATGTCAATACCACGCACATCATCAAAAGCAAAAAATTCCTGTGTTGATGTTGCCAGCCGGTCAACTACAGATGGCGGTAAAAGTCTGGCAGTCCAAAGGAAGATAACCGCTACAACAATACCGATGAACAGAAGCAGACTTTTCCATATCCGACGTGGCAGTGCCAGTACCATAGCTAATAAAGCCCCTCCTAATCCAATCCAGGCGCCCCGACTCCAGGACATACCAATACCAGCCAACATCAATATCGATGCCATCGCATAAAACCCTGCCAGCGTGCCATTCAGCAGTAATTTATTGTCTTTCTGGTGATAGTAGCAGCGCAGTGTATATCCAACAGCAGCCATTATCGCCAGCGGCAGCAGCAATCCCATAAAACCGCCAAATGGATTTGGCTGACCAAAGGTGCCAAAGGCGCGAAAAAAGCGATTATTTATCAATAAATGAAGCGCTCCGCTACCGCCAAAGAATTCGAAAATGCCCACCAGTGCATTAGCTGCTCCGGCCAGCACCATCCCGAATAGAAGCCACTGCCAGCGTTCAGCAGTAGCGAAGTTGATAGCAAATATAATCAGAAGAAAGATTTGTACCCATTTGAGCCAGTCGTTGAACCATGCTCCCAGAGAAACAGCATTAAAAGCAGTTAGGCCAATAATGATTATGTAGAGAACGAGAGCGGTGGTAATTGGCGAGCGTAGATTGATAACAATACGCTGTCCCCGCACAATACGATAGATTGCCCAAAATGCCAGAACTGACAGGAGCGTTATCTGACCAATATCGAGTGGTAGTTTTAGCGGTGCTTCAGTAGCAATTAATGTTCGCATAGGGGAGAGGATAAGCAGGACAATAACAGCCGCCAGAGGAGTGAAGGTTGCTGCTGCCACAAATATGGTTACTGCTAAAACAATTACCAGTATAGGGAGCGGTTGCGTAGCGACAACCATACCGACCATGCAGGCTGAGAACAGCCAGCCTGCATGGACAAGCAAATGTGAGGGTGACAACGGCTGTTGTAACGGAAGTCCGGTCACAGCACTTCCCGAAAATAGGAAATGGTGTTCTGGAGTCCCTCGTGCAATCTGACTTTTGGCTCCCAATTGAGAATAGAACGCGCACGGCTGATGTCCGGTTGACGTGTCTGAGGGTCGCCCTTGATGCGTTCGTCTTTGTAGATGATACCCGCTGCATTGCCGGTAATTTCATTGACGGCTTCAGCAAATTGCAGAATGGTCATTTCGGTGGGATTGCCAATATTCACCGGCTCGTTAAAGTCAGATTGGAGCAGACGATAGATGCCTTCAATCAAGTCGCTGACATATTGAAAGCTACGAGTCTGCGAGCCATCGCCGTAAACGGTTAATGCTTCACCGCGCAAAGCCTGCGCAATGAAATTCGGGACGACACGGCCATCGGCTAGCCGCATCCGGGGGCCATAGGTATTAAAGATGCGAACGATACGAGTATCAACTCCATGGGCATGATGGTAAGCCATCGCCAGGGCTTCAGCATAACGTTTGGCTTCATCATAGACACCACGTGGGCCAATCGGATCCACATTGCCAGAGTAAGTTTCTTTCTGTGGATGTTCAAGGGGATCGCCATACACTTCTGATGTTGATGCAAGTAAAAACTTCGCCCCTTTGGCTAGTGCCAGTCCAAGCGCATTATGCGTTCCTAATGCCCCAACTTTCAAAGTTTGGATGGGGAGTTTCAGATAATCAATTGGACTGGCGGGCGACGCAAAATGCAATACTGCATCAACCGGGTCTTTGATATAGATGTAGTTGGTCACATCATGGCGGATAAAAGTGAAATTGGGATTGCCTGCAAGGTGGGCAATATTACGGGTGTTACCCGTAATGAGGTTGTCCATCGCAATAACGGAATGGCCTTCTGTCAGAAATCGGTCAGAAAGGTGCGAGCCAAGAAAACCTGCCCCCCCGGTGATAAGCACGCGCAAGTTTGTATCCTCTCTTATGGACTGTTATGAGAACATGGGAAGTTTACCACAAAGCCTGATGAGAAAGTGAAGGGAGATTAAACCGTGACTTCGCCTTCTCCGGCTTCTTTGAGGTCTTCAAGCTGGGCCTGGAATTCCTGCAGGAAAATTTGATAGGCATCAGCGTTATTGAGGCAAATGATAATCGTGCGTAAATGACGTGGGTCATCAAAAGTGAAATCAATAATTTGTTGCAACATGGTTTTAGCGCAATTTTCAACCGGATAGCCAAGAATTCCAGTTGAAATCGCGGGGATTGCAAGCGATTTTAAGCGATTTTTGTCGGCCAGTCGAAGGCATTCCAGGGTGACATTTGCTAGTTTGCCGCGCTCGCTACCTTCGCCCCACCTCGGCCCGACTGCGTGAATAATTTTCTCAACCTGCATAGCGCCGGCATCAGTGATAACTGCTGATCCAACATCGCACCAGCCAATAACACTGCACGCCTGCTCCAAGGAAGGGCCTGCCTTAGTAGCCATATCAGAGGGAATATGGAGGTTGGGGTCAGTAGAGTTAACAATTCCCGCAACTGGCACTGTAAGCAAGTCGTCATGTGCGATTTTGATCGTTACCTTATTCACCTTCGCTTTCATGGGTGGCCCATCTCCCCACGTTGAATTTTTGCATTCAATTACACCATCATATAAGTCCTTCGTCAATAGCACGCGCGTTCGTTAAATATCCAACCAATGCGAGCAGCAAGACAAACACATAAGACAAGTCCTGAACATAGATACTGTTATCAATCAATCCATGTGCAACCAGATTGACCATGCTGCCCATCGTGCCAACTAATAAGGCAAATCTGAAACGATCTGGGTTTTGCTGAAGCTGTCGATAAAGGTGGACAGCACTGCGCCAGAATGCTGTCTGGAAAAATAACAGGAGCATGACTCCCGCAAAGCCTAAGCGAACCCAGAAGTCCAGCAGGATGTTATGGGGATGCGAGAGGTCAGGTTCCTGCCAGGCATCCGGCATGATGTAATGACCCCGAAAGGCATAGAGAAACTGATCGAGGCCAAGACCTGTAACAGGATAATCACTGATAACATGGAGGGCACTTTGCCAGACTCGCAGGCGGAAGAAATTGGTGCCGCTGCTGAAATCCAGAACACGGGAAAAGCGGGCTGATTGCAGCGAAACTGCAAAGCCAATCATGCCAACTATTATGATGATGAAGAGCGCCAGTCTCGCACGTTTGCCAAGCGATAACAGTAATACAGAGACGATTGCTGCCGGGATGCCAATAAAAATTGCCCCAACACTCTGTGTTAAAATTATGGTCATCCCCATTATCAAAAGCATAATAAGTGCCGCATACCGCCGCCATTTATTAGTAGGGATGAGCAAATAGGCTTAAGCAAAAGGGATGCATCGACCGAGGAAAAGTCCCACATTATTTGGCACCTATCCTCTCCTGTTATATTGCCTCCTCCCCTAAAAATTTCCCCCCGCCCAATCCATCCTACCTTAAACCCGCCATCAATAGCGCATCAACAATAAAGACAGCCTGCTTCTGTTCTCGTATTGTTACTCGAAAAATGATGTAGAAAATTGCCGGTTCCAGAAACAGCACGCGCAACTCGGTGAGCGCTGGGCTGCGGTATTGAGTCCACAGAAGCGAGAGCAGTCCTAATCCAACCCACGCTAAAACAGCATAATCCAGCAGTTTCAGTTGTTGAAAAAGGCTGTGCGGTGAAGCGATTGGAAATTGGGAGATGGTCGTTTGTCGCCATCGACCCCGATTCGCTAAAAACTTTAAAAATCCAGCTAAGGCTGTCAACAATAATATAAGTTCAGCCATTGGAAAGGCAAAACGATACAACTCTACCGGAAATAGAAAGAAAGGCGACCAGAAAATCGTGAGTGCCAGACCCAGGTCAAGGCGGTTGTAAATCACAATGAATAATAAAAGTGTGGCGATCACTGTGAGTAGAAATCCCGGCTCGATATACATCAGCCCGGCGGTCAATATCGCCAGAACCAACTGCGCCGGTTCGCGTCGCAGGATGCTGGGTGTTCCATCACCCCAGGTGAGCATCATGCCAATGAGCAGCGCAATGGAGGTGATAGCTCCAATAATGACCTGACTGCTGGCATTGATGTGTTGGTTTAGCCTGGCTAAAGGATGTATTAAACATCGCCAGTTAATCGACCACCCACTTGCAGCGGTGGCGGTGAGTGCTATAAGCGTAGCCAGCCAGCCAATGGCAATTTGATTGTCATAAGGTGCTGCCAGATCAGTTGAGCTGACTGCATATCCGGCTAATGCCCATCGATCCCAACCTTTATCTGCGATTACGTGGAGGGTGTGTGGATGTGGTTGCAGATTCTGTGTCAGAGGGACGAGTTGCATTTCAGGCTTGTTTGACCCACTGGTCAGGACAATATAAGCATTTCCAGATGCATCACGCGGCAGTGCGTCAGGCGGTTGGGCATCAACTGTCGGATAAATATGAGCAACATAATTGTCCTGGCGGAGGAGCAGCGATATAGCCTGACCGCTGAAATCAAACTCCAACTGGCTGTCATTAACCCAACCGATGTCTGCGCCGAGTTCTCCGAATGTCCAGACACCGCTGTAGCGGGCATAAGGGTTGACTGCCGGATATAGACCATTAGCGGCTGTATTTGTTGTTGGGCGTTCATGTAGTGCTTGCCAGAGCGGGGTAGGGGCATTTCGCTGGTCAACAAGGCTAAAACCCCATACCGGATCGTCAAAAGCCGCATTTGGTTGCCATGTATGTAACACCATTCCAGCCAGCCAGGGCCATTCCACTTCGGCTCGATACAGTGCATCCAGCGTATAACCTGCCTGCTGTTCTGAAGTAACACTGCCCCAGATTGATGGGCGACCTTCCCAATCTGATGGCAGACTGTTCCAACCCCAGTTCATTGCCCAGAGTGGCTTTTTTGCATCATCATTGTTTACCATGATTTCCCGTAAAGCGATGATGCGTGAAAAGTTGAGCGTGGCAGTGTCGATAGTACGATTATCTGGTGGATGGTTAAAGCCGTAGGGTTTGGATGCTGCTGCATCCATATAGGCCGCAGCACCCAAAGCGTACATGTCACTCAGGTAAATCAAATCACTAATGTTATCAGGGCCAGTTTCAGTGGTTGGAGCAAGGGCGGCAGCGATAACCTGTGCGCCTGGGTCAGTGGTATGGATTGCTTCATAACCTGCACTTAAAAGGGCTACATACTCGGAGGCACGCGGTTCGATTTGGCCCCAGGCTGCTTCCAGGTTGGGTTCATCCCAAATTTGATAATAGTCCACCTGGTCGCTATAGCGCTCAGCAAAGGCACGTGCAAAGGTGGCAAACTGGGCTGGTTCTGCCGGTGGGGTGGTAGGATTGTGAAGTGAGAGCGACGTGCGCGCCCATTGGGGCGTATTTACCAAAACCGCAATCAGATTTATATCAGGGTAGGCAGCTACAGTTTCGACAATCCTATCCCACTGTTCCCACTTGTATTGACCCTCGACAGGTTCAATCTCATCCCATCGGAAGGACTGGCGTACCCAGGACACATTTATTTGTGTCATACGGTCAAGTTGTTCAATAAGTTCTGATGGAATGTACTGTTCCAGGTTGGTATTTATACCGAACCGGGGGAGACGGTAAGGAATATCAGCATCCTGCGCGGCATTGACATAGCCCCGAAGTTGAAATGACTTCTCCTGGTAGGTGGCTAAGGTCGTTACAATGCTGCCCAGGAATGCTGCAAGTGCCGCTAAAAAGATGATATGTTGTCGTTTCATCGTGTCCAAACAGGGTTTGATGCGCCACCATCAAGTGTGAGTTGATGGGCAACTTTTGATTCAACTTCAACGACCCACAGATTTCCCTGGTAGATAAAGGCAATCTGGGTGCCATCGGGACTCCACACAAACTCCTGATTCTGAAAAATTGACTGCTGTGCGGTTAGACCAGGTTGGCCGGGTTCGGGAAAAATGACACGAGGATTGCTGCCATCCCGGTCGGCAACCACGAGATCGTATTCGCCGTTGATACTATTGAAAGAGTCTCGGGCACGCAGGTAAGCAAGCGATCCCTGAGGAAATTCGCTCTCCGAAGTTGAGCGAAAAGGTGAATACTGTGGTGCGGCCCAGATGCCTGTGCCGGAAACAATGGCAACATTAAATGTGCCGAGTGCATCTGCGACTGCAACATCAAAGGCAGGACTGTTTTCTGGCGCTTCCCGGCCAACTGGTGGGCCATGCACAGTCGTCGCAAACAGATTACTGTCGGGCGACCAGGATACTGTCGCGCGCCATGACCAATCGGCAAGGCCTGTCCCAAACACAGAATAGGTTAACAGCGGGTCTCCAAGTGAGCCATTATCAAGATCAACCAGCCCAACTGAGTCGGCACGCACCCAGACAAGCTTCTGTCCATCTGGAGACCATTGGAAACGTGTGCCCCACCAGCCATAAAAGCCCCCAAGTGAACGCTCAACAATTTGGTTTACACTCAGGGATGCTCCGCTTGCCGGATCAATACGCATTTGCCAGAAATCATTGTAAGCCTGCCATCCGGGGGCAGTATCGCGGGCTTCGCCCGTAGAATAGCTGATTGTATCTGGTTGACCTGGCACCCAGTCTGCAATCAGCACATCCCCCGGAATGAGGGCTACAGGTTCTGCTTCCTGTGTAACATTCCCCAGAAGCCAGAGCTGGTTGAAGGTATTGTCATCTGATGTTGCTGCTTCACGTGTGAAGAGCAGACGAATTCCGTCCCCTGAAAGGGTGAAAACACGCTTGTCGAGATCGCTATTGGTGGTCAGGATTCGTTTACTAGTGCTGCTGCCGCGTATTACCCAGGCATTGCCATTATTGATATAGGCAAGGGTGCCGTTAATGGATACTGGCTCGACCTCACCAGATGGGCCGACTGAAATAATCTCATCCTGAGACGCGACCAATTCAGTGCGGCTGACTTCAACTCGCTCAGATTCGACGCCGTCAGAAACAGTAATACGATAACAAATCTGAAGGGTCCCATTCTGCCCAACCTGCCCGACCTGCTGCTCACCTGGCTTCAATGCCTCATTTGGGATCGTTCGCTGACGGAATGGGATAATACTTTCCTCACAGCTCTCACTTTGGGTGACGCGGACAACAGTAACACGCATCCCATCACTGATTTGTGTGAACGGGGAAGGATTTACCCGGTCAAGTTCGCCTAATTCGATTCCGGCTTTGGGATCACGCAGGAATTCATCCACAGTAACAGGTGTGCTGTATTCAAACACCCGTTCGCGGCCATCTGCAATAAGCGATACGCGCAAAACAGACGGTGATTCGCGGGTGGGGCGGCAGGCCGAGAGTAAGATGAAAACAAAAACACACAGTAGAAGTTTTTTCATAACGGGTAATCTTAGCATAACTGAACTGAGGAGAGCAACGTGCTTGTTGAAGCACAGAGCCTCACTCATTGAGTGAAGCTCTGTTACAGAAGTGTGGATTTATGGCTTCCAGCTCGGACTAGTGTTATTCGACGAATGTACTGTCACATTGACCGGATTGGAACCATCTGTTCCCATGATAAACACATTTCGGCTACCCTCACGATTCGATACAAAGGCAATTTGAGTATTATCCTTTGACCAGGCGGGAGCGGTGTCATCGCTGGTGGGGCTGTTGGAGAGGTTGATGGGATCAGAGCCGTCAGCGTTGATGACATAGAGTTCGAGATTGCCATCACGGTTGGAGGTGAAGACGATTTTGCTGCCATCAGGCGACCAGTTCGGGGTAAGGTCATTCGCTGGATTGTTGCTGATGTTCGTCACTGTACCATCAATTTCCAACAAATAGATTTCGTTGTTGCCGTCTCGATCTGACACAAACAGCAGTGGTTTGTTGATTGGCGGGGCAACCGGAGCAATGGTAGCAGTATCAACCGAAATGTCAGTAGTGAAGGGGACGCTGTCGCCGCCGGGGCCAGACACCACGAGGGAGACGGTGAATGTGCCGGGCGTGGTGAAGGTGTAGGACGGGTTAGGTTCAGTGCTGGTGCCGAGGCTGTCACCGAAGTTCCAGGCGTAGCTGGTGATGTCGCCAGAGGAGGCGGCGGCATCGAAGGCGACAGTCAGCGGCGCGGTACCAGCAGTCGGGTTAGCCGTGAAGCTGGCGACGGGTTGGGCGATCGGAACCGCTTCGACGGTGATCTGACTTGCCGATGATGACTGTCCACTGCTGTTGCTTACGGTCAGGTTGACCGTATAGGTACCAGGATTGGTAAAGATATGTACCGGACTGTTTTCCGCGCTGGAAGCTGATCCATCACCGAAATCCCAGGAATAATTGAGACCTTCACCTGTCGATTGATTGGTAAACTGAACTGTCAGCGGGGCAGTGCCGGAGTTGACGTCTTGTGTAAAAGCGGCTGTTGGTGGGGCAACGGGTTCCGTTGCTGTGATGCTTGTTTCCGCGGTGGAAGTCCCGCCCGGCCCGGTCACTGTCAGTGTAACCGTGTAGGTTCCCGCTGCTGTGTAGCTGTGGGATGGGTTTTGTTCTGTGCTGGTACCCCCGTCACCGAAGTTCCAGGAATAGCTGTCAATTTGCCCCTGTGACTGGTTTGTGAAACTGACATTGAGTGGAACATCACCCGACTGGGTATCCTGCGAGAAAGCAGCGGTAGGCGCATTAGGTGGCTGATTGACGGTAATAACGGCCTGTGCTGCATCCTGCCCGCCAGGGCCGATTGCCGTAAGTGTAACGGTATAGGTGCCGGGATTGGTGAATGTATGCGCGATATTGGTATCAGTTGCACTTGAATTGTCGCCAAAATCCCAGACGTAACTGTTAATTTGTCCCTGTGACTGGTTTGCGAACTGAACTGTCAGCGGGGCATTGCCACTAGCTACATCAGTTGTAAAAGCTGCATCTGGCGCAGGCACAACCGGGTCTTCAACCGTAATTTTCCTTGTAACTGAAGATGAACCCCCTGGTCCAGTAACAGTCAGAATAACATTGTAGGTACCCACTGCTACGAACTGGTGCGATGGATTTTGTTCGGTGCTGGCACTGCCGTCTCCAAAAATCCAGTTGTAGGCTGTGATGTTGCCAGTGGATTGATTGGTGAATCTGACAGTTAAAGGCGATGGTCCTGTAGTTTTATCCTGTGTGAAACCCGCCACTGGTGCAGTAGCACCCTGGACATTGATTTGGCGTGAAACATTCGATGAACCGCCGGGGCCATTGACAACCAGTGTAACGTTATAAACACCGGGGTTACGGAAAGTATAGACAGGATTGGCGTCTGGGCTGCTTCCGCCATCGCCAAATGACCAGCTATAACTAGTGATTGGCCCGCTTGACTGATTTGTAAAGCGTACTACGAGAGGTGCTTGCCCCACCGCTCTGTCTTGTGTGAAGGCGGCGATTGGACGCACGATATTAGGTGTGCTAGTAGGAATAGGTGTGGGGACACGATTTTGTACGCGGATGTAATTGACTACAGTGGCCAGGCTTGTTCCGTCCCTTAACCAGACTCGCAAACGAAGCTGGTAAGTGCCATCCTGTACAATTGTTGTATTCCAAATGCCAAGCAATCCACTTAAGACAGGATTCTGCGCAATGCCACTGGCCGGGAACCACAAATTGCCTGGATTGGGGTCTGGCCCATATTCTAACTGGTATTGTAGGAATTGTGGATGGATAGCCGCTCCAAGTACCTGCACATTACCAGCAACAACATTGCCCGGAATAGGAGAGAGAATGACTATGCTGATGGGTGTAGGAGTAGTAGTTGGGAAGAAACCAAAGGTTGGGCGAACAGCAATAGAGGTTGGCACAGCTTGTCCACCTGTGCGAGTTGGGATCGACAGCGTGCCAATGGGCAGGGCAGTTGGCGCACCACCCGTTGGCGCTCCAGTGCCGGTACTTTGGGGTGTCGTTGTCGATACCTCTGTTAATTGAACCTGTTCTTCTGGCGCACTGGTTAAGTTGCAGGCACTCGCAAACAGCAGTAGGAGAAATGTTAGCACTCCTATGCTGGTGTTACTATGTTGTTTCAACATAAAGTGATACCTTTCTGACCATATTTCAGCTTTCATGCCGATTATAGCAGTTATTGATTGCGCGAACCTGACGTGAACTCTACTATTACAATGCCTACTTGTTACGCTTGTGAAGGGGTGCTACACTTCATTTAAGCCGATCATAGCCGGACTACAAGGGGTGTTTATGAAGGTGTTGATTGTCGATGATGAGCAGGCAATCCGCGATGCGCTTGGGCGCAAACTCAGCCGGGAAGGCTTTGAGGTCGTCCTTTGCAGTGATGGGCTTGAGGGGTTGCGTGCTTTTCATGCAGAACGCCCGGACCTGGTAATTCTTGATATCGTGATGCCGGGTGGTATGGATGGTCTGACCGTTTGCCGCCGGATACGGGAAGTAGCAGATACTCCGGTCATGATGCTGTCGGCTCAGGCTGTGACAGAAGATGATGTTATTGATGGTTTAAACGCTGGGGCCGATGAATATTTAATTAAGCCTGTTCGCCTGAATGAATTTGTTGCCCGCGTAAATGCACTGCTGCGCCGCTCGCAGCTATCGGTGACTGAAGCAGAGCAGGGCTACAATGATGGCTATCTAAGTATTGATGTGCATCGGCGGCAGGTTCATGTTAACAACCGCCGTATTCATCTGACACCAACTGAGTTTAAACTGCTGGCTGTTTTGATGGAGAATGCGGGACGGGTTGTCAACCAGCGCGATCTGCTGGAACAGGTATGGGGACGCGAATATATCGATGATGTATATTATCCTCGTGTTTACATCAGCCAACTACGGCGAAAAGTCGAACCTGATCCTGCTAATCCTGTTTATATTCTTACTGAACATCGGATTGGCTACCGCTTTGAGAAACAGTCTCCCGGAACCCCAAAATCTCCTTAACTGCATATGTCTGTCGTAAATACCATTACTCTTCTCATTAATGGCCTAACACTGGCGTTATCGTTAGGCTTTCTGCTGATTGTATTATGGCAAGATGCCCGGAAGGAGCTCAACCAGACTTTTGGTGTCTTTTTATTCCTCGTGACCCTTTGGAATTTAGGTTCATTAATAACTTTGGCGGTTTCGATTGTCGATTCGCGTTCGCCTTTCATTGGATTGGCGATCAGTGTCATGGAATTAGGATTTACTGGTTCCAGTATCGCAGTTTACGCTCTAATTGCTGTACTCATAGGAATGCATACTCGCCGATTCAGAGTCTTAGTATTTATTAGTTTGATAATTGTTCTTGGGTATCAGATTTTTCTTATAGTCAACAGAGCATCAATTCCTTTTGAAACTTTAGAGGACGGATTTTTCAAGTATCGGTTCCAGTCAGTGGCAGCCTTGTTTTATATTCTTTTTGATGGCACTGGATTGATTTTATTATGGCGATACCGTCGTAAAATTCAATCAGTTGGACTTTTTGCAGGTCTCAATATATTTGTTGTGGGCCAAAGCCTGGGTTTTTTGAATCCAGAATTACAGGTTATATCCTTATCAATTAATCTCTGCTCCATAGCGACTCTCATTATTAGCTTTGCAATTCTTCGCCAGGAAATTATTACTCCCCTCGCTGAGCGCATTACACAGGTCGCGGCTGTTCATCGTGTCAGCCTAGCGATTACCAGCCAGATCGCGATTAATACTGTACTGAATGAAATAACAACCCAAGCCGCCGGATGGCTGAACGCAGATGGTGCAGGGATTTTCTTAAACAAAGGTCAATATCTTGAATTAGCTACTGTTCATAACTTGCCTAACACTTATTTACACGCCCACATTCCAATAGGGGAGGGCGCTACGGGAACAGTTGCAAAAACTCAAAAATCTATTTATCTGGAAAATTACGATCGTGACTGGAAAAGTAAACAGGATTTGCCCCTTGCGAGAGAGACTTTTGGTTCAGTTATTTGCGTTCCACTTGTTTATGGGGGTGAGACAATCGGAGTGCTGATGGTAATTGCCGGTAAACATGGTCGGTTATTTCAGAAGGAAGATGTTGATTTATTAGAGTTACTTGCTGCTCAAGCTGCTGTTGCAATTGCTCATAGTCATTCATTCGCCGAACAACAGGAACTTGCTCAACAGGTTGAAGCAGCCAGAAGCCAACTCGAAACCGTTCTAACCAGCACTGAGAATCCTGTTATAGCAGTAGACAGAGGACTAAAAGTAATATTCGCAAATCCAGCAGCACAAAGCATATTTCAGGAGCAAAAAACACAACAACTTAGCATCAGGGATACCATACCAACTACATTTTTACCAGCAAACACCTCAATAGCACTACGGCAGCTCTACCGGAATAACAACTACACCTACGAGATTAAATTAGGAACAAAAACCTATCTCTGCCACTTGGGACAACTAGGAAGACCTCGCCCAAGCGGGTGGGTAGGCGTCTTAAATGACATCACTCAACTTAAAGAACTAGATCGTATCAAGAGCGAAATGGTACGCATGACCAGCCACGACTTAAAAAATCCTCTTCAAGCAGCAATCGCAAACCTTGATCTTTTAGCCGAAGATGTTGAAAACAATAACCAAGGAGAAATGAAAAAATCAATAGAAATTATCGAGAAACAACTCTTAAGGATGAATCGCATTATCAGCGGGATTCTGGACATGGAACGCATAAAAACAGGGAGCATCAACCTCCAGTTGTGTGATCCAGCCACAATAATCAAAGAAACTATAGACGATCTTCAATACCTAGCAAAAGATAACCAGATCAAACTCACTTCAGATATTCCAACTAATCTACCGAATTTTGCTGCTGAGCCTACGCAAATTAAGCAAGCATTAATCAATCTAACGGAAAATGCTATAAAGTTTACAAACAGTGGCGGAAATGTAATCATAAAAGTACGACAGACCGACGATACTATAACATTCGAAATCACAGATAATGGGATCGGTATCCCAGAGTCATTACAAGGGCAAATCTTTGAAAGATTTCTACGCGGTGGAAAACACGGCCAACTAGGCGCAGAACATATCACTGGGTCAGGTCTGGGACTCAGTCTTGTTAAAACTATCGTAGAAAATCATGGAGGGAAAATTTGGGTCACGAGTGAGGTCGGAAACGGAAGCACATTCTATATACGTTTTCCTACTATGCTGGAACGATTATCAATCACCAGATAAGAGTAGAACAAAAACTGAAAACAAAGAGATCAATAATGAGACACATAGCAAAAATCATTCAAATCACTCTTCTATTCGCAATCACCGTCATACCAAACCATGTGCTAACAGCACAGGGCCAAACAACCCCAACACCAGCACCATCAAAAACACCAGTGACTACTACAACACAGGAAACAGAAGAACCAACAGTCCCAGACACATCTACAGTCGAATCAGGTGGTATAACACCTAAAACACAAGCTGATCTACAAATACTTACGGGAAACGTTCAACGCCCTAATGGTTTTGTATGGCATGCAGGCAAATTGTACACAGCCTGTACAGGCGATTGGACATTATATGAAATCGATGCTGAGACGGGAACAACCGCACAATATATCTATGGCGTAAAAAATGCTCATACCATGCTCGCAACACCAGAAAATGACGAATTAAGTCTGTGGGTACCCGATTTCCAGAGCAATAATGTCGTTAAACTCAGCAACAGAGGCACCCCTCAAATCATTGCCACAGATATACAATCCCCATGGGGAATAACACCCTTAAATGATGAGACGGTTGGCGTTACTAGTCTAGCTGACAACACCTTTATCAGAATAACTCCAACAGGCGAAACTACTAATCTCATAACAGGACTGCGCTCACCGACCGGCGTTGCCAGCAACGATAAATTTATCTATGTCGCAAACACTGGCAGTTCACGACGAGCAATTGAATGGTATGACAAGGAAGTCATACTTAACCGAGAAGAGCCACTTGATAGCAGTCGAGATACAACACATACACTTGTCAGCGGCATTCAAAATGTTACTAATATCACCCTGGCAAGCGACGGCTATCTGTATTTTGCTTATTCATTAGGGACAAGAGGTGTTGTTGGGCGAGTTCAGCCACAAATTTGCCAGGAAAAAGGTGGCTGTGATAGTACAGAAGTCGAAATTGTAGTCTATACTGAACTGGCAGCTCCACTTGCAGGAGTAACCATCTCACCTGATATGAAACTGTATATTCACAGCATGTTCAGCCCGGATATTTACTGGATACAGCTTGAAAATTCAGAGGCAAACTAAACGAAAAATCCCTCCTGAAAAGAACTCCGCTGATGAATGAGGGATAACTTCTGCTGCCTGGAAAATCCTTTGTAAAGCACTTCAGCGCGCAGAGCGGCTGAACGATCCGGAAAACACCATGCAGCAATCGTTCTAACAGGTCGCCGCGCTCGTGTGTAGGCAGCGCCATGACCGACGTTATGCTGACGAACACGCCGCTCTACATCGGGTGTGACACCTGTATATAGGGTACCATCGCTGCACTCCACCACATAGAGAAACCAGGGTTGTTCTCGCACAAGCTTATACCAGTAATGCCCCTCCGACGAAAGAACATCAATGGCCGAGTAACCTCTCAAAAAAGCACCGCCTAGTGTATCGCGTAATGCTAAACGCCAACGCAAGGCCAGTTCTCCTGACAGTCGCTTTATGGCAGCGAGATCAGCCGGTATCTCAAGATAATTCACCTGAGAATCTTCTGGGACTTCATGTATCTGAGGCTCATTACTGAGATTTGCTGAAAGGAGAATTTCCCCGCTAGGAGGCACGAAAGGTAATGCCTTTAACTTTCCGGTAGATAATTTTTTGACTCGATTATCATTCAATTTCCAGGTAACTTCCAGTCGATCAGATGGTAGCCCAGCATTAATGCCATCTAACATCTCTCCATAAAAGTTCACATGATAAATGTTCGCATAAGCTCCAAGCTGGGCAAGATTGAAATTTGCATTTCTCACTTGAAGGGGATCAAATGTCCACCTAATACTTTGATAACCCTCTGCCGTAGCCCAACGACGCTGAAACTGTTTCAGGGCAAAGCCAATTCCCCGTCCTTGATAGGCGGGATGAACTGCTGCCATATGCGACCACAAAATCCATCGTTTATCACGTCGTGCAGGAAAAGCAAGCACAATTCCGACAAGTTGCCTTCCGTCAAATGCACCTGCCATTAACCCACCATTATGAATTAATGCGTGGGCGAAATTGGATGGTACTGCATCCCGGTCATTCAATCCCCAGACCATAATTTCCAGGTCAACAGCCTGCTCAAATTCTTCAATTGTATGGAGATGGCGATAATCCAGCGAGGCCACTTATTTACCCAAAGGTTCTGCGAGAAGAAGACCTATCAGCGCCGTCAGTATACCCAGATACAATGTGATAACTCCAACCAGGGATAGCAACTGCGAATCCACATAAACATCAACAATCTGGATAATAAAGCTAATAATCACAATGCCAATACCCACAACGACCGGCAATCCCCGTCGCTTTGCCATAAACTCAGACAACGTGACAATAATCTTTGCCAGTCCAGGAGACCGGTCAATCCGTTTAAACATGAAACTTATCCTGTAATCTGATATTGCTTGTAGCGCTCATAAAGCGGCAGGGAAAGCTGAACAGTCAGGATTACACCGTTTTCGGTATGCTGCTGTTCCTCTACTGTTGCCTGCTCAAATAATGCAGACACCAGCTCGCCCCGGTCATAGGGTAAAAGCAACTTAACACGGTGTAAATGTGAGGCGAGAATTTGTTCAATAGTGAATAACAGGCCATCAATGCCAGTGTTACGTTTCGCTGAAATCTTTACCTCTGCGGCATAAGAATCACCCCCAAGACGCACAGGTAGAGAATCGTTGTCCCATTGGTCAATTTTGTTCCAGACAAGGATACGCGGAACCTGTGGCATTTCAATGGTTGCGAGTGTATCCTCGACAGTCTCGATATGCTGTAAAACATTGGGATGGGAGGTGTCCACAACATGCAGCAATATATCTGCTTCCAACACTTCTTCAAGTGTTGCGCGGAAAGCTGCAATCAGAGTTGTGGGAAGTTTCTGAATAAAACCCACCGTATCTGTCAAAATAACATTACGCCCGGAAGGTAGATCGACTTTGCGTGAAAGGGGATCGAGGGTAGCGAAGAGCTGATCAGCAACATAGATATCATCACCTGTCACAGCGCGGAGCAGTGTTGATTTACCTGCATTGGTGTACCCAACCAATGCCACAACAGGAATGCCTGCACGCTGCCGTTGTTGGCGATGCTGGCTGCGATGCTGGCGTACATGCTCAAGATCGGCTTTGAGTTTTGTAATTTTCCGGCTGATTTCACGGCGGTCAACCTCAAGCTGTGTTTCGCCTGGCCCACGCAGACCAACACCCCCTGTGCCTCCGCGCCCCGCTGCTCCACCACCTTGACGCGCAAGATGCGTCCATTGACGGGTAAGACGCGGAAGGCGGTATTCATACTGAGCTAGTTCGACCTGGAGCGCTCCTTCACGGGTGTGAGCATGTTGAGCAAAGATGTCCAGAATAAGTGCAGACCGATCCAGTATTTTAGTGGTCTCACCAAAGTGTTTTTCAAGCTGGCGCTGGTGCCGTGGGGATAGTTCATCATCAAAGATGATAACATGCGCGTCAATTGCTTCTGCCGCTTCTCGTATTTCTTCTACTTTACCGGAGCCTATAAATGTATTAGGGTCAATATGGCTCATCCGCTGCATTGCAGAGCCAACAATCTGCATACCTGCTGTATCGGCCAGCAATTCTAGTTCCTGAAGCGAATCTTCAAGACTCAGTAAGGCGCGTTCACCTTTAAGCCCCGCTCCAACTAAAAAAGCTCGTTCTTTATCAAACAAATTCGTAGGGAAATCAGTCATAAGATTATCGTGTTTGGTACCACTGTTTTAGTCGTTCCAGCGCAACTGTAAGTCGATCATCTGGTACACCGAGACTAATACGGACATAAGGTTTTCCACCCGGCCCATAGGCTTCACCAGGTGCCAGCGCAACCAGAGCCCCTTGAAGCGCCTGTTCAACATATTCCGAGCTATCGGTGTCTTTTACTTTTGCCCAGATATAGAGCGAACCGTGTGGTTTGTCGGCTTCCAGGCCAATCTCTGGGAGGCTCTCCAAAATTTGGTCGCGGCGTTTCTGATAGACACAGTTGCGTTCGGCAATCCATTCGGGGGAAGTTTCATCCAGCGCGACGATACCTGCGTCATACACAGGTCTAAAGTGACCACTATCAACATTGCTTTTGACCTGCAAAAGCGTTTTCAATATAGCGCTATTCCCAACAGCGGCACCCAATCGCCAGCCACCCATATTGTAGGTTTTAGAGAATGACATAAACTCTACAGCACAGTCTTTTGCATTTGGGATTTCCAGAATGCTAGGGGCGCGATAGTCATCAAAGGTAACATCCATATAGGGATTATCCGAGGCAAGCAGAATGTCGGATGAGCGGCAAAAATCCACTAGATGACCATACAAGTCCAGGTCAGCAACTGCGCCGGTTGGATTGTTTGGATAATTCGCCCAAAGTAGTTTTGATCGCTCAAGGATAGAAGCTGGGATTTCCGATAAGTCTGGCGTATAGCCCTTTTCTGGATTTAATGGAACCCAATGTACATCTGCGCCTGCCAGTCGTGCGCCCATTGAATAAGACGGATACCCAATATCGGGAACGAGTGCTATATCTCCTCTATCTAGATAGGCTAAAGACAGGTTAATAATGCCTTCTTTACTTCCAATAAGAGGGAGAACCTCTCGTTCGGGGTCAAGCGTTACACCAAATCGGCGTTCATAGTACCGAGAGACAGCCCGCCGAAAAGCTGGAATACCACGATAGCCGGAGTACCCGTGTGTATCGGGACGATTAGCTGACTGAGCAAGGGCATCAATCACAGCTTGCGGAGGCGGAAGATCAGGACTGCCAATATCCAGACTAATAACATCCTGACCTGCAGCTATCATTTCCTGAATTCGCTGACCAAGGATGGCAAAAATATATGGAGGAAGCTGGTGAAGACGTTGCGCTGATTTTGGCATGAACGTAGCGTAACACACTTTGAAGATTCAAGGCAACTCATCTTCAGAGTCGATACTTTTAGAGGCATCCCACATTGGATTATCCGGTGGCTGGACATGCATGGGAATCATGATGTGGAAAGTGCTGCCAGGATAACTTTGCTCACTGTACCCTTCACTTTCCGCCCAGATTGTGCCGCCATGAGCTTCAATGATGCCCTTTGCAATTGGTAAGCCAAGACCTGGTCCGCCCCCTTTGAATTTCGTTTTTCCGCTTGAGTGCAAAGAGGCATCGCCCAAAGCCGAGAATGTATCAAAAATATGAGGAAGGTTAGCCGCTGTAATGCCAATTCCACTATCTATAATCATAATGTCCGTGAATCCGGAAAGCTCACGTGCACGGACAGTAATAACACCGCCGTCGGGCGTATATTTTACAGCGTTTAGCAGAACCTTTTGCATAACCTGAAGCAGGCGATCCGGGTCAGCGAATGTCGGTTCGACAGGAATAGTATCGCGCTCGATGGATAGACTCAAGTGGCGATTAACAAGCATTTTTGTAATGATGCGCTCGGCTGCGTTCAGCACCTGAAGCAACCAGACTGGCTGAAAATGGAATTCCATCATATGCAAATCGAGCAGGGAAACATCAATCATATCGTTGATGATTTCACGCAGGCGCTTTGTTCCGCTGTTGATCCCTTCCAGGAGCAGCGGTAGCTGCGGATCGCTTGCAATAGTTTTTGAGTTTGCAACCATATCCGCATAACCTTCGACCAGTGTAAGTGGCGTCCGAAGCTCATGGGCAGCGACCGCGATAAAATTCGACTTGCTTTTGTCTAAGCGTTTGACATGTGCCTGCGCTTTTTGTAATTGATTTCGCATATCACTTAAAAGCGCATCGGCTTCCAGACGCGAGAGATAAACAATTGCATCCGTAAAGGTAATATCTAGTTCTGTGAGGAAAGTGGCAACGAGGTCAAGCGGACACCGTTCAAAAACCTGTTGCCATGTGACTTCCTTGAGAGTAGCTAATACTGGAACAAGGCTGGATAGCTCGATCTCAGTGGGAGCGCTGCGTGCTTCTACCCAATCAATGAGAATAACATTCAACGGTGTCGAGTTTTTCATTGAGACAGCATGTAAAAGACTGTCAAAAAATGCTTCTACTGACTCAACTACCTGTGATTTCTGTGCTTCATCCTGTGATAACCTTGCAACAGCCGCCTGTGTCAGCGGTTGCATATTGTTGTCAATCCACTTGGCTAAATCCGACATGCGTTTTATGCTCACTCAAATTGTGATGCAGCAAGATACTATGATTCATTATAACGAGGATTGATTTACCTGCTGCGCCTAATCAGTTAGAGCCACGTTTAGATCGTTAGCCAATAGTTTTTCGCCTGTCTCACGGATCGATTCTGCCATATCACGTAGTGCACGTTCCGCATATTCGATATAGCGTTCGCGCTTATTGCGTATAGCTGTTGTCAAATTTGGCAGAATGCCAAAATTAGCTTTCATAGGTTGAAAATGATTGACCTCAGCATGTGTAACATAGTGGCATAATGCACCCAGCATAGTAGTTGGCGGAAGTACCCACGCCGCTTGATTATTCATAAAACGAGCCATATTTAAGGCCGCTACCAATCCGGTGGCAACATTTCCCACATAACCTTCAACCCCCGTGATCTGGCCGGCGAAGAACAGATTGGAATGCGAGCGCAACTGCATTGTTGGATGGAGAAGGGCAGGGGAATTCATAAAGGTGTTGCGGTGCATTTGTCCCATACGGATAAATTCTGCCTGCTCTAAACCAGGAATCAAACGCAGCACAGTTT
Source organism: uncultured Anaerolineaceae bacterium (assembly GCA_964447795.1). Taxonomy (GTDB): domain Bacteria; phylum Chloroflexota; class Anaerolineae; order Aggregatilineales; family Phototrophicaceae; genus CFX2. Next base: position 47,950 of record CAYUTY010000031.1, read on the forward strand.
CCTGCTCTCCCCATTTGATGTTGGTCTGGAAACCAACCATGTTATAGAGACTGGCCGCGGCATTATCGCGGCGAAGTTGTACAACAGCATAGGGGCGTTTGTCAGTACGTGGATCACGCAATCCAACAGGACGCATAGGCCCAAAAGCTAGTGCGCGCACATCGCGTGAGGCAAGTTGCTCGATTGGTAAACAGCCTTCAAAGAAATGTGGGTCTTCGCGTTCAAAATCTCGCAGCTCAATTGTGGATGCCTTTTGCAGAGCATCAACAAAATGGTGGTATTCTTCTTCATTCATCGGGCAATTGATGTAATCGCCAAACTCGTCGTCTCCGCGGCCATAGCGATTTCCCTGGAAGGCAATTGACATATCAATGCTGTCAGCAGTGACAATAGGAGAAACTGCATCGTAAAAATAGAGATATTGCTCCCCTGTGAGCGATGCAATTGCCTTTGCCAGTGTATCAGCTGTCAATGGGCCAGTCGCAATAATAGTAGGAGTATCGGGAATGGTTTTGACTTCTTCTCGACGAATAGTGATATTGGGATGAGAATGGAGATGATCTGTAACCAGTTGAGAAAATTGCTCTCTATCAACCGCCAATGCGCCTCCAGCGGGAACCGCAGTCGCATCGGCACATTTTAGCAAAAGTGATCCCAGCATCTTTAGCTCAGTTTGTAGTAAACCGGATGCTCTATCGACAAGCTTCGACCCCAATGAATTACTGCATACCAACTCTGCTAATCGCCCCGAAACATGTGCGCCGGTACTGCGATGAGGACGCATCTCATACAGTGTGACTGAAAACTCTCTCTCCGCAAGTTGCCAGGCAGCCTCGGAACCGGCAAGGCCAGCGCCAATAACTGTTACATGCTTTTCCATAATTACTCTATCCTGTAATTTGAGTTAAGCCAGATCGCGAGCTAAATCGTGATAGGACTGAATTAAAGCAAGATTATCTGCATTAACGGGTGCAATTTGTAGAGCAGTTCGATAAGCTTCAATAGCTCGATCATAACGCCCCAGGGCAAACAAGGCATTCCCTAACATATCATAGACCCTATAATCATTGATGGATTGTTCTTCTCGCTGTGCCGCTTCAATCATCTGATAAAGGGCATTGACTGCCTGTTCATATTGCCTTCGCTGATAGTGACTTTGAGCAATGCGATAATATAGTGACACTTCCCAGGGGTGGTCTGGATTGAACTGGAAAACCGTCTGATATGCTTCAATGGCATTCTCGTACTGTTCCAGGTTAAAGTAGGCGTTGCCGAGCATTTCATTCACGCGCCCCCAAGTGACATCAACCCCAAGCGGCTTTTTTGCGTTTTGCATAAACTGTTGCAACAGTTGGATTATTTCGCGTTCCCGATTTCCTAACTCTGACTTCAGCTCCGCCACTGCAAGCAATATCTCAGCAATGTTCGCCTTATTGGCCTGGCGATTTCCGCTAACGATAGAGAGGGCAGCTTCAGCGGCTATCAATGCTGCTGGGTAATTGCGCTGGGAGCGCAAAACCCGCGCCCGCAGCAAATGCACCTGTACCAGCCAATTGCGATCTGCATGGGTTGGATACGTGTCGATCGCGCGATTAAGGAAAGCAAGACATTGTTCAACATCCCGGTTTTCGTCAAAAGCAATGAAAGCTAAGCGTTCATAGCAGTATGCCGAAAGCGTGTTTACTGTTCCGGGACTTAAAAGAGATTGATGAAAATAATGAGTTGCGCTCTCAATGTCACCTGCTGCAATCCGGATTCGTCCAAGCTGGTAATAAACCCAGCCCAAGTTGTTATAGCGAGGATATTGGCTGACGAGCTGTTTGTAGGTTTCTTCGGCGAGTTCAGTGTCATGTCTATCAGCAAAGCCTACGCTTGCCAGCTCAAAACGTGATATATAGATATCACCTTTTAATTCAAGAATATCTGGCGGAATAGGCTCACCTGAGGAAAGGCTGTGAATTTCCAATACATCACTCAGGGCATCTTCCGGACGAGCGGATAACAGGCGCACACGCGCTCGCCGTGAGAGAAGCCCAATCTGTTCCTGCGGTATGAGGTGTGTGCGGAGTTTTTTCGCAATAAGCACTTCCGCTTTTCTGATGTCACCGCGTTCGATTAATAGGTCAATTTTCTGCAAATCCCTGTTCATTGGCATCCTAATGATTGAACAATGATTGCAGCCATTATAACTCAAGCGGAACAAAAAACGCGCAGGCAAACCTTCTGCGCGTTTTTTTTGTGATGTAAAGCAATCAGATTGAACTCAAGACAATACTGGCATTCTGCCCGCCTAACCCAAAGCTATTTGAGAGAATATATTTCAATCCCTTCGCATCACGGGCTTCATTTGGAACATAATCCAGATCGCATTCCGGATCGGGAGTTTCGTAATTGATGGTTGGGTGAATCACCTGGTCAATCAGCGTCATAGCGCAGGCGATTAATTCAATAGCCCCCGAACCAGCAAGAGCATGTCCAATCATGCTTTTGGTTGAACTGATTGCAACATTGTACGCTTGCTCTCCAAAAACGCGTTTGATTGCCAGGGTTTCCATCGCATCATTAGCTTTAGTCGATGTACCATGTGCATTGATATACTGAATAGCATCCGCATTCAGATGTGCATCTTCCAGCGCCCACCGCATTGAGCGAATAGCGCCACGTCCTTCAGGATCAAGTGCGGCGATGTGATAGGCATCAGAGGAAGAAGCATGACCGAGAATTTCTGCATATATCTTCGCGCCACGTTTCAAAGCGTGGGCAAGACTTTCGATGACGACAATCCCGCAACCTTCACTAAACACAAACCCGGAACGATTTGCGTCGAAGGGGCGGCTTGCGGCTTCCGGTTTATCATTATATTCATTCGCCAGCGCCTGCATTGCATCAAAGCCAGCTATCGCATAATCCTGAAGGACAGATTCTACGCCTCCTGTAATAACCATATCAGAACGGCCATTACGGATGAGTTCAGCAGCTTCTCCAACGGATTGTGTTCCGGCCGCACAGGCAGTTGAGGGAGCATTGAGCGGTCCTAAAGCGCGAAAGAAGCGACTGACATAATGAGCCGGCATGTTTGGCAGTGAGTTAATCAGCGAAAGGGGATTAGGTTTCGTGAAACCGGTGGTTTTATATTTGAATGTGCTTTGCTCAGCCATTTCGTGGGCACCGAGTGAAGAACCAATAACAACCCCAACACGTTCACCTTCGGCCTCAATTTTTTCTGCTGACAATCCCGCATCTTCTACCGCCATCGTAGTGGCAGCGACCGCGAAGTGAGAAGCACGCCCCATCCTGCGGGCTTCCTTGCGATCAAGATAATCTTCAGGGTTAAAGTTGCGAACTTCACCCCCAATTCTTACTGGAACATGCTCAATCGGGATTGTCTCTATCTGCCGAATCCCTGAACGACCTGCCTTCAGGCTACCCCAGAGTGTTTTTACCGGGCCAAGCGCAGTAACCGCACCCAAGCCCGTTATAACTACACGCGGACGGCCATTGCGTAGTAATTCCATACCAGATAATCCTCTCTGCAAAACCTCTGAAACTAGGTTTCAGAGATTTCCTTTATTCCCGCTCGAATGGACTCGATAATACCGCCTGCAACTGCCAATCGCGCCTGCCGAACGGCATTTTTTATGGCGTTTGCATTAGAGCGGCCATGTCCGATAATAACAACACCATTTACACCTAAAAGAGGCGCACCACCAATTTCAAAGGGATCTATTTGACGTCGTACACGCTGAAAAGCGCTCCGGGATAATATTCCCCCTATAATCGAAACCGGATCTCGTTGGATTTCTGAGCGAATCATCTCTACCAACACACTGCTCATCGCTTCAAATGATTTGATAGTAATATTGCCAACAAAACCATCTGACACAATCACGTCAGCGTTGCCTTGCAGCACGTCCTTGGGTTCAACATTTCCAACAAATTGCAGTTGGGCGTTTTTTAGTAAAGCAGTCGTTTCAGTGATAAGTTGATTTCCTTTTCCCTGTTCTTCTCCATTTGATAACAATGCAATACGTGGCTGCGATAATCCCAGTGCTTTTTGAGCATATATCTTTCCCATAATGGCAAACTGAAGCATCCAATCGGGCTTCGAGTCATTATTTGCACCAATATCGAGCAGGATTACTGTTCGGCCATTTGCAACTTTTAGAATAGAACTTAAAGCGGGACGCTTGATGCCTTCAATCCGCCTCAAGGTGAATAGGGTTGCGATTGCCATTGCGGCACCTGTATTTCCTGCGGTCACAAAAGCATCGGCAGCGCCATTTTTGACTAACTCCATACCAATGTGCATTGATGATTGAGGCTTTTCCTTCCCAATAGTACCAGGTTTATCGTTCATCAAAATTGTTTCGGGTGCATGGACTATTTCTATCCGAAGATTCTCAACTGAAAAACGCGATAATTCATGTCTGATTTGTGCTTCGTCACCAACGAGCAAAATAGTATCGCCAAACTCTTTGGCGGATAATACTGCTCCTTCCACATCTGGCAGTGGACGGTTGTCGCTGCCCATCGCGTCCAGCGCAATTCGCATAAAAAACTTCCTTCGAGAGTGAGGGATTGTGTAATGTAGCATAACAGAAAGTGCAATTCTGAACCACGAAAAGGGAATTGACAGGTAAGCGGGGCAGAGTATAATACTCAATAACTTGTCCCGGTGGCGGAATTGGTATACGCGCACGGTTGAGGGCCGTGTCCTTTACGGGGTGGAGGTTCAAGTCCTCTCCGGGACATCTTACACAAAACCTGCTTTTTAAGCGGGTTTTTTATTTGCTTGCGCACTTGTGCTGTAGCGTGTAAACTGCCTTTTAACTGGTGCATCCAGCCTCGCCACATGGGAGAGTGACATGAACGCGCATATTGACCAGGTGCTCTCGCAAGCTTACGATATGATTGAACAGGAGCGTCTGGAAGAAGCCAGGCGCCTTTTGAAGCCTGCTTTGGATTCTCACAAAGATAATGCTGATGTCTGGTGGCTATACGCACATGCTGTAACCGACGCTGAAACTGCGCGGTTGGCGCTCAATAATGTCATACGGCTTGATCCTGATTACCCTAATGCAAATGATTTACTAAACCAGCTTGATGACCGCCTGGTCAGTGATATTCGATCAATTGATGATTCACCGCTGCGCGACCCTTCTTTTTTGCCTCCCTTGCCATCAACACTGCCTGGATTACCCAAAGGCGCTGGTATCGATGACGAAGATGAATGGGATTTACCGGACGAGGATGAAGATGAGGAAGCTGATGAGAGCAAGCCAATTTATCAGCAGCCGATCTTCCTGCTTGTCATGATGCTGCTGGTATTTGCGATTGTGGCCGCACTGGTGATTTTGCGTCCTGGTGAGCAACAACCTGTCGCACAGACGGCAACACAAGCATCGGCTTTAAACCCAACACTCGATACTACTTTCACATTTGCGACAACCATGCCCTTTGAAACTCCAGCATCTGAGTTCACCCCTACTGAGGAATTAGCAGAGGGGGAGGGTGATTTTTCTGCGCTGTATGCAGCCTTAGATGCATACAATATTCCTGCAAATGGGATTCGTGTCGAAGACACAAATCTTGGTAGTCGAACTTTGCTGATTGATGTTTGCACAACAGCAGGGGCTGAACTACGAACAACTTTACCAGCCATCATGAATACAGCAGCATTAAGCGGCGTTATAAACGATGATTTTGATGCGCTGGCAGCACGAATGCTTGATTGTAATGACAACACTGATCTTCTGATTGTTGGAACCAATACACAAAATGTAATCGACTATACTACCGACAACTTAAGTCGTGAGGAATTTGAGGCGCGCTGGCAGCCAGTCAACCTTAGTTGAAAATTACTCACCTAAATCGTTAGCTGATTTCGTCTGGTTATTTGCAGGCAAATAAATGGTAAAAGTTGTTCCACGCCCAACGACACTTTCGACTTTTACCATTCCATGATGACTCTCAATAATTCCATAGCTCACGAATAGCCCCAGCCCTGTGCCACCTGGTTTTGTGGAGAAAAAGGGGTCAAATATTTTATCGATTTGTTCTGGAGGAATTCCGCACCCTGTGTCAACAAAAGTGGTCACTATTTTGTCGCCCTCCGACCATGATTTGATTTCCAGATGGCCGCCAGGTTGCATGGCAGCTCTGGCATTAAGAATCAAATTCATGTAAACCTGCTCGAGCTGATCTTTACTTCCATAGGTCATCAGTGATGGTATAAGCTCCACACTGATTTTCATATTCTCCTTTTCAAAAAATTTCCGGTTTAGTGTGACAACCCCTTCAATTACCCGGCTTACATCCAGGAACTGTAACTCAGTGCTGGTATTGCTGCGTTTACCGGCAAATTCAAGCAGTTGGCTAACAATCCTGCGGATGCGCTCAACACTTTCCTGTGTCGTTTTTATCGCTCGTATATCTATGGGTGCGTTGTTCTGTATATCTTCGAGCATGTCTTCCAGGTTGATGCGTATCGGCTGCAGTGGATTATTAATTTCATGGGCTATGCTAGCCGCAAGATGACCGATGGAAGCGAGTTTCTCCGCTCGAATGAGCATCTGTTGTGCAGAGTGAAGCTCATGTGTTTTGGCTTCAACCATTGCTTCAAGCCCTTGGGCATAATCGGCCTGAATTTCATACAATTCAGCATTTCGTAGTGCGAGAGCGGTTTGATGGCCGATACCTGCAAAAAGGCGCAGGTGGTTATCGTCGTAAAGGATTTCATTGGTCATCAACATTAGCATTCCTGTCACGGCACCTCCATGTACCATTGGAACTGCCATGCCGCTGGTAAATTCATGAGAGAGCGGATCATGATTCGGCCAGCGCAACGCTTCACCTCCAAATTTCAGAAATTGGCTGACGATTTGCTCGTGAGGTAACTGCGTTGAGCTGGGTGATCTGGTTTGAATGTGGAAGTTACCAAGACTCTGATCATCAGTAAGCTGATAAATGGTGGCAATTTCGCCTGGAAGTAAATCCAGTGCCAGATAGGGAACGAGACCCAGGATTTCATTCGCTTCGAGATGTTGGCTTAATTCCTCTCCAATTCGCAATAATGTCTCTAGCTCCTGGGAACGGCGATGGAGAGCTTCTTCAAGCCGGCGGGCGCGGATTTTGCTTTGGGCGCGGGCGAGTAATTCACGGGGATCAAACGGTTTCTGGATAAAGTCGTCCGCACCGAGACTAAGCCCATGTGCCACATCAGTGGGCTGTCGTGCTTTCGCTGTAACGATAATTGTCGGGATTGTTGCTGTAAAGCTATTGCTTCGCAGCTCACGCAGGACGTCAAAACCATTCATTTTGGGCATCTGAACATCGAGCAGTATCAAATCGGGCAGTAGTTTTTGCGCGGCATCCAGGGCAGCCTGACCGTCATGGACACTTTGAACCTGATAACCTTCCCGCTCAAAAATCCGAGCGAGCATAACAGTGGTATGTGCCTCATCGTCAGCGACTAATACCAGCGGAGCAGCTTCGTGTTGGGACATTGGGCTAGATTCTCACATTTCAAACTACCTGAACCCTGTCAGGTTTTCAGCGACAATGTTACAATCAGATATGTAAACAGTAAATCACGTAACTGGTCAACAATGCAAGTAATTTATCGCAATATCCAGTACTATAAGCAATCTATCCTGTTTGGTACATTGGTAGGCTTTTGTGCCGCGCTGCTCTTTGGAGCAGGTTTTTTGTTTCGCGGGCTGGTTGATCTACAGCAGGTACAGGCATCTGCTTCTTCGACAAAGGGTTATCCTTTGATCGATGAAGTTCAATCGCTTCTGGATAGTCATTATCTACGCGAGATGCCTTCGGATAAAGAGAGAGAATATGCCGCGATTCGCGGTATGCTGGGGTCACTTAACGACCGCTACACATTTTTTATTGATCCTCCTGTAGCTCAAAGCGAATCCGATGTACTAGCAGGCGCTTATGGGGGAATTGGAGTACAGGTAACACGGAATGAATCGGGCGATTTTGTGCTTTATCCGTTTCCTGATAGTCCAGCACAGGCTGCAGGGATTGAAGATGGCGATATACTTCTGGCAATTAACGGAACCCCGGTTGATTTGAGCCTGCAACCCGATGCTCTTGATCAAATGATGCGAGGTGAAGTCAAAGCTGGAAGTGGTGTTCAAATCACCTTCCGCAAAGCCGCTCCTACTGAGGAAGAAACGATATTCATCGAATTCGCTGTCATCAATGTACCTTCCGTTCTATGGCGCACATTGGATAACAACCCAGCTATAGGCTATGTTCAGATTTTACTGTTCACCAGCCGCACACCTGATGAACTCACAGAAGCATTGAGTGCTTTGAGAACTGCCGATATTCGCGCATTGGTTTTGGATTTACGAAACAACAGTGGAGGGCTTTTACAAGAGTCGGTTGCTGTGGCCGGACAATTTCTTGACGGTGGGGTGGTGGTGTATGAAAGCAGCCAGGAATCTGAACGCACATTGGAGGCTCAAAGTGGTGGACTTGCGACAGATGAACCTTTAGTTGTTATTGACAATAACGGAACTGCAAGTGCGGCTGAGCTGGTCGCTGGAGCTATCCGGGATCGAGAGAGAGGTATCCTCATCGGCCAAACAACATTTGGCAAAGGAACAGTTCAACAGATTTTTCGTTTATCGGATGAATCATCGCTTCATGTTACGGCTGCTGAATGGTTTACCCCCTCACGCCAGGAGTTAGATGGGGCTGGACTGGAGCCGACTATTTCCATGATCCCTGATGAGAATGGCCGTGATGTTGAACTTGGTGAGGCGGTTCGATACCTGGAGCAACAGTTGCAGGATCAGGTGTAATAAATGGTGAACAACGGTATCAAAGTCATAACTCGAAACCGCAAAGCTCAGCACGATTATCATCTTGAGCAAACATATCAGGCCGGCCTTGTTTTGCAGGGTTCTGAAATTAAATCCATCCGTGCGAACAATGTCAACTTGAGCGATGGTTACGTTCAGGATCGAGAAGGCGAACTGTGGCTCATTGGGGTACATATTTCCCCATATGAACAATCAGGAACATATGGCAAACATGATCCGCTGCGGCCACGGAAGCTGCTGCTTCATAAAAAAGAGATTGCTCAGATCATCTCTAAAAGCAGGGAACGCGGCTATACAATTGTACCCATCCTGATTTATCTCGATAAAGGCCGTGCAAAAGTAGAGATTGCTTTAGCAAAAGGCAAGAAGCTCTATGATAAGCGAGCAGCAACAGCTAAACGCGATGCTGAGCGCGAAATTCGACGTGTTCTCAAAGAGGATTATTAAACAGGCATGAACTGGCCCGGCTCGCTTCGAGAAATTAATGATTTACCGGATGAAGAAAAACAGGCGATTTATCGCACCCTGTTACCTGAGTGGCTCTTTAACAGTTATGGAATGGACAGGGAAACTCTAAGGATTGAGGGACGGCAGGTTGTGCGATTTCGATACCCGAAGGGGAGTCGAGCCTTAGAAATCACTGTACAACGCCAACCAACTGATATCGACCCTATGCTCTACCTCAATATGGCTGACACCTTTAATAATCAATTATTGGTATTATTGGTGGTCGTCAACGACCTTGAAACACCTCGCTTTAACATTGATATAGATGAACATGGCAATCCAACACATCTTGGAACCACTGGACGCAACTTAATTGCCGAAGAACATGCTATGAACGCCGGCCTTGCCCCAGGACAAATTCGTCGTGGGCTGCGGTCTTTTAAGCAGGCTGTTCCCGTTTTTGAACAATTTGTGCAAAATATGGGACATGATATGTTTTTAATAGAACCTCTGGCTTACCACAATGCTATTGTATTTGAACGCTATGGCTTCAGTTATATAAGAGGCTACCAGGAAATGCTGCGAATTGATCGTGAATTTCGGGAGGGGGGTGAACTGCGTGAAAAACTTGACCCTGCTCGAATTTTCCGCCACCCAAATGCATGGAAAACTGTCAGAGGGAGATCATGGGCTATTCATGACGGGATCCTTGGGCATCCATTTACAGGATTTCAGATGTATAAACGAATTGGCGTACATGCTGGTATCAATACGTTTACGGATTCGCTGTGGTAACAAAACAACAACCTTTTATTAGCACTACCAATGTTCGTTCAGTGCTTCAGGCACTCGTTCACCCCCTCCATGAGAGCGAAACCAATCCTCTTGCCGGCCTCCTTCTCGTTGATAACTTTCTGATAACTCCTGATTTTCCCGCTACGAATAAAGCGCGTGAATTCGCTCTGTATCGCACCATAAATAATATTATTTCAGATGAATACAGGCGAATTCGAGTAACTCATGATGTCAAAATTGTTGATGTAGATGTATCGCGTGATGAAGCCTTAAAGTTAATCAGCATCGATGCTCAACAGGACTCCATCGAGCTAATTGCATGGAGTTGGCTGTATTATCGTTATGTTTGCATTCATCTGGGTATTTCCACTTCTGATTTTTGTCGGGTGGCTGGAGTTGATGAGCGAACGCTGAGGCGATACCAGAGGCAGGGGGTTGACAGGTTAACAGATTGCTTAATTAATATGGAATGGAAGGCGCGTACAGATCAGCGAAAAAGGCGCTTAACTTCTAATCTGCCCACATCAGTTACTCCAGTTCTCATTGGGCGCGACAAGGAATTAGCAACTATTCTCTCCATCCTTCGGGAAAACCAACCAGCTCATATTCTCATTACTGGAATGTCTGGTATTGGAAAGACTTCGCTCGTCGTCTGTGCATTGCGTAGCCAGATCGAGATAGATGCCCTTGATCAAATTGTGTGGCTCAATGATGCACAGACGCTTCAATCTGTGCAGAATACGCTTATAGAGCGTTTGCTGCCTAAAGAGAGTAGCATCTCTTTAAAAGAATACGCCGCTATCTATAAGGTCGCCGTGGTTTTGGATAATGTGTGCGAGTTGATTTTGGATGAACTTACGGCATTAGATGACTTCCTGATGTCACTGGGTCAGATGCAAATCATAATGATTAGCGATACTTTACCGGACAAGGAGCCACTATCAGCACATCATATAATCGTGGGTGAATTGAAGCAGAATGATGCACTACACTTGGCGGAAATAGCAGCCACTAAAAGTTTCTCTGTCGGCAACAATCCAGAAATTATTTATGAACAGGTGGGCGGTAATCCACTCATGATTCAACTTGCCGTCCGCAATCATCATTTGATATCGTCTGGGAGTGCATCGGAGAAAATGCATGGAATTTTTTCTTCCATTGCCAACCAACTTGACGCACCAACGATGAAATGTTGGTGCGCCTTATCATTAATACCATCTGAACCGTTTTCTCTTGATTACCTGCACCAGATTTGGCCGCAGATTACTTTAAGCTCTCTCGATCTCCTTGCTAAACACTTCGTACTAGATGTGCGGCATGCGAGACAGGGATTTTATCAACTTCTGGATGGAGCACGTAAATATATAAAACTGTCCTATCGCATTTCGCTGGAAACACAAACGACTATAGGCGATTTGCTGCTTAATCTGAAAGCCATCGACCCTAATCTTATCAATACGGCTTTACCTGTGGCTGAATCAATCCTTCTGAGTAATTGGATTACCTTGAATCCCGCGGAGAGAGATGAGTTTATGGCAAATTGGCTCTCCTGTGGCATACAGGCACGCCATTGGGCAATCTGGGCTGAACTTCTTGAAAATGAGGTGTCAGGCCGAAATGATGTCTCTGTAGACTACTTCATCGCTTATGGCGTCTGCCTGCGCTCAATTGCCCGTCGGGCTGAAGCACATGATGCCCTCATGCTGGCAATCAGCCTGGCTGGAAAGAATGGTCTATTTGAAAAACAAGCTTCTGCGATATTAGAGATTGCTATTCTATTTCGTCATGAAGGTAGTTATGAGCAAGCAACAAAACTTTTGGCGAGAGCGACGCGAATTGCCACCAGAAGACGGAACCATGATCTAATTGCTGCTCTCGCTTCAGAGGCTATGCAAATAGCACTTGACATGAACAATCTCGATGATTGCGAAAAGCTCATCAACCAATTGCCAGATAACGCTCAGTCTTTGCTGCTCCAAAGCGAATACTTTCTGCGGCGAGGTAATTGGATGCAGTGCCACATCTGCATTGGTAACTTTCTTAATACAACTGAGTTTTCGGAGCCACTGCGTGCGCGAGGCTTAAGTATATTAGGGCAATTACACAAGGTGAGAGGTGATCTTAAGGCTGCATACAATGATCTATCATTTGCTGTAATCCTTCTTGAACAGGCACATGATTCTATTGCGCTTGCTCGCACCAAGACTAATCTAAGCGCAATTTGTATCGAGATAGGTTATTTTGAAGATGCACAGTCATTGCTTTTACATGCTGAAAATCTTCAATCCCTCATCTATGACCCTGTAGGGCTAGCAGCTACCAAGCACAATCTTTATCTGCTGGCCGAACGACTTAACCGTTGACCTAATTATAAACTTGGTTACAATAAATCATGTTTGATTATTGTCATGCGCCTGTAGCTCAGTGGACAGAGCATCGGTCTTCGGAACCGAGTGTCGGGGGTTCGAGCCCCTCCAGGCGCACTTTTGCGGACTGACGATGATGTGCTGTTATCAGCATTGATCGGCAGTCTGCTTTTGTTAAACTAACCGAACTAACTTTAAGTGGTTAAGCCTTTATCCAGCATTGTATAGGACTACACAAAAATGTCGGGGCAAAAGAAACGCATTCTTTCGGGCATCCAGCCTTCGGGCAACCTCACCATTGGCAATTATCTGGGTGCGTTACGTCAATGGGTAGCAAAACAAGAAACCTATGACTGTTATTACTGTGTCGTTGATCTTCATGCCATCACTGTCCCCCAAGACCCGCTATCGCTTCGCGCGAAAACCCGCGAAGTAGCTGCCTTGTACCTTGCTTGTGGCTTAGATCCTCAAAAAGTAACTATCTTTGTGCAATCTCATGTCCATGCCCATGCGGAATTAGCCTGGATATTAACCTGCTTCGCCCCGGTGGGCTGGCTGAATCGCATGACCCAGTTTAAGGACAAATCAGCCAAGCAAAATCAGGAATCAATCAGTGCAGGACTCTTGAATTATCCAACACTGATGGCAGCAGACATATTTTTGTATCAGGCAAATGCTGTTCCAGTTGGTGACGATCAGCGACAGCACCTTGAATACGCGCGCGATCTAGCTCAACGCTTCAATCATCTCTACGGCAATCACCTGGTTGTTCCTGAAGCGATGATTCCACCTGAAGGCGCACGCATAATGGGGCTTGATGATCCATCTGCTAAGATGAGTAAAAGTGAAGCCTCGGAATATCATGCCATCTACCTGCTTGATAAGCCGGATCGGGTCAAAAAAGTGATTATGCGGGCAACAACCGATTCATATTCGGAAATCAAGTTTAGCGACCAGGCTGATCGAGCCGGGGTAAACAACCTCCTCACGATCTATCAGGCATTCACTAACCAAACGACAGATTCTGTAAATGCGACATTTGCCGGTAAGGGTTATGGTGATTTAAAGCGAGCTGTGGTCGAAGTTGTAAATGATCGTCTTGGTAAGCTACAGGCAGAATATGGCCGTATCATGGAGGAAGCAGGCGTATTAGACAAGATTCTTAGAGAAGGGGCAGAAAAAGCCAGCGAAGTGGCTGATAAAACACTGCAAAAGGTTAAGGATGCCGTTGGCTTGCTGAGCATTGGACATCAATAAAGCTGCTTTCTTTCATAGCTTGACCCAATATCCACTTGCTGATACAATGCCCCATGAATTATGCATTGCCCCATTCGTCCAGAGGCCTAGGACGTAGCCCTCTCAAGGCTAAAACAGGGGTTCGAATCCCCTATGGGGCATATCCATATACATGCCTTGAACGCCGGAAATCGGCGTTTTTGCTTCATCCAGTTCACCCTCTGTATGCATGCTTATCAGGATAGTACAGTGGATGTTACAGCAATTGCCTGGAAACTGGATGGCACGAAATTAGCTGTCGCGGTTGACAATTCGATCAAGATTATGAATGTAGCTAATAATCAGGTGCTTGTAACTTTACAAGGACATACTGAGGAAATTTTGACCTTAGCTTGGAGACCCGGTGCATCAAATGAATTACTAAGTAGTGGCGGCTACGATACGACAGTTCATAGGTGGAACACAATTTCAGGTTGTTCACACTTATCAACTTGACGGAATTGTAAATACAGTTTCCCGGAGTTCAAACGGGTTAGAGTTTGCCACAGCGACGACAAAAGGGACTGTCCAAATCTGGAATGCTACTACAAACGCTGTCGCTCGGCAGAAAAACCTTGCATCTTGGTTCACCTGGCTAGGCTGGCATTCAAACGGTAAGCTCGGTTTGACCGGTTCCGAAAACGTTACAAGGATCCAAGAAGCAAGTTCCTTGAATAACGGCTATCTCTTGGCTGGACACTCAGGTGATGTGATGGCTGGGGCATGGAGTCCTGATGGAACGAAAATCGCCACAGCCCAAAATGGCGAAAACCCTCAAAATGGAGCGGATGATTTCTCAATTCGCATTTGGGATGTGAATACCCGTCAAACCATCACTCAATTAGTCAACCATACAAATTATGTTACGTCATTGGATTGGAGCCCAGATGGTACTCGGTTAGCGAGCGGTGGTATTGATGAGACAATTCGCATTTGGAATACAACAACCTGGCAAACTATTAAATTAGTTGAGGCTCCCAATTCTGTTTATGCTGTTGCCTGGAGTCCAGACGGGAGTAAATTAGCGCATGGCGGCGCGAGTGATGGAGGTCGAGGAGGTGGCGTTACAATCATCGATACTTCTGCTGGAAATTCTGGTGGTCTGTAGGGCCAAGACTACGACAATGGCAACCTGACGAGGCTCAAACTTAACCGCCCAAATGATGCAGGTGGATGATGGGGCGCGGTTGTCGATCAATAACTGGAAACAAAAGTGAGTTGACCCGCGCCAAGCGGCAGTTATCCAGTCGGACAGAATTACACATGATAATGTTAATTATCACGGAGTAATTCCGGGAATCAGAACATAGATTCGTCAAGCCAGGAGGGCGCTAATTCGGGCGCAGCGGGTGAAGTGGCTATCTCACGACCTGAGAGCGCAAAATGGCGCTATGAACTGGCTTATCGCTATGTTCGGCTTCGTGGGTATGAAGCTGCCACCTATGAGGACTGGGATTATGCCCACAATCCAACCGATGAAGAGATTTACTATGCAGATCTGCGTTGGGAAGTGGTTGAAGATTGTCGTTGGCAGCTTGAAGAAATCAAGCCAGCGGTTGAAGGGACTCCCGAACTGGAAGCGGCTTATGCTCATCACACAAGCCGCCGTGACAGAGTTCCAAGACCAAAACTTGCCCATCTAGCTAACTGCATGGGAATCGCGCCTTTTAGTCACATGCCCTGGCGCTTTGATGAGCGGGATTGGTATATCGGTCATTTTTGCTGGAACTTGTATTCGCCTGGCATGAGCGCCGAATGGAATCAGCAGCGGCGGCAGCGTTTGCTTGACCAGGCGCGGCAGGTTGTGAAGTCATGAGCGCTGCCCAGGACAAAGTGACAATGCGCTATGAGGGCGACCAGAAAGCCGGGACACGGCCCAGCCTGTGAAAATACCCCGCAACCCC
>CAYUTY010000032.1:0-63151 GCA_964447795.1 uncultured Anaerolineaceae bacterium
CGGCGAAAAGGTTTCAGTCGGTGAATTGGTCGGCGCGGCTGCAATCGGCACTGCTTACAGATTGCAAAAGGTATTCACCAGCGCGGCGGAGGCCGCCAGCCAGCCGCGAGTCCCGTCCGGCAGCACCACCTGATACCAGGCGCCGTCATCGCTGATGCCCACCACCTCGAGCCGTACGCCCAACGACAGGTCACCCGCGACTGGATACTGTGAGCCAGGGCCGAGGCGGGCGGTAATGCCGCGCAAAGCCTGGGCAACCGGCGTGGCTGGTGTGGCTGTAGGTGTATCAGTCGGCGTGCGTGTGATCGTCGGCGTGTCGGTAGCGGTGGCCGTCGGCGTATTGGTTGGCGTATCGGTGGCCGTTGCTGTCGGTGTCAGCGTTGGCGTATCGGTGGCTGTGGGCGTCAGTGTCGGCGTATCGGTCGCCAGCAGCGCCAGCATGACGGCAGTCTGCGTCCCGGCGGCTGTCGCGGCAGCATGAGCGTCGTAGGTGGCGGTTTCAGCCGCAGCCTGCTGCGCCTGCGCCGATGAAAACAACGCGAAACCCAGCAGCCCCAGCGCGACCACCGCAGCGGCGGCGATCAGCATGATGAGGCCGCGCCCCCGGCTGGACACAGGGATCAGATCAGTAGTGGAGTCAGGTTTCGCCGGATAGGGTGTGCTGGGCGTGACCGTCGCTGAATAGCCCGGCGCAGCGGTTGGCCCCTCCAGCCCGCTAATCTGCGAGGGCGAGGCTGGCCGCCCCATGCCGGTATAGACGGGTTTGGGGCGCTCTGGCAGCGGCGTTGTGAAAAAGCCGGTGGGCAAGCCGCCAATGCCGGTTGTCGCCGCTGCGAAGGCTTCCGCGAAATCGCGCGTCAGCGGATAGCGATCACGCGGGTCTTTCGCCATCGCCTGCGCCAGCACATCCTTGACGCCTTCGGGCAGGTCAGCACGCCAGACCTGCGGCGGGGTTGGTTCTTCGTTGAGATGTTTATGCATCAGGGCGTAGGGCGTCGGCGCTTCAAAAGGCAGCCGCCCCGTAATCATCGAATAGGTCATGATGCCGAGCGCGTACTGGTCGGTAGCAGGGGTGATGCTTTCGCCCTTCCACTGCTCCGGCGACATATAGGAAGGTGTCCCCATCGCCACGCCCGTACCTGTCAGGCCGGTGGTGGCGGTGGTGAGCTTGGCGATGCCAAAATCGACCAGAAACGGGCTGCCCTGATCGTCAAACATGACATTGTTGGCTTTGATGTCGCGGTGGATCACACCTTTGCCATGGGCGTAATCGAGCGCCCCGGCAAGCTGGCGGATAACAGTCGCCGTCTCGGAAAGCGAGGGCAGACCGCCGCTTTTCTGGCGATAGGCCATCCGGTCAGACAATGATCCGCCCGTCAGCAGGCGCATGATGACGAAGCTCAGGCCGCCATAGGTGCCGTAGTCGTACACCGGGACGATGTGGGCGTGTTCGAGCGCGGCGGCAGTTTGCGCCTCCCGCACGAAGCGCTCTAAAAATTCGCCCTGTCCTGCCAGGCCGGGGGGCAGCACCTTGAGCGCGACATCACGCCGCAGGCTGGCCTGATAAGCCCGATACACCGCACCCATACCCCCCTGACCAAGCAGGTCGCGCACCTCATACTGGCCGAAGCGCTGACCTGCTAAATTGTCGATGCTGGTCATGATGGGAATCTGGCCGCCGCTGGAAGCGGGTTCGGGCGCGGCACTGGGCCGGGCGGCGTTCATAATCATCTGCGCCAGTGAGGCGATAGCGGCGGTGACATGAACATTTTTCACGTCGAAAACGCGCACACCATCGCCTTCCAGCAGGGCACGAACATGAGGCGTGGGCGCTTTTTCCAGCGGGATTGGCGCGTAACTTTCCTGAAAAACCGGGAGCATCCGCTTGCTGGCGCGGTGCGCCAGCTCGACAGCTTCCAGCACACGGGCGTCCTCGAAGGTGTCAGCACCCAGCAGACAGACGAAAACATCGGCTTCCTGCACCGCCTGAAGCCGCCCACCGTTATCGCCGCTGTCCACCTGAACGCTGATTCCCTGGGCTTTGAGATCGCGCAGGATGCGCTCGGCCAGGTCTGCGCTGCTTTCCGCCCGGTAACTGATGAATATACTCGCCATGACTGCCCCTGTGTCTGGCTGCTCTTAATATTTGTAGTATAGAGCGGTAGCCGAGCAGGGGCAACCAAATTGAGCAAATTTTTCACAAACTCATGGCGAAGCATGAAGGATTAGCGGGGCTGGCTGCATCATGAGATAGCGCATGGCAACAGGCTGAGTTTAAAAATCAGCGGCATAAGCGCATTCAGCAACTTGTGATATAGTATGAAAGTGAGGGGATACACTCACAGTACCCATACTGGTCATGAACCCAACACCTGAAATAACACTTTTACAGCGCATCCAGTCAGGAGATGAAGATGCGCTGGTAGAACTGCACGCCCGCTATGCCAATCTGGTCTATTCGGTGGCTTACCGTGTGCTGAACGAGCAGATGGCCGCCGAGGAGGTGACACAGGATGCCTTCATGCGCCTGTGGAACAAATCCTACAGCTACGACCCGGCTAAAGGCCGCTTCATCACCTGGCTGCTGACCATCACGCGGCGGCTGGCGATTGACCATCTGCGACAGCAGCAGCGCCGCAGCCCCCAGGCCGGAATGCTCTTTATGGATGAAGACCCTAATCTGTGGGAAAATGTGCTGGCGACCGATGACCGCACCAGCGATCTGCGGCGGACGCTGATTTCGGTGCTGGCGGAGCTGCCCGGCGAGCAGCGGGAACTGATCGAACTGGTTTATTTTTACGGGATGACACACAGCGATATCGCCGAATCGCTGGCTATTCCGCTCGGCACAGTCAAGACGCGCATCCGGCTGGGGATGCACAAGCTGCGGGCAGCCTGGACTGGGAAACTGCCTTTAAATCCAAAAGCTGAAGATTGACCGTAGATTTTTACAGGTTTTTAATAGGATCGGATTAAAACAGGAGTCGTCTGCACAGCAGGCAGCAGCCATCACTGGATGGCTATCGCAGCAGCAACTATGAACCGAAATGATCTTCTCGACCTGATTCCCGCTTATGCCCTGGGCGCGCTCGACCCCGACGAGCGCGCTGAAGTTGAGGCACTGCTGGCAACTGATGGCGAGGCCCGGCAGCTACTCATCGATTATCAGGGCGTGGCGGAAGCGCTCACGCTGACGACTCCCGCACGCCCCGCTCCGGCACATCTGAACGATGATCTGCGCCGCCGTCTGGCTGAAGCTCGCCCTGATGCCAGCGCTGCCCCTCCGTCACGTCCGGCTGCTGTGCCGCTGACCACAATCCCGAAATCCAGCCCCCGCAGCCGAACGATTCCGCTGATTTTCGGCGCGGCGGCTGTCATCGCGCTGCTGATAGCCGCCAGCCTGCTGCTGCGTCCACCAGAGCCGAAGCAGGTTTATGAGTGGATTGTGGCGCAGGCCGATTCGCAATGGGTGCCATTCGCTATAGACAATGGCCCGCAGGGGGCGCTGGTGCTGACCGCTGATGGCCGTGAAGCCGTGATCGCGGTCAGCAACCTGCCGCCGCTGACGCCGGAACAGGTTTATCAACTGTGGCTGGTGGATAATGGCAGCCCTCGCAGCGGCGGTTTGCTGCGCTTCGACCAGGCCGATGAGCCGCATTACATCCTGCTGCCGCTGGAAGGCCGCCCGGCGACGGATTATGACGCTTTCGCCGTGTCAATTGAGGCCGAAGGCGGGCGCACGGACGAAGAAGGGCCGAGCAGCCCGCCAATTCTGGGGGTAGCCGCCTGAACCCTCAGAAAAGCCTGATGGGAATGACCTTTAGCATTAACAGGACTTAGGCAGTTGAGCAGAGAAACAAGGGGTTTAACCCCCTTGTCCAGGCGAGAAATATTCTGAACTGCGTAACTTCTAATCCCCTAATCATCGTCATCGTCATCTTTATTGCCGCGCCCGCCACCGTTATTGCCACCGCCATTGTTATTGCCACCGCCGCAGCGGCGGCGCCAGCCGTTGGCCGGGGCCCAGGGCGGCGGTGGATTGGCGCAGTTCCCCTCATCGCGCCAGACTTCACCGGTATCAATGTCGATGTCCACATTAACGATGATGACGGTCACCGCCACAATGATAATCACGCCGCCGCGATCCTGTATGCTGCCTTCGACACGCACGATGTCGCCGATTTTTATCACCAGCAGCAGCGGATCATCAACGTTAAGTTCAATATCAATGTCATAGATGGTGATGATGTTGATATTGATGGCTGTGACCGGCCCTTCGATGATGATGATGGGCGGGCCGCCCGGCGTCACGGTTACAGAAGGCGTGGCTGTTACGGCGGGCGTTCCCTGAGGTGTGACCGATGGTGTGATAAGCGGGGTGCTGACGACAGTTGGCGTGCCTTCTGGCATCAGGGTTGGTGAGAGGGTCGCTGTCGGCGTCAGGGCGCAGTTCAGCGAAAGCAGGCCGGCATTGTAGGCTTCCAGCACACTGCTGACATTGGTCATGGTGCTGCCTTCGCTGGAAGCTGGGGCGATGTTATAAGGCAGCCTGCCCGGATAACCGGAAAGCAGCGTCTCCGCCTGAGCGATCAGGCCAGCGGCAGCCGTCGCATCCAGCCCACTCAACATATTCAGCTTGGCCGCGATAAGCTGGTGCGCCAGAATCAGGCTGGCGTCGCCCTGCGGCGGCATGTTAAGAATAATGAGCAATTCAGCCTGGGAATAAACCTGCCCGGCAATAGTCAGGTCAGCCACCGGCCAGGCGGCGGTAGATTTCCAGTAGCCCTGTCCACGCGGGCAGTTTGCCGGAGCATCCTGGGCGGCGATGCCCCCGATAAACACAACCGACAACAGCAGCACCAGCAGGCCAGGTAAAAACCAGCGAAATCTGTGTTTCATAAACAACTCCTGCCCAATAATTGACATTCATAAAAACGGTATGATGACACAACATGTTACAACCGATCAAAAAATCGCGTTTTAAAACTTCTTTGTAACATCTTTTTCAGTGAAAGCGTTATAAAACGCACAATCAGAGCGTGTGCGCTGCGGCCAAAACCGGGGCATAATGCCTACATGGAATCATTACCCAACGAGCGACAGCTCATCGCGCGGGCGAAAGCCGGTGATAAGGAAGCGGTTGGCGCGCTGTACGAAGCCTACGCGCAGCCGATCTTTCGTTATATCAGCTACCGAGTGGAATCTGACGTCGTGGCAGAGGATTTGACTGCGGATGTTTTTCTGCGGATGGTGCAGGGAATAGCGCGTTATGAAGACACCGGCGTGCCTTTTGGGGCATGGCTCTACCGCATCGCCGCCAATCTGGTGACCGATCATTATCGAGGACGCAAACGGGCTACCGAGCAGCTCACTGAAAACGAGCCGAGCGACGACACTGATCCTTTCGGGAAAACGGCAAAGGAACAGGAACGTGAGCAGCTTCGGCAGGCGTTAACCAGCCTTTCGGAAGATTATCAAACGCTGCTGGTGCTGCGTTTTATGCAGGGGATGCCGCACAACGAAGTCGCGGCGATTATGAATAAATCTGAGGCGGCGATCCGTGTCATGCAGCACCGGGCGCTGAAAGCGCTGGGCGACCAGCTTGGGGCGTCTGGCAAGGCGCGTAGTTACTTACGGGGTGATTGACAGATGGATAACGAACAATTTACCCCTGAAGAACAGGCGCTGATTGAGCGGCTGGGAAAAGCGCCACAATCAGCCCTGAAGCCAGAAACTTTTGATGCTATCCGCGCCCGGATGCTGGAGGCGATGCCAAGCGCGCCTGCCGCCCCCCTGCCTGTATCAGGCGGCCTGCCAATCCTGGCGGCGGCAGCAGCGCTGGTGGCAGTAGTCGTTATCAGTGTGGCGCTGATTGCTACACGAGCCGCGCAAATCCCTGCGGCGACGGAGCTGCCAGCCCCTACACCAGCACTGACCAGCAGCCCTGTACCGGAAGCGACTACTACCGTCCCGACTACCTTACCGGTGATAGTCGCCACTGAAGCGACAGCGCTTCCCGCAACTGATACACCGCCGACAGCAACCTCTATACCAACAGTTTCGGCGACACCTACCACCCCACCGATTCTCATTATTGAAGGCCCGGTTGAGGCAATTGATGGCAGCGAGATCACGATTTACGACATCGTTATCGGCGTCGAACCAGACGATCCGCTGCTGACAATCATTAAAGTAGGGGACATCATTCGCATTGAGGCCGGAATCGTGCCGAATGAACCGGGCGATTTTGTGGCAGTTGAGCTAGAAATCATTGATGAGGATGTAGCCGTTAACCCGCAAACCGGCACTTCCTGGCGCGATGATGGTTCCTGTGCCAACCCGCCACCGCCCTGGGCCCCAGCTAACGGCTGGCGACGGCGCTGCCAGGGGGCAGGCGCACCCTCAAATAATAATCAGGGACAGGGTAATCAGGGGCAAGGTAATAACGGACAGGGTAATCAGGTACACGGCAATCAGGGCCAGGTTAATAACGGACAGTGTAACGGCCCCCCGGAAAACAAGCCGGGGGGTGGCAATAACGGACAAGGCAATAACGGGCAGGGTAACAGCGGGGGACGCGGAAACGGCAATTAAGCCAGCCGTTCTGCTTCGCTTTCTTTTTGCTCTGCCTCAACTTCAGCGTCGTCGTCTTTGTCTTCCCAGCTAATAATCCAGACGCAGGCCCCGGCCACCAGTACGGTTGCGACGATCAGCGCTATCCATTGCGTGAACAGCAGGCCGACATCACGCGCTTCGATGATGAGCAGCGCGACCATGCCGACAGACAGGATAATCCAGGCAGCCAGACGGGGGTGGCGCATCATCCAGCGAACTGGCGGGAAATTCTGAAGTTGATTCATGCGTAGTATCCGGCACTTTCACTCACTAAACCCTGCCGATGATACACGATGCACGGCAGGGAAACAATAGGCACGGGCGATTACGCCGCGACAAAACTGGTGAGATATTCAGCCATGAAGGTTTCATCAAGCGGGCCGTACCAGCGCTGCAAAATGTTCCCGGCAGAGTCAATCAGCACGTAGCTGGTGCGCTGCACGATGTCAAAGCGTTCACGGAAAGGCAGCGTTGCTGGCAGGTCAATGTTGAGGTAGATAAAATCGATATGGTCGCCAAACTGATTTTGAAGCCCATGCACGATGGGCGCATTGCGGGTGCAGACCGTTCACCAGTCCGCGTAGGAAACGATGAACTGCGGACGCCCGGTAGCAGCAACCAGCGACAAATCCTGCGGCGGGTGCAGACCTTCATAACTGGCTTCGGCGGCATCACCCGCAGCGGACAGCATGGTGGGTGACACACTGGTGGCGGGGGCGCAAGCGGACAGCGCAGCCGCCCCTACGAGGCAGAGAAGCAGACGAAAAACCCATTTCACAATAAAGCATCCTCGAAAAACGACTGAGTGCAGAGGCAGATTCAAAACCCTCCCCTGCACTATAAAACAATACGCCAGAATCCTTACAATTGGATGAATTTATGGTCGCTGGCCGTTGGATGGCTGTTTCTCGAAGGGTGTTTCCAGCAGGCCTTCGGTGAGCGACTGGACATAAATGCACATGCGCCAGTCAATTGCCACATCATCCACGCCCAGTTCAACATCAGTCAGCGTCACGCCGCTGTTGCGGACGATGGCGAAAGGAGTGGCTTCATCCCGTTCACCCATGACCATCTGCGCGCAAACACAGAGTGTATCGGCAATACCGCGCTGGGTCACCTGCATCGGGTTGCCAAACAGGTCTTCCTTGCCGCGTTCATCCTGCACCGGGCGGAAACCGGCAGTCGCCAGCGCCACGCCGGATGTGCCGAGCCGCCCCGGCATCAACCAGCTATCGGTCAGGATAACGCCGACATCGACGCCTAACCGCGCGCGCAGGGCTGCACGAATATCCCGCGCTGTCCGGTAAGGCTGCTGCGGGAAGAGGACGGCATAGCCAAGCGGAATATTGGAACGGTCAATGCCCGCATTGGGCGAGAGAATGCCGTCCTTATAGGTCAGCAGAAAGCCGGGGATGCCGCCGAAAATATGGTCAGCTTCCTGAACGACAAGCTGGGCGATTTTCGGATTCATCTGATAGCGCTCGGCCAGATCAGCGGCCTGGGGACTAATCACGATTTCATCCAGCGCGACGACGCGCCCTTCACTAATGGCGGCATACTTGCTGGAAACAGCCAGCACATCACCATCCTGCAACATTTCGCCAGCAGCGGCCAGCGAGTCAATGAAGGTAGTATACAGATCGAACGCGCCGGTATGGACAGGCGCTTCCACCGGGATGACCATCAGAGGTTTTGAGGGCATGGGCAGGTTACTCGTTGATTATGTGGTTGCAGGGACATGACGTGTCATGTGATACCTGATTTGTTGATTACAGGGCGATGCTACCACCGCGATTCCGGGCTGAACAGGGCGATTTGTACTCCACTTGCACCATATATAACGTCGTGATAGAGTAAGTTAAATAATTGTAATGCCCCGGTTAGCGAAAGTTTATCGGCGGGTAATGAGTAAGGACAAACGCATGGCGGAGAAAATTCTCGTCATTGATGATGAAGAAACCACAGTCCAGTTGATCGCTATCCTGCTGGAACGGCGGGGCTACGAGGTCATCAAAGCGTACCGCGCCGAGGATGGCCTGCGAAAAGCCTACCGCCACCAGCCCGAACTGGTGCTGCTGGACATCATGATGCCGGACATGGACGGCTGGGAAGTATGCAAACGGTTGCGGGAAATGTCTGATGTGCCGATCATCTTTCTCACGGCCCGCAGTGAGGTGAAAGATGTGGTGCGCGGCCTGGAGATGGGCGCAGACGATTACGTCGTCAAACCCTATGAAAATGATGAGCTGATCGCCCGCATCCGCGCCCACCTGCGCCGTTCGCCGCGCCCCAATATCAGCGAAGAACTGATTTTTAACGGCGGCGACTTCCGCATCAACTTCATGAACCGCGAAGTATGGGTGCGGAATGAACTGAAACACCTGACGCCGAAGGAATTTAACCTGCTGGGTGTGCTGGTGCGGAATGCCGGGCGCGTCGTCACCCGTACCGAACTGGTGACAGAAGCCTGGGGCGAGGAATACGGCGACGCGATTGACAGCCTGAAGCTGTATATCCATTATCTGCGGCAAAAGCTGGAAATCGACCCCGACCATCCCGAATACATCATGACGCTGCGCGGCGTGGGCTACCGGTTTGTGAACCGGTAAAATCATCGCACGATGCGAATGGGCGGAGGCCTTGCTCCGCCTCTGCAATGGCAGCCAAATTCCTTAATTCTGCGGACAACTATGGCGTTATCTTCTTCCACACGGGCCGAGACAACTGCTGACCATCTGCGGCAGGCTATCCGCGAAGGGCGTTACATCAGCGGCGAACGTTTGCTGGAAATGGGGCTGGCGCAGGAATTAGGCGTCAGCCAGAACACCATCCGCGACGCGCTCTATCTGCTGGAAAGCGAAGGCTGGGTGGTGAAGCAGGCGCGGCATGGCGTTTATGTTCGTGCTTTCACCAAAGGCGAGGCGGAAGAATTATATGCGCTGGTGGCGGCGGTAGAAGGGCTGGCGCTGCGCTGGGCCATGAATGGACTCAGCAAAAGCGGCGTCACCAGCCTGCGCCGCCTGACCAGTGAAGCACGCAAACAGGCGCTCACCGGTGACCGGCGCGGCGCAACCGATACCCTGTTCAGCCTGCACCGCCTGATCGCCACGCTGGGCGGCAAATCGCAAACGATTGATCTGCTGCAAACCCTGTATAACCGGGTTTATCTGCTGGAAATTTTACGCGAGATGCGCGCTCCCCGCAGCCTGCACGCTCATCAGGCACAAATCATCCTCTACGAAAAGCTGGTATCCCTGATGGAGCGCGGCCAGGTTGATTCAGCACACCAACTGCTGCACTATCTGCTGATGGACGACTGCGACACGCTGCTGCCGCTGCTCGGCTGACAGCGTATGTGAGTCACGCTTTCCCCAACGCCTCAACAGGATATGCGGCGCAGAAAATCGGGATGAATTTCACCCGGCTGCGGCGCATTAATCATGGATACTCTCAACAGAGGGCATGATGTCAGCACTTTTCTGGATCAAATTATTTCACACCGTCGTATTCATCGTGGAGAGCGCGGCAATCCTGTACATTCTCTACAGCGGCCTGTTCAACCCGCGTGCGCCGGGATTGATGATTGCCGTGATTGCCGTCCTGGCGGAAGTGGTTGTTTTCCTCGCCAATGGCGCACGCTGTCCACTGACCAAAATGGCGAAGCGTTTAGGCGACAGGACAGGCAATGATTTCGTCGCGGACATCTTTTTGCCGGAACGCTTCGCACGCTTCATCCCGCTGGTGTGCGGTGGGTTAGCGGTGACAGGTCTGATGATCCTCGGAGTACGACTGCTGGTTCGCTAAACTGCGTGGCTGGCGGTTCAATTGAATTTCCCTGCTGCATAGAGGCGCTCGTTGCGGTAGACTGTGGGGGTTGTTCCTCTCTAACGAGCAAATGCCCATGTCCCTTTACAGTGATCAGGTTCAAGCGCCCGACGACCAGATTGACCCGGCATTCTGGAAGCAGCCACACGGCACCGACGTGGAGTTTGACACGCTCAAATTTCTCTATATCCCCGACCATGTGATGACCTATGTGGCGGCACAGATGGCGCGGATGGTCTACCGCTACCAGATCGACAACATCGCCACCCGCGAACAAATCAAACAGGCGGTCATCATCACCATGGGGGGGATGCTGCCCGGCGTGCTGCTGCATGACCATCTGGCCTGGACCCTGAATAAAAACATTCCTCCGATTACCTTTGGCACGATGGGCGTGAAGTATTACGCCGGGCCGGGGCAACCGCTGGACGAGCCGCGCATTCTGCACCCGCTGTCGATTGATGTGGCCGATGGCGTGGTGGGCGTGGTAGAAGACCTGGTTGACCTGGGCGGGACGGCCAAATTCGTCGCCAAACATCTGATCGAAGACCGGGGCGCGCGCAAGGTGATTCTGATCGCGCCCTATCTGAAATCGACCAGCGTGATTGATGACATGACGGTGCTGTATTTTGGGCATGTGCCAAAAGACACCTGGATTATCACCCCGCGCGAGAAGGTGGAAACCCTTGTGAAGCGCGTCCCCTTCTGGCGTGATGCAGGCGCGAGCTTCAAAGTCTGCGAGGAAAATTTAGCGAAGATCGGCTATCCACGTTATCTGATCGACATCTACCTGCGGGCGACCTATGAGCGCGGCTGAGCCGTTCAACGTGCAGAGCAAAGCGATGAGTGACAGGGAAACAGGCACACTATGGACAAAGGCTATATTGCCGAAAATGATGCGGAGCGGGAACGGCTCAAGGCGCTGGTAGCGCGATTGAGCGATGACGAACTCAGCCGTCCCATGCCCGCTGGCTGGACAGTGGCCGGAGTGCTGGCACACATGGCCTACTGGGATGCGTGGGCGCTGCATTTCATGAACCATTGGGCGGCGGGCAACCCACCGGCAAAGCCAACCTGGAGCTGGGGCAGCGTTGACCCGATTAACGACGCGGCCAAACCCTTGTGTCTGGCGCTCCCACCGCGCACAGCCGCGCAGCTTGCAGTCCAAATGGCAGAAGAAACCGACGCACGCGTGGCGGCGCTTTCCGATGAGCTGCTGGAGCAGGTGGTCGCCATCGGGCTGCCATTCAATCTGTCCCGCGCAACCCACCGGCGCGAGCATCTGGACGAGATAGAACAGGCTTTGTAGAGACGTTTTTGTCTGCCCTGTCGGGATGGTGTCAGCGAATTATTCGCCTATCAGTTTGCAAAGGTGGCCGTCGCTTAAGCAAGCTGTGAGCGGGATTGGCAATTTATTATGAGGCAATGTTAATGATCTGGATTTTTCGACTGCTGCTTCTCTCAGTTGGTGGCGCGGCGCTGGCGGGACTGGCGGCGCGGTGGCGGAGGCCGAATTACCCCGCGCCAGAATCGCTCATCATCCACCTGGCTGACGATGTACCAGACCGCTTTTTACCGCTCGAAGGAGGCATTAATTTCCGCGATGTCGGGGGATACAAAACGGCGGATGGGCGACGCGTCCGGCGCGGGCTGATTTACCGTTCCGGTGCGCTCGCCGGGCTGACGACAGCCGATGTCGATCATCTGGCGCGCCTGGGCATTAAAATGGTCTGCGATCTGCGAGGCAATGACGAACGGGATGCCGACCCTGACCGCCTGCCTGCCGACCCCGCGCCTGAATACCTGCATCTGCCGCTGCTGGTTCAGGATGACCGGCGACGACGACTGCGGGCGATGCTGCTGAATCCCAACGCCCTCAGCCTCATGATGACCGAGATGTACACCCACACGATGATTGACCAGAATGCCAGACTCTATGGTGGCATTCTGCGCCGCCTGTCCGAACCGGCGAACCTGCCGACGATCATCCACTGCACGGCCGGAAAAGACCGCACCGGTGTGGCTGTCGCTATGCTGCTGCTGCTGCTGGGCGTGCCGGAAGATGTGATTATCGCCGATTACAGCCTGAGCAACCTGTACTACAAACATTTTCGCGAATACGGCGCGAAAGCCATCAGTTCGGTGCGCTGGATGGGCATCGGCGTAGAGGATGTGCAGCCGATGCTGGTGGCTAACCCGGACACGCTGCGGGCGGCGTTGGCACACATCCGTAACCAGTATGGCGGCATCGAACCTTATCTGCTGCTGGCGGCGGGCTTAGATGAAGAAACGCTGGCGCGACTGCGGGGAAATCTGCTGGAATAAAAACGCTCATTGATAACCGATCAAAAAATGCAATAAACCCCGCAGGATGGGGGGAATCTGCTGCTTCACTCTGTCGTACACTGGATAATCTGTGAAAGGTAAGGAGGGCGATGATGGTTGCCCATGTGATACGACAGCGAGAATGGACGGAGCAGGAATTGAAGGCCGAAGGTTTATCGTATTATGAACGCAAAAAAGATGTGGTGATGGCGCGGCGACTGCCACAGGGGACAGGCCGCTTACACATCGCGGTGGATTACGAAACGCTGGTCGTGGAAGACGGCCATATCATCTGCTACAAACCCGGCGATCAGGCATTGGAAAGCCTCGACAGCTACGAACACTGGCCCTGCCGTGAAGATATTTTCCGCGAAACCTACAAACCCTGGGACGAGCCAGATTGGAAGCCGGGCAAAGCCGAACGCGACCTGATGCAGCGCGGCTGCACCCCGTTTTTCAAGGCGGCAGGCGTCTGGGCCAAGCGGCTGACAAAGCCCACCTATGTGCAAAGCATGGAAAGTCCCCAGCCCGCGCTGATTCCCGCCGGTCAATGGCTGGTGATTGGACAGGATGGCGGCCCCTATCACATGAATGATAAAGCCTTCCGCGAACGCTATATCATGCGGTAATGTGGTCTGTGGTGCTTAAACAGCGCGGTCAGTTTTTAATTCGAAACCGGGCTAGCATCATGCCTTCAAGCGTGCCAGCAGGCCGCTGAAGCGATCCGAGACTTTGTTATTCTGCACGGCCATCGCCACCGCTTTGTGCGTCCCAACAATCACAACCGTTTGTTTCGCTCGCGTAATGGCTGTATAGAGCAGGTTGCGCTGGAGCATCATGTAATGCTGCGTCAGCAGCGGAATGACCACTACCGGGTATTCCGCCCCCTGGCTGCGATGGGTGCTGATGCAATAAGCGTGCGTCAGTTCTTCCACTTCGGTGAAGTCGTAGTAAATGTAGTTACCGTCGATCACCACCTCCAGCGTGTTGTCGTCAAAGTCGATGCCGGTGATGCGGCCAATGTCGCCGTTGAAAACCTCTTTTTCGTAGTTGTTTTTGATCTGCATCACCTTGTCACCAGCGCGGAACAAACGTCCGCCCAGTTTTTTCTCCGCCTGTCGCAGGTCGCCATTGAGCGCGGTTTGCAGCGCCTCATTGAGCGCATTGACACCAGCCGGGCCGCGATACATCGGCGCGATCACCTGCACATCATCCAGCGGGTCGAGGTCGAACTTGCGCGGCAGGCGATTCTTCACAATATCCACCACCAGTTGTGCTGCTTTCTCCGGGTCTTCCTCGCGGAAGAAGAAAAAGTCGCTGCTCTGGTTGTGTAACTGCGGCTGTTCACCGTGATTGACGCGGTGGGCATTGACGACGATCAGGCTGTCCTCGCTCTGGCGGAAAATCGTCTCCAGCCGGGTGACATGCGCCCGCCCGCTGTTGATGACATCGCGCAGCACATTCCCCGCGCCGACGCTGGGAAGCTGGTCAACATCACCCACCAGCAGCAGGTGAGTGGTGGGGCGCAGCGCCTTGAGCAGGTTGTAAAACAGGACGAGATCAAGCATGGAAGCCTCGTCCACGATCAGCATATCGGTTTCCAGCGGGCTGTCTTCATCTAATTCAAAGCCGCCGTCCGGCGCGTAACCCAGCATCCGGTGAATAGTGCTGGCCTGCTGCCCGGTGGCTTCGCTCAGGCGTTTGGCCGCCCGCCCGGTGGGGGAGGCCAGCCGGAAGGAGCGTTTGGCGTGCAGCAGCGCGTTGATGACCATTCTCAGCGTGGT
Organism: uncultured Anaerolineaceae bacterium; assembly: GCA_964447795.1. Taxonomy (GTDB): domain Bacteria; phylum Chloroflexota; class Anaerolineae; order Aggregatilineales; family Phototrophicaceae; genus CFX2. The sequence goes on from CAYUTY010000032.1 coordinate 14,550, forward strand.
TGTTTTGCCCGTGCCGGGGCCGCCGGTGAGGACGGAAACCTTGCTGATGAGCGCCGCCTGCACCGCGCCCTGCTGCTGCTCGGTCAGCGAGACATTGTTCTTTTTCGCCAGGTCTTTGAGGAAAGCGGGCCAGTCGGTATTTTTCCAGGAACCGACCAGACCGGAAGGGCATTCAGCCAGTTCGCGCAGCAGTTTGGCCGCGCCTTTTTCAGCATAATAATAAATGGGCAGATAAACCGCCTGCACCGGCGCACCATCCTCACCCGGCAGCGTTTCGGTCATCAGTTCCCCGGCGGCAAGCTGCCCTTCCAGCGCGGCGGCGATGCGCGTGGACATTTCGATACCGAGCAGTTCGGCGGCGGTGTTCAGTAAAACCGGGCGCGAGGCAAAGGTGTTGCCTTCGCTGGCGAGGCGGTTGAGCGCGAAATGCAGCCCGGCGCGGATGCGAATGGCCGCGTCAACTTCCACACCCATCTTTTGAGCAATCACATCAGCCTTGATGAACCCGATGCCGAAGACTTCATCGGCCAGCCGGTAGGGGTCTTCATTCACCCGGCGCACGGTGTCGCTTCCGTATTCACCATGAATGCGGACGGCCATGCGGCTGCTGATGCCATACCCTTGCAGGTAAATCATGGTCTGGCGCACCGCCTGATTTTCTGCCCAGGCAGTGATGAGCCTTTTGGCGAGGTCGGTTTTTAAGCCTGGCACTTCGTCCAGCCGCGCCGGGTCTTTTTCGAGGATCGTCAGCGTGTCCGCGCCGAAGTGGCGGACAATTTTTTCCGCCGTGCGCGGGCCGATGCCTTTGACCAGGCCGCTGCTCAGATAATTAACAATGCCTTCTTCGCTGGTCGGTATGACCGGGCGCACCATCTCGGCGCGGAACTGCATCCCCCAGCGCGGATCGCTGAACCAGGCACCGCTGAATTCCACATTTTCGCCCGCCCCTAATTCCGGCATCGAGCCGACGACAGCCACGGTGCCATCCCGCGCGACTGCCCCGGCAGGCTGGCCTTTGCCTTCCGGCGTCATCTTGAGGACGGTGTAACCGTTCTCGTCGTTGTAGAAGGTGATGCGTTCAATCGTGCCAGTCAGTGTTTCCATGCGCCCTATTTTGCCAGCAATTCGCCTTTGTACGCCAGTGCCTTTACAGACTTATATGGCACCGACTCGCAACCAGAAAATCGGTGATTTCGTCAAGGAGCGTACCAGCGGGCGCGAAGGCCATAGCAACCACCTTCTCTTAAAATGCAAAATGAACTGCTGTTATTTTATCACGGTTTATGCGCTGTCCTGTCATCCGATGCCGCTGCGCGGGCTTTTCAGTGGGGGCATTATTCCGCCCCACTCCATGCCAGATCATGTCCCACCAGCGGACTGAGTAAATGGGCAGCTTCCGCCAGTTCGTGCGGGCTGCCAATCAGACCGACCATATCGCCTTGCAGCAGCCGCGTGTCTGATTTTGGGTTGGGCAGCACCTGCTGGTCACGCACCAGCGCGATAATCGACACGCCCACCCGCGCCCGCAGATTGGCTTCAACGATGGTTTGCCCCTCCAGCGGACTGCCCGCCGTGACGGGCTGCCAGGCAATTTCCATGCCCCGGCTGGCCGTAAGCAGTTGATCGAGGACGCGGTGTTTGCCGCTGTCCGGCAGCGCCGCCGCATAGGCATCCCGCCTTACCGCGTCTACATATTGTTGAATTTGCCCCATCGGATAGCCCAGCGTCATCAGAGTGTGGCGCACAATTTCCAGCCCGCCTTCCAGTTCCGGGTGGATGATGTGGTGCGCCCCATGTGCCGTCAGGCGGGACACGCCCGATTCAGTGCCAGCCCGCGCGATAATTGGCAGATCGGGCGCTAAGTCGTGCGCTGCCGTGACTACCAGTTCAGCAGCCGTCTCATCCGGCACGGTGACGACCAGCGCCCGCGCCTCGTTCAGACCGGCATGATTCAAAATTTCTGAATTGGCTGCGTCGCCAAAAAGCGTTTTAATGCCGGCTTTCTGAAGCCGGGCGGCCTGCGCCGCATCCTGTTCAACCACCAGGAAGGGCAGGTGAAGATGTTCCAGAACGCGCCCGATATGCGTGCCAACCCGCCCATAGCCGACAATGACGACATGATCTTTCATACCCTCGTGCAGCGGTTCTGGCGTTGGGCCGCCCACCTCCATCCGCTTCCACAGCATCGGCTCATGCCGGGCTGCCTTTTCCACAATTGGAATAAGACGGAACATAAGCGGATTGAGGATGATCGAAATCACCGCCCCGGCCAGAATCATACCATACTGATCCTGCGTCAGGATGCCGAGCGACACCCCCGCCTGTCCAACAATGAATGAAAATTCCCCAATCTGGCTCAGACCAGCGGCCACCACCAGCAGTGTCCGCCCGGATGCAGGCAGAAAGAAACTCAACAGCAGCGTGATGACCCCCTTACCAATCACGATCAGGGCCGACAGGGCGATCACCTGTCCCAGATTAGCAAACACCGCCGCCGGGTTGACCAGCATCCCCACTGAGACGAAAAACAGCACCGAGAACACATCCCGGAAAGGCACGATCTCCGCGCCAACCTGATGGCTGATGTCCGACTCACTGACGATTACCCCGGCCAGAAACGCGCCCAGCGCCAGCGATACGCCAAATAATTCCGCCGCGCTGAAAGCCGTCCCCAGCGCCACCGCCACTACCGCCAGAATGAACAACTCGCGGGAACGGGTGTGGGCGATGCGCGTCAGCAGCCAGGGCATGACCCGCGCCCCAACGAAGAGCATGATGGCGACGAATGCGCCGGTTTTGACCACTGCCAGCCCGATGGCTTCCAGGGTATTGCCGCTTTCGCTGAAGAGCGTGGGCAGCAGCACCAGAATACCCACCGTTGCCAGGTCTTCCAGCACCAGCCAGCCGACGGCGACCTTGCCATGCGCCGTATTCAGCAGGCCGTTATCGGCCAGACCGCGCAGCAAAACGACAGTGCTGGCAATCGAAATCGCCAGCCCCAGCACCAGACCAGCGCTGACCGACCACCCCCAGAGCTGAGTCAGCCCGAACCCCAGCAGGGTCGCCAGGGTCATTTGCAGCACCGCGCCCGGAATGGCGATACGGCGCACCCCCCACAAATCCTTTAATGAAAAGTGCAGCCCCACGCCGAACATCATGAAGATGACGCCCATTTCGGCCAGTTGGCTGATCGAATCGCTGTCGCCCACGAATCCCGGGGTGAAGGGGCCGATGACCAGCCCCGCCAGCAGATAGCCGACCAGCGTCGGCAGCCCCAGTTTGCGGGCAAGGTATCCCCCGATGAAAGCGGTCAGAATACCCATTGTAATGGTCGCAAAGAGAATCAAATTATGATGCATTCAGCGTCTCCTTTCCTGATTGAATCAGTTGAATAACCAACAGCTTGAACAAAACAGATGCGTCAGAATGAATTACGGCAGCTTCACGGGTTTGGTGGATGATCCGTATAGATGCTGGCGGCCAGCGGTGTCGCTGCTTCGTGCAGATGGACTGCTGTCAGGGTTTCAGGCTTGCCCCGGTAAACCTTGTGCAGATGCTTATGCGCCTGCCGGTATGCTACCCAATACCACTGCCCGCGCTGTCTGCGTTCTTTCCGCGCCGTAAATCCGCTGATTGGGTAAGTTGCCCAATCCTGTCAAAGTTGCCTAGTGGACAACCTGACTTTCCATAAACTTACCCAACATCGACAATATTGCCCAAATTAACTTCACGCCGCGCCTGCCTTCGTGTTAAACTAGCCCGATTAGCTGCCATGTGTAGACGAAAGGAAAAGCCATGCCAACCGGAAAAAGCTTACTGGAGCAGATGAATCGCCTGACCATCATCCCTGATGCGCTGGCAATCTGGGGGCTGGGGCAGATGGGGGTGGCGGTCAAAGGGCCGGACGGCCTGCTGGTGATCGACGCCTATTTAAGTGATGATCTGGGCAGCGGCAGCGATGACTGGGCGCGCGCTTATCCCCCACCTATTGAGCCGGATATGCTCACCCATGTGACTCATTTCCTCGCCAGCCACGAACATGGCGATCATTTTGACCCGGTAACCGCCGCGCAGGTTGCCAAAGCAGCGCCCGCCGCTCATTTTATCGCGCCCGGCTGGTGCGACGATAAACTGAAAGAATCGGACATCGCCCATGATCGTGTCATCATCCCACCCGCAATGGAGGCGATCACCCTCCCCGGCACGACGGCGCGGCTGACCGCCCTGCCTTCCGCCCATTATGAGAAAGAATATGATGAGCAAAAGGGCTACCGCTGGTTAGGCTTTCTGATTGAGTGGAACGGCGTCATTTTCTATCACGCGGGAGATACTATCATCTATCCCGGTTATGTCGATATGCTGCGCGGCATCCCACAGGCTGACCTCGCCATGCTGCCGGTCAATGGGCGCGACTGGCAGCGCGAAACGGTGCTGAACGCGACTGGCAATCTGCACCCGGCGGAAGCGGCCTGGCTCACCAATGAACTCGGATGGGGAACGGTCATCATCGGCCATAACGACATGTTCCCGACAAATGCGATTCCCTACGGCCACATCGCCGATGCTTTTGAGAAGGCCGCCCCGCGCCAGCAGTATAAGATTTTGCAGCCGGGCGAACTCTACTATTTTGTGAAGTGATGCATGACCTATCGCCCCTTTGAAAAACAACTGGCCGCCATCACCCGTCGGGTATCACTCCTGCCGGGTGTCTGGACGCTCATCAAGCTGCTGCTGCGTTTTTATCCCAAACTGCCCCACCGCGATGATGCCGTTGACTGGACGATCATCCAGCATGGTGACGGCAGCCGCATGAAGGTTGACCGCAGCGGCATCATTGGCTACCGGCTGTTCTGGTTTGGCTATCATTCTGTTCGGGAACTGCGCCTGCTGGGGCGCGTCCTCCAGCCGGGCATGGTTTTCGCTGATATTGGCGCGAATCAGGGTGAGTTCACGCTGTACGCGGCGCGGCGGGTGGGCGCGGGCGGCAAGGTCATTTCCTTCGAGCCAATCCCGGCCATTTACGGGCATCTGAGCGAAAATATCCGCCTGAACAATTTGCACAATGTCCAGGCTTTCAACTGCGGCCTGTCCGACGCGCCCGGCACCTTCACCATGTACACCACCGATAATAACGAGTCGGGCATGGGCAGCCTTTACCCGGACGACGAACACCCGCGCATCGTCGGCACGGTTGAGGTGGATGTGTTTGACCGTGTTTTCGAGCGGCTGGCGCTGCAACGGCTGGATGCCATGAAGATTGACGTGGAGGGAGCGGAACTGCCGGTACTGCGCGGGGCGCAGGCGGCGATTGCCCGCCATAAACCGGTTATCCTGGTGGAAGTGACCGAAAGCGCTCAGCAGGTGTCCGGCCATTCGTCGGCGGCGCTGATCGCCTTCCTCTTAGAACTTCACTACGACATTTTTCTGATCGGCACTCGCTCGCGCCTGACAAAAGTTGATTCGTCTACCCGCCTGCCTGCCATGTGCAACGTCATCTGCTACCCCAGATGAATAATAAAATATTACTTAGTTGTGATCGCTACGCAATCCGATCTGTGAAACCGTCTGCAACGCGCGCACCGACTGTTAGAACCTGCGATGGATAAATTAAACAGGTTTCCCAGTAAGCAAATCGACCCCAAGACGTTGGCTTGTAAGAGTAGCCTGTTCGCCAATAAATGTAGCAATTTCTTTTACTATTTCTGCTGCTTCATTAGTGTTTAGTGGCTTAGCTTTCCATAATTCTTCAGTTGCTAACCTTTCAACAAGTTGGATATAAGTTAAAGAATAATTACCGAAAAAATGTCGCGGGTTAGCTGTTTCAGGAATATTCAGTTGTTGACGGATTTCGCTTAAGCTTCTTTTCCATAAACCTATATATATTGCATGAGTAACTAATGCGAATGTTCTTGGTGTAACGTCCGATACCACCTGTGTGATTGTATCAAGTAGTTGTTTTCGGACAGTTTCTTGATTCGGTGTTTGTTCTTCGTTAAATGACTGACTTTTTCGATCTTTAATAATAGTTTGAATTAAAGTTTTGATGCCTTCATAAAATTTATTACTTCTCAAATCTATAAACTGATATGAATTAAGATTCATGGGCATCGACAAGCGCTCATTACCCTCTATCATCAATGGGAATATAGGTATTTCATGTGTTTGAGCATGTATTGTTTCACGTCGTACCCACGGAGAAATTTTCGCTGCCGGAGAAAGACAAACTACTACACAGTTAGCAGCTTCAATTGAATCTTCGACACTCAATTGCCAATCTGATGTACCGGGTTCAAGTTCCTCATCTGTCCATATGTTCAATCCAGCATTTTTCAAAGAGTGTGCGACACGACGCATCATATCGCCATCTTTGCGACAATAACTGATGAAAATGTAATGCTGGATTGGCCGACTCATGCGCTCGAATGAAATTCCAGAATAATAGTTGAAGTCTAGCACAACTTTGATACTTTTACCGTGTGTGCGTCAGATAAATCGACATCCTCAAATCTATTCAGCGGCATCATCCGAAATGCACGAAATAAGCGCCAATCCATCATATCTATGATGTTTGCCTGGTTATAATGACAGGATTGATCGCTGATCCTGTCCGTCTTGTATCGGAACTCGGAACGTGAAACTCGAAACGCCCCCCCGCCGTCTTGTCCTGATTCTGCCCTGCTGCATTGGTGATGTGGTGCTGGCGACAGCGGCGCTGCGGGCGCTGCGGCGTGGCTATCCCGACGCCCACATCACCTGGGCTGTTGGGAGCTGGTCGCGTGGGGTGGTGGAAAATCATGATTTGCTGGACGCCGTTTTAGACACTGGCCCGTCCGCGCTGCCGCTGAAATCGCCCAGCGGATTCACGCGCTTTGTCCGCCAGCTTCGCGGCGGGAAATTTGATCTGGCGGTTTCGCTCGTCCGTTCACCGCTGATGAGTGCCGCCCTGCTGCTGTCAGGCATCCCGCACCGCGTCGGGCTGGACAGCGGCGGACGTGGTTTTGGCTACAACCTGCGCGTCCCAGTAAACCCGACTCAGCCGCGCCATGAGGCGGAAATTTATCTCGATACCGCCCGCACCCTGGGGCTGGATGCGGCTGACTGTTATGCCAATGTTCCTGTCCCCGCCGCTGATGGCGAAATCGTCCGGCTGCTGCTGGCGGAACGGGGCATCCATGCCGCCTTCATCGTCCTCAACCCGGCGGGCGGGCGCAACCCCGGCATGACGCTGGATGCCAAGCGCTGGCCGCCGGAACACGTCGCGGCGCTGGCGGAACGGCTGCAAACCAGGCTCGGCGCATCAGTGGTGCTGCTGGGTGGGCCGGATGATGGCGCGCTGGTTGAAGCGGTATCCACGCGCATGAATGCACGCCCACCAGCCTTTGTCGGCAGCCTGACCTTCGGCCAGATCGCGGCATTGGCGAGTCTCGCCCGGCTTTACATCGGCAATGACACCGGCCTGACCCATCTGGCGGCGGCGGCGGGTGCGCCAACGGTGATGATTCTCGGCCCATCTGACCCGGCGCGTTATGCGCCCTTCGCGCCCAAGTCCATCGCCCTGTGGAAACCGACAGCCGTCCGGCGCGGCGGCGTGGCGGCGGGCGCACCGGCAGACTGGGACTGGTCGCGGGATGGCATCAGCGTGGATGAGGCCGAAGCCCAAATTCTGGCTTTCGCAGGCGTCAGCAGCGCATAAGCATAAGCTGATGCCCTGATAAACAGGCAGGAACAGGTCATTCTTTCAATCGGGCAGTTACGTATCGTCAGCCTGACCCTTGCGCCAGGCTTCGACAGCGGCCAGCGCTTCCGGCGTGCCAATTCGTACAAGTGCCTCAGAAGCAGTCAGTGACAGATCAAAATCTCCACTTCTCAGAAGACCTACAAGCTCTCGAATGGGAGCATTGCCCATTTTTTTGATTACTTCTAGCGCAGTTACTCGAACATTCAAATTTTGATCCTGTAACGCTTGAATAACACAGCTAACAGCACTTCTATCATTTGACTTGCTCAATACATGCAATACACGAACACGAGCTTGCCAATCACTTTCCTGAAATGCGTTTACGAGATATCCCAACCCTCTTTGATCGCCAAGATTACCAAGGGCTTCGGCTGTAGCAAAAACTACATGGGGATGTTTATCCTCTAAAAGTACGGCTATAAGTTCAATGATTGATTTGTCGCCTATATATCCCAAAGCTAAAACAGCATTTTTACGCACAATGAATTCTGAGGATGATATTGCGGAGATTAACAACGGCAATGCAAGAGATTTTGATGCTGCCAGTTCTTTAATCACATAATCCCGAACATCCTCAGAATAATCACTCAATGCAATAATTAGCCCTTCTATTGCTTTAGGATTCTGCAATCTTCCCAAAGCATGAACTGCACTACGCCGCACACGCCATTCATCGTCTTCCAAACAAGCAATTAAGGCATCAGTGGCTATTTGTGCTTCCATTTCACCTAATGCAAGAGCTGCATTACTGCGGACAATCAAATTTTTATCGGCTAACAACTTGATTAATATTTTACTGGCTGGCTCGCCTATTTTTGCCAATGCCATAGTAGCATTACGACGAATAACTTCATCTGTATCACCTAACATCGCTGATAAAGCCGGTATTGCTTCAGAATTACCAATATTTCCCAGCGCTTCTATTGCATTGCGTTTCACATACTTATCATCATCCTGTACAGCATTGATGAGAGCTTTAACAGCTTTTTCATCATGGGTTTTCCTCAACCCAGAGGCTGCATGTGCTCGAACGGTAGCATCAGAATCGCTTAGTGCATAGATTAAAGTATCTGTTGCAGCTTCATCTAAAAAATTCCACAGGGCAACTATACAGCTTAGCCTTACCAAACGATCTTTATGTGATGAAACAGAGATTAAGGATTGAAGACTGCGCTCATCTTTAAACGTCTCTATAACCTTAATTGCATTTATTAAATCTGATCTATCAGCCCTTTCATTTTCGAGTTTCAATATTGAATAACGGTATGCAAAATAATCACGTAACAATAGATGACTAAATCTGAAAAGATTTTGATCCAGTGAAAAGCTTCCATCTGCTTGAAGTCCAACTCCGCTTAATCCCAAATTATTAACCCAATCATCATATTCATTAGTATGATTATTATTTGAAACTTGAACTAACAAATGGAGGAATACACACAAGTCAATCAAATCAACTTCAACAGTTGAAAAATCAATGTTGGTTGAACTAACGAGCGTATTTACGGCAATATATCCTAAAACCTCATATATCTCCTCCAGCGTAAACAGCATTTTGGCGTTCGGCTTACGCACTTCCCGCTCATACCGCCGCCGCACATAAGTTTCAAAGATTTTGTCGCGCAGGTCGCCGCGCGTCAGGTCCCGCAGGGCGCGGGCTTCTTCTGGTAAGTCGCGGAAAGCGAAGGTGAACAGACTCAGCAGCAGCGGCGTCCGCGCCACTTCGCGCAGGGCATCGTCCTGTTCCAGCGCCGCCCATAAGTCAGGCATCTCGCGCAGGTAATCGCGCATCTGCTCATCATTCAGCGGTTGCAGCGTGACCGCGCCTTTCAGGGCGATTTTCGAGCCGGTTTCAGCGTAGTCTTTTACGCGGCAGGAGACGACGGCGGAAGTGTTGAGTGAAGCAGTCTGTAAATGCGCCATGAAGCGCAGCCGGGGATCGTAAGTATCCTCTGTGAGTGGGTCGGTGCGTTCGCCGCCAAGTTCATCCAGCCCATCGAGCAGGAGCAGGGCGCGGCCAGAGTCGATCAGGCGGGCGATGTCGTCTCGCTTGAGGGCAGGGACAGTGCTTGTTAGCCAGTCGGCCAGCGGCGTTTGTTTAGCCGCATCCCAGGTGGCGATGGGCGCGAGAATCGGTAGCGGTTGCGACGAGTCCGCCAGCCGCTTCGCCACAGCATCACGGGCGAAGGCAAAGAGGGTAGTGGTTTTGCCCGCGCCCGGTTCACCGAGCAGCAGCACTCGTCCGTCATACTGTTCAAAGGCTTCGTGAAAGTCCTTGAAGCGCGTTTGCCCAGCATGGGTGTCATCCAGGCCTGCCATCTCGAAAAAGGCCATCGGCAGGGCGGAGCGCGGCGCTTCGACCGCATCCGGCGCGGCTTCCCCACGCAGCGACACCAGCGAAAAAACAGTCATGTTCAGGTAGCGGACGATCTGCTGGTACAGGTCGTTGAGGTAGTCACGGTACGGGTCGTCAGGTGCGGTGGGCGGCGCGGGCGTTTCCGGCACGCCACGCAGACGCGCTCGCAGGTCATCCAGCGCCCGCTGCCAGGATGCACGGCTGAAATCAACACGGGTGACATTGACAATCTGAATCGGTGGCAGAGTGTCACCAAAAATCAGCGGCACAACCGGCTTTTTGACAGCCAGCGCGTAACCGACTTCGCGGCGGACGAAACTGTCATCGCGGCGGGTGTCCGGTGTGATGCAGCAGACGACATGGGTGCTGGCGGCGATGGCGCGTTCCAGTTCGGCGGAAAAGTCCTGATTGGGGTCGATGTCGCGCGTGTCGCGCCATGTTGAAAAACCAGCGGCGCGCAGATCAGTGTCGAGGCGGGCCGCCAGATCACGCCCATCCTGCCGCGCATAGCTGATGAAAATGTGACCGTCCGCCGTCATCGCACTATCCTTATGCCTTTTCCTCATGCGCGTATTGTAGCGAAACAGGCGTCAGGCTGGCGAATTGAGGCCGCTCCCGGTCAGCGCCTTCCACGTTTCCACCAGACTGCTGGTGAAGCCCCTGTCGAGAACCGAAATCGAGCGGGCGCGGTGGCGGGCGGCCACAATCACCCGGCTCGGTGGATTTTCTGAAATGTCGAGGAAACGTATGTCCTGATGCGGGTAGGATGCTGCCGCGCAGGCCGGAACCAGCGATGCCCCCATGCTCAGGCTGACAAATTCGAGCGCGGTGGCAAGCTGCGTCGTCTGGTAGACAATCGGCGGGGCAATCTTCTGGACATAACAGAAGGCTTCTAACTGGTCGCTGAGGCAGTTTTTATCAGTGAGCTGGATGAAAGGCGTGGTCTTAAGCAGGCTGGCGGGCATGGTGGGCAGCGCCGCCAGATCATGCCCCTCCGCGATTGCCACATACAGCGGCTCGACAAACAGTTTCTCCGTCACGATCTGCTGGCGGTCTACCGGCAGGCTGATGTAGCAGACATCCAGTTCGGCGTTGATCAGCCTGCTCAGCAGCACATCGGTGGTGTCCTCATAGATCATCAGCCGCGCTTCCTGATATTCTTCCTTAAAATGGCGAATGGTATCCCGCAGCAGATACGGCCCCAGCGTCGGGATAATGCCAATGGCGACATGCCCGCTTTCCGGCGAGTAGCCCTCGGTCACGGCAAACTGCGCCTGCTGCACATCGGAGAGGATGCTGCGGGCGCGGGGATACAGCACCTTGCCGACCTCCGTCAGCATGATGCTCCGCCCCAGCCGGTGAAAGAGCTGCTGGCCGATCTCATTTTCCAGTTTGATGATCTGCTGGCTGAGCGAGGGCTGGGTGATGTTGCAGCGTTCGGCGGCCAGGCTGAAGCTGCCGGTTTCGACGATGGCGACAAAATATTCAAGCTGTCTCAGTTCCACAGCGGCCTCTCTCTGACGATGTTATAGCCTCTGCCTATCGGAATAATAGGTTGTTGATATTGTACACCTATGAGTTAGGGGAGTATCATAGAAGCAAAGGTAGGAGGAATTTTTTACCATGACTGATACAACTCGCAAGACCCTGACAACAGCATCCGGCATCCCCGTCAGCGCCACCCAGAACTCGATCACAGCGGGGCCGCGCGGCCCGGTGCTGATGCAGGATTTCCATCTGATGGAAAAACTGGCCCATTTCAACCGGGAGCGCATCCCGGAGCGCGTCGTCCATGCCAAAGGCGCGGGCGCTTATGGCACGTTCACCGTCACCAATGACATCACCCAATACACCAAAGCCTCGATTTTCAGCGCCGTTGGCAAGCAGACGCCGGTTTTCCTGCGCTTCTCGACGGTCGGCGGCGAAAAGGGATCGGCGGATACGGCCCGTGACCCACGCGGGTTTGCCGTTAAATTTTATACCGAAGAAGGCAACTGGGATTTAGTCGGCAACAACACGCCGATTTTCTTCATCCGCGACCCGCTCAAGTTCCCCGATTTCATCCACACCCAGAAGCGCGACCCGATGACCAACCTCAAGTCGCCGACGATGATGTGGGATTTCTGGTCGCTGTCGCCGGAATCGCTGCATCAGGTGACGATTCTCTTCAGTGATCGCGGCACGCCCGACGGCTACCGCTTCATGCACGGCTTCGGCAGCCATACCTACAGCTTCATCAATGCCAATAACGAACGGGTATGGGTGAAATTCCACTTCAAGTCGATGCAGGGCATTCAGAATCTTTCAGCTTCGGCTGCCGAGAAACTGGCGGGCGAAAACCCCGATTATGCCACTCAGGATTTGTTCTACGCCATTGATAACGGCGATTATCCCAAATGGCGGCTGTGCGTGCAGATCATGACGGACGAGCAGGCGGCGGCCTTCCCCTACAATCCGTTTGATCTGACCAAAGTCTGGCCGCAGGGCGACTTCCCGCTGATTGAAGTTGGCGTGATGGAGCTCAACCGCAATCCTGAAAATTACTTCGCCGAAGTGGAGCAGGCGGCTTTTGCCCCGGCGCACCTCATCTCCGGCATTGGCTTCTCGCCAGACAAGATGCTGCAAGCGCGCATCATGGCCTATACTGATGCTCACCGTTATCGCCTCGGCGCTAACCATGAAACACTGCCGGTCAACCGCCCCCATGCGCCAGTGCATACCTACCAGCGCGACGGCTTCATGCGCCACGATGGTAATTTTGGCGGCGCGCCCAACTACGAACCCAACAGCTTCGGCGGGCCAGTTGAAAACCCGGCCTACAGCGAACCACCTTTCCCGGTGGATGGCGATGGTGCACGTTATAACCACCGCGACGGCAACGATGATTACACCCAGGCCGGTAATCTATTCCGCCTGATGCCTGCCGACGCCCAGGCGCGGCTGATCGAGAATATTGTCGGCGCAATGACGGGAGTCCCACGCGAAATTCAGGAGCGCCAGATTGCCCACTTCTACAAGGCTGACCCCGCCTACGGCAGCGGTGTAGCCCAGGGCTTGGGGCTGAATGTGCTGGAAGCCGCCGGCGCGGATTAAGCTCATTATGTAACCCCATCTGCAAGTTTGTGTGGCTCGCTGAAAGCTAACACAAGCAGCACATGACTCCGACTCCCCCTTTCTCTGTGTACGGGGAAAGGGGGTTGGGGGGATAGGGGTTCATTGGTATGAAATCCGCACCCTGGCTTACATTATCTGATTGACACCCGAAAGCGGCGTGATGAGCGCCGCTTTTTGATTCGAGTTCCCGATGAAGAAGTGACGAAAAGATGATGTTCGTCAGTATCGCCATTATGTGATTTGTTTCACAATTAAGTTAGCGATTGAAGTCGGTATGGAGGACATCTGAATGACTGGCAACCGCTTCCTTGAAAATTTAGGTGGGGCGCTGGCCGTTGGCACATGCGTCCTCTTCAGTCCACTGCTGCGCGGCTGGTACAACCGCTGGGGCGCGACGGAAACCGAACGCCACATGCGACTCCCCGGCGACGACCTGACGCCCTATCCGCATCTGACCTATACCCGTGCCGTTCACATCCAGGCATCGTCAGCGCAGGTCTGGTCGTGGCTGGTACAGATCGGGCAGGAACGCGGCGGCCTGTACAGCTACGATGGGCTGGAAAACCTGATCGGCTGCAAGCTGCACAGTGCTGACCGCATCGTGCCGGAATGGCAAACGCTTCGTGCTGGCGACAATGTCCGGCTCGGCCCGAAAGGCTATCCACTCTTTAAAGTGACGGCGGTGGAGCCGGGGCGGACGCTCATCCTGGCGGCAGCCGACCCACGCACAGAGAAAACGACGCAGTTCCAGGAACCCATGCCCGAAACATATATGGTCTATCACTGGGTTTTCACCCTGCTCGACCAGCCAGATGGCAGTACCCGTCTTTTGACGCGAATGCGGATGGATTATCACCCCACTGATTTCACCAATTGGCTGATGTGGCGCATCTTCATGGAGCCGATCAATTTTGTGATGGAACGGCGAATGCTGCTGGGCATCAAAGCCCGCGCCGAAGCCAGCGCCCGTCGCTTCGGGCAGAGCGATCTGTCCGCGAAAGGAGAAATCTGATGAAAAGCAAATGGATTCGTTTCGTCGTCGGCCTGCTGACGGGATTGATCGCCTTGACGGCGATCAGCGGCGGGATTTTACTCTTGGTTGGCGTTGATACATTTCCACTGGAATGGCTGAGCGGGACGCCCTTTACGGATTACACCATCCCAGGGTTGGCGCTGCTGATTCTGGTTGGCGGGAGCTCGCTGCTGGCGACGATTTTGCTGGTGACGCGGCGTCGGGCGGCGACAGCATCGGCCTTCACGGCTGGCGTGATTATGGCGGTGTATATCGGCGTTGAGGTGCTGCTGCTGAAGCAGGTGCCGCCCGGGCCAACTGTGATTGAGGGCATCTACTTCGGGCTGGGGCTGGTGATTATTCTGCTGGCGGCGTACCTGTGGCTGGCAGAGCTGCGATCACCACAGGATCGGCGTTTTGAGCGCCGTTAAGTGAGGACACAATTATGACACCACGTATACTGGTCGCTTATGCCACTCGTGCTGAGTCAACCTATGAAATCAGCGAATATATCGCCCAGGTCTTGCGCGATCACGGTGCGGCGGTGGATGTGCGCCCCGCCGAAGCAATCGACAGCCTGACGCCCTATCAGGGAGTGCTGCTGGGCAGCGCCATCCGCACCGGCCATGTGCTGCCGGAAGTGCTGAATTTTGCCAAACGTTTCCGCGAGAATCTGCGCGATGTGCAGTTAGCCTATTTTATCGTCTGTGCCACACTTTCCCAGGACACACCGGCCAATCGGAAAATCGTGCTGAGTTACTTAGACCAGCTTCGCCGAATCCACGAACCAGACCGAATTGGCATGTTCGCCGGGCGGGTTGACCGCCAGAAAATTGAGCAGCCCTGGCGTTTTATGCTCGGTTTCGTCAAATCAGGCCCGATGGCCGAGGGCGAATACCGCGATTGGGACGCCATTCATGAATGGGTGGTCAAGCAGGTCGTGCCAGTCATGATGCCACAACTGTATCCGGTGTAATCAGCGCGACATGAATCTGAATCCCTGTGCTGAACTTCAGCATGGGGATTTTTGTATCTATCCGTAGACTATATTTCAATGGGCAAGCTGTTAAAACGGGAAACACCTTGTGTAGTGACGCATCTGTGTGTGCGCCCGCGCCCATCTACGTCCGCCGCATCTCCGCCGCCCATCCCGCCAGTGCCGCTTCCAGTTCATCGCGCAGGCGGAGTCGTCGCGCCGAGTCATAAAGCGCCGCCCAGCGCCAGCCACCAGCTTCGTCCGGCGGGATAGCATGAGGTGGCCCACCATCGTCCGGGTAATGCAGATCAAAACGTTTGCGGATGGTTCGGTAATAAGACTCCGGGTTGAAAACCGGCATATCGAACGTCAGCACTTTGCAGCCCAGCCCCACCCAGATCGCTTCCCCGGCTTCCACCGCCCACACACCCAGCAGCGTCACTTCGCGGTAATGGTGATAGCCGCGCGGCTTATACCAGGCAACCGCCCCGGCCCAATGCCGCCCATCCATGAACCCGCGCATGGCTGTCGGCCCATAAATATTGATCGTGGCAAAGCGGCGGCGGCGCATGTCATCCAGAAAACCCATCCCATTGAGTGAATCCAGCGCCCCGGCCAGCGGGGTATGGGCTGTCGGATTACCCGCCGGTTTACGAGCCTGAATCCGGCGCAGAATTTCTTCGTAACGGTCTTCGTTCGAGGCGGTCATAAACCAGATTATAACACTTTTTATTCGCCCTTTACGTTTTTTAGAGCGGTCTCCGTGTAAAATTTACATATAGAACGAAATTTGATCTGTTGCAGCGGTTTCGGACGTTTATAATATTGGTATCAATGCCGTGCAGAAAGTTCAGCCCATGTTCCCCCAACGCCCCGCAGACGACTCCTACCAGGCCGAGCTGCTGGCGAAAACCGAATCGCTGCAAACCATCAATGCGATTGCCGATGCCGTTTACCATTCGCTCGATCTCCAAACAGTCATCGAACGTGCGCTGGAAGCGGTCACTGCCTATTTGCATACCCCCCGCGCGGCGCTGTTTCTGATCGATGAAAGCGGCCATTATCTGGAGATGGTCGGCCAGCGCGGTGGCAGTGAGAAACTGAATACCGATGCCCAGAAAGTCCCCATCGGCCAGAGTCTCAACGGCCAGGCTATCGCCAAACGCGACATCGTGGTCAGCGCCAGTGTTGAAGCTGACAACCGGGTCTACACCGGCCTGCGCCAGACCCTGCAATCAGTCGATATTCAACGCTTCATCGCCATCCCGCTGCTCTATCACGAACAGGCCATTGGCACACTCTCAATGCCGCTCAATGATCGGCGCGAACTGACCGCTCAGGAGCAGGAAACGCTGCTTTCTATCGGCAAAACCATTGGCCTTGCCATCGCCAACGCCCGCTATGTCGAACAGATTGAGGCCGAAGTGCGCGAACGGCAGGAAGCCGAAGCCGCCGCCTATGAAGAAGCAACCCTGGCCGAAGCCCTGCGCGAACCCGCCGCCGTCCTCAACAGTGACCTGGATATAGAGGGTGTGCTGGATAGAATTCTCGAATGTGTCGGGCGCATCGCCCCGGCGGACATCGCCAATATCTTTCTCATCGACCCGGCGACAGGCATCGCCACCAGCGCCCGCAGCCAGGGTTATGGCAAAGTTGGCTACGAAGAGGCCATGCGAAACCTGCGCCTCGATGTGACCAATACGCCCAACCTGCGCCGGATGGCGGCAACCGGACAACCACGCCTCATCCCCGACACACGCACCGACGCCAACTGGAAAACCTTTCCGGAGACACAGTGGGTACTTTCGTGTGTTAATGCGCCCATTCAGGTAGCCGGGGAGGTAATTGGCTTTCTCAACCTCGACAGCGCCAGACCGAATGCCTTTGATGAGCGTGACGCTGAAACGCTAAAAATTTTTGCCGACCAGGCCGGAATCGCCATCCGTAACGCCCGCCTTTATGCCACCGCCCGCCAGCACGCCGACGCGCTCGAACGCGCCGTACGGGAGCGCACCGCCTTACTGGAACGGGAGCAGGCGCAGCTTCGCGCCACGCTTGACTCGATGGCCGATGGGGTGGTGGCTGTCATGACCGTTGAGGACGGCGCACCGGGCGCGGCCAAATGGATTTTCAACCGCGCCCTGACGACCCTGACCGGTTACAGCGGCAGTGACCTGAATCTGCTCATGTTTAAGCCAAACGATATGAGCGAGCATGATTACATGGCTTTCATGAATGCCGTGACAGCAGAGGTCGCGGCACGCGGTTTCTGGAAAGGCGAAATGCGCGTCCGGCGAAAGGACGGCAGCGAATTTGATGCTGCGCTGTCCAGCACCCGCGTTGACAGACCCGGCAAGACTGGCATTGGCTCAGTGACCATTATCCGCGACATCAGTCAGGAAAAAGCGCTCGTTGAATCTCGCGCCCGCTTCCTCACGCACGCTTCTCATGAACTCCGCACCCCCCTCACCAACCTCAAGACGCGGCTGTATCTGGCGAACCGTCAGCCAGAGCGTATGAAGGCCCACCTGCATATCATGGAAGAGGTGGTTGACCAGATGCGCGACATTGTGGAATACATGCTGGAACTTTCACGCTTGTCGCGCGGGGCGGTTGAACTGCGGCGGGAACGGGTCAATCTGCGCCTGTTCCTGGCCGGCCTCGTCGATATTCAGCAGGCTGAAGCCGCCCGCCACCGTCTGACCCTCTCGCTCGACCTGGTGCCGGAAGCGCTCTATATCACTGCTGATACCGGGCGCATTAATCAGGTTTTCAGCAACCTCATCACCAATGCCCTCCACCACACGCCCGAAGGCGGAACCATTCGTGTCATTCTGCGCCGCGAGGGGGATACCGCCGTTGCTGAAGTCGAGGACAATGGCGAGGGCATCGCGCCGGAACACCTGCCCCACATTTTTCAACCCTTTTACCGCGCTGCCCCCGGTTCTCATGGCACTGGCCTCGGCCTGAGCATCGCTCAGGAGATCGTTGAGCGGCACGGCGGGCGCATCACCGCGACCAGTCAACCGGGGGCCGGTTCACGCTTCGCCGTCACGCTGCCGCTGGCCTGAATCCGCCGCGCACTATTCCAATTCGCGTTATACTCATCATGAGAACGCTTTTGGTATAACTTTTCGGGGAGGCCGAGATGCGGCAGATGGCGGTTTGGCTGACGATAGGGGCGCTGCTGCTGGGGATGCTGGTAGCAGCCGCGCAGGATGACGCAGCAGGGACAGATTATGTGGTGCGCGAGGGCGAAACGCTGGTGAGCGTGGCGCAGCGCTTTGAAAAACCGATTCTGTGTATCCTGGCGGCCAACGGCATCGCCGTCCGTCCGCTGGAAGTGGGCGAAACCCTCTTTATCCCCGATGACTGCGAAGCGGCGCTGGCTGATGCAGGCGGCGGCGCAGCAGCCAGCCCCGAAGCCGAAGCCACAGCCGAACTAAGCGTCGAAGCGACGGCTGAACCGGCGGCAGTCAGTGGGCAGGGCGGCGGCCAGGCCACCTCCACCCTGCTGGAAGACACCACCTATACCGTCGTGCGCGGTGACCGGCTGGCGAAAATTGCCGAGCGCTTTGGCGTGCCGCTGGCCTGCATCGTCCAGGCCAACCGTATCGCCAACCCCGACCTGATTTATGTCGGTCAGCAGTTGTTCATTTCAACCGACTGTCAGGGCAGCGGGGGCGGTCAGGTCGTCGATGGCAGTGCGGATGTGGGCGGCGGCGCGGTGGGCTGCCAGTTTGACCGCAACGCCGGACGCGAAACCCGCAGTGGCAGCTACACTGTGCGCGCGGGCGACTCGATGGATTTCATCGCCTGCGACTTCAATATCGCCCTCACCTGCCTCGAAGCCTCCAACCCGCAGATAGCGCTGCGCGGAAAGATTTTCGTCGGCGATGTGCTGACAATTGATCTGTCCTGCCCGCCCTGGGAAGGCCCCATCCTCGCCGAAAAACGCGAGAACGGCTGAGTCTCCTCAAAATGCCGGGCAAGTGATTTAAGCGCCTGTCCGGCTAAAAATTAGGAGGACGGGATGATTTCGGCCACTAATTCCTGCGTTTCGACATCCCAGCTTTGTACTGAGCCATCTTCGCTCAACACGATTAAATGTTCACCGTCTGGCGTCCAAGTGATATCCCATAGCCGATTATTTGTGGGAAATCCCGTTATTGTTTTCATGCTCAGGACATTTAAAATGGAAATATTGTATGTGCCATCTATGTGCTGCTGACCAATAGCCAATTGACTATCATCTGGTGACCAACTGATCGCTCCATTTCCTTGAAGAGATTCTATCAAATCTAACTTTTTCCAGATTGCAGTGTCCCAAATCTCAATTTCTCTTTTACTTACTGCCAGTAAGTTCGTGTTTGACCATGCAGCATTTCCTTCACGACTCAACGTGATAATTTCTTGTACAACTTCCCAATTGGATGTATCCCAGACAATCATGTTCTCATGGTCGGTGAAAATAAAATAGTTTCCATCCGGCGACCATGCTAAAGCATTTGGATACATACTGCCAGAAACTTCACTTTGAGCTTGGGTTTCATCCTGAAATTCAATTTCGCTAGTGGCAATATTCCAAACTCGCAAGTTAGATGTTCCAATAGAAGCTAAGCGTTTTCCATCTGGTGACCATGCCATACTAAAGACATAGAGAGGTGGCCCAGTATGGCCGTCCCCATCATCATCGACTGGAATATCTCCCTCGCCGATTAGCTCGTTTATTATTCCTTCCTGCTTTACATCCCATAATTGGATTTTGTTGCTGCCAATCGCAAGGATAGAACCATCTGGCGACCATACCAGCGAATATCCACCTACACCATCAAATGTTTTGAAATAATCAAATGTTGCTATATCACAAAGATGTAACCCATATCCACTAAGCAGTGCTATAAGCTGGTTAGCATCACTCACGTCTATAGCATTAATTCTCCCTTCAAGGACGATTTCGGTTTGATCGCAACGTTGAGGCTTTTGCTCTTGAGCAAAAACAGAGAAGCCTGCTAAAAATAGAAGAGGGGAGATGTATTTGAAACATAGACTTAATGCTCTCATTGGGACTCCCAATCACCTATTTTATACGCAAGGATATGATGAGCAGAACAAACGTTTGTAACTCATGCTGATGTTATCTGGCACACGAAAAAAACGCCAACTCGGAAAGCAATAATTGGTCTGTGTACAGTTTGAGTTTGCCCCGATTCAGTGGAGGAAAAAAGGCTCGCAAAGGGTATTTAAAGTCCCCTCTTCATGCAATGGGGAGGGGATTTAGGGGTGGGGATAATCCTCACAAATGAGTGTGGTCAACAGATGGCACAGCGCACTTTTCCCAGCCAAATCCCCCCTCAAAATCGAAACAAATGTCATGACAAATGTTTCACACCGCAGCCTGTTTCCATATTACACTTGTCTCATAACAGCGGTTCTGTAGGGGACGGCCTGAGTCCCGCTTATTGCGGCTAAAATCCAGTTCGCAAGTGCCGCAGTTGGCGGCGGCGGTAGCTCAAAAAAACGAATCACCATCACCGCCGCCACCGCGCCCGCCACGACCATCGTCCACCTCAACGCGCAGGCGGCACATCGTGTATACTCGAAATCGTGTCTCGATGGGGAGAATACAGATGATGCGTGCCTTATATAGCCTCTTCATAGGATTGATAATCGGCGGCGCGGCGCTGGCACAGGACGATGGGCTGAACCTGCCCACCGAACTCTATGTGCTGACCAACAGCGGTCAGGTGCAGCAGTACGGCCTGGGCATATCCGGCGTGCGCCCGGTGACGCCAGAGGGCGAATTTGTTCTCGATTTTGGCATCGCGCCTGATGGCAACTGGCTGGCCTACCGCACCGAAACCGCTTTAACATTTCAGGATATTTACGAGCCGGAAAATGCGCTCCCGATTGAAGGCGCATCAGCCGGTATCCCCCCCGTGCGCGGGCAGGGTGATACCATCGCCTGGTCGCCCGCCGGGGACGCCGTCGCCTATACAACCATTTATGGCACACGGGTAGCCTTCAACGGCGGCCAAACCTTCCTCGATCTGGGCGAAGGTGGTAATGTGCAGCTCCTCTGGTCGCCCAATGGCGCTTTTCTGGCGGCGGAAGCTGCCGACGACATCTGGTGGATTTACCGCCGTGAAGCCGCCTCGCTCGCGCTCCACGCCGCTATTCCCTCGGCGGTTGGGCTGGCCTGGGCTGGCGATGCGGTGCTGGTGTTCGCCCCGGCTGAAGGCGGCCTGATTCGCATGGATTTAGCCAACGCCAATGCACAGACTGCCCTGCTCGATGACACCTGGAACTACGCGCTGCCTTTCCTAGCGGCAGATGGACGGCTGGCTGTTTTCGGGCGGCAAAAAGATGACGATACTATAGAACCCGGTCAGGGGCGGCTGCTGGCGCTGACGCCTGCCCTGACCGAATCTCAGAGCCTGGGCGAAACCGGTTTCGACCTCAACGGCCTGCGCTGGGCCCCCCGTGCCGACTTTCTGATCGCTTTTCGTGGCGGCGTCATGGCGCTGGTCATCCCCGCCACCGGACAGGGATTAGCGCTGCCGGTTTCCGATGCGGTGGCCTATTCCTGGGGGCCGCCGCCGCTGGAAGTTGTCAGTGGTATCGAGATGACGGCCAACGGTTACTTCACCGCTGGCGGCGCGGAAGGCACGCGCCAGGTCTGGCGTATCCCGGCCAATGGCTCCGCGCCCGAACTGCTGACAGAAGCGGCTGCGGACGTGACCGCTTTTGCCCCCTCGCCGGACGAATCGAGCATCGTCTACGGCAGCGCCGGGCAGTTGTGGCGGCAGGTCATCGGCGGCGCGGCACAATCGCTCGATGATCTGAATGGCCGTGATCCGCGTGACATCACCTTTAACCCGGATGGCTCGCTGATCGCTTTCGCCACTTTCACCAGCCCCGACCAGCCGGAAGGCGGTCTGTGGCGGCGCGGCCTTAATGACGAAGCGGCAGCGCTGGCCGTAGCCAACGGTCAGGCGGGTGCGCCACCCTTCTACCGGATGCCACAATTCGCCCTCAACATCCAGGCCCTGATGGTGATGGAACTCGGCGGGGAAACCAGCGCTTTCAAATGGATCGATGCTGCTGGCGTCGGTTCGCCGCCGGTGGATGTCGGCCCGTTCGATGGCGCGATCTGGCTGCGCGACGGGCGCATTCTGGCCTATGGAAATGGCATCGGCATTGGCGACCCACCTCCCACTCAGCCCATTTTTGTTTACAATCCTGCCGACAGCATCCGCACTGAAATTGGCGCAATTGCCCTGCCGGAGCGCGTCGTCACACTGCGCGAAATCGCACCCGGCATCGTGCGCTTTATCACCAGTCCGGCACGCCCCGGCCCGCGTCCCTTGAGCGTTTTTGATCTCGACCTCAGCACCGGCACCCTGACACCCGGCGGCGGCGCGGGCTTCGTCATCAACCCTGTCCTCTCGCCCGAAGGCCGTTTTCTGGCCGGGCAGGCGCGCCCCAATGGCCCGCTGACGGTGCGCGACCTGACCACCGGACGGCAGGTCATCATCCTCGACCCGCCTGACACCGCTGATTTCACCTGGGGATAACCCAGCAGCACAACGACCACTTAATTAATCGCGCAGATAGCGGCTTACATCCACATCTGCGCGATTTTACGGACATCAGTTGTTTCTTCCCTCAAGTGGTTCACCCCCTTTTTCGTCAGAACAAATGTCTTGACTCTACAGCCGCTTGAGGGTTTATCCTTAGCACATCACGGAGGACAGGCGGAATAAGCCAGCATGATTAAGATCGGTGAATTTTCCAAACTGGCCCAGGTGCCGATAGCCACGCTGCGTTATTACGACCAGATGGGACTGCTCAAACCGCTACAGGTTGACCGCTTCACCGGCTATCGCTATTACTCCGTCAGCCAGCTACCGCGCCTGAACCGCATTCTGGCGCTGAAAGGCCTCGGCTTCTCGCTGGAACAGATTGCCGAAGCGCTGGAGGACGGCCTGCCCCCGGAACAAATGCGCGGGATGCTGCGCCTGCGCCATGCCCAGCTCAGCCAGCAAATTGTTGAGATGCGCGATCAACTGCTGGAAGTCGAGGTACGCCTGGGGCAGATCGAGCGCGAGGCGCAGCTATCAACCTATGATGTCATCCTGAAGCAGCTTGAGCCGCAGCTTGTCGCCTCGGTGCGGGCGATTTTGCCAGACCGCAGCCTGATTGGGACGCTCTTCGCCGAGGTCTATGAAGCGCTGGGAGAACATGTGGGCGCGGCACTGGGCCCAAACCCCGGCCAGGGCGGGCAAACGCTGGTGCTTTGGTACGACAGCGAATACAAGGAGACCGACTTTGACGGAGCAGCAGCTTTCTTCGTGCGGGTAGCTGCGCCGGATAAGGGGCGGATGCGCGTCCACGAACTGCCCGCTGCACTGGTCGCCTCGACCATTCATCACGGCTCGTATGAAACCATTGGCGACGCTCATGAAGCAGTCTTCACCTGGATTGAAGCCAATAATTACCGTGTCGCCGGAGCAGACCGGGAGATTAACCTCTACAACCGCCATCCCATCCGCCGCGACGACCCCACCTATGTTACTGAAATCCAGTATCCGATTGAAAAAATCAGCTAAAAGGAGGAACAATGCCAGCGAAAAATCTGATCAAAACAAAGACCAGCCTGCCAAAAATTGATACTCGCCCGGAACAGCACTACCTGGGAATCCGGACGCAGACGCCCATGAAAGGCATGTCGAAAGTGGTTGGCAAACTCTTCGATGAAATGAATAAATGGGCGAAGCAGCGGGGCATCGAACCCGCCGCGCCACCTTTCCTGCGCTACCATGTCATCGATATGGAAGGCGAGATGGACATCGAAGTCGGCTTCCCGGTGAAATCGCCCATGCCGGAAGATGGACGGATGATGCCGGGTGTACTTCCAGCAGGGCGCTATGCCAGCCTGATTTACGTGGGGTCGGGGTATACCGGCAACAAAGTGCTGGTCGAATGGGCCAAAGCGGAAGGGCTGAAATGGGATCGCTGGGAAGACCCGAAGGGCGATGGCTTCCGCTCACGCTACGAGGCCTATCTGACTGACCCGGCGATTGAGCCTAAAAAGTCGAAATGGGATGTTGAAGTGGCGATCAAACTGGCGGACTAAGCGGCTTCCGCACTAATTAGCGCGATTGGAAAAGTAGACTGGATCATCCGACGAGCATTGAACTTCGGCAGCATAACTTGCTAAGTCGTATCTCATCCGTTTGAAATGATAGGCAAAAGGAGCAAATAACATGCAGACCACTGAGCCGAAAATTGACCAGCGTCCCGAACAACCCTACGCCGGGATTCGCACTCAGGTAGCGCACAACGAACTGGGCAGCGGCATTATTCCTCAGCTTCACGACGAGGTGTTGGAATGGCTGAATAAACAGGGGTTACAACCTTCTGGCCCGCCCTTCATGCGCTATTACGTCATCAATATGTCCGACAAACTGGATATTGAGCTGGGCTGGCCGCTGGCTGCGCCGGTAAAAGGCGAAGGGCGCATCAATGGAGATGTGCTTCCGGCGGGGCGCTACGCCAGCCTGATCTATACCGATGTCACCAAGGGCATCGAAGGCAACGGAGTCCTGATCGAATGGGCTAAAGAGCAGGGTTTGGAATGGGATCACTGGGATGATCCTCAAGGCGACGCATTTGCCTGCCGCGTCGAGCACTTTTTGACCGGCCCAGAAGATGACCCCGATATGGCGAAATGGGAAACCGAGGTAGCAATCAAGCTGGCCGATGGGCAGTAATCATTGAGAAAGAAAGGTGGGGGCGCAGGCTGCGCCCCCACAACTCAGGCATGGAACTGGCGGTAAGTCGCGCCAAGCGGGATGGCGAAGCCGATCAAAACCAGCGTATTAAAAATGGCATTGGCCGGGTAGCCCATCGCCAGCGAAAAGGCGGTATCCACCCCATACCAGATCACCATCGAGAGGGCAATCGTGTCCCAGGCTTCGCGTTCGCCGCGCCGGAAGCCGCCCAGCAGCAGGCGCAGGATGACGACCATCCAGCCCACCATGACCGCGCCCAGCACACCAAAGGTAAATTTGAGGTAGCCGGCGGCCTCCGGGCTGAAAGACTCGTTGAGTCTGGAGGTCGAGAAAAACATCCAGTTGAAAAGCCCCTGCATCACATCCTGCAAAACGATAAAACCGAGGCCGAACAGTGCCACGCCGATGGTGATCACCACCAGCAGGCGCCACCAGAAAAGATTGACAGAAATGGACATCAGTTTGCTCCTGTGATTGTCCCTGAACACTGCCTTCATTTCAGCACGCGCCGCGCTGCCAGCACCACACCAATCACTGCCAAATGCTGCCATTTTCGGCTACACTCAGTGCATGTCGGTCTTCAATAAACAAAACTTCAGGCGGGAACTGACCGCGCCGCTCTATCAGCAGCTTTACGAGCATCTGCGTGCCGCTATCCTCGCCGGGCAGCTCCCCAGAGGCACAAAAATTCCATCCACACGGGCGCTGGCCGATGAGTTAGGAGTCTCACGCAATACCATCCTCAATGCTTATGAGCAGCTTTTCGCTGAAGGGTATCTGGAAAGTGTGGAAGGCAGCGGCACCTTCGTCACGCGTGAACTGCCGGAACTGTTTCAGCCTGCCCAGCCGCCCGCTGTGACAGCATCAACTAAGCCACAGGTTCACCGCCTCTCGGATCGTGTCCAGCAGGTGATGAACGCTCCCAGCCTTTCCAGAGGGCGGGACGGGCGGATCAGCCACGCTTTCCGGGCCGGGCAGCCCGCGCTGGATGCCTTTCCTTTCGAGATATGGGCGAAGCTGATGGCGCGTCATGCTCACCGGATGCACCCCGGCCTGCTGATGTATCAGGAGACGGCGGGGTATCGCCCGCTGCGGGAGGCGGTTGCCAATCATGTCATCGTGGCACGCCAAGTGCGCTGCACCCCCGATCAGGTCATCATCGTCAACGGTTCACAGGGCGGCCTAAATCTGGCGGCGCAGGTACTCATCAATCCCGGTGACCACGTCTGGGTGGAAGACCCCGGTTATCCCGGCGCAGCGGCGGCGCTGCTGGCGGCGGGAGCGCGGATTTTGCCTGTGCCAGTTGATGAGGATGGGCTGCTGGTGGAGGCGCTGCCCCATCTGGGTGAAACGCGGCTCGGCTACCTGACACCGGCGCATCAGTTTCCGCTGGGCGTGACGCTGAGCCTGTCACGGCGGCTGGCGCTGCTGGAATGGGCGCGGGCGGCGGATGCACATCTGCTGGAAGATGATTACGACAGCGAATACCGCTTCGCCGGGCGTCCGCTGGCGTCGCTGCAAGGGCTGGACAGGGATGAACGGGTGATTTACGTCGGCACATTCAGCAAGGTGATGTTTCCGGCGCTGCGGCTGGGCTATGTCATCGTGCCAACCACACTGGTCGATGCTTTTCTCGCCATGCGCCGGGCGGCGGATACCCACCCGACTATTCTCGAACAGGCGGCGCTGACGGATTTTATCAGCGAAGGCCATTTCACGCGGCACATCCGGCGAATGCGGGTGCTGTACGCCGAGCGGCGAGCAGCGCTTTTGCAGGCCGCCCGCGATTTACCGCTGGACATTTTCGCGCCGGAAGTGGGGATGCACCTGATTGGCTGGCTGCCGGATGGGGTGGACGACCAACTCGCTGCCCGCCGCGCCGCCGATTATGATGTAGAAGTGATGGCGCTGTCGCGGCTGACCATAGGAGCGCCGATCCGCCCCGGCCTGGCACTCGGTTATGCCGCCATAAACAAGGCCGATATTCGGGATGGGGTTCGGCGGCTGGCGGCAGCGTTGAAGGAGATCGTTTAGGCCGGGGCGGCTTCTGCCGGGACGCGGCGTTTGGGCTGATATATACCTGGCTCATCACGGAAGGAAATGGCAAAGCGATTCCAGCCGTTAATGGTGACAATAATCAGCGTCAAATCGGCCAGTTCCTTATCACTGAAGTGGGGCCGCACCTCATCATAGATAGCGTCCGGCACATGCGAGTCCGCGATCAGCGTCAGGGCTTCTGTCCAGGCCAGGGCTGCCCGTTCGCGCTCGCTATAAAAAGGCGTCTCACGCCAGACACTCAGCATATACAACCGCTGCTCAGTTTCCCCGGCGGCGCGGGCATCCTTGGTGTGCATATCGACGCAGTAAGCACAGCCGTTGATCTGCGATGCCCGCAGTTTCACCAGTTCGTACAGTGGGCGCTCAATATCGCAGTTTTCCAGGTAGTTTTCCAGCGCATTCATCGCTTTCATCGCGCCGGGAGCGGCTTTTCCGTAATTCATCCGTTGTCCTACGAGCTGTTATCCTTTGTTTGTGTATCCATCTCTCCCTACTTTATCCGGCCTCTGGTCTGGACTAAAGCACCACTTTTGTGTGTTCTTGCAGTACCACTTTTTAGCTGCCCATTTCCCTGTTCAGCGTTAAATTATAGTATCCGATTTTTTTGCGGGGCGAAAACAACATGAGCGATTTACTGAAACGGGCGAAGGCCGAAGGCACACCGCTGATCGACGGCGATCAGGTTACTTTTCTCTGGCAAGGGGATGATCCGCCAAAGCTGATTGCCGACTTCAGCGATTGGGATTGGGGTGCCAGCGGGCCAATCATCCTCAACGAAGTGAAGCCACCGTCGGGCGACCCGATTGCGCTCCCAGAAAGCGGCTCGCGCATCTGGACACATACGCTGACCCTCCCGCCTGATGCCTACATTGAATACGCCTATATCACCGACGATGGGCGCATCCGTGATCCTTACAACTCGCGCCTCATCACCAACGGTATGGGCAAAATGAATCATTATTTCACCATGCCGGAGGCGCAGCATACGCGGCTGGTGAAACGCAGGCGCGGCATCCCCAAAGGCAAAGTCACCTATCACAAAGTGGAGGGCGGCTTCGCGGTTGTTTTCAGCCCGCGCGCCACCTGGCTTTACCAGCCGCCGACGGATGACCCCGTTCCCTTACTGATTGTGCTGGATGGCGGGGATTATGTGCATCGGGCCAAACTGCCGGTGATTGTCGATAACCTGATCGCGGCGGGAGAGATGGCGCCGATTGCGATGGCGATGCCGCATCATGGTGGGCGGGCGCGTTTTGTCGAATATATGTGCAGCGATGCCACCATTGCCTTCCTCGCCCGTGATGTGATTCCGTATGCGGCCAGGCATCTGAATCTGATCGACATCGAAAGCAGCCCCGGCAGTTATGGGATTTTAGGCGCGTCGATGGGCGGGCTGATGGCCTTGTACAGCGGAATGCGGCTGCCAGATGTTTTCGGGACCGTCATCAGCCAGTCGGGCGCATTCGGTTTTGATATGCGTGGACACGAGGCGATTATCTATGAGGTCATCAGAAATGGGGAACGCCGCCCGCTCAACATCTGGATGGATGTCGGACGTTACGAATGGCTGCTGACAGCCAACCGCAGGATGCGCGCCCTGCTGGTTTCACAGGGATACGACCCACACTACCGCGAATACAACGGCGGCCATAATTACACCATCTGGCGCGATGAAGTCGTGCTGGCGCTGAAAGCAATGTTTCCTAAAAAAGCGTGAACCTCTCAAAACAAACCATTTAGCCAAACGCAAGGCGGCCTTTCCTAGGATGGAACAAATTCGTTAAGCAGCACCGCCGCCAGCGGCTACTGGCAAGATGAGGAATCATGGCTCAACCAGCCGTCAGTATCATCGTCCTGAGTTATAACGGGCGAGAAGACACATTGGCCTGCCTGCGCTCGCTGGAACACCTGACCTATCGTAATGTCAGTGTGATCGTGGTCGATAATGATTCGACTGATGGCGCGTCAGCGGCTATCCGGTCAGCACATCCGAATATGACCCTGATTGAAACCGGCGCGAACCTGGGCTTCACCGGCGGGAATAATGTGGGCATCCGCTACGCGCTGGAAAACGGCGCGGATTATGTGATGCTCCTGAATAATGACACCATTGTCGCGCCGGATATGCTCGAATCGCTGGTTGCGACGCTGGAGCAAAATCCGACCGTCGGCGTGGCCGGGCCGATGATTTATTACCACGACGCGCCGGAAGTGATCTGGTCAGCAGGCGGCAGCATTGACTGGAAGCATGGCACAACCACCATGATCGGCGTCAATGAAGAAGATAAATCGCAGTTTGGCACCCAGCCGCGTCCCGTTGATTTCGTGACCGGGTGCGCCCTGCTGGCGCGGCGTTCAGTCTGGGAACGGGTTGGCCTGCTGGATGATAAATTTTTCATGTATTATGAAGAGACAGAGTGGTGTGTCCGTGTGACACGGGCAGGGTACAAAATCATGCACGTCCCGACCTCGATGCTCTGGCACAAAATTTCAACCGAGGAACGGGTTTCGCCGCGCACTTTTTACTATCTGACCCGTAACCGCCTCTTATTTTTGCACGCGGCGCAAGCCGGGTACGGCACGTGGATGAATACCCTGTTTGAATATATCCGCACTTTCGTGAGCTGGTCGCTGCGCCCGAAATGGGTTGACCGGCGTGATATGCGCGGCGTGATGTGGCGGGCGTTCCGCGATTTTTCAGCCGGGCGCTTCGGCCAGGCAACCGCCATTCGTTAGAGGATTTTCATGCATATTCTGTTTCTGTCGTGGTGGTGGCCCTACCCCGCCAATAACGGGGCCAAGCTCCGCATCTATAATCTGCTGCGCCATCTGAGCAAATCGCATAAGGTGACGCTGCTGTCCTTCGCGGAGACAGATGAGGCCACTAGCGAACAGATCGAGCATCTGCGCCAGTTTTGCGCCCACGTTGAAGCCGTGCCGAAGCCGGTCTATAACCCGACAACCACCAAAGCGCTGATTGGCTATCTGTCGCGCTGGCCGCGTTCGCTGGTGGATGTTTACAGCCCCGTAATGGCGAAGCGCGTCCCCGAAGTGGCCCATCACTGCGGAATCAATGTGATTGTCGCCTCGCAGTTACAGACGATGCGCTATCTCGATCTGCTGCCGGAAATCCCGGCGGTGCTGGAAGAAATCGAAGTCACGATTTTTCACGATCAGGTCACGCGGGCTAACAGGGCCTCCGGGCGTTTTCGCGCCGGTTTGACGCTGACCAAGCTGGAAAATACGCTGGCTGGTTTGCTGGCGCGCGATGTGGCCTTCACAGTGGTATCCGAATCGGAGCGCGAATACATCCGCCACTTTGCCCCGGCGGGATCACGCATTGAAGTCGTCCCTAACGGCGTGGACACCAGCGCCAACCGCCCCGACCCAGGCGTTACCCCCGCGCCCCATACCCTGATTTACACCGGCGCTGTCACCTATAACGCCAATCTGGACGCCGCCGATTACTTCATCCGTGAGGTATGGCCGCTGATACGGCAGCGCACACCGGATGCTCAATTCACCGTCACTGGCGGCACTGGCAGAGTCGATGTCAGCCAACTGGCCGCACAACCAGGTGTGAATTTCTCCGGCTATCTGCCCTCAGTGGCGCAGGCAGTACAGGCAAGCTGGGCTACCGTTGCCCCGCTGCGTATCGGCGGCGGCACACGCCTGAAAATTCTGGAATCGATGGCGCTTGGAACGCCAGTGATTTCAACAACAAAAGGTGCAGAAGGACTGAACGTGACACACGGCGAAAACATCCTGATTGCTGACACGCCAGCAGCGCTGGCCGACGCCGTTCATACCCTTTTTAGTGACAGCCATTTGCGAGCGCGGCTGGCGGCGGGCGGGCGGGCGCTGGTCGAGCGCGAATATGATTGGAGCATCATCACCGCGCGACTGACCGCACTGATCGAGCAAGTGGCACAAAACAGGCAAATATCGTAGGGGTGTGGCACATCTCATGCCCCTGCAAACAATGAATGATTGGGGGAACCATTAATGGCAACAAACACAGCTTCGACAACTTTTGAGACCACGCCAGCCAGCCAGGAACGGGCTAAGGGGCGCTTCACCATCCGGGAGTGGCTGCTGGTGGATGCTTTCATCCTGGTGGTGCTGCTGATTACCGCGATTCCCTATTTCTATGCCGAACGCCTTGCCAGTAGCAGCGGTAATCAGTTCATGGGCGTGGTGGTGAACATCCCCGACCACTTTCAGTATTTCTCCTGGATGCGCGAGTCGCACGATAAAATTCTGGTGCCGAACCAGCTCACCCCGGAAACCAGTGCGCCGCTGCTGTTCAACTTCCTCTGGTGGTCGCTGGGCCGTATCGAAGCCGCGACAGGTATCAGCTATGTGACGCTTTACCAGATCACGCGGCTGCTGGCGGGCGCATTCACCATGACGGCCATCTACTGGTTCTGTGGGCTGATTTTTGAGGAGCGGCTCAAGCGCTGGACAGCCTTTCTGGTCGCCGTATTGGGGACAGGTTTCGGCTGGGTGCTGGTGGTGGAAAAATATCTGCGCGACCTGCCGGATGTCAACAGCCCTTTCGCGCTCTACACGGCTGAACCAAATACCCTTTACACCATTACCTCCTTCCCCCATTTCACCATCGCTACCGGCCTCATCACCGTCATCTTCGGACTGGTACTGCTGGCACAGCGTTCAAAAAATCTGCGTTTTGCCTGGGTTGCGGCGGCGGTGGCGCTTTTTCTGGCGCTGCAACATTCCTATGACATGTTCACGATTTACGGCGTGATCGGCATGTACGGCCTGTTCCTGTGGATCAAGGAGCGCAAGTTCCCGCTGTTTATGCTCAAGGTCGGTTTGGTTGTGGCGCTGGTATCGGTCTGGCCCGCGCTGCAAGCCTATCTGATCACCAGCGCCGATGAAGTCTGGAAAGGCGTGCTGGAACAGTTCGACAATGCTGGCGCATGGACGCCTGCCCCCTGGCTGCTGCCTATTCTGATGGGCGCGGGCTGGCTGCTGGCAATCTGGGCGATTGACTGGCGCACCCCCTGGCGCGAGCGCGACGATACCAGCCTGTTTGTGCTGGCCTGGTTCGCCTCGCACTTCATCCTGATTTATATCCCGCTCAACTTCCAGATTCATCTGTTGAGCGGCTGGCAGATTCCGATTGGCATACTGGCGACAGTAGGCCTGTACCGGCGCATCATCCCCTGGCTGGAAAACCGTTTCAAAAACACGCCCCGGCAGCGGTTGGCGCTGCTGGCAACCGGAGCGCTGCTGCTGCTGGTTGTGCCGACCAATCTCTATCTGTTTGCCCAGCGTTTCATTGACCTGCGCCGCGCTAACGCTAACATTGGCGAGGCCAGCAGCGGCGAAACCCGCGCCGAACACAACGTCTTCTTCCTCAGCAACGGCGAAGTGGCGGCGCTGGATTATCTGGAAACACAGGTGACAGGTCAGGATGTGGTGCTGTCCAGCCTGGACATCGGCCAGTTCGTCCCGGCGCTGACCGGTGGGCGCTCCTTCCTCGGTCACTGGGCGCAAACGCTCGATTTCTATGGCAAGAAAGACATGGCGACCGCTTTCTTCGACAGTGAAACCAGCGATGCCGAACGGGAACGCATCCTGAGCGAGTACAGTGTCGATTATGTCATCCGCAGCCCGGAAGAAGCCCGCCTCGGTGATTATGACCCGGCGACGGCGCCCTTCCTGACGGAAGTTTATAACGAGGGCGATACCCAGGTCTACAAAGTGAATGTCGAGGTCGCCTCGGCAGGGTAATTTCTCCTCACCCGCCGCTTCCCACGCTACCTGTGGGAAAGCGATAATTAACGAAGCCAGATTTGACAGGGGAGGGTTTAAAATCCTCCTCTGCAAAACCTCCATCTACATTTGACCTTCCTGTAGTGCCGCGCCCAACAGCACCGACTTGACAGCGTTCTCAGATTGGTCTAATATGTCGCCAATCGACATGTCGTTGCACGACTTATTGGAGCGATCATGCCCCCACTGACTGAAGCTACCTTTCTCATCCTGCTGAGCCTGACGCCCAATGCCCGGCATGGTTACGCGATCATGCAGGATGTTCTCGCCCTTAGCGGTGAGCGCGTCAGGCTCAGCACCGGCACGCTCTACACAGCGCTCAAGCGTCTGCTCGACGACGGTTGGATTGAGCCGGTTGAGACGGATGACGCGCCGCGTGGGCGCAAGGCTTACCGCCTCAGCGCTACCGGGCGAAGCATCCTCAATGCCGAAACCGAACGCCTGACCGCGCTGGCTGATGCCGCCCGCCGCCGCCTGGGGGAAACCTCATGACAATTTTGCGATTATATGCCCGCCTGCTGCGCTGCTATCCCCGCGCTTTTTATGACCGTTTTGGTGAGGAAATGCTGGATGTTTTCACCCAGGCCTGGAGTGCGCGGCATTCAGGAGCAGTCGCGGCGCTGGCGCTCTGTCTGCACGAATTCGGCGGGCTGCTGCTCAGTATCGGCCACCAGCACTGGAAAAAACCGGGAGGACTCATGCCCCGTTTTCTGTTCAACTGGCGGCGCGCGCCCTTTGTCCTGCTTGGTGTCAGCCTGACTCTGGCGGTGATTTTTTCGCTCAATTACTGGGGTTATCTGGTCGCACCGTCCAGCACCTTCCACCAGATGGCGACGGTGGACAGCATCGTGCTGGCCGAGTTCGACACAGAATATCGCCCCACCCTCATACCGCTCAATAATCTGCCCTATCTGGTGACGGATGCCTTTCCACCATCGCAGATTTTGCCACTCATCAAGCCCGGCATTGGCATTGCCCCGGCGCTCGATGATCGGCTGGCCGACCGCATCACAGCGGCGCTGCTGGCGGAAAAACCCAACCTCGGCTACCCGCGAGTCAAAAACCCAGCCGAACCAGCGCTTTTTGTGGATGGCTGCGCCCAGTGTTTCCAGATGGGAATTCAGCCGCAGCCAGACGGCAGTCTGTTGCAGCTCATGCCGGAATTCACCGCCGACGGCCAGCCGACCAGTGAAAACCTGGTGTCTCGCGTGACAGCCAATGACTGGTGGTATTATGGCTACCTGACTCCGGCGGGTTATATTGTGGAAGGCAAAGGCGCGGACGGAACGCCGCTGGTTTTCGTCGCCCTTACCAGCGGCGCAGTCGGCAATGACCGCTATCTTTATTATGAATATGTTTTCGACGCATCTGGCGACAGGCTGGTCGTCCGCGACCATCTTCACTACCGCTTCGACATCAGCGGACTGGAAGGCCTCAATGTACCTGTCGTGACCGTCTTTTTATTACTGCCGCTGCTGCTGCTCTGGCTGGCACTGGTGCTGCTGCTCGCGATCCTGGCCTTCATCCGGCGGCGGGTTATCACGCGGCCTTCAGCACATCGGACATAAGCATACTCAATCCCCCGGCGGCTCTTTGGCATGGTTGACCACGCTGGCCGGGACAGACAGTACACCGCCGCGCCCGGCATCGCCTGCCTCAATGTTCTGAAAAATAATCAGCACATCTTCGCGCCGCGCGCCGCCGTGTTGCACCAGTGTCTCGGTCATTTCTTCGACTACTCTGGCTTTCTGTTCCGGCGTGCGCCCCGGCGACCAGTAAACGAGAACTGTTGGCATGAGCCTTACCCCTTGACTGCGCCGAATGTGAGGCCGCGCACCAGATTCCGCTGTGTCAGCGCGACGAACAGCAGCGCCGGAATCATCATCAGAACGGACAGCGCTGCCATCCCGCGCCAATCACTGGTGAAAGTCTGAATGAACCCCAGCAGGCCGACAGTGAATGTTTTGCCTTCCGGGCTGCGCGAGAGCAGGCTGACAATCTGAAATTCGTTCCAGGTCGCCAGAAAAGCGAATACCGCCGCCGCCGCCATGCCGGAGCGCGCCAGCGGCAGATCAATCAGCCAGAAAGCCTGCCAGTGACTCGCGCCGTCGATGTAGGCCGCCTCATCCAGATCGTGGGGGATGGTGCGGAAAAATCCATCCATCAGCCAGATCGTGAAAGGAATATTGAGGGCGATGTTGATGACGATCAGGCCGCTGAGCTGATTCAGCAGTCCCAGATTGGAGAACAGGATAAACAGCGGCAAGCCCAAAGCGATGCCCGGCACCGCCCGCGACAGGATGATGAGCAGGAAAATCGTCGTGTGACCACGAAAACGAAAGCGCGAAAAGGCATAACCCGCCGCCGTCCCCAGCGCCAGTGTGACCGTCGTGCTGACCAGCGCCACAATCACCGAATTCAGGGCATAGCGACCCACTGGTGCCTGGCTCACCATTTGTGCGCTCAGGCCAAACATGTTTTCATAGGATTCCAGCGTAATCTGCTGCGGTATCCACACAGTGGGGCTTTTGTTGATCTCGCTGTAAGGGCGAATCGAGGTGAAAATCACCCAGATCGCCGGGAACAGCATCAGCAGCATGATAAACCATGCCAGCAGATTGAGTAAAAACTGCTGCCGTTTTCGATGGGGGTTAACACTGGTGAGCATAAGCCCTCTAATAAATCACACGCGACTTCACCAGCCGCCGGAACAGATAAAATGTGAAGCCGATGGTGATGATGACCGTGACGAATGACATCGCCGCGCCCAGGCCAAATTTGCGGTCTACCAGCGCCAGCTTGAAAATATACGTCCAGGCCAGTTCAGTCCGGTTAGCCGGGCCACCGCCGGTCATAATCATGGCAATGTCGAATGCCCGCGCCAGATCGAGCGAGCGAATGGTGAGGGCAATGGTGATGAACGGCCCCAGCAGTGGATAACTGATGAAGCGGAACTTCTGCCAGGCCGTCGCGCCATCCACCTCAGCGGCTTCAAACGGTTCCAGCGGCAGCGACAGCGTTCCAGCCAGCAGGATGATCGCCACAATCGGCGTACTCATCCAGATGTCCGCCACCATAATCGACATCAACCCTAACGGTACATCCACCAGCCAGGCAATCGGCTGTTGAATCAACCCTATATCGCTCAGCGCGTTATTGACCACGCCCAGCGTAGTATTGAAAAACCACCCGAACTGAAAGCCCACCAGCACGGGCGCAAACATCATGGGTACCATCAGCATCGTTCGCAGCAGGCTTTGCCCGCGCGTGACCCGCGCCAGCAGTTGAGACAAGGCCAGCCCCAGCACCAGTTGCAGATTGATGGTCACA
This sequence comes from uncultured Anaerolineaceae bacterium, assembly GCA_964447795.1. Lineage (GTDB taxonomy): Bacteria > Chloroflexota > Anaerolineae > Aggregatilineales > Phototrophicaceae > CFX2. The sequence continues at coordinate 50,733 of CAYUTY010000032.1, forward strand.
GTCAGGTAAATCAGGGTGTTGCCAAAGGCTTTCCAGAAAATATCATCTTCCAGCAGCCGTCGATAATTGCGGAATACATCGTCCCAGCGAATGGCGAGCGTGTCCGGCTTGAGCAGTGTATAGGGTGTGAAGCTGACATAAAACGAATACGCCAGCGGAAAAACGACCACCAGCAGGATGAACAAAATCGCCGGGGCGATCAGAAAAAGCGGAAACCAGCGCGTCGGGCTGCTCCGTTTTGCTGCTCGCCGCGCCACCGCTTGACCCGGAGCGCCTGCAATTTTCTCAATCGATTCAGCCGACATGAAATAGCCTTTGATTGTGTCGGTCAGCAAATCACGGACATTGGAAAAGTTACCCAAATCCCTTCCTCATAAATGAAGAAGGGGATGGGGTAAATGCGTAATGTCAGCTAGTTATAGTAGCCAGCATCGTCCAGCAGTTCTTCGACATCCTGGGCTGCCTGGTCGAGCCGCGCCTGCACGTCGATGTCCGGCGAAATCAGGATTTCCTGCACCGCCGGGAACACGATATTCGAGACCGCCAGCCAGTCCGAAATCAGCGGCGGTGTGGTGAAGTCTTCGCTGATCTGCGTCTGCGCGATTTCGAGGCGTTCCTTGTCCAGCGGTACGCCTGACGCTTCCGCATCGGCAATCACCCGCGCCCACACATCATCACGGACGGGCAGCGTACCCTGCTTCGACTCTTCATACAGCACAAATTCCGACGTCAGGAATTTGATGAGCTGCGCGGCAGCTTCCTTATTCTGGCTGGTGCCAACGATGGAATAGCCGTGCGCCCCGGCCCAACCAGAGTGCCGCTCGCCTTCGCCCATCGGCGCGCGCACCAGACCAAACTTGCCCGCCACTGCCGGGCAGCTTGACGGGTCCTGGAAGTAGCTGTACCAGCCGTACCATTCGGTGTAAACCGCAATCGAACCGTTGCAGAAGTTATTGGCGACTTCCGGCCAGACATAGTTGGTCATGTCGGGCGGCAGCACGCCTTCCTGATACAGGCTTTGCAGCCAGGTCGCCACGCCGACGCCGACTTCGTTGTTGAAAATCGGGCGGAATTCCGCGTCGAGGATGTCGCCGCCGTTGGCCTGAAGTAGTTCCATGAAGCGCCCATTCAGCGCCTCGTCTTTACCGGCCCATTGCGTTCCCCAGAAGTTTTCATCCGGGTTGGCGAAGAAACGCGCCTGGTCAGCCACTTCTGCCCAGGTGGATGGAGCCGCCAGCGGGTAGCCGTATTCGGCCTCAAAAGCCGCCATATTGTCGGCGTCTTCGTACAGGTCAGTGCGGTAATGCAGCACGCTGATGTCGGCGTGGCGTGGGATGAGGTACAGATTGCCGTCAATCGTTGATGACTCGATGATGGCCGGGCTGAACTGCGCCAGTTCTTCTTCGCTGAAATAGGCGTTCAGCGGTTCCAGGTAAGGTACATAAGCCGAATAGAAGCTGGTATGATCCCAGGCCACATCATAATCCGCCGCGCCAGTAGCGAAGTCCTGCACCAGCTTACGGTCGATGTCAAACCCGTTCAACCGCGCCACGATTTCCACTTTCGCGCCGGTCATCTCCTCAAAAATCGGGATGAAGGTATAGGCCAGTTCATAGGGCGCGTCGCCGATAGTCGCCATCCGCAGGGTAATCCCGCTCAGGTCTTTATCCACACCCGCCATCGCGCCATCATTCGGCAGTGCATCCTGAGCGCTTACAAATCCGATTCCCAGCGCGGCGATCACGAGTATCAGCAGCAGCGATAAAAATTTACGCATGTTTTTACTCCTCTAAACAATCACTTGTGCGAAAAAGATCATCTTTCCTACCCGTTTCCTCTTTCATCCGCCTCCTTATTACCGCTCATCTACTTACCTGTTAACAGCCCTCGAAAGGGCCGGAAATGATCGTAACGACTTGCTGGCAATTTTTTACTTTGCACTGCTTTCGCCCTTCACCAGCCCGGTGCGCGGATAGTGATAATCCCGTGTTTGCGCCTCATCCTTGTAGATGTACCAGACGCAGGGCGCGTTGTGGTCGGGGTTGTGGTCGAGCGGGCGCAGCGGGTGGCCGCGCTTCCGTCCCGGCAGCCATTCCATCGCAATCGCGCAGTGGGAGCAGTACCAGTGAACACCGGTTTTCTGCCACGTCCACAGGTGCGGCTCTTTATTCACGCCATGTTCCGTGATCGGGTAGGGTGGGCGTCCGGTTTCCGGATCGCCCCGCCGCAGCACGCCGCCGCTGCCACACGGGTCGAAGCTGATGACAAAACGATCCGATTCTTCATCGACCTGCACATCACCGCGCCGCCTTGCCCCGCTGAAGTGGCCACCGCGCATCCCTTCTACTGTCAGCGCGACTTTTTCCCAGGGCGTCATGTTGTCCCACGCCGCGTAACGATCTCCCCAGATGGCCTGGTGGGTGTGAAGAATCGTTTCCAGCACCGCCTCCTCGCCCCAGGTGGCCGCGCAGTACGACAGCATATCCTGCACCCAGGCCACCAGCAGTTCATGTGGGTTTTTGAATTCCAGCCGCATCTTATCAAGCCAGTCGATGGCCGCCGCCTGGTCGCCGCGTTTCAGCGCTTCCAGACAGCGATCACGCGGGGCGATACCCAGTTCCGCCGTTTTCAGAAAGCGGACAATGCCAGCCGCGCCGCTTACATCCATACCCGGCGCAGCGCCCGATTTCTCCATGATGTAGCGGATGATGTCTTCAATCCAGGTTGTCAGAATGCCGTGCATGATCTGCATTTCACGCAGGAAATAATTGATGAGCGTCACGGCTTCTTCGTCGCGCCCGGCCTGTATCGCTTCCTCGGCCAGCGTTTGTGACGAGACGCCGATGGTGCGGATGTCGTCCAGCCTCAGTTCCCGCCCAATCGAGTCGGACTTTTCGTATTTGACGATCATCATCCGGCTCCTAATTCCTGCCGGATAAGCTGCGTCCCCGCCGCCAGCGCTTTCAGTTTCTCCCGCCCGACCCAGCGTGCCGTCATGCTGAAGCCGCAGTCGGCGGATGTCCACAACCGTCCCGCGTCGTTGTATTTCAATAACTCGCGGATACGCTCAGCCACGATTTCCGGCTGTTCCACCGCCCGCGCCTTGACATCGATCACACCAGCCGACAAAAACTGGTCGTCACGGGCGTGCTGGGCGAACAAATCCGCCTGCCACATCCCCCGGTTGGCGAATTCCAGATGAATGATGTCAACCTGCATATCCTTGAAATAAGGCGCGATATGTTCATAGGTGCGGTGTGCCACCGCCGGACGCCCCATAAAGTTACCGAAGCAGATATGCAAACCAATCGTGGCCTGCACACCCTCGACCATCGCGTTGAACATCTCGACAAATTCCGGCAGCGGCACAAAATCATCAATCGCTGATGGCTCATCGACCTGGATATGGGTTGCGCCCGCCGCCACCGCCTCTTTGAGTTCCTGGTTCAGCAGGGGAACCAGCGCCCAGGCAATCTCGCGTTTATCCTTGTAAACCGTCCCCGGATTGATACGAAACGCGAACGTCACCGGCCCGCCCAGCGGCGTCACCAGATGCTTTTGCGTCCGCGTCCGGGCATAACGGTATTCCTCCGCCAGCCCCAGGTTGGTGGGTACAGACAGCTTATCAACTGCCCGGAAAGCATCGATCATGTCCGGGCCGGGGTAGCCTAGCTGCCGCTCCCAGGGGATTTTTTCGACGCCGTGAATCAGATCATAGAAGCCGACCAGAAAGTTGAAGCGCCGCATTTCGCCGTCAGAAATCACATCGACGCCGGTTTCTTCCATCTCCATAATCGCCAGATTGGTGGCGTCGTCAAAGGTCTCGCGCACATCGACGCTGCCCATCTGCCCGGCCTTCATCGCGTCGCGCACGACATACAGCCAGCCGGGAGTCCCATAACTGCCAATCACCTGTGTCGGCAAAAGCGGTAAATCAGTATAGTGATACATATCCATTCCTGGTTAAAAGTGATGAGTAATGGGTGACGAGGAAAGCATTTGAACTGGCTCATCACGGTCTTCAATCCATCTCAATGCCACCATCGACATTCAATGCCTGGCCGGTGATGTAATCAGCGTCATCTGAACACAAAAACGATACAGCGGCGGCGATGTCCTCCGCCGTCCCGGCGCGTTTGAGCGGAACCGCGTCGATACTCTTTTGAATCCACTCTCCCGGCTGCAATCCCTGCCGCTTCACGCCCTGCACCCGGTCGATATTCTCCCACATCGGCGTGGGGACGAGGCCGGGGCAAACGGCATTGACATTGATGTTGTAGGGGGCAAGGTAACGCGCTGCGCTCTGCGTAATGCTGATGACGCCCCACTTCGTCGCCGAATAAGCCGCGTCATAAGGCCGCCCGCCGCGCCCGGCCACCGACGAAAAATTGACGATCTTGCCGTAACTGCGCTCGGCGCGTCCGGCCTGCTTCACATCTTCCGCTATCTGCGCTACCATTTGTTTAGCAACAATTTGCAGGCAGAAAAATAACCCGCGCAGGTTCACGCGGTTCACCGCGTCCCAACTGGCTTCCGTCAGATCAAACAGCGGCCCCGGCTGGCTCAAACCCGCGTTATTCACCAGCACATCAATCCTGCCGAACTGCGCCACCACCGCCTGAACCATCGCCTCGATCTGCGCCACATCGCCAATATCAATCGGGTAGGCCAGCGCCTCGGCCCCCATGCCGTTGATTTCCGCCGCCGCGTCCTCGGCATTGGCGCGGTTATATTCGGCGATCACAACCCGCGCCCCTTCTTCGGCAAATCGCCGCGCCACGCCGCGCCCGATTCCCTGCCCCGCACCGGTGATAATGGCTACCTGATCTTTAAAACGTCCCGCAACAATGCCCACAATCGTCCCCTACTCAATTCATTTTCTATAAATTGTTTTAAGTGTTGCCATCTCATTTCCCACCCCCCAGCCTCTTTCCCGCTACGTAATGAGGGGGAGCAAATACCTCTTTAAGCCCCTCCCTACGCAGTGGGGAGGGGGTTGGGGTGGGGATTTAAGAGCTTTACAGCTCACCCAATCTCTTCCGGCCTCACCGAGCGATTCTCCGCCGCCGACAGGTAGGCTGCGTTCATGACCCGCAGCGTATCGAGATTGTCTTCTGCACTGTTGTGAACCGGCTGTGAATTGGTTTCGATGGCTTCCATCAATGACCCCATCGTGCCGACGAAGGCATCCGGTATCCACATCTCATCCAGCGTCGGCGTCACTTTCACACCCACGCCGAACTGCTTGCTGGTGATCTCCAGCGTATCAGGGCGACCTGCCGGGTAGTTGTACATCAGCCCAATCGTGCCGGTGATGGCCCCCTCTGTGCCGATGAAGCGGAAGGTAGCGAACGGCTCTGCCCACTCGTTGTAATGGTTGACCGAAGTCAGCGCTTGTAGGCCGTCGGCGTAATCCAGCACGGTGATCGTTTTGGTTTCGCCTTTCACCGCCCCCTGACTGGCATAACGCGCATGGCGGCTCGTCACCCATTCCGGGTTGCCGAACAAAAAGCGCAGCGCGTCCAGATAATGAATGCTGTGGAACATCACTTCCAGCCGGGGGACAGCCGCCAGCCAGGGCCACATGTGCCAGGGTGTCGCCACGCTCACCTGAATTTGTGCGTCCGTCGGCTGGCCGATCACGCCCTGTTCGATCAGGTGTTTGCTGGCGCGGATTCCGGCGTCCCAGCGCATCTGCTGGTTGATGGCCTGTTTGATGCCCGCCTGCTTGCCCGCTTCGACAATTTCCACCGCTTCAGCGAAGGTGTCTGAAAGCGGCTTCTGGCACAGCATATGTTTCCCGGCGGCGGCGGCCTTTCGCACAATATTGAGCTGTTCCCAGGGTGGAACGGCAATATCGACAATCTCAACCGCCGGATCAGCCAGCAGATCGTCCAGTGACTCATAAACATGGGGGATAGTGTGCTGCGCGGCGACATTCCGTGCGCTTTCAGCATTCAGATCGTAGCAGGCGACGATATTGAAACCGGCTTTCCGGTAGGCCGGAATATGGGCGTACTGCACAATGCCGCCCGTTCCAATAAAGCCAATGCCATAATCAGTTTTCTGTCCCAGGTGGGGTTTATAGTCAATGGTAAAAGGAAATTCAGCCATAAAATAATCTTTCAAAAGCGGCATTTCTTATATCAGGATACCAAAATTATAATTTATCCTTTATAATTGTCAATAGCGCTGGATAATTTCTCATCTCTGTGGCTGCTTCAACAGAGACGATAAACTGCTTGCTTCTGCTTTAATGTATGGCGAAGCTGGCATCATGGCGCTTTAATTGAAATTTATTTGCAAAGGAATTCTTGACCATGCCCAAAATTGACACCCATCAGCATTTTTGGAATTTGTCCGAGGTCGCCTATCCCTGGCTCATCCCGGAATACGGCGCGATTTATGACACCTTCGAGCCGCCGCAGCTTGCGCCGCAGGTAAAAGCCGCTGGCATCGACAAAACCGTCCTCGTCCAGAGCGCCAACTCCTACGAAGACACCGCTTCAATGCTGGTTCACAGTGATTACAACGATTGGATTGGCGCTGTCACGGGATGGGTCAACCTGCTCGACCCTGACGAAACTGCCCGCCGCGTCGAGGCCTACAAAAAGCATCCGAAATTTCGCGGTATCCGCCATCTCATTCACACCGAACCTGATGGCGATTGGGTGATACAGGGCGCGGTGATCGAATCGCTGCGGGTGCTGGCCGCCAACGATCTCGAATTTGATGTGGTGGCCGTTTTCCCCAACCACCTCAAACATGTACCAACGCTGGCGAACCGCGTCCCTGACCTGCGGCTGGTGATCGACCATCTTGCCAAGCCGCCTGTCGGTCAGGCCGAGTCGCCCTGGTTTGATCAGATGCGCGCCGCCGCCGAGTCGCCCAACGTCTATGCCAAAATCTCCGGCCAGTTCGACAATCCCGCCTGGACGGTGGACGATGTGCGCCCCTATGTCGATTTCGCTTTCGAGCATTTCACGGCTGACCGGCTGATGTTCGGCAGCGATTGGCCGGTCTGCATCCTCGGTGGCAGCTATGCCTCCGTCTGGGCCAACACCAACGCCCTGCTGGAAGGCCGCACCCCGGCAGAAAAAGAAGCCGTCCTCGGCGGCACGGCGACAAAATTCTACCGGCTGTAAAATCAAAAGGGCGCACCAACCCGCGTGCGCCCTCTGTTTCTTCGCGTCTTTGCGTTACGCTTTTTCTTCTCTTACTTTGCGTCTTTGCCCCCTAGCGCCTTTGCGTTGAATCTTTTTCCTAGCTCTCAACCAGCGTCGCCACGAAGTCGATTTCCACCGTCACGTCTTCCGACACATTCGCCACGCCCGGCGCGTTCGGGATTTGCAGGTCGTAGGTTGCCCGCGTCACCACCGCCGTTGCCGTGCCTTCCAGCCGCTCATCGCTGGCCGCCGTCGCCGTCACATCGAATGTCACCGGCGCGGTGATATTCCGCACTTTCAGATCGCCCGTGATCTGGAACGTGATTTCTTCACCCACCGCCAGTGCATCCGGCAGCCCGGTCACCGCTGTCGGCGTGAACTCAATGAACTCATACGCATCCTGCGCCGACTGCAAAATTTCACCACGAATCGCCCGGTTGCGGAATTCATTGTCCGTCGCCAGCGTGCGCGCATTGATGCGGATGACGCCGACGCGGCTGTTAGCCGGTGTGCCAAAATCGACAATGATGTCACCCGCCACTTCCGTCGTCCGCCCGATCACGGTAGTGAACACCCCACGCAGGTCTTCCGTCAGCGTGAAGCGCACTTCCGACTCTTCCGGCACAATACGGTACTGCACCGGGGATGACGCGCCTGAAGAGGCCGCTGCCACTTCCTCAGTAGCTTCAACAGTCTCGATTGCTGCTGTTGCTGCTTCAGTCGCTTCTTCAGTCGCCGCACCCAACGCTGCTTCGCCAACCGCCGTCAGCGCCGCCGCCAAAGTCGCGTTTTCCGCCTGAAGTTGCGCCACCTGCGTTTCCAGCGCATTCGGCGTCGGTGTGCTGGGGTCGAGCGTCGGGGCGCTGATCGGCTGGCTTGCCTCGCCCGAACCACCCACCACAAACGTATAAGCAATAATGCTCACTCCCGCCGTGATTCCCATCAGAATCAGAATGCCAATGATGTTCAATGCTCGTCGATTCATAGATGACCTCTCCTCGTGATGTGCGCCTGCAATGCGCCGCCATGATCTTTAGCTGACAGTTCAATTTTCAGCCATCGCATGAATGTAATTTTTGAATGAGGTAATAAAAACAGGAGGGCGAGGTGCAACCCCCGCCCCTTTTGCTGCTGTCAGAAAGCAGGCCGTTACATCGCTTCCAGACGTATCACACTACCGCTGTCCGGCGCGGCGAAAGCCGACGAAATCGTCACGTACAGATTGCCAGCGGCGTCGATTGCCATGCCGTAGGGGATGTTCAGCCCTTCCGCCACCGGCTCAAGACCGCTCTCCGTCACCTTGACGATGCGCCCGCTGTTGGGGATGTACCCCATATCGCCGAAGCCGCTCGCCATTTCAACCGCGTACACCGCGTCCGCCGTCACCAGCACATCCGTCACCAGCGTCAGCCCTTCGTAGGTCTGCTCCAGCGTGCCATCCGCCGCATAGCGCTCGATCCTCGCGCCGCCCGGTGGAAAGGGGAATCCAGACAGGAAGCCGACATAAACCGCGCCATCCGTGCCAACCGCTACCGAAGTTGGTACAGACTGCCGCGCATCGTCCGATACCGGCCACACCGCGAACACACTCAGGCCATCGGCTTCCGTCCATTTGAAGACGACATTGGCGCTGGCGTCGGCGATGTAAATTGTGCCATCTTCCGCCACTGCCAGGTCAGCCGGATTGGCGACCTCTTCCTGCCCGCCATCGGGGTTATTTGCCGCCTCATAAGAGCGCAGGTCGATCACCGTCCCAACTTCCAGGGTATCCTTGTCGAACTGCACCAGCGCTTCGGCATATTTACCTTCCGGTAATGCCTTCGGTCCAATGCCCAGCGTCACCCAGTACGAATCCGCAGTCACATAAACCGCCATCGGCCCTTCAACCTGGCCGAAACCCGCATCCAAGCTCAGTAAGTTCGGGATAACCGCCGTGATATCGCCTGCTGCCGAAATGCTCGAAATCCGTCCTGACTCGCCGTAGGGAGCGGGACCGAACGGGCCTTCGCCTTCCATATCGCCGCCATTCCCAGCTTCCGCGATATACAACGTGCCATCTGCATCAATGAAGAGGTTGCGCGGGTTGTTCAGCGTGCTGACGACCACCGTTCCCGCTGAAGCGGGTGGTGCTGCCGGGGCTTCGACTTCCGGGGTGGATGCTGGCTCCTGTGCCAGCGCGGGAAATACAAAAACCGAAATCATCACTAAAACAAAAAAGAATCGCTTACGAAACTGCATGACCAGACTCCTCCACATTCCCATTTGGCCGGTCTGTTCAGGATAACTTCCCAAACGGAAATGATTGTAACCGATAGTGTCTGGTCAACAGCTTAATATCTGATGAGGATGCAAAAAGCCTTCCGATTACGCTTCCGTAACCGCTTTAATGCCCCATCGCCACTTCCCTAATCATCCCTAGAGCGTGTTATGCACGTCTAGCCGAGGGAAATAGGATAGCAAACTCGAAATTGATTTCAAGTCCCTCGCCCTGAGGGAGAGGGATTTAGGGTGAGGGCTGAACTCAGGCGAACAGAGTTCATAACAGCCTCTAGTCTACGACGGCGACTTTTTGAAAGGGTTATTCCGCTGTGTCTCATCTCCCGCTTCCATCAGCGGCAGGCTGAAACGGAAGGTGCTGCCCTTCTTGTATTCACTTTCAAACTCAATATTGCCGCTGTGCCGGTTAATGATCGACTTCACCAGGTTCAGCCCCAGCCCTGAACCGGGAATCCCCGCCGTTTCCGGCGTCACAACACGATTATAATCCTTGAACAAATCGATCTGTTTTTCTTTCGGGATGCCGTATCCCGTATCCCGCACCTCAAACATAACCGCTTTGTTCTCGACCCACGCCCGCGCCATCACCTGTCCGCCATCGCTGGTGTACTTGACCGCGTTATGAACGAGGTTGCTCACCGCCGCCTTCAGTAAAAAATCGTCGCCGAAAACCGGCATTGGCTCATCGCTCATCTCCAGCCGGAAATTCAGTTGTTTCCCGCTTGCTTCTTCCTGGTTATCCTCAAACCCAGCCTGGATGACTTTGCTCAGGTCAAAAGGAACTTTCACCACGCCATCCTGCGCCCGCTACATCGTCAGCAGGATATCAATGATCTTATTCATCTACTTCAGACAGTAGGAACCTTCTTTAATGTAATACCGCAGTTTCTCCGGCGCATCTTGCAGCAGCATCTCCACCATCATCAGCCCGCCCAGTGCCACCGTCAGCGGATTCTTCAGATCATGTGCCGCCAGTTTGATGAGCTGTGTTTTTAGTTTTTCCAGTTCCGTTTTTTGCTGATACAGCAGCCGCATCTCGGTATACTGACGTGCGTTATCCAGCGCCACGCTGATGCGCCCGGACAGCAGCTCAACAAATCTGAAAATATCTTCTGTGAAGCGCGTTGGGTCATCTGTCTGCACATTGAGCGTGCCAAACGGTTGATTCCGTGCGATCAGCGGCACTGTAATTTGGGCCTTCGTCGTTGCCACACCCGCCACATAATCCGGGTCACTGCTCACATCCAGCGTCAGTTCCGCTTTCTGCGTTCGCATCACCCGCCCCACGATACCCTGGCTCCGTGCAATGCGTGAGTTTTCCTGTTCCGGTGGGTAATTGCCAATAGTCTTTGCCACCCGCAGCCAGTGTTCATCCACCAGATGAATCGCCCCGGCGCTTGCCCCACTCAGGCTGACGGCTGCTTCCAGCGCCAGTGACAGCACACTGCTGAAATTCAGTTCCTGCATCAGTTCGCTGTTGACGTATTGCAGCACCTCAAGCTGGTCGAGATAAGCTTCTCGTGCTGCTTCGGCCTCTTTATAGGCCGTGATATTCCGGCTGAAAATCGTCGCCCCCACAATCTGGCCGTCAGTGGTGCGAATCGGGTTAAAGTGCATATCGGCATAAATATTCACCGTCGGGAAATACTGCTGCGCCGAAAAGCTTTCGCCCCCCAGTACCCGCGAATACAGCGCCTTCCACTCCGCCGCCTGTGTCGCGCCCAGGTAATCCAGCGCACACATCCCCACTTCCAGCTTCACCTTCAGCGCTTCATAAAACTTTTCCTGAAACGTCGAATTCAGCGCCAGAATCCGCATCTCACTGTTGATCGAATAAATCGAATCTTCTGTATTATTCATCAGCGCTTTCAGGCTGGCTTCTGCCCGGATGCGTTCAGTAATATCGCGTCCGACGCCGATCACGCCCAGAATCGTCTCATCCGCGCCGATGAATGGATATTTGGTGATCGACAGGGTGCGCTGTTCCCCCATCAGCATCCGCTCAATTTCATAGGTTTTCGGCTCGCCGGTTTCCAGAATTTCCCGGTCAAGCCTGCCCATCTCATCGCCAATTTCCGTCCCAAACAGATCGTAATCCGTCTTGCCGATGACATCGCTGGCGGCCAGTCCTGTCATCTTTTCCCCCGCAGGGTTGAACACTTCATAGCGCAGATCGCGGTTTTTCATGAATACCAGGTCAATCGTGTGCTGAACCATAGCATCCATCGTCAGCCGGTTGGAGAGGAACAACCATTCCTGCTGCTTGCGCTCATGAATATCGCGCACAAACCCCTGGAAGCTGCCAACACGATCACCATCAGTCAGCAGGACAACAATCTGTTCCACCCACTTTTCTTCTCCATCGCGGGTGATGGCGGGAAATTCGCAGCGCGTCTGCGGCTGGCGGCTGCGGAACTGCTCCATATAGAAACCCAGTATTTTCTCGCGCCAGTCCGGGTGGATGAATTCCGTGAAGTGTTTGCCAATTACGGCTTCCGGCTCATAACCATATAGCTGCTTCACAGCACGGTTGATATAGGTGCAGGAGCCATATGGATCACAGATGAAAAAGACATCCCCGGCTGCCTCAACAAGCTGCTGATACCGTTTTTCCGGCGGCTCATCGCTGCCCGAAGACCCCAACGGTTTGTCAGTCATGCGCGTTACCCCTCAATAAACGCCTTTGTAAAAAGTATAGTAATTTCCACCCCGGATGATGGCGAATTTTTCCGGGATTTTTGCCCAAAATTAGCTGAAGAGTATTATACTATAAATTAACTCATTAAAATCGACTATCGTCCGTTTTTCCTGCCTGCTCTGCTAAATTTCCCACGGTTTTGTGGCTATCCCTCAACCGCTCCCCGATTAATGGCAGGCGGCAAATTCCATGCTTCTCCATCCTCACACCTCATCCCTTTCAACTTTTAACCTTTAACTTTTAACTTCCATCTTTTAAGCCATCAGCCGAAATTTTTC
>CAYUTY010000033.1:0-62408 GCA_964447795.1 uncultured Anaerolineaceae bacterium
TACAAAAAAGCCGCTGTCTCTCGACAACGACTTGCTTTAATCTGCCAAATTCCAGGGGCGCACCATGCGCCCCTGAAGTTTATTGTGAATGTTTAGGGAGCAGCGGCCCTAACTGCCGTCCGCCGACCAGATGCATATGCAGGTGGTAGACTTCCTGCCCGCCGTCATCGCGGCAGTTCACAATTAACCGGTAGCCGCTCTCGGCGATTCCCTGCTCTCTGGCTACCTGTTTTGCTACCACGAACATATGGCCGAGCATGAGTTCATGTTCTGGCTGTACATCGTTCACAGTCGGAATTTCGATGTTTGGCACAATCAGGATGTGAACAGGCGCGGCAGGGCTGATATCTTTAAAAGCCGTCACCTGCTTATCCTGATAGACAATTTCCGATGGGATTTCCCGCGCGATAATTTTGGCAAAAATTGTCGGCATTCTTCGATACTCCTACATAGCCATACCGCCGTCCACCACCAGCACATGGCCAGTGATGTAGGCTGCTTCATCTGACGAAAGAAATGCCGTCGCATTCGCTACATCCTGCACCTCTCCCCATCGTCCGAGCGGAATATTCTGGTTAAGCTGGTTGGTGATTTCTTCTGGCAGGTCTTTGGTCAGGTCAGTCAAAACAAACCCTGGGGCAACCGCATTAACAGTGATATTGCGCGAGGCAACTTCCCGCGCCAGTGCTTTCGTCAGGCCGATGATGCCCGCTTTACTGGCGCTGTAATTGGTTTGCCCGGCGTTGCCCGCGATGCCGCTGATGCTGGTGATATTGACAATACGCCCATATCGTTTTCGCATCATGCCGCGCACCGCTGCTTTGGAACACAGCCAGGTGCTGCGGAGGTTGGTCTGAATTACGCTGTCAAAATCTTCTGGCTTCATCAGCATGATGACATTATCGCGGGTGGTTCCAGCATTGTTGACGAGAATGTCGAGTTTGCCGTAAGTATCGCTGGCAGCTTTAATCAGAGCATTTGCGCCGTCTTCAGTGCTGACATCTGCCTGAAAAGCCATCGCTTGCCCACCACCTGCCGTAATTTCGCTGACAACGGCCTCAGCCGCATCTGGACTGCTGTTGTAATTGACCACGATTATAGCGCCGCGTTTCGCCAGTTCCAGCGCGATTCCCCGGCCTATCCCCCGGCTGCCCCCGGTGACAATAGCAACCCGCTCTGAGAGTTGAGCCATAAAATCCCCCTTCGATGATAGTCACACAATGTTGTAAATATACCGCCTTCGTCTGGCTAACCGCCAACCCATCCAAGCAGTGAAATTGAACCGCGCAGGCCGCTGGTCATATTGGCTGCGCCAAAACCATTTGTATTGGAAACGTAGACATCGACACGTCCGTCAGTTCGTTGGGTGACCCCTGTAAAGGCCAGGTACAGACCATCGGGAGAGAAAGTCGGGTTACACATACTGGGTGGTGGGTTTCCCTGTGCGACAAAGGCCATCTGCCGATCAAGGACGCGGATACCGTACTGGCATTGACCGTTTACCCCGCCAATGGCGACCCGGCTGCTATCGGGCGACCAGGCCGCCATCATCCCATAACGAGGGAATGTTAAGGCGCTTGTTCGTCCCACTAAATCCCCACTGCTGCTGATGGCGATGATCTCCGCACCGCTGTCAGCACTTTGATAAAGGACGATGCTGCCATCAGGTGACCAGGCTTCTGACAGGCGGATGAGACCACCGTTTTCGTTATTGAGCCGAACTTCCCTCGCCTGCCCACTGCTAACATCGGCATACCACTGTGTTCGCTCCGGGTCGCCATAGTTTGGATCACCGCTGGCAAAAGCGACCAGGCGGTCATTAATCCAGCGCGGTGGCTCTGTTACCCACTGGTCAGATAACTGTCGGATTTCACCTGTGCTGAGTTCCAATAAATAGACATTACCGCCATTGGGGGGAGGTGTTGTTAGGGCGTCACAGGCATTGGGGTCACCCGGTATCCAGCTTGGGCAGCGCCCTCTGTCGGACACAAATGCCAGATAGCTGCCATCAGGTGACCAGGCAGGCCACATATCGTAGGCACCGCTGTTGCTGACATTTTGAATATTGCTGCCGTCGCGCCCAATCGTAAAAATGTCCAGATCATAGGCTGTTGCCAGTGCAATCGCCATCCGGTTTCCATCAGGCGACCATTGTGGTCTGTTGTTGGGTATGCCGCGTTGTACCAGTGATCCCAGCGGCAGGATACGTCCGCTGATACGGCTCTCCAGATCGAACACGTATAGCCCACTGGTTTGACCCGTATCATCTGGTTGGAAGTAAGCAATTGCTCTGCCGGACGGGGCGATAAAAATTTGGTCACCTGTCGCTGCGGAAAGCTGTAAAATAGCCGTGCGCGAAGCCGAATTTGTTGGCGAAACATAATACAGGGTTTCGATGTTAGTAGCAGGCTGTGGCGTGCCTGCGTTCCCAATCCCGTCCCGATCATTCTGATTGACGAATGCGATCAAAGGGCTGTTAAGGCTGCTCAAAACACCGGCTGGTAAATCGAGCAGCTTCCAGTTATCAAACACAAAGCCGGTCGTGGCCTGTGGGGTAATCGACGGAGTAGGTGAAGTCGTGGGTGTAAGCGTCGCTGTTGGTGTATCGCTTGCGGTAGGCGAAGCGGTAGCTGTTGCGGTGGGCGGTATCGCCGTCGCAGTGGCCGTAGCGGTTGGTGTAGGCGTAACAGTTGGTGTATCAGTAGGCGTCGGGGTTGGCGAAGCCGGTGTAAATGCCTGGCATGAGGCACTGAAAAGTATGAGCAGTAAAACAATAACGCGAGTCACCATCGTAACAGGGTATCCTGATTGACCAAGTTGAGCCAGTTAGGATACCATGCTCAATGCCCGACAACTATGCGGAATCCCTACGTTCTGATTTTAACCGGGTCTTGCAATCTCGATTCGCACCGTATAACGAACCTGTTGTCCTTGTGATGGAACAACCAACAGCGTATAGGTTGCACTGGATGCAGGGCAAACCTGCTGTGTACTGCTGGCTCTTACAGGCTGACCTTCGAAAAAGACTTCTCGCGCGTCTGCGGCTTCCCATCGGATTGTTGTGCATTCGCCGGGCTGTAACAGCGTGCTATCGGCTCTCAAATTCGGATCGATAGGGGTAGCCGGGGGGGACTGTGTTGATAATGGTGTGGCAGTGCTGGAGTCAAGCTGGAATGGCACACGCAGCATTTGCCCGGCCTGCAAAATATTCGGATTGGTAATGCAGTTGCCGTCCTGTAATTGCTCAATAGTCAAACCAAATCTTTGAGAAATTGTTACCAGGGTGTCACCGCGTTGAACCGTATAAGTGGCCGTCCAGTCCGGGCGTGGAACACAGCTTGCATCAGCGGACGGGCTGGGCGGTGCCGGTATAGTTGATGAGGTTGTGGGGGCAATGGGCGAAACGACAGGTACTTCGCGCTCCAGAGAGGACAGTGGGGCTTCTGATATGACTTGTAGATCAAATGGCGCCGGGCCGGAGGGTGGGCCAATAACCTGAAGATTGTTCTCGCCACCCAGTTGCAACCGTATCTGTGCGCCTGCGCTGGCAATTCGTGTTGTATTGAAGGCGCTGACGATAGCCGTGCCTTCAATGGTGGCGATGTTCAGTTCGGCACCTTCGCGTGCGGTGATGTGCAGGGTTGAACCGAGCGTCACACTTGCTCCATTGATGTTGAGGATGGATTGTGTGCCTTCCGGTGATTGCAGAAGGACAGCGGACTCTGGCGCGTTTTGGCATGAGTTCTCTCCGCCTGCTCCAGTGCGGATAGTGACGGCCTGCATTTGCGGCGTAATTCCCTCAACTGCTGCATCACCATAAATCAGAAAGGTCACATTCTGGCCGGGCAGTGTGTCCGGCAGGTTGGCCTGCGCCTTGATCACTGCTACGCCCCAAATGTTGTTCATGGTGTCCAGCGGAGCAGTTGTGATGCTGCGGAAGGTATTAAGATCAGCTACATCGCCGGTCTGGTTGAAAGCTGGCGCGGGTTCGCTTTGAAATTCAGCATTGACGAGGCTGCTGCCATAACAGGCCTGGTTGCGCCCTATCTTAGTACAGACTTCATCAGCAGTTTGCAGCGCTCGCTCAATTAACTGGTGGCAGGAATCATCTGAAGTCAGGGTAGGGATGACATCGGCAGTTTCCTGCTGTGCTGGTGAACAGCTTACGAGCAGTAGTAAAATTGTTGGAAAAATAAGATAGTAGCGCATCTATTCCTGCCTCAAACACTGACACGATGTTCATCATAACAGAAAGAGCGGCGGGTGCAACTCAGCGCTGAAGCTGTGCAGGTGGGTTATGGATAAGTTCTTCCAACTCGGTGGCTGTCACCAGTGCAATATCACCGGGCATAGTCATTTTGAGCGCTGCTAATCCATTGCCATAAATGAGTGCCTCGGCAAGCGGTTTGCCTTCCATCAGCGCGTATAAAAGTCCGGCATCGAAAGCATCCCCGGCGCCAATACGGATGGCATCAGTTACCTGAAAAGCTGGAGCGTCATACCTTTGTTGCCCATCATATGCGACTGCGCCTCTTTCACCCCGTGTTAGCACCAATAAATCGGGGTGCCAGCGCTCAAATAATTGTTCTGGCGTATGCTCGCCTTCAAAGCCAAACAGCGTTTTAATGTCTCGTTCGGCGGCAATAACCAGCGAACACTGAGACGCCAGATCGCTCAAAATGGGTGCGGCTTTTTCTGCTAACCACAATTTTGCACGGTAATTGAGGTCGAATGAGATATGGATGCTAGATTCCCGCGCGTTGATTATAGCTTACCGTATGGTTTCTATACAGGAAGATCTAAGTGCCGGTGTGATGCCAGTCAGGTGCAGCCAGCGCGTTCCATGTAGCATATCCCAGTCGAAATCATCCGGTGTCATCTGGCTGGCGGTGGAATCGGCCCGGTCGTAAATGACTTGTGTTGGGCGAGGTGTGCCGCCGAATTCAACAAAATAGGTTCCCAGCCGCCCTTCACTCCAGCGCACACCAGAGGTATTGACTCCCTGGGCGCGAAGGGTATTAGCGACTTGTCGCCCGGCTGGATTATCAGGCAGGCGCGCCCACCAGGCGACTGATTTCCCCACTCGCGCCAATGTCGCTGCTACATTGCTCTCGGCCCCCCCAACATGAATATCCAGCGTTGTGGTGTTCTCCAGCCGTTCACGCCCTGGTGGAGATAACCGCCACATGGTTTCGCCGAGCGTAATCAGGTCAAATGCTGCGGTTGAGGATGTAGTAGGAGCCACGCTTTTGTCCCATTTTGCGGAGAATATTTTTTGTCACCAGGTCGGCCAGGTCACGCCGGATGGTCTCCGGGTGAACATCCGGGCAAAGTCTTTGTAGATCACTATTGGTGATGCGCTGATTATTTTCTTCCTGGTGCAGATAAGCCAGCGCTACTTCCTGTCGGGGGTTGATCTCAATACCTTCGTATTCACCCCGTAACTGGATATTCAAGGGGCTGGCTTTTGTTTCTATTGCAGCAGTAGGCTGGTTACGTAGCACGACCCGGAACCCCCCATCTGTTTCTTCAAATTCAGGTGCGTGCAAATTTTGCTGCCGCATCAAATCAATCACCCGGTCAACACCATATCCCAGGCGCTCAATGAATCCCATATCCGAAAGTACCTGCACAATCGCGGGATTGCGCGAAAAACGCTCGTCCTTGATGTTGGCAATGGTCACGGGGCCGGGTAGTCCGCCGGGGCTGGTCACTTCCATCCGATTGCTGAAGATGAAGAGACGGATACCATCACCTGTAATGTGATAGTCACGGTGTGCGACGGCGTTGACGACCAGTTCACGCGCAGCCTCCAGCGGGTATTCAAAGTATTCTTCGCGTTCCATCGTCTGCCGGAGATGCACATCCTTACGTAAATGATCGCGCAGGAACATTTCAGCCCTTCTAATCTGATCGGGTAGTGTTCCAGTTATATCCTGTCGGCTGAAGCGGTCGCTCATTGTTTCTCCCGCAAAACGCACGGCGGTAATGTCTGCTCCGCGTACAAAGCGCTGCGGGTCTTTACCAAACAGCAGAATACCTGCATTTGTGGGACGAATCTGTCCATTGTGCTGTGCCAGACAGCCTCGCTTAAGGAGCAATTGTTCAGCATTGTTCTCATTCGGGCTGTTCAGACTGGTGGCATAAGCGTTGGCCTTTGCCCAGTCTATGGATTTCATTTCAGTTCCGTGCGCTACTTCAGTTTCGAAGCTGGCTTCACCCCGTTCAAAGATAAGCCGGCGCAAATCGCGCGATTTAAGTGGGATGTTGTCCATCCCCTGACGCTGTAGATAACGTCCTTCAAGCGCGTAGACATGCGGCATTCCCGGCGGAATATGAACCGCAACGATGGCTTTGCCATTGACGCGGAGGATTTTGGGCAGGGGAATAATCAGCGGTGGTTCAATTGAAAGGGCCGCCTGAAGCAGCAGGTCAACCATATTAGAGACATTCCGCACGCCAACCATGTTTCCGCCCTGACCAACGACTCCCAGCAGCAGTGTCCCGCCCTGACTATTCGCCATCGCGGTCATTGTTACTGCCAGCGCATCTGCCGGTGTCTGTTCGCTGAACCAGTCCGTTTCTGCGCTTCGCCCGTCTTTTAAAATCTGCCGAATGTCATCCACCGAGATATTCATACTTGCCTGCCGTTTTTACGAATTCGCTTATTTGTCGTCCTTTTCATCTTTCTCGTCATCCTGTCGTTCCAGATCGCGTTTGCGGCCTTCAGGCGGTGGAGACAACAGCACCCGGTCAATGACCTGCTGCATATCCTCAACGAAAATGAAATTAAGATCGTTCCGTGCTTCTTCCGGGACATCCACAATGTCTTTGCGATTTTGCGCCGGGAGGATGACATTGGGGATATGTGCACGCCGTGCGGCTAGCACCTTTTCTTTAACCCCGCCTACGGGAAGCACTTTTCCCCGCAGTGTAACCTCGCCAGTCATAGCAAAATTGCTGCGAATTTTGCGTTCTGTGAAAGCGGAAATGAGGGCAATCGCCAGGGTGATACCCGCTGATGGCCCTTCTTTTGGTACACCGCCTTCCGGTAGATGGATATGAACGTCATAATCTTCAAAGTCGCCACTTGGTACATCAAAATCGTTGGCGCGTGACCGCATGTAACTTAAGGCTGTTTGTGCTGATTCCTGCATCACATCGCCAAGCTGTCCGGTCATCATCAGGCTTCCTTTGCCGGGCAATACTGAGACTTCAATGATGGCAATATCGCCGCCATCATAAGTCCAGACGAGGCCGGTTGCCAGCCCGATGCTGTCTTCCTTATTGGCGCGGTGCATGGTGTATAGTGGCGGGCCGAGGTATTCAGCAATTTTGCTCGATGAGATACGGCGGGGATAGGGTTTTTCCTCCGCTACCAGCCGTGCTACTTTGCGGCTGACATTGGCAATTTCCCGGTTGAGATTGCGAACACCTGCCTCATACGTGTATTCGCGGATGAGTGTTTGTAGAGCGCGTTTGTCAAATGTAATTGGTGTGTTGTTCAGGCCGTGCGCTTCCAGTTGGGTAGGGATGAGAAATTGTCGCGCAATGGCAATTTTTTCTTCCTCAATGTAACTGGGGAACTCAATGATTTCCAGCCGATCAAGCAGGGCGGGCGGCATAGGATCAAGATCATTGGCTGTTGTGATGAAGAGTACCTTGGACAAATCATAAGGCACTTCCAGATAATGGTCAGAGAAGGCGCTGTTTTGTTCCGGGTCAAGCACTTCCAGTAATGCTGACGCTGGGTCGCCGCGAAAGTCGGCTCCCAGCTTGTCAATTTCGTCGAGGATGAAAACAGGATTAATGGTTCCACCACGCCGCATGGTTTGAATGATGCGTCCCGGTAACGCCCCAATATAAGTGCGGCGGTGGCCTCGAATTTCTGCTTCGTCACGCACACCACCCAGGCTCACACGCAGGAATTCCCGGCCTAAAGCTTTGGCAATGCTTTTTCCAAGTGAGGTTTTGCCTACTCCCGGCGCGCCAACAAAACATAAAATCGGGCTTTTCATCTTGCTGGCGGCCAGCTTGCGAACAGCAATGTATTCGAGAATGCGGTCTTTGATTTTGGGAAGCCCATAATGTTCAGCATCAAGTACACTTTGCGCGTGGGCAATATCCAGATTATCGATGCTTTCCTGATGCCAGGGTAGGGTTGTTAACCAGTCGATGTAAGTGCGGATGATGCCGACTTCAGGTGCCATCGGTGGCATCATAATCAGGCGAGAGAGTTCTTTCATCGCCTTATCATGGATTTCGTCAGTAAGTCCCGCTCGGAAAATCTGATCACGCACATCATTGATTTCCTGCTGGAACATGTCACCTTCGCCCAGTTCGGTTTGGATGACACGCATCTGCTCTCGCAGATAGGCTTCTCGCTGGCTGCGATCTATCTCCTGCTGAATCTGGCTGTTAATCTCGTCTTTCAGTTCCAGCATGTTCAATTCTTGCCCCAGCAGCACCGCTATTTGCTGAAGGCGTTTGTCAATCTCACTGATTTCGAGTAATTTTTGACGCTGCTCAAAAGTCAGGTTGAGCGAAGATGTCATGCGGTCAGCCAGTGTGCCAGGGTCGTCTGTATCCAGCGTGTAATCGACAACTTCCTCTGGCATGGTAGGGGTGAGATCAGCCAGTCTGCGGAACATACTGTTTATGGTTTGTGTTGCAGCACGCGCTTTATCGGAATCTCCACCGCTTTCTATCACTGGCCGTGCTTTAGCGATGATGTATGGGTCAGTCTGTATCACCTCGACAATTTCAACACGCCGCCGCCCCTGTACCAGTATGCTGCGGTTGTCATCGGGGATTCGCATCATGCGGCCCAGTGCCATTTCGGTTCCAATGGAATACAGATCTTCTGGATCAGCATTGAACGTTATTGAGTCCCTTTGGGCCACCCCAATCACGGTTTGTTTGCCCAGCACACCTGACTGAATGGCTGCTGCGCCACGTGCGCTGCTAATTGCAGCCGGGGTCACGACTCCGGGAAAAATAACCAGTCCCCGAAGTGGCACGACGGGACATTCAATCAACCCATGTTCGTCCGGTTCGGCATTGGCGATAGTCTGAAAATCATTCACACTTACTGGGCTGGTCAATGCGGAATGTCCTCTGGAAGTTTGATTGTAAGGGGGAATTCAAATTGAAGTTGTTAGTTTACCGCAGACTGGCTGCGCCGTAAAGCAACCGAGTCTTGGCGGTATTGCGCCTTTCAGTTAGACTCAACAGTGTATTGAAGGTGGTGAATGTTATGCGGATACCTGTTTGGATTACGCTGATTGTGGCGCTGGTTTCCCTGGGCGCTGTGCTGGTTGCGGGGCAGGCACTTCTACAGCCGGATTTGCCGCTTATAACAGCGGCAGAATTTTCGCTGGAGGCAATATCACCTAATGCCGATGGTAGCGACGATATTGCCGAATTTACCTATAGTCTCTCGCGTGCGGCTTCTGTTTCACTTGCCTTAGAAAATGAAAACGGGGAAACTTACTTTTTTCGTAAGGATCAACCGCGCACTGCTGGCGATCATGCCGTACTCTTCAGCGGTGTTGTTGACGGTTTCACTCGTTCTGGCGAAACGATTGCTGGTGAGGTTATTCGCCGTCTGATGCCGGATGGAAACTATAGCTGGCGTTTAAGTGCTGTGGAGGACGGTAGTGGCGAAACCCATGAAAGCGTTGGAAAGCTTGTCATCACAGGTGGCGATTCGCCACTGCCAGAACTGAGGAATTTTACGGTTTCACCAGAAACGTTTACGCCTAATCAGGATGGTATTGACGACCGCGCCCAGATTAATCTCTATCTGTCCAAACCGGCACAACTTACTGTTTATCTGCAAACGGCAGATGGGGCTCAGATATTTATCCCGGAGCGTAAAGATGGGCGTCAGGCTGGTGAACCTGGACGCCATGCCTATGATTATGACGGTGGTATCGATCAGAACATTGACCCGCCGCCAGATGGTACCTATACACTCATCGCAGAAGCGCAGGATGCTGCCGGTCAGATTGTGCGTCAAACAACGGAATTGACCATCAGAAATGGGGGAGACCCACAGGCGGAAATTGTCCCACAGTCTTCTGGCCCGGATGTGGTTTTTGTCACCCGCCCATATGATGATGTTTATTTTTCGGCGGCTGAAGGCCTTGGTCAATCAATTATTATGCCAGATTCACCAGCGGATTTCAGCGTATCAGCCGTGACGATGCCGGTTGGTGATTTGCTGGTATTCCGGTTGACAGTAGAAAATTATGGGGATGTTCCCATCCGCACCAGTGGCCCACCGCCGGGAACCGTTTACGAGCAGAAACAGGTGGCCGCAACACTCGGTTGGTATGATCAATCTGGTGCGTGGCGTATTGGGATTGATTGTGATACTGCTACTCGTGATTATCCCTGGCGCTGGGCCATTGGGACAGTTGAGAATCTGACATCGGAAACCGACTCCAGCGGTAATACCTATTATTATCTGCCACCTGGCCAGCGCAGTGAAGTCTGGGGGGCAATTCGGATGACTGAACTGATTGTCGCTCGTAATCCGCAGCAGTGTTGGGCTGGACTTATTCACGAAGATGTCGAGGTTTCGATACGTAATTCACGAGTTGGTGCGCGTGATGTGGAACTGGTCAGCTCAACCCTTGAGTCCGGCGGATAATGTTATAATGGCATCAATGCCTTAAACCTGACAGATAGGTGGATGATGCTTTGAATACACAGAATCTTAACCGGATGCTGCTATCAGGTTTTCTGTTGGTTCTAGTGCTGTTGGCAGCCTGTCGTCAGCAGTCGGTTGGTGGCGGCGGAGCGGCGCTGCCGACATTAACACCAACGCCGCGTTCGACACCCCTTCCCGCTGTCGCGACAGCGATCCCGCCCGGCGCGGAAGGAAATGCGCTGCGGATGGTAATCCGCCCGGACGGCTCAATGTCCGCCGCCCGTAGTGCTACTGCCGATATTGAAGTGGCACTTCTGGAACAATCCGGTTTAGTCGTCAGATTTGAAATTGTGGATCGCTATGCTGAGGCTTTAGCGGCGCGCTGTGAATCGTCAGGCGGGCAGGTGTCGGTTGCGTGGCTATATGCGCCAACGTATGTCGCTGCTGCTGCGCGTAACTGTGGTGTGCCAGTTTTACAGGTTGAACGTGGTTCACGCGGAAATGCACATGTTGGTGAAGCGGCTTCTATTCTTGTTAATCGGGATGCAAATATCTCAACTCTTAGTGCGCTTCGGGGAAAAACCTTTTGCCGTCTGGGTAGTGAGGATTTTATAGCTGGTTCGCTCCTGCGCTGCTGCTGCGTGCCAACGGTTTGAATCCAGTGGCAGATATTGGTGAAATTGCGGAATATGATGATTTTGTATCCCTGGTAGAAGGGGTTGCTGCTGGTGATTGCGATGTGACAGGGATGGGCGAAAATGCACTTGATCGTTTCGCTGCTGATCTGGGTGACGCAGTGGATGAGGTTGAAGTATTGACCACCTCGTCTGTCGAATTCCCTTATAGTGTTTTGCTCGTCCCGGCGGAAGTATCACTTGGCACGCGTCTATCTTTAGAAGACGCGCTTGTTGCTCTTTCTGGGAACAGCGCCATGGCGGTCAATCTGCGGGCGCTTTTGGGGCAAAATGCGCTGCTGCCTGCTACAGGTGAAGATTTTGCCGAACTCAACGAATTCATGCTCTCTACGGGGATGGATTTCGCACAGCTAGGGGATTAATTGGCTGATCTCGCTGTTATTGTTGTTACCTGGAATGTGCGTGAACTGGTTCTCGATGCCCTGCGCAGCCTCTACGCTGATCTGGCACTGAATGGGCCGTCGGCTGAAGTTTATGTGGTGGATAGTGCCTCTTCGGACGGTACCGCCGAAGTTGTTGCGGCTGCTTTTCCACAGGTGAAAGTCATTGCCAGTCAGGAAAATCTCGGCTTTGGACGTTCCAATAATCTCGCTTTGCGGCAAATTGGTTTTCAAAGTGCCGTCCCCACTGAGTTGCCGCGTGCGGTTTACCTGCTTAACCCGGATACCATTACCCAGCTCGGTGCTACACGAATGTTATTCGATACGCTTATAGCGCATTCAGGTTGGGGGTTGGTGGGGGCGCAGTTGGCTTATGAAGATGGTAGTTTTCAGCACGGGGCTTTTGCTTTTCCCGGATTACGCCAGTTATGGACAGAGTTTTTTCCAACGCCGGGACGGTTCATTGAAGGGACTTTCAATGGTCGCTATCCGCGTTACCTCTATGAAAATCAGGAACCTTTTCCAGTTGATTTTCCACTGGGGGCAACGATGATGCTGCGCCGTGAGGTTATCCAGCAAACAGGGCTATTTGACGAGCAGTTTTTTATGTACTGCGAGGAAGTGGATTGGGCGTGGCGTATTCATAAAGCCGGTTGGAAAGTCTATTGTATTCCGCGGGCGCGAGTAACACATTTAGCAGGCAAAAGCACGGCACAGGCTCGTCCACAGAGTGTGGTTAATCTGTGGACAAGTCGCCTCCGTTTATTCCATAAACATTATCCACGCTGGAAGTACCACCTTGCTCGCCGTTTGATTGCTTTAGGGATGCGCCGCAGAATAGATCATCTGGAAGTGCTGCCCTCGCCAGACATGGATTTACTGGCTGCATATCAAACTGTGTATCAGATGACCACAGGTTAATCATGAAACTGGCAGCCATTATTCTGACACGGAATGAAGCCGCACATATCCTCGCCTGTATTGAGTCGGTTCATTTTGCCGATGATATTCTGGTGCTGGATTCGTTTAGCGAGGATGATACGGTAGCACTGGCACGGGCAGCAGGTGTGCGTGTTATGCAGCGGCCTTTTCAGGATTATGCCAGTCAGCGTAACGCTGCACTTGATTCTGTGAAAGGTATCTGTGATTGGGTACTGTTTGTTGATGCGGATGAGCGTGTTACACCGGAACTGGCTGAAGAAGTCCGTTCTGTCATCATCAGGCCGGGCTACGCTGGATGGCGTATTCCCCGTCACAATTACATTTTTGGGAGGCTGACACGCGGCGCGGGTTGGTATCCAGATTATCAGACACGCTTGCTCAAGGTGGGTTCAGCGCATTACGACCCTAATCGAAAAGTGCATGAACTGGTCATACTGAATGGCCGGGAAGGGACACTAACTCACCATCTGCTCCATTACAACTATCGTGATCGTCAGCAGTTTGTTGAAAAGCAGCGACGCTACAGCGATTACGATGCGAAAATCATGCATCAGGCAGGTATCCGGCCCAAACCTCACAATTACCTTTTGCAGCCGTTACGACAGTTCTGGTGGCGCTTTTTTACGCTTAAAGGCTACAAAGATGGCTTACATGGTTTCCTTCTCAGCACGTTGTTAGCCTGGTACGAATTACGCAAATATATTCTCTTGCAACGTCTGTGGCGGGAATCATAAGGGCGCACCTCAGCACGCCCTTATGAAATGGGCTACTCAACTTGTGGTATGAGTAACCCATATCCTCCTGCTGTCCGCTTGTAAACGATATTGATGTTTCCAGTTGCGTCATTGAAAAACGCAAAGAAGGTGTGGCCGAGCAGTTCCATCTGCTCAACAGCTTCTGCTTCGTTCATAGTTGTGACTACCGTTTCTTTGCGGCGCACAATTTGCGTTTCGGGTGCTTCGGTTTCCTCTGCATCCACATACTCTTCCACATCCGGGATTTGTTCGGCGACATTCAATTCATCAATCGTTGCCGTGAAGCGTTCGCGCCCCTTACGAATACGCTTGCCTTTGAAGCGCTGAATACGGCGATACATTTTATCGACTGCGGTACTGATGATGGCATTAATTTCTCCGGTTGCCCGTTCCTCCGCCCGCAGGATTGCGCCGCGCTCATGGCGGATAGTGATTTGGGCGCTAATGACATCTTCACCGCGTTTGGTATGCTCATGTACAAGATCAACCCGAATATCGTGAATATTGGGGAGATAGCGATCCAGCTTATCTAACTTCTTACGTGTGTAGCTTTCCAGAGCATCGTTGACTCGAAGGTTGCGCCCCTTAATGATAACTTCCATGAAACATGCTCCTTTCATTGGGTGAATTAGACACGAGCGACGGTTACGGTAAGTCCATAAACCGCTGTTGCGCCGGAAGCAATAGCGGCCTCAGCGCAGGCGCGTAGGGTCGCGCCAGTCGTGTATACATCATCAATCAGTAGGATGGATTTGCCGGAAACATAAGTGGGTTGTGAATGGAAAGCGTCTTTCATGTTGGCAAGACGTTCTGCCGCTCCCAATGTAACCTGGGACTGCGTGTTGCGCTGGCGCTGAATGGCATCCGGTGAACAGGGCAGGTTCATTTCGCGCGCTACAACTTCACTCAGTAATTGTGCCTGATTATATCCCCGTTCAGCGAGGCGGCTAGTGTGTAATGGTACAGGAACGATACTGTCAATTGTCCAATTCTGCCGCCGTAGCTCCGTTACCAATCGTGCACCTAGCGGTTCACAGAGGATATGTGCATTGCCGTATTTCAATCCCTGTACAGCTTCCCGGATGATGTCCTGGTGAACGGCCGTAGCACTTATGCCTGCCAGTGGCGGCAGCGGACGCACGGATGTTGGAAAGGCGGTTGATTCCAGTCGTTCATTACAACGCTCACACCAGATTGTATCAATCCGCCCACAGCCTACACAGCGTGGCGGAAATATCAAATCGACTAATAGATTCCAACCGCGTTGCAACAGGTCTTTAGGCGCAAAAAGCCCAGGTGAAACCCGGGCTTCTTGTATACCATTAAAGATATGATTACCTGGCATTACAACTACTCCAGGTAGCGTTAAAAATGAGTGACAAGCTATGTACTGCGCTAAACTTTCCCTAGTGCGCCACTATCCAGCAGGAAGATGATTGCCGGGCCTAACAGCACGATCCATAATGACGGAAAAATAAGCAGTACCATTGGGATCATCATTTTAACCGGTGCCTGATGCGCTTTTTCCTGTGCACGCTGGCGGCGTTTTACACGCATCTGATCAGATTGCACACGCAGAATTTTTGTCATACTTACACCAAGCTGGTCGGCCTGGATGACAGCAGCAGTGAAGCTGGTCACATCTGGCACATCCATTCGTTCAGACATGTCACGCAGGGCTTCGCGCCGCATCTTGCCTAACTGGATTTCGCGCAGTACACGCCCAAAAGCAATTGACAGATCATTGTCCCATTTTTCGTAAACCTTGCCCATCGCCTGGTCGAAACCCAGACCGGCTTCAACGCAGATAGTCAGAAGGTCAAGCGCGTCTGGCAGGGCTTTCAAAACACCATCCTGCCGCTTGCTGATCTTGCTTTTGATCCATAGCACTGGGAAGAAATAGCCCAGCCCAGCGCCACCTGCCACATAAGCCAGCGCATTGGAGTCGCGGTTCGGGGCAAGGACGAAAAACACCATAAAAGCCATAAGCCCCAGGCCAATGGTTGCCCCAATACGCATGGCAAAAAAAGTGGTTGGTTCCATCGATCCGGCCAACCCGGCCAGTTCAATTTGTTTGCGTGTTTGCTCAAGCTGCTTTTCAGGTGTGAAGCGTGTTGTGATATCTGCAATTTTTCGCAGTATGGGAATGAGGACACGATCTTTGAAAGGCAGCGATAATTCAATTTCTTCCAGCGAGTCTGGCAGTTCACGTTCGCCAAACTGAGCCAGGCGATCCTGAAGCGGGTCACGATTACGGTCATCCCGCAGGCCGATATAGACTAGTCCAGCAACGACGACAAGGACGGCGATAATTAAAATGCCTTCCATAACAATCCACCTCTAGTCAGCTAGATTTCGATGTTGACGATTTTTTGGATAGCCGCCATACCCATGCCAATTAATGCCAGACCGATGCCTAACAGCGGCCAGCCACAGGTACGGTTCTCAAACATGGGATTCATGAAGCCGGGTTGTATAAGGGACAGGAAGAGTGCCACCGCAATAGGCAGGCCGCTGATGAGATAACCCGTTATACGTCCCTGTGCCGTCAATACGCGGATTTCACCCTTGAGTTTCACACGTTCACGGATAGTGTGACTGATGGTTTCCAGAATCTCAGCCAGATTACCACCAACCTCTCGCTGGATATTCACTGCTGTCACTACCAGATCAAGGTCATCACTTTCGACGCGATTCAATAGATGTTCTAGCGCATCTTCTACATCAATACCGAGCTGGACTTCCTGCACAACACGCTTGAACTCCGTTGCTGTGGGTTCTGGGGCATCACGGGAAATTGCTTCCATAGCCTGCAACACACTGAAACCGGAACGGAGTGCATTTACCCAAAGCCCCAGGGTATCGGGAAGCTGCGTTTCAAACCGCAGCAGTCGTTGACTGGTTTGCCGCGATACATAAATGCGTGGGAAAAAGAAACCGACAAATCCGCCGACAATCGACATCACCAGATCACCCCGGAACAGCACAAAATATGCCCCGGCAAAAAAGCCAATGACTGAAACAACATGAAGTGCTGCAAATTCAGCAACTGTCAATTTCAGGTCAGCACGGGCGAGCTGGGTCCGCCATTTTTGTGCGAATGGGCGCTTTGCAATCGCCTTATCAATCGCATCAAGGGGTTTGCGGTCATCTTTCTTAGGCTTATCATCTTCTTCCTCAATATCGAGAAAGGATTGATAGCCTGCTTCATATCGACCCAACCGCTCTTCAACCAGGTCTTTTTCCGAACGCACACTGACAACGCCAACGATAATAACTACAATTGCGACCAGACCCGCGACGCCTATTATGATTAATTCAGGACCCACGATTTGCGTCCTCCAACTCACATCTCTTACTGTTTATTGTATGGACATTATGGAAAGCGCGTCAAGATGACGCACTTCCCACAATCCCTGTGTTTCAATATTCCTACCGCTTGGCTTAGTAATTTCGTCCAATGCCGAAGACCGATGGTGGCAGGTGAATACCGGCCGCCTCAATACGATCAATGAACTTTGGACGCAGCCCTGTCGGGCGGATACGGCCAATGATTTTCCCACCTTCGATACCGGTCTGCTCAAACTCGAAAATGTCTGACATGGTAATGATTTCCCCTTCCATGCCTTGCACTTCGGTGATTTTTTCGACTTTGCGGGACCCATCTCGCAGACGGTTCTGCTGGCAGATCATATCAACAGCGCTGGCAATCTGCTCGCGGATGGCGCGTACCGGCAAATCCATCCCAGACATCAGGCACATAACTTCCAGCCTGGAGAGCGTATCGCGTGGGGTATTCGCGTGGCAGGTGGTCAACGAACCATCGTGACCAGTGTTCATCGCCTGGAGCATATCCAGTGCTTCTCCGGAGCGACACTCTCCAACGACAATACGATCCGGGCGCATACGCAAACAGTTCACAACCAGGTCTTGAATAGAGATTGCGCCTTTACCTTCAATATTGGCTGGACGGCTTTCCAGTGTGACGACATGCTCCTGCCGAAGCTGAAGTTCAGCCGCATTTTCTACTGTTACGATGCGTTCGTTATTCGGGATAAAGCTCGACAGCACATTAAGCAGTGTTGTTTTTCCCGAACCGGTACCGCCTGATACTACAGTGTTCAAACGTGCGATAATGCAGGCACGCAGGAAATCGGCAATTTCTTTGGTCATTGACCCATAGCGAATCAGATCATCAATGGTGAGTGGTTTTTTGGAAAACTTACGAATAGTGATGGTCGGGCCGCACAGAGCAACCGGACGAATGACCGCATTCACACGCGAACCATCAGGCAGGCGAGCATCCACCAGGGGGGAACTTTCGTCGATACGGCGTCCCAGTGGCGCTACGATTCGGTCGAGAATACGCAGCACATGGTCATCATTTTCAAAGGTGACATTGGCGCGGGTGATGAGGCCTTTTTGTTCGATGAAGATATTGCGTGGGCCATTGACCATAATTTCGGTAATGGTCTCGTCAGCCAGCAGGATTTCCAGCGGCCCAAAACCCAGGATTTCAGCTACAATCGATTCAAACAGGTTATGGCGTTCTGCACGCGAAAGCACCATGCTTTCGTCGGCAAGGATGGCATTGAACAGTTCCTCGATGTGAGCACGCACTTCGTTCTTGCGCGTGATATCCATCGATTGATGATCGAGTTCAGAGAGCAGTTTATTCTGCACCCGGCTTTTGAGGTCGAGATAGCTGTTTTCTTTGCGGCCACCAGGACGCTGCGGCTCACCAATGGCCTGGCGGCGCTGGCGCATAGCCGCTAGTTTTGATTCTTCATCCCCGCCAGATGCGCCAGGGTTGCCGGGGTTATCCTGCCCACCGCCGCCACTTCCCCCGCTGCCGCCTTTTTCAATTCGACGTAATAATGACATTCAACTTCCTCCACCTCAGTTGCCCTGAGGCAACCACGTTCATAACCTGGTGAAACGGTATGCCGCCAGTACGACGGTTAGGTTCAGGCCTTGCCGAAACGCAGACCCAGGCCGGTCTTGCGCTGGGCTTTATCCGCCTGTGCCTTCGGATTTTCTTCTTGCTGCTGTGGCATTAGCCGTGCATGAACCAGATCGGAAAGCTGCATTAATTCCTTTACTGGTGATTTGCTGCGGTCACGCTGTGCGACGATTGGCACACCTTTGCTCATCGCCCCCAGTACCGTAAGTTCATCACTGGGAATTTCAACTTCCACAGGACGTTTCAGGAATTTCTCAATCTTCTCTGTTGCGACAGTGAAGCGCTGCTGGTTGCGGTCGCTCGGAACACGGTTCAGAACCAGCAAGGACTTATCTGGTGGATAAGTGAGCTGGTCGAACAGGTCAAGTACGAATCGGATGTTTTTCACAGATGCCAGTGTCGGCATCCCCAGCAGAATAATTTTGCTGGCCGCATCAAACAAAGCCAGCAGTGTTTCATCCAGATGACGACCAGTATCCACGATGATGAAATCATAGTTTCCGGCGATTTTCTGGATCATTTGGGCTACCGCAGTCGGGTTTGCCTGGATGACTTCTGCGTATTCGGGACGTGCCGGTCCCATCAGTACCTTGAGGCCGCTGTCATGGGTGACAACAATGTTGTCGAAAAGCTCAATATCCAGGTCATCAACATTACCAGCCAGATCGACCATCGTTGATTGGGATTGCAGATTCAGGAAGACCCCGACATCACCAAACTGTAAATCGGCGTCAACCAGTAAAACCCGGATACCTTCTTTCATCAAGCCGGAAGCCAGATTGGTAGCAACTGTGGTGCAGCCCACCCCACCCTGTGGGCTGTAAACGACCACAATATGACCGGCGCGGTCACCGCCACCATTATCAGTTGGCGGTTTCAGCGCGTCAAGTGAAGAACTGGCATTTGCCATCGCTGTGTAGCGAGCGGCAGTGGTTTTGTGCTGCGCATGGACAGTGCGGATGGTATTGTAAAGTTCATCCGGCAGAATAGGCTTTGTCAGAAAGTTGCGCGCACCAGCCAGCATTGCCCGTTTCAGGTAGTCGGCATCATTCTGAACAGACATCATGATGACCGCCGCCGTTGGCACCGATTCGGTGATGAGTGCGGTTGCCTGTATGCCATCCATATCCGGCATATTGATGTCCATGACGATGATGTTAGGGCGCAACTCTTTTGCCATCGCCACGCCCTCACGTCCTGTTCCGACGGAGCCAATAACCTTGAAGTCTGGCTCAAAAGCCAGCAGCTTTTTGATGTTCTCGCGGGTTTCCGGGATGTCATCAACCAACAGAATGTTGATGATCTCTGCTTCTCCGCCCTGGTTTGCCCCTGGTCTGTTCATACTAGATGCTCCGTTGAACTGCTGTCTGGTGATTTTGCTGCGCTCTGTTAGCCACCAGCCGAGCTACCCACTGCACCATCACCGATGCTGATTTCTGCACTGTCAAGTAGCTGGCGCACGCTGCGAATGGCTGGTTCAAGTGTGTAGTCGCGGCGGCCTGGCACCTGGATATTGAACTGCGACAACACGTAATCCAGCGTGACCGGCGAGGTGCTTGCCTGTGATGAATCGCTGGCCGACCGCAGCAGCAGTGTCATTGGGATTTTCGACTCAATCGCCCACACCAGTACAACTGCATTCTGGGGCGTTACGCCCAGTGTGATGATGTCAGGTGGCGGGATAGGTGTAGGTGGAGGAGGAGGTGTGCCACCGCCGCCACCATCATCGTCTGATGGGACAGGTGTTGGGGTGGGCGGAACACCAATAAATTTGCCGTCTGGCGGGAACTCGCCGACATGTACCACCAGCGCATCCTGAATGGTGCGTTGTACAGCCAGGCGTGGACGCTGCCGTTCTGATGGGCCAATAATGGCTGGGCCAAGACTGACCACTTCCGGGCGACCCTGAACCGGCTCAATGAACTCGATGCCGCCACCTTCCTGAATGACGAACAGCGTAATATTATTTGGCGAAATGCTTTGGAAAACTTCGTCCACATCGACGAACAGCAGTGACATCACCACATCAACCCGGTCACCGTCCTGCACGCCGTAAGCTACGCCTGTTTCCCGGTTAATCGGGATAGACACGCCTACACGATCAGCTGGAAGAACTGCTGCTGCATCTGAGCCGACATTTGCAATACTGACCAGGTCTTCCACGATCAATGTAGAAAGAATGGGCTGTTCACGGAACAAGTCGGTTCGCGCTACCTGGCCGAGCAAAGTCTCAAGGCCACCCTGGTTTTCCTGTAGTGCGTTAAATGGCACTGCCGATTCCGGCCAGGGGAAATACGCTGCGACGTTCTGGAGTTCTTCAATTGTATTGGGGAAACGATAGCCGCGCGGTAAATTCTGAAGTGCCACGACGATGTTCACAAATGGAATAGGCGTTGCAGATGGCCCGGCAGTTGGTGCCTGTGAAATGCTATCCCCCGGAGTGCCGTCAGCTGGAGGGGGCGTTGTACCCAGACCGCCCTGTGTTAACAGGACAACCACAACAATGACGACAAGTAAAATGATGATTCCGATCAAAATGAGCAAACGACCGCGCATGGATTCCTCCGTCAGGCCTGTTGCCTCACCTGCCCCCTTGAGGCTTTAGACAGATGAGAGAAGATACGCGAACACAATGAAACTGTTACTTTAGTGTAGTCGAATGACAGCAAGTGTCAAATAGGCTTATGGTTTGAAAACCTCAATACTTCTGGTCTGCCTCAATAATCATCACTGGTGGGCAACTCCAGCCGGACATGTGTGCCTTCTGATTCACCACTGGTGACTGAAAGTGATCCCCCAATCAGTTCAAATTTTTCACGCAGCGTCAGGAGTCCCTGTGCGCGCGCATCCACATGGCCTTCATCGCTGGTGAAAGCGGCTTCGGCATCGAACCCACGTCCGCTGTCTTCCACATCGACCTTGATGCGTTCGCCCGACATATCCAGTCGGATAAGCAGTTCTGTCGCGTTGGCATAATCGCGGGCGTGGCCCATCAGGTCTTGAATGCCTCGGAACAGCATTACCTCGCGGTGGCTCTCCAGTCGTCGTTCTTCGCCCATCAGTTCGAGCTTGGTTTCAATGTCATTCTTATCTTTAAAAGAATCGACATAACGGCGTACTGTTGGGACAACACCCAGATCATCCAGCATCATTGGACGCAGATCGAAAATGAAATCTCGCACCTTCTGGAAGGTTACGCTGGCAGTTGTTTTGAGGTTGTTGAGTTCTTCGGCTGCGCGTGCCGGATCACGGTCAAAAAGACGTTGGCAGATTTCAGTTTGCAGGATGAAATTGGTTAGCGATTGGGCTGGCCCGTCATGCATCAACCGGGCGAGGCGCAGCTTTTCTTCTTCCTGTGCCTGCACAATACGTACAATATTAGCAGCGCCAGCCTGAGGGCGAGCCGTCGGGGTTTCCGCGACGCCGCTGCCCAACATTTCGACCCCCTGCAAACTATTGAGGAGTTGAGCCAGCAGCGCCTGTTCGGTTTCGAGGTTTTCCCGGTTGGCCTGGAATTTCTCAAGCTGGCCACGCATGGTTGTCAGGCGGAAACGAGCATCAATTGCCTCATCATATTTAATGCGAATATCCTGGCGCGGCACAGTCTCGATATTATCCTGAATGGTGCGGAGTTCCGTAGCAATATCGGCATTACGCTGTTGTTCTCGGTCAACAACCAGTTGAGTTTGCTCAATCTGGCCTTTGATCTCGCCCAGTTTATCTTTGATCCGCTTCATCTCCTGGGAAACCAGTTCGACGAGCTGTTCTTTCGGGTCGGCGTTATCTCGATCCATGAAGCCTCTCGCGTTTTAGATGCTGTTAGTATTAGAGCCGGTGTCCTGTAAGCGCACCCACCCACGCCGTAAAGCATTCACCGCTGCCTGTGTGCGATCTTCCACATTCAGTTTCTTCAGGATGGAAGTCATGTGATTTTTCACCGTCTGCTGGCTGATTCGTAGTTTCATCGCAATTTCTTTGTTGCTCAAGCCATTGGTGACAAATTGCAGAATTTCCATCTCGCGGGGGCTGAGGGGGATGTAATGTTCCTCGGCATCAATGATGTACGGCCCACTCATCGATTCAATATTTGACTGAATCCAGCTTTCCAGTGCGCGCTCGTCCATCCGCTCATCATTCACAACATACATGCCGTGTGCAACATCGTGAATGACGGCAATCAGATCCTCAGCTTCAACATCTTTGGAGCAATAGGCGGACGCGCCTGCTCTCATCGCATGAAGTACTTGCTGATTATCATGATAGGCTGTAAGCAGTACGATGGCGCTGCCGCTGCGCTCGGCTCGTAACTGCCGGGTGACTTGAAGGCCGTTGATAATCGGCAGGTTGATGTCCAGCACCACTACATCTGGCTGCAACCGGCGGATAGTACGCAGCGCATCTTCCCCGTTTTCACTTTGACCGACAATATTTAAATCGTCTTCCAGCCGCAGGCGTTGAAATAACCCATCGCGGAAAAGGGGATGATCGTCTACGATCACTACAGAAATTTGATTCGGTCTGCGCTGCTCATCGCGATCAATCATCGAAAATCCTCAGTCAGCTAATCTGGCTCCGCGTCTCGGCTTTAAACGGAAAAATCTGGGCCAGAATGGTACACTTTGCAGGGCGGACAAAGTTAGACAATTAAAGTATCCTTTTGGCAGTATACACCTAATCCGTTTACAACCGCAAGAAAGGGTTAACTGTGGTAAGGCTGTCAATCGACCAGGCGAGGAGATAAAATTGCAGCGAATAGTTCACGGTGAGATGGCCTACTACCGTTTTGAAATGTGGCCGACATTACGGCACGGTGTTTTTACCCGGCAGGGTGGGGTGAGCGCTCATCCCTGGGAGTCATTAAACATGGGTAGTAGTGTTGGCGATGATCCAGCAGCCGTGCGGCGCAATCATGAGCTGATGTATGAAGCGGTATCTGTAAATTCATCTCGTGTCTGCACAGTCTGGCAGATACATAGCGCTGATGTGGTCACGGCAGACAATGCAGCGCGTGACAGACATCCCTTAACTCAGGCAGATGGTATTGTGACAGATCAGCGGGATACGCCGTTGACCATGCGTTTTGCTGACTGTACCCCGCTTCTGTTTCATGATCCGGTGCGCGGTGTTATCGGGATCGCCCATGCAGGCTGGCGTGGCACAATCCAGGGAGTTGGTGCCAACACTGTGCGGATGATGGCGCAGACTTATGGCTGTAAGCCGGCGGATATTCAGGCTGGTATCGGCCCCAGTATCGGCCCAAACCATTATCAGGTGGGTGAGGAAGTTGTGGCGGCGGTGAAAAACTATTTTGGCACGATTGATGGGTTAATCCGGCGCGATGAAGTCGATGGCACAGCTTACTTTGACCTATGGGCAGCTAATCGCCTCGATTTGCAGCGGGCAGGCGTCGAGGAAATTGAAGTGGCCGAAATCTGCACTGCTGAACATGTTGACGAGTTCTTTTCGCATCGTGCGGAAAAAGGCCGTACCGGTCGCTTTGGCGCGGTGTTATCACTGCCATGATTGCAGATAATATCGCTCAAGTCCGAGACAATAT
The DNA here is from genome assembly GCA_964447795.1 of uncultured Anaerolineaceae bacterium. Lineage (GTDB taxonomy): Bacteria > Chloroflexota > Anaerolineae > Aggregatilineales > Phototrophicaceae > CFX2. The sequence goes on from CAYUTY010000033.1 coordinate 23,950, forward strand.
TGCTCAAGCCTGTGCGCGTGTAGGGCGGAATCCACAGGATGTAACGCTCATTGCTGTGAGTAAAACGCACTCAGTAGAGGCCGTTCTGGAAGCTGTTGACTTCGGCCTGCAACATTTTGGCGAAAACCGCGTAGAAGAAGGTGAAACCAAAATACCGGCTGTAACTGCGGCTGCCTCACTGCCACTTATATGGCATATGATTGGTCATGTTCAGAGTCGGAAAGCAAAGGAAATTCTGCCTCTTTTTCAATGCGTTCACTCTCTGGACAGCTTGAAACTGGCATCAAAGTTTTCAGCATTAGCGCTTGAGGCGGATAAAAAGCTGGATGTACTGCTGGAGATCAATATTTCTGGCGAAGAATCCAAATATGGATTGCAGGCTTCTGGTTGGGCTGATAATCGCGCCATCCGCGAAATCTTATGGGGCGAAGTCAGCTCAATTTTATCACTGCCGGGATTGCGAGTGCGCGGTTTGATGACCATGGCTCCAATCGTGGATGACGCGGAACAGGCACGTCCGGTTTTCGCGGCGCTGGCGCGGCTGCGGTTGGCACTGATGGAAGCCTTTCAAGTTGAACTGCCTGATCTGAGCATGGGTATGACGGATGATTATCCAGTAGCAATTGAGGAAGGCGCAACGATGGTGCGGGTGGGCCGCGCTATATTTGGCAATCGCCAGAAATGAGGATATAAGAACGTGACACTGATCTTTCAACTGCTGTTTTACGTCCTATGGATTTTTGAGCTGGTGCTGTTGGCGCGAGTTCTTTTGAGCTGGTTTCCTAATGTAGATCGCAGTAACCCGCTCATTCAGCTTGTCTACGATGTCACTGAACCCATTTTGCGGCCCATTCGGGAGATGCTTCCGCAGACAGGTATGGTCGATTTCAGCCCGCTGATTGTCTTTTTGATTATCCAGGTACTGCTGCGAGTCATGCAGGCGATGATTTAGCCTGCTTGAGCCAGAATTGCTTTTCCTGTACACTATAATAATTCGTTACAGGAATGAGCAGGGTATTCGCAGCCTTGTCTGCGGATAATCAAAATAAAACTGAGAGGGCAGATCATGTCACAGAATCGGAAATTTGAAATCACCGACGCCAGAGGTGGGGCAGCCTTTACTGTGCGGGTTATTACACGTGCGGTTGCGACAGAGGTGGTTGGTGTGCAGGAAGATGGCGCATTGAAGATACGTCTGGTATCCTCCCCGGCGGGTGACCCGGCGACTAACCAGGAATTGGTGAATTTTTTGGCAACCCAGCTTGGTGTCCCCGCGAACAAAATTGAAATTGTTGCTGGGGCAAACGGACGTGAAAAGATCATCAGTGTTGAAGGTATTACAACGGCAGATGTGGAAACTAAACTGGGAAGCCAGAAAGCCACATCAGACGATTAGGTTCGTAATGGGCGCTTGTCTGCTGGTCATGCTGGCAGCTTGCGCCCAGGAACCGACTCCGTTTGTCCAGCCCACTCAAATGCTCCTTCCGGCGGTGGTGACAAATACCCCATCTCCCTTGCCACCCACGCCAACTGGTTCATCTGCCTTAGCAGCACCAGGGGAAATAACGACTCCCCCGGCCACTGACTCAGCTACAGATGACAACCCGGAAGATCTTGTTACGCCTGTTGACCCCGTTGCAGCTGAACTTGTGAATCTTGCACGCCGTCGAGTTGCTGATGATTTAGGGCTTGCTACCCGCCGGGTTCGTCTGATTGAAGTGACCGCATATACCTGGCCAGATACCAGCCTCGGTTGCCCCCTTAGGGGAGAAACCTATAGCGTACTTGAAGTTGATGGCTATCGAGTCGTTCTGGAAGCCGCCGACAATCAATATATTTTTCACACCGATGTTGACCGGGCTGTCCCCTGCGACCCGGCCAATGAGCAACTGCCCGAAAGCTAAACAGGAACCGGAAGCGGTTGCCCGATTTGCGCCTGAAGATCTGCCAGCGCCCGGTGTGCCGCCTCACGAACTTCTGCCTGCCGGTCACGCAGTGCGGCGTACAGAGGGCGCGTGTTAGAGGCTAAACCAAGTTGACCGAGATTTGCTGCTGCGAAGACTCGCACATCCAGTTCACCTTCCTGCATTGCTCTCAGGAGCATCTGATTTGCGCCTTCACCTGGCGGTACATTTTCGCCACGCTGTGCTGCCCACTGATTGAGCCATGATAAACTTTCCGCTGGGGGGTAGCTTCGTGGCCCACGATCATTTCCAAACTGCAATTCCTGAAACGCCATTTGCGCCGCTGAACGGACGTACCACTGTTCATCTTCGAGGAATGCTCGATAAATGGCGATGAGCGCCCACCCTGATTTAATTCGCCTTAAGCCATAAACTGCTGCTCGCCGCAGCATCATTTCTTCGTCGTTGATAGCATCATAAAGGACAGGGTACCCTTCTTCGGGTATGTCCGCAAACGTTTCTGCCGCGGCCCGTCGTAGTTGTTCCGAACCTTCAGTGAAGGCCTCAACCAGCACATTGAGCGCGTCTTCAGTACGGATAGCCCCCAGCGCCAGGCCTGCTGCCAGTTGTACATCACCATCTGTGTCTTGCAGCAGTTTGGCGAGGTCTGCAACCATCTCTGTATCGCCTATTGCGCCCATACCCAGGCAAGCCAGTCTCCTCAGATGTGCATTCCCGCTGCGTCCGGCCTGCCGGAAAATTGAGAGTGTATTGCGGTCACGTGTTGCCACCAGTGCAGCGGTTGCTCTTTCCCGTGCCAGTGGATATTGCGCTGGTGCAAGCAGTAAATTGCCCAGATGTTTAATGTAACCGGTTCGCCAGGGTGCGTCAGCGGCGACATAAGGCAGCCAGTAAGCAATTTCCAGCGCGTTGTTCTGCAAGACATCTGCTGGAGCCAAGAGCCGCGCCCTTACCGCTTCATCAATCGGCGTGTGCAGGGCGGTATAGGCAATTGCCTGCTGCCAGGCCGAATTTTTACTTTTCTCAACAATGAGTTCCGGCTTTTCCTTGAGCATCAAACTGCCGAGGTAAGCTGTGATGAATGAATGACGGAACTGATGTCGCCCGCCAAAGTATCGTATGACAAGACCGCTTTTTCGCAGCATTGTCAGTATTTTTCCCTGTGCGCTTGTTGGTTCTTTTTCGGTCTTTTTTTGCCCTTTTTTTGCCGGGGCTTCGGATTCGTCATCCGTGTTATCAGGTTCGCTTGTCGCTTCGTTTGCTGATGGAGCAGGCTGGTTAGCGGCTAATGCTTCAAGCTGCTTAAGGGTGAAGTAGCCTTCATCCAATTGCAATATCGCTGCCTGTATAATTTGCGGCAAAATCAGGCCGAATGCCTGCTCATCCGCCAGATAACGCCCCAATAAAGCACGCAGCCATCCTTCAGACCCAGGCAGTTCGGCATCATTGGCAAAATTAGCCCATGTTTTTAAAGTCAGGTCAAACGGTGAGAGCGCACGTTTGCTGGTTTTAGCCCGCTGAATGGCTGTTGTATCCGGTTTCGCTGCAGGAGCGCGGCGCGAACCGGCGATGGTAGGCCATGCTTCTGCCCATCTTTCGACGGATTGTTCACTATCCATATCCGACCAGGGTCGGAGAAAAACTGGCGTTAATCCCATTTTTGTCAGTGCGCCGTAGCCAACTGCCGGACCCGTCACAATGAAGAAGTTGTCGCTATATTCATTCATCAATGCTCTGACCCATGCCATCTGGCGTGGGCGTTCCGTTTCAGGCAAATCATCGTAACCATCAATTAATAACAGCACCTGTCCCCGACTGAGGCGGTTATAGAGATTGCGCGGAAGGGTGCTGGCAGTTACACGTCCCACCTTCCGTTGCACAGCCCGTACTAATGGTTCGGCAGGATCAACCGTTTTGCCAAATTCACTGTCACGTGGGTTTACATCGGCCAGGTGAACATAAACAGGCATCAATCGGTTAAAAAGCGGGAGTGTACTTTTGCTTTGTGCATCGGCATCCCCATCGAATGCCATACCCCGCTCTTCGGCCAGTCGTTCTTTTGCTCTTTGTTCTATTACCAACCGTTCCTTGACCCGAACAGCCCGCTGTTTGTCATTGAGTGCCGCTTCTTCAGCGTCAATACGCTGCTGTACCCGGTCAACAGGCTGCGAAAATTTGACTTTCCCCAGACTGCGAAGGGCAATGGTCAGCAAGGCTGTGGTTCGCCCACTGCCTTGCCGTCCCAGAAGTGCCAGCGCACGATCTCCTGTTCCCAGGTCGTCAATGGATAATGTTTCCAGATTATAGGGAGCCATCAGGTAAGGATGATCGGGGATGTTTGGCACAACCCGAAAGACATCGAAAATTACATCATCATCTGGCGGTGCTGCCAGCGCCGGGGCGTGCAGGAAACGCGGTTCAACCAGAATATCGGTAAGATCGACAAATCTCCCAGCCAGATGGTTGGACTCGGCCAGTCGCGAAAGATCATTGATGTAGCGGTTGTCGGCGCTTTGTAGGGCATAGTTCTGTGCGCTGCTTGCCTGTTGGGTAGCAGACTGTACGGCGGAGCCGATCAGGTGCCGCGCCCGGTAAACTCCATAAGCGCTTGCCCATCCTGCCAGCAAACCGATCCCGAAATTTTCAACGTCGAAACCCATGCCGCGCCTCCTCTTGTCTTGTCATCCATCCTTGTATACCAGTATACGCCCGCAGCTCGAACACAGTGTTAATTTTTGCCCTTTGCGTGCTTCGCCAATGATTGACATGTTTTGCTCAACCCGACATGCCGAGCAGCTTCCCCCTTTAAGCAGCGCCAGCGGTTGGTTATTTTTGCGTGGACGCATCGCCATGTAAGTTTTCAGGCTTTCTTCTGTAATGGGCGGTAGCGCCTGCTGGCGTTTTTCCTGAAGTTTTTTGAATTCGACTTTCAGGCTTGCCTGTTCACTGAGTAGGTGTTGATGATCAACTGCTGATCCTTCGCTGGCCTTTTCAAGTTGGGTCTGAGTTTCGGCCAGCGCAGCTTCTGCACTTTCGGCGTTTACCATCGTCTCTAGCAGCACATCTTCCAGTTCACGGTTTCGCCGCTGAAGTGATTGAATTTCCTGTTCCATTTCCTGAAGCTGTTTTGGATTGCGAACTTTTCCGCCATATAACTGATCATTTGTCTGGCGTATTTTTTCGACATTAGACTGAATTTCGAGTTCCAGATTTCGAGTTTTGGTTTGAAGTGGGGTAAGGATTTGTTGTGCGGCAGTGACAGCCTTTTGAGCCTCCTGAACAGCCTGATTATCACTGAGCGCTGAGGCAATCTCAGTCAGTCGCTTATGAATCCGGGCCAGATTCAGGTCAATTTCCTGTAGGTGATATAGTGCTTCAGCCTGGGTCATGAGGATGCTTCTTCGCTGGCGTGCATGGTAAGTAGGTGTACAATGAGCTACGTCAATGCCTTAATGACGATTGCTCAGGAATTGAGTTATTGTTTATCTAAAGTTCGTTGATTATACACCGGGGCAGGCGCGGGGCAAGCACAGCCGACTCCACAAAGGCGGGATGAATGCAACAGGCATCACAATTCTCGATTCATATCACACCAGCGGAATGGCGCTGGGTGGTCGTCTTCGCAGTCGGATTGACAGCGCTGGCATTTATACCTTTTTTATGGGTTGCCTTTAGCGGTGTTGGTGGCTCTGACTGGCAGTTCATGGGCGTGCTGAATAACTACCGTGATGGCGCGACCTATCTTTCTAAAATGATGCAGGGTGTCGAAGGTGAATGGCTTGTTCATTTTCTGCATACCTCCGAGCCGCATAACGGTGTATTTATTCAGGTTGTTTACCCGGCGCTGGGGCAGGTTGCCCGACTTGTTCGAATTCCGCCAATCGCGCTTTTTCATGCTGCTCGTGTCGTTGCTTCGCTCATTATGTATCTTGCCATCTATTATTTCGCGGCAACAGTCTGGATGCGGTTGCGGACGCGGCGTGTTTTTTTTGTGCTGGTATCCATCGGTTCGGGACTCGGCTGGCTTTTTAGTCCTTTAACGGGTGACACCTCATTTCCTGACCTCTCTATACCGGAGATATACCCGTTTTACAGCAGCCTTGTAAACGTGCATTTTCCGCTTTCCCTGGCCTGTCTCGCCTTACTTTCAAGTATCATGGTTGTGGTTTTTCGTCCTGGTTCGGCTGAAGACCCTAAGCCGGGTAACGGTGGTGTGGCGGTTGGACTGCTCAGTTTCGCACTTTCACTCCTTTATCCGCAGGCTTTGTTACCTTTTGGGGTGGCACTGGTATTATATGTTGGCATTTACTGGCTGCGTCACAGACGTTTGACCATGCGCGAACTGCGCTGGTTGCTAGTAGTAATGCTTCCTGCGCTGCCAATCGCCATCTATTACGCCGCTATTCTGGCGCATAATCCTGTTGTTGCAGAGTGGAATCGCCAGAATGTGACCCTCGCACCCCATTTTCTTACCTTCCTGATCGGTTTGGGGGTACCATTATTGATTGCGCTACCCGGTATCTACCGTGCTATCCGTCGCTTCGAGGAGGACGGTGATCGGCTGATGCTGCTTTGGTTGCTGGCGATGGTCGTGCTGATCTACCTGCCAACTAATGTGCAGCGCCGTTTTTCCGCCGGGATGATGCTGCCGCTTGCCTATTTTGCTACCCGCTCACTTGAGGATTTCTGGTTCCATTACATTAATCGCCGCTGGCGTTATCGGCTCTTGTTCGTCGTTTTCCCTGTTATCACACTCACCTTTGTGCTGTTTTTTATTGGCTATCTGCGCTTGTCACCCGGCCCCTTTCTGGAGCGGGATTACGCTGTTACTTTTCAGTGGTTGAAAACTAACACTCGTTCTGACGATGTTATTCTTGCTTCAGAAAAGGTCAGTGTGTGGGTGCCGGGTTGGGTAGGTGTTCGCGTTGTGTACGGTCACCCTTTCGAAACGCTAAAGGCAGTAGATAAAGAGCAGCAGGTTGCTGCCTGGTACGCGGGTGAATCAGCAGATGATTGTCAAAATCTTCTGACTGAATACAATGTTCGTTATATTATCCTCGGCCCACAGGAAAACGAACTCGGCCAAACCAACTGCCTTGCTGGTCGTGAACCGGTCTTTCGTTCCGGTGATGTCAGCGTTTATGCGGCTTAAAATCGCGCTGATTGTGGCAGGTGGATTTTACCTGTTCCTGTTGGGTTTCCGACCGGATGCGCTTCCTTTTCCCCGTCATGATGAGCGTGCCTGGGATGCTGTCATTTCCCATTGGCCTGCTGCACATTTCTTTCAACAGTCCATCATTGAAGACCGTGAGTTTCCCCTCTGGCGCGAGACAACGATGGCTGGGCAGCCTTTCGCCGCTAATCCACTCAATAAAACTGCTTATCCATTTCAATGGCTCTTGTTACTGCTTTCGCCTGCTGTTCATCTGAATACCCTCATCGCCATGCATCTCTTCATAGCTGCTGCTGGCATGTGGCTATGGGTGCGCTCACTTGGCTGGCGTATTGAAGTTGCGGCTTTTTGTGCGGTGGCCTATGGCTTGAGTCCCCGTATTATCGGTCACACAGGTGCGGGACACCTTGATGTAGTTTATGCGCTGGCATGGTGGCCTTGGTTGATGTGGGCGGTGCATCGAGCAGGTAAGCCAACTATTCAGGCTGCATTATTGCTGGCATTGATTGCGGGACTCCTCTTTCTGGCAGATGTGCGTATCAGTCTTTTCGCATTTGTCAGCGCCGCTGTTTATGCATTTCTGGATTATGGTGGCCTGTCGAAAAAACAATTGCCGCTTATTGTGACCCCGCTGATTTTTTTGCTGCTCACTCTGTCACTGATACTGCCGCTGCTTTCATGGAGTCCCTATCTGAATCGTGGGGGATTGACTGCTGCCGATGCAGGTGATTTATCTCTGCAACCTCTGCAACTGCTCGGTTTGCTGCTGCCCATACATAGACCCAGTATAGAAGCATCCTTGTATGTGGGATTGCCAGTTTTTGGGCTATCAGTTTTTGGGCTGGCGATGCTGCCCCGTCGTACTCAATTGGCATGGATAGGGCTGTTCATTTTTGTCGTTTTTTATGCACTGGGTGTGAATGGCCCGCTTTGGCCGCTGCTGGTGCGACTGTTTCCGTCTCTGCTCTGGTTTCGTGTGCCACCCAAAATCTGGTTGATTATGACCTTGCTGCTGCCGCTGCTCGCAGGATATGGCTTGGAAAATTTGCTGTCCCGTCTTAACCGGCGGCCTGTTTTTCCACCTGCTGTACGCTTTTGGGTAGTAGTTTTTATGCTTGTAATGGGGCTGCTTGGTTTGCTTGCCCTGCTCATCATCCGACTGCCACTTTTTACGGCAGTTCATGGACTGATTTTTGCGCCGCTGTTGGGTGTTGTTCTTCTGCTGGCATTGAGTAGTCGTCTGCGCGGGCAAAAGCTTGCTTATACACTGATCGCACTTGTTTTTGTGGAACTTGCATGGGTGGGCTACCAGTATACCGAGTGGCGTGGCCCGGAAGTATGGTTAGAACCGGGGCGTCCGCTGGCCGAACATCTCCTCACCGAAGAACCTGCTCGTATTTATTCTCCCGCTTACAGCCTTGAGCAACAAATAGCAGCGGCTTATGATTTAAAAATATTTGGCGGTGTAGACCCTTTCCAGCTTAAAGGGGTAGTGGATGCCGTTGAGCAGGGCAGTGGTGTGAAAACAAATGCCTACAGCGTCGTCATTCCCGCACTTGTTGGCCCGGAAGGTGCATCGCTGGAAGAAATGAACCGCGATGCAATTATCGATACTCGTGTTTTGGCTGAATGGAATGTCAGCCATATTGTCGCGCCATACAGGCTTGACAATCCACGCCTGACCTACGCAGATACCGTGAATGGTATTTATATCTATAGAAATCAGGATTATCTTTCTGACAGCACTTTGCCGACAATTCCTGATTGGCCGGAAAACTGGCCGGGACTCCCAGATGCGGAGACCGTTGCAGATTTAAATCAGCTCACGCTTACAACTTCGTTGGTATCCGGTATCACTTTTTTGATATGCCTCGGCCTGTTGGCTTTCTTTTTTGTGAGGGGAAAACTGGATGGCTAAACGCGCTGCATTTCCATTGCCGCTCCTTATCCTGGCAGGCGTTTTGTTAACCATTTTTCACCGGCTCCTGCTGGGGGAGGCTTTTTTCTGGGGACTGCCATCGCTTCAGTTTTATCCCTGGCGCGAGTATGCTTTTGATCTGTTGCGCGATGGTCAATTGCCACTCTGGAATTCCTATAATGGCGCGGGTGCGCCGCTGTTAGCGAATTATCAGTCAGCACTACTTTACCCGCTCAACTGGCTTGGCCTGATTTTCCCATTAGCGTGGTGGATGAGTATCACATCTGTCTTGCATCTATTCATCGCTGGCGTGGGCATGTGGGCTTTAACCGGACGATTGGGCTTGCCTAGTCTGGGACGAGGCATAAGTGTGCTGGCTTTTGCGTTGACGAGTTATCTGGTTGGTCGGCTTGGTACTTATCCAACCATCAGCACCGCTGCCTGGATGCCCTGGGTATTGTGGGCTACGCTTGGCCTTCTGTCATGCGCTTCCCGGCGTGATACTGGCTGGTTAGCTGTGTTTGTTGCGCTGCAACTATTAGCTGGTCATGCTCAAACGACCTGGTACAGTATGCTGCTTGTTGCTGCCTTTTGCGGTTGGTGGAGCATAACCCATCATCCCTTCAATGGGCGTCGTCTGGCAATAGTAATCGCTGGTCTGGCACTTGGGGCGGGGATCGCTGCTATCCAGTTACTCCCGACGGCAGAACTTTTACGACAGTCACAGCGCTCATCTGGTGTAGATTACGATTTCGCGATGAATTACAGTTATGCGCCTTTACGAAGCTTCAACTTTTTGCTGCCGAACTTCTTTGGAAACCCTGCTGATGGCAGCTATGTCACTAATGAAAAAGGGGAGACTATCGGCGTATTCTTTGAAGATGCAGTTTATATCGGTTTGATCCCCGTGATTTCGGCGCTGGTCGCTATACTGACATGGTTATGGAGGAAAGTCCGCCGCACGGAACGCCCTGTTTATTTTGCGACTGTGCCTTTCTGGTTGCTGATTGTCATTATTGGATTTATTTTCGCGCTTGGTAAACACTCGCCGATATTCCCTTTTCTCTATCGTAATATTCCTACTTTTAGTCTTTTTCAGGCACCTGTCCGCTGGCATATCTGGACAGTATTCGGCCTGAGTATTCTGGCCGGTATAGGCGCTGGCGTGTGGGGCCGGGGATACTGGCTCTTTTTTGGTACACGCTTAGCGACTGCTGCCGCTGTTGGCGCGGCACTGCTGGCGTTTGCTGCTCCTCGTTTTCTCCCGCCGGATGTCACCGACAACGAAGGTGTGCGAGCCATCATTAATGCTGTCATCATCACTGGCGTACTGGGCGCACTGGCTGGCGTGTTGACGCTGACACAGCCACACTCACAGACCAGTACTCGCTATCGCTGGTGGACAATAGCAGTTTTACTGGTTATCGGGGTTGATTTTGCTTATGCTGCCTGGGGGCTGAATCCCACCGTACCCGCCTCTTTTTACGACCGCCGCTCGTCTAATACGGATTACACACGCGCATACTGGCCGGAAGACGCTGAAGAAAAAGTGAAATATCAAGCCTTTCTTCAGTTTAATGACTATCGTGTTGCAACCAATAATCTTGAAGCCTATCGCAGCAGTAATCTTAGCAACCTGAATTTACTTGACCGTAATGCGCTGCTGAACAATTTTGAGCCGCTGTTGGTTGGCGGGTTTGCCGGGTATGTTGGGCTGATTGAAGCCAATCCTGCCGTCCGTGATACGCTCTTGCAGGCAGCAGGAGTCAATCTTGTTTATGATGAACAGGGCGAATTGGAAACACTTGCTATGCCTGCATCCCGTGCTTGGGTAGTTGAGTATGCCTGCTGGCACGCCGATGAAACGTCTTTGGCGAATGCGCTGATAGACCCGGCCTGGAATCCGCTGCTTCAGGTGCATCTGCTTGGAGAAGGCGACTGTCCGCCTGTTTCCGACTCTGCTGAACCTATGGTTACTTTAACGGTGACTGGTCAAACCGAACCACTCATCACTATACCTGCTGATCGTAATGGTTGGCTGGTGCTGGCAGATACTTTCTATCCTGGTTGGGCGGCTAAAAGCGTTGACGGGATTGTTGAATATCCCATCCAACGTGCAAATCTGGCTTTTCGTGCGATTGAGGTTGAGGGCGGCGAGTCGATACATTTCAGTTATCAGCCAGGTTGGTTGCTGCCAGGTGCGCTTATTTCGGTCATCTCATTGCTGCTGATGCTTGTGTTGTTTCGCTCAAAAAATCCTGATTGAAATATCCCTCCGCGCTGTAGAATAAAATTATGCCAATTGGATAGAAGGATTTATCAGACGGATGTTGTTTTCGCCTTCTCCTAAAAACCGTCGTGTTCAGTTGCGTATTTCCGAACGCCGATTATTTCTAAAGGCGGGAGAAGTGCTGGCTGTCATATTCGCTGTAGTGATCGCGCTGAGAATCTGGTCACTGGTTGCCAGCTACACGTTCGATCTCAGCTTCGTCTGGCCGCGCAGCTATTGGTTTCCAGTGATGATTTTTATCTGGCTCTTGCTCGCAAGTGCTAATGACTTTTACGATTTGCGCGTTTCCGCCAGCCGCCTGACAACCTTTCGCCGTCTTGTCATTATTACACTGCAAATGCTGGTGTTGTACCTGGTTGTATTTTTCTTTGCGCCACCGCTGTTGTTGCCTCGCCTTTTTATCATTTACTATGGCATTGTCTCTTTTATACTGATTGGTCTGTTTCGACTGCTCAATCCGGCGCTTTCAGGCTGGGCTGGGCATCGCCGTGTGCTGATTGTCGGTACAGACTGGGCCGCTATGACCATCATCCAGGCGATTGGCCGCCACGCCCACAAAGCTTATGAAATTGTCGGTGTTATCGCTGAAACGGATGATGTGCTGGATGACTTGTGTGGCGTGCCGGTTCTCGGTACGGGTAAAGATATGCTTGCTGTGGTTCACACCCAGCAGATTGCAGAATTAATCGTTACCTCCACCCGCGAACTCAGCCGCGAGACATTTCAGGGTGTGATGGATGCTTATGAAACTGGTATATCAATTGTGCCAATGCCGATTCTCTACGAACGGATTACCGGGCAGGTGCCAGTCGAGCATGTCAGTAACAACTGGGCGGTTGTGCTGCCTATCGACGGCGACTCACTCCTTAACCCTTATCCTATTCTGAAGCGCCTGTTTGATATTGTGCTGGCGCTGGTGGGCATGGCGGTCTTTCTCACGGTTTTGCCCTTTACAGCCCTTCTCATCAGGCTCGATTCGCCCGGCAGTATCTTCTACTCGCAGGAGCGCACTGGTTTAAATGGTCGTGTATTTCGCATCTACAAATTTCGCTCGATGCGTGCTGATGCTGAAGCCGGAACAGGCGCCGTCTTCAGCCACCTGGGTGATGATCGGGTGACTCGTTTTGGGCGTTTCATGCGGAAGACTCGTCTGGACGAACTACCGCAAATCTGGAACATTCTGCGCGGGGACATGAGCATTGTCGGCCCCAGACCGGAACGCCCGGAGCATATCAAACGCCTGACAGAGAAAATACCGTTTTACCGCACGCGCCTCACTATTCGCCCCGGCCTCACTGGTTGGGCGCAGGTGCGCTTTAATTATGGTTCAACTGATGAGGACGCCCTCATCAAACTGCAATATGATCTCTATTATATCCGCCACCAATCCCTGATTCTTGATCTGAATATCATGGTGCGAACAGTTGGAAAAGTCCTCAAAATGAGTGGTGTTTAACCCGCTGTCACCAGCGACATGGCGAAGAAAATCGTCAGAATCCAGATGGTGCTGTTGCGGAGTGCGCGCATTTGCCGTCGCTCTGCGGCATATAAAATCAGCGCGATTTGCAGCCCGATAATGAACCGTAAAATCCCAATCGGTTCGCGGTAAGTTGAAAATGGAACGAATAACATAATGCCCGAATTGACCAATAGCAGCCAGGTGTAGGCTGTCCATCCGGGCCAGTCTCGCCACCAGCGCCACAACCCCCACAGCGTCGGGATGATGACGAACGGAATAAGAATGACGCCGAAAATCAGTGCCAGGCTCATGCGTGCCTCTGGCTCTGACTCCGTAATGATGCGCGCTGCTCCGGCAAACGGAATGACCTCAAAACTGGTCGCCAGCGCTCCTCCCGAACCGATGCCAAAACTGCCGAACTGACTGCGTAAAATGAATTGCCAGATGATGAACGGGCCAGTGGAAATGAACATAATCAAAATGCTTTCCCGCCATCGCCGTTTACTCAGCAGCCAGATGGCATATCCAGCAGGGAAAAACAGCGCCGTTTCTTTCGCTAAACCTGCCAGCGCAAAGATCAAGGCGCTCCATCCCCATCGCTGCCGTTGTGCTAACCAGATGCCGCCAAGAACCAGGCCATAGGTTAGTGGTTCTGAGAGACTCAGGCGCACCGAGCCAAAAATGCCAATCGTCAGCCCATAAGTCAGCGCATACCATCGGCTCACATTTTCTGCTCGTAGTAATTGCTCCAATAACCAGGTTCCCGCCGCCAGCGAAAACAGGTTGATGAGCAGCAGTGTCCAGGGAATCAGTTCTGTCTGACCGAATGAAAAAATGCGCCCCATCGCGGGTAGTAAAATTCGCTGAAAACGATAAGCGGGTACATCCAGAAATTGTGCTGCGGTAGCCGGGTCACGTGCAATGTAATAGACAAACTGGCCGTCATATCCCTCGCTGCCATTTGGCTGTCGTTCGCTGAAACGTGTCCCAATCGTTACCAGTGCCAGCGGGTCTCCGTTATTTCTCACCAGGACGAAGACAATGTAAATGATGCACAGTACGGTTGCGATCATCCAGGGACGGATGCGCGAGGCGGCCATTGGGTGTATCCTTTCCGTGAGCGCAGGTTTCAATAATACCGGGAAGGCTGGCATTTTGGTAAACCGTTCATCTCTTGTGGTGCGGGTGCTGCTCACACTCCTGTTCAGCTATGCCATCGCTATCGGCGCGACCTTTAATGGAATCCTCTCACCTCAGTTGAAATTTCTCAATCTCGCGCTCCTGATGATGCTGGTTGTGATTTGGTTGGGGACGCGCTGGCGGCAGGGCTGGCGCTGGTATAGCACTCCCCTGGATGGCGTTTTTGTGCTGTGGATTTTTGCTTTTGTCGTTTCTCTGGCTGCTAATTTTGATAATGCTCGCCAGATCAGCATTGGACTCTGGTTCGTCAGCTTTTATATTGCTGTGTGGTATGTACTGCTGGATGCCCTGGGGAATGGGGGACTCGGCCGTGAAATGCTGGTCGATGCGCTGCTCATCAGCGGTTTAGTTGTCCTTATCTTCGGTTTTCTCCAGCTTCAGTTATGGCTTTCGGCTGTACTCCCGCTTATCACTTCGGGCGGTGGATTTCCTCCGCCACCACGCCCCGTCAGCACGATGGGTAATCCCAATACCCTCGGCAACTGGCTTGTAGTGGTTATTCCGTTCATTGTAGGGCGGTTTGCCGCTGCACCACACCGCGCTGCACGAATTTTTATGGGGCTGTATGGGCTTTTGTCACTCCTGCTTCTTTTTCTTACCTTTTCGCGTGGGGGCTGGCTTGGTGTCGGTGTTGGTTTATTGGCCTGGGGAGGGTTCTGGTTGGCATCAAAAGACATGCTAAGTCTGGCGCGTCTGCGCGCATGGTGGGGTGTGCAGACTGCTGTAAACCGTGTAACTTTGGGCATGGTTGCTTTGGGCGCCGTGGCGGTGGTTGGTGTGGTGGGGTTCATTTTTCTGCGATCTTTCCAGCAGGCCGGACGTACCGCCACCTTGAGGACAGATATTTATCAGGCTGCTGTTAACCTGTTTTCGGAAAAGCCGATCACGGGTTATGGTCTGTTCACCTTCGGGCGTGGACTGGCTCGTTTTCAATCATCGCCACCTGACCAGTTGCATAGTCATGCCCATAATGCCCCGCTGCATATTGCTGCTGAGTTAGGGATACTTGGATTGCTGGCGCTGGCGGTCACGCTGCTGGTCATTGGTTGGGCTGTTTGGCGCAACTGGCGTGCCGCTGATCGTAAGCAAAAATCGTGGTTAGCAGCCTCAATCGCAGCAGTTATTGGCTTTGCTGTCCACCAGTTAACCGATATTCCAGCTATGTTGCCCGCGATTGCTTTAACAGGATTGCTTGCTTTGGCGCTGGCTGTGGCTCCCTTGAGGCTATCGCCAGTTCAAACAGGTTGGCGTCGTTTGACGCATTCTCTAGGAGTGACTGCGCTCTGTTCTGCGCTGCTGCTGACTGGATTGTGGAACGCGATCATTTACAATAACTATGTTTCTGGGCTGCGTTATGGCCTTGAAAGTGGTGATTATCGCGGTGCGGCTGATCGTGTAGAGTCGGTCATCGCTGCTGATTCCGGTCTGGCGCTCTACTATAAGGAGCAGGCTTTCCTGTATGGCATGGCGGCTGTAGCTGGTGATGACACAGCGGCCCAGTTGGGGCTGGCATCCTATCAGCAGCTTATAGCGCGTGACCCCGCTAATGCACTGGCTTATGCCAATATGGCGTCACTTTATCGCTTCTTGGGGGATAGCCAGGAGGCGGTTGATGCGATGGGGGAGGCGCTGGAGCGTGCGCCAGAGTCATGGCAGTTTGCCTTAAATCTGGCACGCTATGCTGAGGCAGCAGGCGATCAGAATGTATCAATTCTCGCTTATGACCGACTCTTAAGGGAATATCCTGACGCTGCGCTTTATCCTGAATTGGAAGCGTTGAATACTCGACGTCTGGTTAGCAGCGCTGTGATTGAGTTATCTGCCCCGGCACAGGCTTTACTCCTGTTCGAAGCGGGGCAGCCTGATGAAGCCGCCCAGCTTTTGCAGAATTCGGCTCATCCGATTTTGTATGAGTATGAACTCGCTGTCGAGGTAGTAGCGCTGGCGCGGGAAGATCGCGCGCTGGCGCTGGATGCGCTGGAAAAAATCGAAGCGGCTGCGCGTGCTTCTGGTGTGCCGCTCAATATGGCTTGGGTGCATGTCGGACGTGCCAGGCTGGCGCGTTTTGATGGTGATGATGCTCTGGCACAGGCTGAACTGGCAGCGGCACAGATAGCGCTGGAACGTGGTATGTTCGATGGTGACTGGCTGGAAGGGATCAATTATGCTCATTCTCAAACTTTGAGTCTGGGGATTGCTCGCCAGTTCCTTCCCGGCGTCGAATATCCTGTGGACAGCCCGATTTTGCTGCGGATTTTGGCTTCAACTTGAAAGCGATTGTATGCGGTCTTTAACGATTGAACGCTCTGCCTTTATTATCCTGTTTGCGCTCCTCTTTGCGCTGGCTGCCCGCATCCCTGTCGATACGGATACCTGGTGGCATCTCCGCAGCGGCGAACATACGCTGACACAGGGTATGATTTACGCCGATCCATTTTCTTTCACCAAAGTGGATGAACCCTGGATCAACCATAGCTGGGGCGCACAGATTATCCTGCTTGCTATCTGGAATCTTGCCGGAAATTTCGGCCTTGCCATTTATGTCGCCGCTTTGGCAACTGCTGGCATGTATTTGATCTATCGCATGTCGCCAGGAAGTGTCTATCTGCGAGCTTTTACAATTGTTATTGGTGCGGCGGCGGCAGCGGTTTTCTGGTCGCCTCGCCCGCAGATGTTGTCCTTTTTTCTCAGTACACTTATCCTCTATATGCTCTATTTACACAAACATCGCAAAATTGACCGCCTCTGGCTCATTCCCATCATCATGGGTATCTGGGGTAATCTGCACGCCGGTTTTTCAATTGGCTTTATTTTCCTCTTTGGCTCAATTGCTGGCGAGATTCTGGGCAATATCTTCAATCCAAAAGGCGAGGCCTCTATCTCCTGGGCAGGTATTCGTAAATTGCTGATCGTTACGCTTGCCTCGGTTGCCGCCTTGGTGATTAACCCATATGGTTTGCAAATGCTGGCCGTCCCTTTTCAGACCATTGGCATCGGTGCGCTGCAAAACTTCATTCAGGAATGGAATTCACCTAACTTCCACGAGCGCCAGACATGGCCCTTCATCGCTCTGCTTTTGGGTTTACTTGGTGCAGCAGGCATGAGCAAAAAACGCCTTGATGTCACAGATTTTGTGCTGGCTTCCGGTACGGCTTTCATGGCGCTGTTGGCGGGGCGCAATATCGCCGTTTTTGCTGTCGTCGCTACGCCCATCCTCACTGCTCATCTTGATTCTCTGTTGACCGAGCGTGGCTGGGTGATACAGCCGGTTCGTCGTGTCACACCCCGCATGGCGCGGCTGAATATCGTACTTGTCACGGTGGTGCTGCTCGGTGCACTGCTGAAAGTCCTGCTGGTGCTGGATACTAAAACTGTAGCACAGGCGCAGGAAGATTTACTGCCAGTCAAAGTCACTGAATTTCTGCTCGAAAACCGTCCATCTGGCCCAATGTTCAACAGCTACAACTGGGGCGGTTACCTGATGTATTTCCTGCCGGACGAGCCGGTTTTTGTCGATGGCCGCACTGATCTTTATGGTGATGATTTTCTGACGAATGTTTATGTCAAAGCTGCTACTGCCAGCATCGGTTGGCAGGATATTCTCACCCAATATGGTGTTCGGTTGGCGGTTATCGAAACTGACGGCAGCCTTGCCCGCGCTTTAAGGACAGAACCCGGTTGGCAGGTTGCATACGAAGATGAACAGGCTATTGTCTTCACGCGGATAGGCGAAGCATGAAAAAAGACCAGGCGATTACCGGGCTTTTAGGTGATTTTCGCTTGCTTGTGATGCTGTTTATCGGCTTCCGGCTCATGATGCTGATGGTTTATCAGCCGCTCGTCATCGAAAATGTCGAACGGGGTGTTACAGCAGGTGGAGATTATTTCACCTACTTCCAGATCGCCTCGCTGTCCAGCCAGGTTGGGATGCCCTTCCGCGACTGGTGGACAGAATTTCCGCCCGTTTGGGCCTATACCTCTCTCACGCTTTACCAGTTGCAGGGCGGTGAAAACGCCGCTTATCCTGGTTTCGCCCTGATTTTAGCGCTAATCGTCCTCATCGCGGATGTGGGAAATCTGGTACTGCTGCGGCGCATCGGCATCCACCTTCATGGCGCGAATATGGGTATGGCGCTGGCATGGGTTTATGCGCTCATGCTCGCACCATTGGTCTTCACCTTTTGGAACTTTGAGCCAATAGTAACCTTCCTGCTGCTGCTCGGTTTGTGGTGGTTACTGGTAGGGCGGGATGTGCGTTCGGCGGCGGCGATTGCATTGGGGGCGCTCACCAAATTTACGCCAGCCTTGCTGCTGGGTGCGGTTTGGCGGTTTCGCCCACGCCTGGCGGCTGTGCGCTATACAGTCATTGTAATCGTTCTTTTTGCCCTCGTTTATGTGCCGTTGTTTCTGCAAAATGCGCCTATGACCCTTCCGTCCTTGACTGCCCAGTTTAATAAAGCATCCTATCAAACAGTCTGGGCGCTGCTTGACGGCAATTATCGCACCGGGAACTTCGGGCCGCTGGAAGACCGTCTTGATCCATCACTGGCAAATGTGACCTACGGCAATCCGGCGCGAATTCCTGGCGTTGTGCGACTGGCGGGGGCGGCGCTTATTGGATTGTTCGTTTTTGCCCGCGCTCGCCGCTTCGATGACAAAGGGTTGGTTGCTTTTGTCGGAATCACTCTCTTGATTTTCTTTTTACAGGCACAGGGTTGGAGTCCGCAGTGGCTTACGCAGATCATCCACTTCATTCTGCTCTGTTTCCCCACCCGCGCCGGCGTGCAAATCGTGCTGCTACTTTCGCTGGTGACATTTGCCGAGTATCCATTTCTCTTTATCCGTACTGGCGATTCAGGTGGTGAAATCACGGGTTCGCTGGTCATGCCCTTTGCTATTCTGGTGCTGGCTCGCACTGGGATTTTAGTCGCCCTGTGCGTCGCACTTTACCGTCGCTTACGGCAGGAGCCGATTTCTTAAAGGTTGTCGTAAGTTTTCTGCCAATATAATCAGAACAGTTTATCGGTCATCCGATTATCATCAGGAGATAGCGCAGTGTCGCAATTTCGTTCGGAACTTGAACTTGCCCGTCAGTTGATTGAAGAAAAGCAGTTTGACAAAGCTCGTATGCTTCTCAAACGCATCGATACTGATCCCACCGCCCAGAAATGGATTGAGAAACTGGATGTAATGGCCCCTAAAGTGGAATCTTCATCCAACGGCCACGCCAATGTCCCTGTGGGCGATCCCTGGATGTATGCCGCCCTGGAAGTTAAACGCTCCTATGGTATTCAGTACAAAGTGAATGGTGAGAGCAAGCCAGACTGGAAAGATCAGCCAATTTATTACACCCTCAATGAGCTAGGGCGCGAAGGCTGGGAACTGGTGGGTTTCGAGTCAGTCAACGAATTTTCAACTTATCTTCTCAAACGCCATGGTCTTGCTGATAATCGCAAGGTAGATGTCTGGGATCAGTAAACCAGACAGATTATGCATTATCGCCGTTATCTGCTGCCGCTTCTGCTTTTACTTGCGCTCACCCTGCGGCTTATCAATCTGGGTGAGCGCAGCTTATGGTATGACGAAGCCTTTGCTGTTCTGTTTGCTGGTAAAGGTCTTGATGCCATGCTCTATGGCACGCTCACCCCGGTGGATGGCGGCGCGGCAGATATTCACCCGCTCCTTTATTATATCACCCTCAATGGCTGGATGCAGCTTTTCGGTGAAAGTCCCTTCGCTGTACGTTTGTGGAGCGCCCTGCTAGGAGTGGCGACGGTAGGGGTTATCTACTTACTCGCCCGTGATCTTTTTGGTGAAAATACGGCCTTAGCTTCTGCTTTCATCACCGCAGTAGCACCCTTTCATGTGCAGTATTCGCAGGAAACGCGCATGTATGCGCTTCTTGGTTTGCTGCTTATGCTGGCAACCTGGTGCTTTTTACAGGCGTGGTGGGCTTCCGGGCGTGTTCGCTGGCGCTGGTGGGTGATTTTTGGTGTCCTCTCTGGCTTGGCAATGTACACACAGCAGTTAGCCGCTTTTTACCTCATTTCACTCGGCCTCATTCCCTTTATTGCCCGCCGCCGTGATCAGATCATCGGGTTGCTTGGCGCGGTACTGGTGGCAGTCATCATTTACCTGCCCTGGCTGGTGAATTTACCCGGTCAATTCGCCAAAGTGCGTGCGTATTACTGGATTGAGCCGCCCAATCTTGCCCGTCCCCTTTTGACTGCTCGCACATTTCTGGTTGTCGGTTTAGATATTCCCCCGTCTTATGCACTGGCTGGGACATTGATTGCACTCTTTTTATTGCTGTTTTTACTAATACAGGTCATCTTTTTTTTGCGTCGCCCGCGTAATCGTACACTACGCCGTCCGCTGTTTTTTGTACTCTGGTTGGCAGTTATTCCGCCTGTACTCATGTGGCTTGTCTCACAGGTGCAGCCAGTCTACCTCGAACGTTCATTGCTGCCGTCTGCACTTCTGCTCTATATCGCCTTGGCGTGGATGTTCACCCGCAGTGGCCTCCCGCGTCCTGTTGTGTTGCTGATCGCTCTGGTTGGCTTGCTTCCCGTTGGGATCGGGCTTTACTATCAATACACCTGGACATCTTTTCCGAATTCGCCTTTTCAGGATGCGCTCGCTTTCGTGCGCGATAACTGGCAGGAAGGTGATGTGGTCATTCATCCCAGCAAATTGACCGCGCTGCCCTCTGTTTACTACGAACGAACATTGCCACAGCATTATCTGGCCGATGTGCCCGGTAGCCCGGAAGACACACTCGCTCTGCCGACACAGCAGTCTCTTGATCTGCTTGCAGATGGCTGTATACAGGCTGCCTCATCGCAAGCCAGTCGCGTCTGGTGGCTGACATTCGATTTTGCCGCTGACCAATACAGCGCACAAAATCGACCCGAATTTGCCCGCGCTCAGCAGTGGTTGGATGATCATTACGCACCATTGCAAACGCAGCACTTTAATGATCTTGAGTTAATTCTCTATGATGACCGGCGGGGAAGCTGGTCGCCTGTTTGCGAAACGGGGTAGGGCATGAATCGCAGTTCTGTTCAGCTATCGCTCGGCCTGTTGCTCATCGCAGTTTTCGCCGGGGCAGTCGTCCTGGTTCACAATGTACTGACCAATCCTTATCCCGGTCATAACGATTTCATGTCTCGTTGGGAAGGTGCGCGTTCCTTTTTTGTTGATGGCCTCAACCCCTATGGTGAAGAAGCCAGTTTGAATATACAGCGCCGTATTTATGGTCGCCCTGTAGTTGAAGGCGAAGACCCCGGTTATTTCGCTTACCCTTTTTATACTGCGCTGCTTGTCTGGCCGCTGGTTTACACATCTTATGCCTGGGCATCAGCAATCTGGATGGTGCTGCTGTCTGCCTGTATGATTCTCTCGCTCTTTTTGCTCTTTGACCTCTTTCGTGCCTGGCCGTCTCCGCTGCTGCTAAGTGGCTGGTTACTCTGGGTCTTGGGGTTTTATTTTACGGCACGCGGTTTGATTCTCGGTCAGCCCGGCATACTCGTTTACTTTCTGGAAGTGCTTGCTTTGTGGGCGCTTTTTAAAAACCGAGACTCGCTGGCCGGGGTTGCCCTGGCGATTTCCACCCTGAAGCCACAAATGGGTTTTTTGATTGTGCCGTTTTTGCTGCTCTATGGGTTGCTTTTCCGGCGCTGGCGCTTTGTAGGGTTTTTTGTCGGGGCGATGGCTTTGCTATTGGGTCTATCTTTCCTGCTGCAACCTTCTTGGATGGGGGACTGGCTGGCGCAGCTAGGTTTGTATCCGTCTTACACAGCGCTTGGTTCGCCCGTCTGGATTATCACCAGCTACTATCTTGGCCTCGGAAGTTGGGCAGAAATCATAATCAATATAGCATTGATTATAACCATGCTTTGGGGCTGGTATGCTGTGCTGGTGCGCCGTCAGGAAGAGCGTTTACTTTGGGTAGTCGTTTTAACACTGACCGTCACCCATCTCATTGCCCCACGCACCGCCACGCCGCATTATGTGGTTTTTATCATTCCACTTGTATTTTACTCTGTCTTGATTCAACGAGGGAATCGGCGTTGGGGTGTGTTAATTGTGGTGCTGATTTTACTGCTGCTGCTCGTCATTCCCTGGTTGCATTTTCTCTGGACGGTTGATGGTGAATTTGAGAATCCAACCCTCTATTTGCCGCTGCCGTTTCTGGTTTTAGCGCTCCTTTGGTTTTCTCGCCGCCACTGGTGGAAATTTGCATTTGCTACACCAATCCTTGAAAAGTAATTTCATGAATTTGGTTACCTGCGTGCTATCCCTGGCGATTAAACCATCATGATGAAAATCTATCCAATTCGGGTCTGGTTTTTCGCGCTGCTGTTGGCCTGTTTTACCTCGCTCCCCTATATTATTGGTGCAATGAGCGTTCCTTCCGGGTGGAGCTATACGGGTGCTGCCGCTGTCCCCGCTGGCATCAGCGTCGATTACAACAGTCACCTCGCCAAGATGTGGCAGGGTTATGGTGGGCATCTCGATTACCGTCTCTTTTTTACCCATGAATCGCATCCATCGCTGCCGCTGGTACAGGGCTTTTATCTTTTGCTTGGGTGGGTTGCGCGTGTTTTGCCAGACTTTGCGCTGGTTTTTCATCTCGCTCGATTTTTGTTGACCATCGGTATGGTATTGGCGCTCTGGTCGCTGGCCTCCCGCTTTTTCGATGACTCACAAGCTCGGTGGTTGACTACTCTCCTGGGTACAGTAGCAGCGGGGTGGAGCTGGTTGTTGCTTGTTCTTATGCCGGGGATGACCGCCGAAGTTGCGCCAATTGAATTCTGGCTAATTGATGCTTTTAACCCCCTCGGTGCCTTATTCATGCCACATTTTGCCGCTGCCATTATTCTCCAGATTGTCATGCTGCTGACGTTCGATTCATGGTTGCGTGGCAGCGGTATTCGTCCATTGGTGACGCTCATGCTGTCGCTGGCGGCCTTGAGCATCATTCAGCCCTATGGCATGGTGCTGTTTGTTCCGCTAATCCTGTTTGTAACGACTTATCACATCTGGATAGCAAAAACACTGCCTTTTCGCCGTGCTTTGGGACTGGTATTGCCACTGGGAGTTCATGGCTTCCTTACCCTCTACCAATATCTGCTCCTCAATTCTGACCCGGTGTGGGCGGATTTCACCGCTCAGAACCAAACCCGCTCACCAGCGCCGATCTATTATCTGCTAGGGTATCTGCCGTTTTTAATTCCGGCTCTGCCAGCGGTTCTTGCGCTTTGGCGAGAAAAGGCCAGTTCGCGCTGGATGCTGCCCATCCTGTGGATAGGGCTGGTTATTTTGCTGCTCTATACGCCGCTGCCCACTCAGCGCCGTTATCTGCTCGGTGTGCAGACGCCGCTGGCGCTGTTAGCGGCTTATGGCTGGACGCGCATTTTGGTAGCATATTTCAGCCTGTCGCGTCGGCGGTTATTGACTGTCCTGTATCTGGCGCTGGCCTCGGTTGCGCCATTGGGGCTTGTTCTTATCAATGCTGTCTCGCTTTCCGAACCCTATACTCACACTGCTGTTTTTGTCACTCGCGCCGAACGTGCTGGCTATCAGTGGGTGCGTCAGCAAGCCTTGCCCAACAGCCTTACGCTGACAACATTTACCGAAGGCGGGATGGGCAGCGGTGGCAAGTTCGTGGCGCAGACAGGATTCTCAGCTTTTATCGGCCACTGGATTGAAACCGCTCATTTTCGAGAAAAAATCGGGCAGATTGGTCAGTTTTATAATATTGATACTGATGATCTCTGGCGGCGGGATTTTCTTAAGGCCGTAAACATCACCTATATCTGGTACGATGATTATGCACGAACATCAGGCGACTGGGATCCATCAAGTGCACACTACCTGAATCCTGTTTTTACGATAGATGATCTGGTGATTTACCAGGTTCAGCTTGGCGGAAATTGACGACATTATTATCTCGCCTGAACTGGCGTTTTGGTCTGGTTGCGCTGCTTGCCTCGTTTATTATGACGCGCAGCTTTGTCGCCGGGCCGGGCTTTACTGATGCTTTTTATCACCTGAACGCTGCTAATCGTTTAGCTGCTGGTCAGGGCTTGACTGATTCCTATCTCTGGACATACATCGGTGCGCCGGAATCGTTGCCGGCTCCATCACATCTTTACTGGATGCCGCTCACCTCATTAACTGCCGCCATTGGCATGACTTTATTGAACGCGCCGGGGGACTATGCCGCTGCTCAGTGGCCTTTTGCCTTAATGTTTGCCGGGACAGGCTGGATTGGTTTCTGGTTGGGTGGTCGTCTGGGTGGGACATCGCGCCATGCCTGGATTGCTGGTTTACTCACCCTGTTCAGCGGTTTTTTTACCCGTTTCTGGGGTGCAATTGACACTTTTGCACCTTATGCGCTTGTTGGTTCGCTTTGTTTAGTCTTCATGGCGCTTTCCACTCAAGCCACTTCCAGACGTCATTATACATATCTCGCTTTATCCGGCCTCACCGCCGGACTGGCGCATCTAACCCGCGCTGACGGTTTACTGCTGCTTATGGTCGCCTGGGTGGTTATCCTTTGGCCGTTTGGTGTAGGGCGTTCACTTCGTGTTCGGCTGTTGGGGCTTTTTGTTGTTACTGCTGCCTATCTGATGACTATGCTGCCCTGGTTTGCTCGCAATATTAGTGTTATCGGCTCTCCGCTCCCGCTGGGCGGGACTCAGGCAATATGGTTCACCGAGTACGATGATCTGTTCAATTATCCGCCCGTTGCCAGCCTTTCCACCCTGTTAGCTGAAGGCGCAGCGTTCTCGTCCCGCTGGGAAGCCTTTAGGCAAAACCTTGGCACCTTCTTCGCCGTCGAGGGCTTGGTAATTATGACGCCGCTCATGCTGATTGGTTTCTGGCGTCGCCGCCATGAATCATTCCTACGCGGCTTCTGGCTTTATGCCCTCGGCCTGCATCTGGCGATGACACTGATTTTTCCTTATCCGGGCTATCGCGGCGGCCTGTTTCATTCGGCTGCTGCGCTCGTCCCCTGGTGGGCCGCGCTCGGCGTGGCCGGTCTTGATGATTGCATCGATTGGATAGCCCGCCGTCGTCGCTGGAACGCGCAAACTGCAAAAATTCTGTTCTCGGCGGTGTTGGTTACTGTTGCCATTTTCCTCAGCCTGTTTTCAGCTTTACCAAACCGTGTGCCACCGCTAAAAACGCCGCCGCTCTACGATGCATTGCTGGATACTGTCCCGCGCGACTCGCGCATCATGATTAATGACCCGGCGCAGTTGTATTACTTCACAGGGCTTGGCGGTGTTGTCCTGCCAAATGAAGTGCCTGAAATTATTCTGGATATTGCCCGTCAATATGATGTGGATTACCTCTTAATCGAGGGCGTGAATCCCGCTGGTGATGCCTCCAGCGCCGCTCCGCGTCCACTCTGGCCGCTGCTTATCAGTTCACCTGAATTTTTGTCACCACTGCCGCTGGACGGTTTCCCAACTGTGAGACTCTATGTTATTCGTCACTAGATGGTTTAAACCCTACGATGTTGTATTTTTGGCTGCTGCACTGTTGAGTGTGCTGTTCTATGTAGCGACGGCCAATGGCGGTTTCCCGCTTGATGATAGCTGGATTCATCAGGTCTATGGACGCAATCTTGCTGAGACCGGTCAATGGGCCTTTGTGCCAGGTGTGCCAAGTGCTGCTTCGACCTCGCCGCTTTATACAGTGCTGCTCTCAATGGGTTATCGTCTCGGTATCTCCTTCCAGCTCTGGACACATTCACTTGGCGTGTTGGCGCTCTGGGTGGCTGGGATGATCGGAGCGCGTTTAGCCGAAAAAATGTTGCCCAATCAGAAATATGTGGGCTGGCTCGCTGGGTTTTCGCTGCTGCTGGCCTGGCATCTCATCTGGGCGGCTGCCTCTGGTATGGAAACTATGCTGTTCTGCATGTGGACGCTGGTGCTTATAGCACTTGGGTGGCGCGAACTGAATGCCCAGTCAACTGATTTTCGTGCCATCGGATTGCGCGGCTTTTTCTTTGGTGCGTGCGCTGCGCTGGCGACGATCACTCGCCCGGAGGGAGTTGTTTTGGCCGGACTGGTCGGGCTGACGATGACGCTGGCTCGTCCCCAGTCTTCATGGGGATTATTTCTCACGTGGGGTGTTACCGCTGCCGTCGCTTTTTTGCTCGTGATTTCACCCTATCTTGCTCTAAATCTACAATTGACCGGCGGTCTCCTGCCGGATACTGCCGCTGCCAAACAGGCTGAAAATGCCTCGCTGCTGGCTGTGAGTTTTCCGGGTCGCATCGTCAATATGCTCTTTCCTCTAATCGCCGGTGTCCAGATTTTTTTCGTTCCCGGCATGGTCTATTTTGCTTTTCATGCGCTCCACCGCCTTCGCACTGACCAACGCGCCTGGTTTGAGCTGCTCCCGCTCCTGTGGGCTGCTGCCTTGATTCTGCTTTACGCCGCTCGTTTGCCTGCTCCTTATCAGCATGGTCGTTATGTGATTCCGGCGCTGCCTGCCATCATTTTGATTGGCACGGTTGGCACACTGAAATGGCTGCATGTGACCCACCGCTCACTGCCAGGTCGGGTCATAACACGCGCCCTGAGTCTGTCTGCTGCTCTGGCACTGCCCTTTTTCGCTTTTGTTCAGGGGCCAGCCGTTTACCGTCAGGATGTTCGCATTATTGATGAAGAGATGGTTGTCACCGCCCACTGGATTGCCGATAACATCCCGCCGGAAGAACTGCTTGCCATTCATGACATCGGAGCTGTGGGCTACTTTGCCCCCCGTCCGATTATCGACCTCGCTGGACTTGTCAGCCCGGAAATTGTGCCTTTCATAACTGATGCGGAGCCGCTCTGGAGCTGGATGCAGGGGCGTGATGCCCGTTATCTTATGGCATTCCCTGCCCAGATTCCCGGTGATAGTGTAGCTGACCCCCGCTTATGTCCATTCTACCTTTCTTCAGGGACGGCATCTCCTGCCGCAGGTGGCCCAAATATGGCTGTCTATCGGCTTGCCTGGGACGGACGCTGCTCCTGAAATACCCTAGTTGCACAATAAGTTATGAAAATTGTAAAATAAGGTTATGAACGACTTACTCAAGAAACTCAACATGCTGGTCAAGACCAGCCTCAATGATGTGCTGACAGAAGCGGGTGAACTGCGACCGGGGCGACTCCTGTCGAATCGACTCGGTAAGGATATTGATCGGGAAGTTGCCTCGCTGCGTTCCAGTGTGAACGAAGCACTCTCTTATGAAGATGAACTGCGGGCTCGCCTTCAGTCGCTGGAGGCTGAAATTGCCAGTTGGGACGAAAAGGCCGATGCGGCAGTGAGCGCCAGAGATGATGTTAACGCCCGCTATGCTGTCGATCAGTTGAATCGCGCCAGACAGCGTGCGGCTATGGCAGAGGCGGATCTGCGCGATCACCAGCGCGTGACCCAGGAACTCATTCTGCGTGTGAATAATCTTGAAGCGGCTGTTGCTGATGCTCACCGTGCCGAAACTGAATCATCGCCACCAGCAGAGGCGATTCAACCGGGGCAGATGTTATCCGATGTCCTGCGTGATATGCGCGAAAAAATATCTCACATGGGTGATCTGATCGCCGCGAAAGAGGAAATCACTCCGACGCCCGCTCCGCCTGTGCCGCCGACGGATGAGAAAACAGTTGATGATGATTTGGCGGATCGTCGCCAGCGTTTGAGTAAACCGAAGTAGAAATCGGATATTATGACAGGTGAAGAACATAAGCGAATTCTGGTTGTTGCTGGTGATTATGCGGTAGTGCGCCAGGTGCGGCAGGCATTGCGCAATAACAGCTTTGCCATTCAGACCGCGTACAGCCATAGTGACGGTCTTTACAGCCTTGAAAATGGCGAATTTGATGCTGTCTTTGTCGATGCTTTGATGGCTGACCGTGTTACGGGTGATTCGCCGGCTGTAGCGCTGGCCCATCGCCGCAAAAATGTGCGGATTATTGCCCTCGCGCCCGCTGGCAACTTTCCCGATAATGTCCTCACCAGCCCCAACAGCGAATCCGCTATTCTGCAAAGTCTGGCTTCTATTCTCTATGCACCGCCATCGAATCCTCCACTCGCACGCACTGGTGCCTTTGATACCGGCGACCCGCATCGTACCGAGGAAATTCAAACCCTGTTTGCGCTCAGCAAATCACTGACGGAAGTCCTGGAACTCAGCGAAGTTCTCAACCGGGTGGTAGAGGCGGCGCGTCGTCTGACCAAAGCTGAAGAAGGAATGATTCTGTTGCCAGACGAGGAAGGAGGTCAGCTTTATCTCCGTGCTAAAGTTGGCATTGATGTCGAAGTGGCCCGCAATTTCCGCATCAAGACTGAAGATACCCTTGCCGGGCGCGTCTACAGCAGCGGTCAGCCGCTCACTATTGGGGCGCAGGGCCCGCAGAAGGTAAAGACCGAATACCTGGTCAATGCCCTCCTCTATGTGCCAATCCTTTATGAAGGAAAATGTATTGGCGTGCTGGGCGTTAACAACCGCAACACCGAGGCGGTTTTTTACCCCAAACATCAGGAACTCCTGATGAATCTGGCCTCATTTGCGGCTATCGCTATTGAAAATGCACGCATTCATGAAGAAACTCTCTCACGCACCCGTGAATTACAAATACTGGTTGAGGCCAGCCATGTACTGAATTCGTCTCTCTCGCTTGACCATGTGCTGCCGAATATCGCCCGCCAGTTGATGCGTGTTCTCAACGTCAATCTTTCAGAAATTTACCATTGGGAAAAAGAAAGCAACCGCCTGCTAACCCTTGCGCGCTCTTTTCGCACGGTTTGGCAGGCCGGGCAGGGGCCATCCTTCGATCTGGCGGCCTGGCCTGCACTCCAGAATGCCCTGGAGAATAAACAGGTGCTGCTCATCAGCCGGGATGCTTTTCATTCTGCGTCAGAAATTGAGCTGCTTGACCGTAACGCTGTCCAGAGTGTGCAGATCATCCCAATTACCGGCGGAACACAGGTAATTGGCGCCATGCATATTTTTTATGTGGGTGAATTTGCCAGGCGGCTTGAAGCGGATACCCTGGCACGTGTTCAACGAGCTGCTTTGGAAGTGTTGGTCACGCTCTCCAATCAGAATAATACCGATCGCATGAATGGCATTTTCCGCACGGTCGATGAAATTAATCAATTGACGGGCGGAAACTGGTGCGAAATGGCGCTGCTCTCTCAGGAAGGAAAATCGCTTTCCACAATGCTGGCTGTCGGGGAAGCAGTGTGGCTCACATCGTCACAGCCTTGCCTTGACCTCGCGCTTTATCCTGATATTGCTGAAGCCATCAAAGGTCAGATGCCTGTCAACAAGCAGAGTGACAGCAAAATGATGACACCCGGTGCGCGTGCGCTGCTGGATTTATCGCGCAGTCGTTCCATTCTCGGCCTGCCGCTGGTGCAGCGTGGTACGACACAGGGTATGGTGCTGTTTGCCGATGCCCGCCGCTCGCGCGTTTTCAGCCAGCGCGATATAGATATGGGGCGTGCGCTGGTCGGGCAGGCCGCGACAGCGCTGGAAAATGCTAATCTGTATTATGATCTGGAACGCAGCCTGACAGAACTGCGTGATACACAGGATCGTCTGGTGCAGACGGCACGCCTCTCTGCGATGGGAGAGCTGGCCGCTGCTGTTGCTCATCAGATTAATAACCCGCTCACGACAATCATGGTGGACTCAGAACTTATGTTGATGGATGAGCCACCGGAGTCACGCAATCATCGTTCTTTGCAGGCCATCAACCGCGCCGGCAAACGTGCTGCCGGGGTTGCCCGTCGCCTGCTGGCAATTGCTCGCCCGAATGCCCCCGAAGCGCCACCCGAAAGAATTGATGTCATCGATACCATTGAAGGAGTGCTGTCTCTCGTCAAATCACACATTGAGCGTGACCGCATTCAGATCATTGCAGAATTGCCGGAAGCGCCGCTGCCATCCGTTCTGGCAGTGCAGGGCCAGCTTGATGATATCTGGCTCAATCTGCTGCTGAACGGACATGACGCCCTCTTTGGTCGGGAAGGCGCGAAACTGGGTATTCGGGCATCTTATCAGCCGGAAAGTGAAGTGATTGAAGTAGTGGTCTGGGACAATGGGCCGGGTATTCCGGCAAACATTGTTGACGAGGTTTTTAAACCGTTCTTCACCACCAAGCCCGTTGGTGAGGGTACCGGGCTTGGGCTGCACATCTGTCGCCAGACGGCGGAGCGTGTCGGCGGCAGTATCTCTGTGAAAAGTGTAGCCGGGCAGGGGACAGAATTTCTCGTCGCTCTTCCCGTTAAACGAGGAGCTTAATAGATCATGACTTATATTCTGGCTGTGGACGATGACCCCGAAGTGCTGGATACCCTGGGGCGTGTGCTGGAGCGCGAGGCTTTTGATGTCAGCCTGGCTCGGTCTGCTGCAGAGGCATTGGAAATCCTGGATAAACATACGCCGGACGCTGTCATCCTGGATATTATCATGCCCGGTATGGATGGCATTACCCTCTGTCGGCAGTTGCGGCGTGATTCGCGTTTTGGTTCCTTACCAATCCTGTTTCTGACCGCTAAAGGCAGTACCGATGATATTGTCGATGGTCTGGATGCCGGGGCGGATGATTACGTGATTAAGCCTTTTGAGCTGGCTGAATTACGCGCTCGTATCCATGCCCTCTTACGTCGCAGTGCCCGTGAGGCCAGCACCGGAGCGGTTATTCAGATGAATGATCTCAAGCTTGACTCTGATACCTATCAGGTGCAGGTCAAGGGTAATCGTATTCAGCTCACTTCAACTGAACATCGCCTCCTGCGTTACCTTATGGAAAATCCAAACCGCGCCCTTTCTCCTTCGCATCTGCTGCAAGCAGTCTGGGAATATCCCCCCAACACCGGTGATCCTGATCTTGTCCGCGCCCATGTACGTAACCTTCGCGCCAAAATTGAGAAAGGTGCTGACCGTCGTTATATCCGCACCATTCACGGTGTTGGTTATATGATTTCCGCCTGAACTTATCGCTCTTAACCCTGCTATTTCTAACGGGGATGCGACCGCCAGCATCCCCGCTTGTTTTCCCGCGTCGGATTTCACAAAACATTCAGACATGCATACAGTTTTTGAGAGGCTATATGGCTATACTGATTTAATAACGGCAAACAGATTGGAATACCAGGATGTACAGAATTCTCGTGGTTGATGGAGAAGTCGAAACGCTCAGTATGGTCGAGGAATTTCTTGACCGCGAGGGGTATCGCGTCTCGACGGCGCTCTCTGCGCGGGAAGCGTTAGCTTTCGCTGATCGGGAAACGCCCGAACTTTTTGTCATGAATACGCGCCTGCCTGGTATGGATGGCTTGATGCTCTGCCGCAAACTGCGTGCTAACCCCGCCACCGCCAACACGCCTATTATTTTCCTGACAGGCCCGGAGTCGCCCCAGCATGTATCGGATGTGCTGGAAGCTGGTGGTGACGACTATCTGCGGAAGCCCTTCGCGCTGCGCGAACTGTCTGCTCGTATCCGCGCCCATCTGCGCCGTACCGCCGTGCTGGCTGGTGAAGAAATGCCGACGCTGACCATCCTGCCGCATACATTGTCGGCTTTGGTCAATGATCGCTCTGTCTCGCTGACGCAGGTCGAATTTGAATTGTTGATGCACCTGTGCAGCAACCCCAATCAGCTTTATACCACCCATGACCTGCTCATGGATGTCTGGCAGTACCCGGCTGGCACGGGGGATGCTGCTCTCGTTCGCAACCACATCCGCAATCTGCGCCGCAAGTTGGAGGATGACCCGGAACGTCCGGCCATTATCCAGTCTCGTCATGGGCGAGGTTATGCGGTGAAAGCCCGCGTGCAAATTCAGAACCATGTGGCAGGTGGGGCGCGTTAGCCCCATCTTTTTTATTTCCCCTTCGTAATACCCATAACAAAAATGCCACTTGATTGGCTTCGTCTGGTACAGAATTCCCACCCCATATCACCGGTTTTAACAAAACCCGATCAATATCTTATCAGTACCCGCATCGCGTGAACGGAACCTTGTGGTATGATGAATTTGCTGTCTATGCATCAATTCGGTCAAAAAGAATGTGGATCGAGGGTGGGTGATGCGGAGTTTATTCAAACAAGTTATCCAAATCCTGGATGGGACGCCAGCCGTCCACTCAAAACAACGCCGTGCCAGCGGGCAAAGCGTTGTCGAGCTGACGCTGGTCACGCCGATCTTGATTATTCTGCTTATGGGATTGGCGGAGATCGGCTGGTTTGCCAATAACTTCCTGATTTTACTGGAAGTCACGCGTGTTGGTGCGCGCTATGGCACAACCCTCACGGGGGAACTCAGCCCAATAGAGTGGAATAATCGCTATAGTTTAACGCCTTTTGCCGGGTTTCCTGTTCCGGCGGAAGACCTGACGCTGGCACAGAATTCCCGTCTGTGTAATGAAGTGCGGAATCCTAACAACCGTGACTTGCAGGGCTTTTATAACCTGATTGCCTGCGTTATGTTGCAGTCTATGGATCCGCTTACGTTCCACGCAGAAGAAGATACACCGCCTGAAGCTGATGGCATTGTCGAAGAAGACGACATTGTTATTTCGGCTTTTTCGCTTCAGGCGATTACCCCCGGTACGCTGCCTAATGCGCCTTTCTACAGCGCCAGCGGCGCATCACCGGCTGCCCTCATTACCCCCTTCTAATACAGCGGGGTGCCCGCTACCGCCCCACAGAACTAAGTAGTAGGGCGTTATCCTTCCAATGCCAATGAATGTACTGTTGGCCCGCTCGGCGAGATGGGTTACGCCTGGGAAAATCGCGACCCATTTGATGTTTTCAGAAATAACAGGCGCGACTATCGTCTGAAGGATATTACGGCTTCTGGCCCCGGCGATACTGAAGATAACCGTAAATACGTTGAACTGGCCGGTTATGACGCCGAAGACGAACGCCAGCGCGGTTGGGTGTATCGCGGTCAGCATTATATTGAAGGCACCAATCAACAGTGCATTGGCTCGGAATGGACGATGCGCGAAGTCGAAGAGCTGATGAATGTTACCAACTTCCAGCTTGATGTTACCGCTCGCCGTGAAAAACTGCCCAGCCAGGGGGTCGTTCTGACGGAAATGTTCTGGCGGCATGAACTGCTGCTGAAGAATCCGGTTTTTAACCCGGTCTTCACCATTCTGGGCGAACGTACCACCATTTATGTATGGGCCGTCTTCCCGCTCCCATCGACTGAGCCGCGCCTGGACTTCACCCAGGATTAGCGTTTGTAAGGATGTTGATGATGAAACGATTGTTGTCCCGTTTAGGTAAACGCTTCATCCGGCAGGGCGAAGTCGGTCAGACAGTTGTCATTCTGGCTTTTGGCTTCATCGTGTTGCTGGCCTTTGTTGGTATCGTTACCGATGTGTCGCTGATGTTTGTGCGCTACACCACCCTTCGGCGCGCCGTTGATGCTGCCGCTGTTTCCGCTGCCGGGCAGATGCGCCGCGCCGTTGCCACCAATGATGAAATAGTCCGCGCCAAAGCCGCCAATCCCGGCAATTGGGAGCAGGTGGCTTTCGGATACGCTTATGCTCGTAACATCGCCACTGTCAACCTGGCTGCCCGTCAGTTCATCGAGTTTTATGGCCTGAATCCTTCGACGGTGCTGGTAGATACCTGTGCCACCGCCCGCGACCCAGGCGACGATCTTTTTGACGAACTCGAATGTTCCACTGACCAGCAGCCGCGCAAACTGGTGAAAGTCACAGCCCAGATTGAGTCGCCAACAGTCTTCCTGCGTCTCATCGGCTGGGGGAATGTCACGCTGGAAGCCAGCGCCATCTCTGAAACCGCTGTTCTGGACGTGGTGATGATCTTCGATGTGTCGGAGTCGATGCTCAACCAGACCACTTATGGTGACTGGGCAAATGTGGATACCAATGGTGATGGCACCGGTGACACCAACTGGAGTATGCGTTACTTCCCGCCGCGCGTGGACAGTGGGCCTCGCAATGTCATGGCGACTTATGGCAACAACCCCTTTACCGCCTGGCAGGAAGTGCTGAAATTGAGTGAGGCGCAGATGCGCGCTAACCCCAATTTCCAGCCCATTCCCTTTATGGTCGATGAAAACAACGGCAATCTTCAGGTGTTTCCGGCAGGAAATTATGCCGACCCGCGCAACCCGCGTGAAGACTGTCGCATCCGTTTCTTCCCCGGCGCGTCCGCCTTCTCTCCCATGCCAACCGGCGCTTTTGAAGGCAAGGACGATGTGCGTCAGGAAATGACGGTTTTCCTGCAAGCACCTGCTGGTCTCGGCCAGACCGGTGTTAACTACCCAGCTAACTGGAACGGCTTTGTCCCGTCTTTCAACTACTTCGGCTGCTGCAATGATCCTGACGGCAACTGGGCCTTTGGCGATTTGGTTTGCCAGCCGATGAAGAAAGTTCGTGATGCCTCGCTCAAATTCCTGGATCGTATTGACTTCGCGCGTGGTGATCGTGTCGGTTTTGTTACCTTCGACCGGGGTGCTTATCTGATTGACCGCGATGGCACCGGGCCAGACACACATATGATGATTTCCCAGGCCAATGCCCGCGAAGCCCTGCTCGATCTTGTCGGTGTTCGCGCTGAGCCAAACTTTTATGCCGATACTACCGGCAATGGCAAATGGGATGCCTTCGTCACCAATGCTGCTCCCTATAATCCTGACGATCCGCTTCGCAGCGGTCGCCCCATTCGCTGGAATGAAAGCAGTGATGGCAATATTCCGCCAAATGGATGGCCGACTGGCGGCTTTAATAATCAGCCAGTGGGTCAGCTCCACGATTATCCCGCCAAGGATAGCTGCTATTTCCAGAATGCGTCACTGCCTTACCCGCGCAGCCTCTACAGCTCACCGCAGTTGAATCAGAGCCTCACATGGCCTGCGCCACCTGATTGGGCCACCACCCAGTACAACGAGGCACGTTTTCCGACGCCGCTGTCCTCAGTGTTTGTCAGTGGAGGCTCTCTGGTCGCGGCTATGCATCCGAACCTGAATGCCCCGCTCTGGCTGGCACAGATGCCCGGCGCGAATATTGATGAGAAACGCGCCAACATGGCTTTCTATGCCTATGAACTGCGCGCGGGCTGCCGCGGTAGTAATGTTGGTGCTGGTCTGCGGACAGCTAATAATGCTCTCCTCGATCCGGCGACTGTTCGTACCAATGGTGCGGTCTGGGTTATGGTTATGCTCGGCGATGGCGCGGCAGCGGGCAGCGATCCGGTGCGGCGCGGTGGCGCGACGGCCAGTCCACCCAACCTCTATGTTGCCTACAATACTGAACCTGTCCCCGGTGATTACGGCGTCTATGGTGTTTGCCCCTACGGCTCGCCCGGTGACCTCGGCCCGCTGGTCGATAACAACGACGGTATTGATACCAATATCTTCTCGCTTAAGAATCCTTACTGCATGGATGCCAATCCGTCTGTGCGCCATTTCTGCTTCGACCCGCGCATCCGTGATGCCGACGGCAGCATTTATGTCGATGTCGGCGGTGCGGGTTCAGAATGTGAACTCAAGTACGATGTGGACGATTTTGCCCGCGATTGGGCGGACTTCATCGGACTGACCGACCCCTTCCCGGCGCTCGTCAGTGCCGATCAGTTAGGCCGAACCGACTTGCAGTTGCCGACCATCTTCACCATCGGTTTCGGTCTGGATTTCAATCAGGGTGCTGGCACCTGCCGTGAGAACATTCTCGACTGCCTCGGTGAAGAACTGCTGCGCTATATCGCCGATGTCGGTGACAACAATCGCATGGATATGGATTACCAGCAGGACTTGCGTGCCGACAGATTCCTCGACGGCAATCTGTCCTTCAACGAAGACTACGGTGCGCGTGGCCCGTGCGAAGGCCCGGTCGTTGGTTATGCATCGGCGGAAGCTGCGGTGGCAGCGCTCAATTTTGGTGCGCTCGTCAACCCACTCGCGCCTGGTGAAAGCTGCGGCAATTACTTCAATGCGCCCAATGAGAAAGAACTGCAAATTGTGTTCGATACCATCGCATCGCGCATGTTCACTCGTATTACCCGCTAACTATTACGTTCGTCAAAACGGCCCGACTGCGGTTGGGCCGTTCGTGAAGGGGGTGTAGATTTGGATACACTGCAACATCTGGAACGCGTGCAAAGACGGCGGCGAGGTCAGACTCTTGCCGAATTTGCCATCACGCTCCCTATTCTGCTCATCCTGTTGTTCGGGATTGTGGAATTTGGGCGCATCTTTCAGGCCTGGGTCACCTTGCAGAACGCTGCCCGTACCGGTGCGCGTTATGCCAGCACCGGCCAGTACGACACTACACGCTATAATATGAACCTGGATTTCAGAACACTGCTGCCTAATGGCGTTGTCGATCTGAATGATGATGAAGGGTTTATCCCTTGCGTGGATGATGGTACCGAATCGGATCGCCAGTGGACGGGCGGCCCCACTCGCGGGACTATAGGCACCTATACACCTCCCACCGGCGGTTATACCGTCAATGTCTACAGCGGGGGTATCGAAAGCCTTTTTGCCACCTGGTATGGCGGTCGTAACTGCGACCCGCGTAGTGAAAGCGATCAGGATCGCCGTAAGGATATGGCCCGCATCCTCTCTATTATTGACGCGGCGCGGCAGGGCGCGGCTGGTCTCGCTCTGGAAGAAAACCAGAACGACATCCCGGCGGATAAAACCACTATTGCCGGTTGGCCTTTTGCTCAGGTTTGGGCCGTTCCCAACCCACGTGAGGAGCAGCGCAGTTGGTTTGATGTTGTGGTATGCAGCACTCGCCGCAAATTGGATGAACGTGCTGATACCTATTTTGACCGTGTATCGCCTGATGCGTCCACACAGACCGACATCAACACCCGCTTCGTCACCTATTCCGGCGAAACCATCCTTCGCACGCCTGGTGGATCAGACGTAAGCTCGGCCCCAACCAGCACGCCGCGTCTGCCCCAGGCGGGCTGTCTGATGAACGAAATTGACGATGATGCACCGATTGACAATGCGGGCGCTCCCTGGATGGATCCCGGTGGCCCTGCTGATACGGTCACAGTCATTGTCACCTTCAATCACCCGCTGATTACGCCATTGCCGCGTGCTTCCCAGTACATCAAGATGCAGGCACGCCGCAGCGCTATTGTCGAATCCTTCCGTGCGGCAGACCCGCAGCAGGCTTTCGACGACATCGCGCCGATTGAAGCCCAGCCGCCGACCTTCACACCAACATTCACCTATACACCGTCCATCACGCCGCTGCCCAGCAATACCTATACGCCCAGCCCGGTAGCGTCGCGCACGCCCACCTACACGCCGCGTCCGCCCTTCACCTGCGATGGTATCTCCGTAGAGCCAACGCCGAATGGGGGTACACCTGGTCTCTTTGGTCGCGCTGTTCAGATCACCATTCGTAATGACAACGAACAGGCTACCTTCCTGACCCGCGTCCGCTTTAGCTGGCCGACCATCCTTGACTACCCTGGTATGAGTGTTACCGAACTTGCGCTGAACAGCTTCCCGCATTGGCGCGGCACGGATACGTCCGATCAGTTCTCGCAGTTCAACATGACTGATACCAACACCGATACCTCGCAGCCGCCGAACTACTTTACCAGCACTTCAGAGGCGGATCGTACCATTGCTGGTAACGGGGATATGGGTTTCTGGACGGGAACGCTCGCGGGTGGCCCGGCTCAGCTCAGCCAGTATGTTTCCATTAACAGCTTCGGCAACACTGAATTCTATCTGTTCAATCCGCTCGATCCGGGCAACCCCTGCATCAAGCCCTTGAACCTGCCGCCGCCGACGCTCGAACCGCCCTTTGATCCGAACGCGCCGACCAACACGCCCACCTTCACGCCGGACTGTGTTGGCCCGCAGGTCACGGTGCGCTTCATCGGCTTCGAAACCTTTGGTATCGTGAAGCTGGAAATTCGCAACGAACGCACTGTCGTCCAGCGCCTCACCGACTTCCTCATCCAGTGGAAGCAAGTGCTGCCTGGTACATTGACGCTTGATCGAGTAGTCGCAGTTGCCCGTCCCGGTGACCCGGAAGCGGTAGAAGTCTGGCGTGCCAACAGCGTCACCCAGGACTCCACACCGCCCACTGCTGGTCGTACTGAAGGCACATGGGTTGGCAACTTCACCTTCCCGGCTGGCGCGCCCGGTGCGCCCAGCGTCACCGCCCTCTACATCGACTTCGGTGGTGTTGGTGGCCGTCTCAGTGATAGCGGTATTGGTATGGCACCGTCTGACTTCAACGGAACACAATTCCGTATTGAATGCGGTACCAGCGGCCCTGGTAATGGTGGCCCTGGTGGGCCCAACAGCGGTCTGATTAACCTGGCCGAAGCGCCCACACCGCGCCCGACCAATACACCAGGCCCGTCACGCACGCCTGCGCCGACCCTGCCGCCCACCAAGACCTTCACCCCTGGGCCGCCCACCAAGACCTTTACACCAGGCCCGTCCAGGACGCC
>CAYUTY010000034.1:0-60466 GCA_964447795.1 uncultured Anaerolineaceae bacterium
AGAACAGGAAGCAGGCGACAATGGATAGTTATTCTCGTATCTTAGCCATCGATATAGGCAACACCAACATTCATTTTGGTTTGTGGCGTGGGGACTCGTGGCAGCTTTCGTGGCGGGCGCGTACTGTCACCGAGAAAATGCCGGACGAATATGCGGTACTGCTGCGAAACTTCCTCACCAGCGCTGATATGGGCTACAAGGTCGTTACCGGCGTCATCATCAGCAGCGTTGTCCCCCCGCTGACGAGCGCCTTCACCGAACTGGTGGAACGTTACTTCCACATGCAGCCGCTCATTGTCACCAATACCATTAAAACCGGGGTGCGAATCGCAATCGATCAGCCCGAACAGGCCGGCGCAGACCGCATTGTCAATGCGGCGGCGGTGGTGGCCCTGCACGGCGGCCCGGCCATCGTGATCGACTTCGGCACGGCGACTACGTTCGATGTGGTTTCAGCAGATGGGGCCTACTGCGGCGGGGCGATTGCACCGGGTATCCAACTGGCGCACGACGCGCTGGTGAGCCGGGCGGCGCGGCTGCATAAAATCGACCTTCAGCCGCCGCCTAACCCGATTGGCGGGAACACCATTCACGCTATGCAGTCCGGCATTTTCTGGGGTTACGTTTCGCTGGTGGAAGGGTTGGTCGTGCGCCTGAAAGCGGCGATGAATGTCGAGCCGATCAAGGTGATTGCGACAGGTGGGCTGGCGGTGCTGTTCAACCAGCATACTGATGTGATCGACACTATCGCGCCAGAATTGACACTGGACGGGTTACGGATTATCTGGGAGATGAATCAAACAGGTTAAGTCGGGAAAACAAAAAACGGCAGGAAATGCTTCCCACCGTTTGATTTCTACTCAATAGCCACTAACTATGCACAGAGTTGAAAGCAGCCTCAAACCCCGACAGCGAACGCTTAATCATGTCGTCGTTGGCGGTGAGCGAAATGCGGAAATATCCCGGCAGTTCCACCACCGCCCCCGGCAGCACCAGAATTTTGTGCTGCGCCAATTGCTGACAAAATGCCCGATCATCAGGGATAGGCGATTTCGGCAGCAGATAAAAGGTCGATGCGGGGTTGTGTACTTCGTAACCGATCTCCCGCAGAGTCCCGACCATCAGGTCACGCTTCGCTTGCAGATGTTCCAGATCAATCGAGAGATTTTCGAGATCACCAAGCGCATGTTGAAGCAGCGCGTTAGGGAACAACCAACCCAGCGAAATCTGCGTGGTGAGGATGGCGTTGATGAGTTCATCTCTATCCGGCATGGCAGATGGCAGCGCGATGAAGCCAATGCGCTGGCCGGGGGTCAAGAGCGTTTTGCCGTAGGTATAAAGCAGCAGCGAATAAGGATAATAACTGGTCGGGCTAGGACAGGCATTGTTATCGTAGATGATGCGGCTGTAGGCTTCGTCGCTGAGCAGGTAAATGCGCCTGCCGATGCGCGCACTAGCCCGTTCCAGAATATCCGCCAGTGCTTTCAGCGTCGCTTCGGGGTAAATCCGCCCGGTTGGGTTGTTCGGTGAATTGACCAGCACGGCGCGGGTTTTAGGCGTGATTGCGGCTTCAATCGCGTCCAGATCAAGGTCAAAATCATCTTGCCGCACGCGAACGCGTACCGAAACACCGCCCGCGTTGGTGATGATCGCGTCATAAAAGAACCAGGGTGGTGTATTGAAGATGACCTCATCGTCTGCTGCCACAAGCGTGTTGATGGCGAGTGAAATAGCCGCAAAACCGCCATTGGTCATACAAATCGAATCGGGTTCAAAGTCCAGCCCACGATGGCGTTTCAATGACTCGACAACTGCCCGCTGTGCCTTTGGTTCGCTGAGTTTATAGGCATACCACGATTCATTGCGCGGCTCACTCCAAGTTTGCAGCGCTGCGCTAAAGCCCGGAATCGCCATTTCGTTCGGATTGCCGTAGGTAAAGTCGATGACATCGGGCGAACCAGCAAGTTGTGTGTAGGATGATTGAAAGTGGAATTCCAGAAAGGGGCGCATCGCGGCGCTGGTGTGCAGACTGCGCGGCGAAATATCCAACGGCATACTTTTTTCTCCCTCAGCCAAAGGAACAATTTGTTCACACTGACTTGATTCATTCTAGCACAGCATGGATGAGGGGCAATTCAGCCGTAGTCGATATATTGAATCAAAAACGCCCGTTGCGGGGCGTCATGTTGCTCCAGCACCTGGATTCGAACCAGGAACCCATCGGTTAACAGCCGATTGCTCTGCCGTTGAGCTATGCTGGAAGATAAACGGAATGGTAGCAAAGCGCCGGGGGGCTGTCAAGGTAAATTTTTGAGTGTGGCGCGGTTTGCGATGCGGCGAAAAGTGGGTAAGATTGGGCGAGTTTCCTGCACACTGAAAGTTATCCTACATGCCTGTTGATGTTCGCAAAATTCAGGATGCTGCTGAGTTCAAAGCCTTTTTTGAATTCCCCTGGACGCTCTATAAAGACGACTCCAACTGGGTGCCGCCGCTGCTGTCGATGCGGCGTGATCTGCTGGATAAAAAGAAAAATCCCGGTTGGGAGTACATGGAAGGCGATTATTTTGCGGCCTGGCGTGGGGATAAAATCGTTGGGACAATTGCTGCCTTCATCAACCACCGCCACAATGAATTCCATGAAGAACACGTTGGCTGGTTTGGCGCGTTCGAGGTGTATGACGACCAGGAAGCAGCGACGGCACTGCTGACAACGGCGGCTGAATGGGTGAAAGCCAAAGGCTATGACGCTATTCGCGGCCCGCAAACCTTCACCACCCATGAGGACTGCGGCATACTGGTCGATGGCTTCACCCGCCCGGTGCTGCTGATGCCCTACAACCCGCCCTACTATCAAAAACTGGTAGAAGGTGCGGGCTTCACGAAAGCGATGGACATTTACAGCTTCCACCTGAGCCGCGAAGGTGCGAAAGAACATGGCACGGCGGAGCGTCTGGGACGCATCACACAGGGGGTGATGAAGCGTAATAAGATCACCATCCGCAAGATCGACCAGCGCAATCTGAAGGCGGAATTCCAGCTATTTAAGGACATTTATAACGCCGCCTGGGATAAAAACTGGGGCTTCGTGCCGATGACGGAGCGGGAACTGGATGCGATGATCGAAAGTCTGGGGCAGTTTTTCGACCCTGATAAGGCTTTTTTTGCGGATATTGATGGGCAGCCAGCCGGTTTTATCCTGTGCATACCGGACTTCAACCAGGTCTTGCAGCGTGCTTACCCCCGCCCCGGCGTTCCCGAAATTGTCAGCCTGATTAAAGCAGGCTGGTACTGGAAGGTTCGCCCGGTGATGACCTGGGCGCGTATTCCGCTCATGGGGGTGAAAGAACAGTACCGCAACAAAGGCATTGATGCAGCCCTGTATTATCATGCCATCATGTCGCTCATCAATGACCCGAAAATCCAGCACTCTGATTCGGGCTGGATTCTGGAAGTGAACGACAATATGGTGAGCATCGCCAGGAGCTTTGGCTCAAGCATTTACAAGACACATCGCTTCTATCAGAAAACCTTTTAACGTTCTGCGGTCATTTATCCGCTTATCATTAAAAGAGCGCTTATATCGAATTATCTTACAGCGTACATTGGTACGGCTGTGAGTCAATTTATCTGTGCGATATATTATCAATACTATAAGAGGAGGGGACGATGGCAAAAATTCTTGTTGTCGATGACGAACACCTGATTGTCGATATGCTGAGCAATTTTCTCGTGCTGATGGGTCATGAAACTATCAGCGCGATGTCCAGCCGCCAGACGTGGGACAGGCTGGCTTATGAAGACCCGGACGCGGTGCTGCTGGATATTATGCTGCCTGATGACAACGGCCTGAATATCTGCCGCAAGCTGCGCCAGAATGAGCCGACAAAAACAGTACCGATCATCATGGTATCCGCCCATTTTCCGCCGATGACGGCTGAAGCGACTGCTGCCGGGGCCAATGGCTACCTGATGAAACCGGTTAAACTTGACCAGCTCAAAAAGGCGCTGGCCGAGGTAGGGATAAAGTGATGGGTTAAGAGTAACGCCTGATGAGTGATTTAAGGGTTTGCAGTGTGCATGATTTACACCGATTTAGAAACTATTGTTTCTCGTCACTCACGCCTTGTTTCCTGGGACTTACTTACCCCGCTAACTGATCCGCGACACCCTGCGCGGCTTCCTCAGCAGTGGCCTCGCCCGTGATGACCGCGACGAGGGCATTTTGCATGGCACGGGCAGCAGCACTGCTCCCATTCTCGTCCAGCGGCGGCAGCGCGCCCGCCAGCATATTCCCGGCAAAAGTCGCATAAGCGGGCTGCTCCCACTGGCGCATGGCCGCGCGACGTGAAGGCAGCATATTGATGGACTGGGTGTAAGCCGTCTGCCGCGCCGGGTCAAACATCCAGTCGAGGAAACGCAGTGCCGCATTCTGGCGAACAGCATCATTCGTGACCAGCACCCACATCCAGCCATCCACCAGCGTGGTTGGCGTGCCGGAAGCCGCTGGAATAGCTGCCGTTTCCAGCGCCTGGCCGCCCTCAGTCAACCCCAGATACATCTGTGAGGTTACAATAGCAGCCGTGATGCGACCATCCACCAGACCGGCTTCGTAATCTTCTGGTACCGGGTAGTTCAGAATGGTCGGGTCAATGAGGCCGCGAGCGGCGGCCTGTTGGTAAAAGGTCAGCACTGTTTGCAGGGCATCCATATTGAGGGGGCCGAGTTCGCCGCCAACCAGTGTACCACCGGCAGACAGATACTGCACCAGAAAAATATCACTGATCCCATCAAGCCGTCCGGCAGGCAGCACCAGCGCACGATCCCCGGCCAGCACATCGGCAAAACGGGCGAAGGATGCCTCTGGCGGCAGGTAAGCGACATGCTGAATTTGCAGGGCGTAAGGCAGCCCGATCAAACCACCGTCCAACTGCCCCAATGCCAATGCCGAAGCATATAAATCGCCGAGGACAGCCGGGGAAACCCGGCTTTCCAGTGGGCGCGCCAGCCCGGCCTGAAGCAGCACAGCC
Source organism: uncultured Anaerolineaceae bacterium (assembly GCA_964447795.1). Taxonomy (GTDB): domain Bacteria; phylum Chloroflexota; class Anaerolineae; order Aggregatilineales; family Phototrophicaceae; genus CFX2. Next base: position 5,028 of record CAYUTY010000034.1, read on the forward strand.
AGTTCACCCCGGCGGACGAGGATTAAGTCCGGCAGAGCGCCAGGGGCGACCGTGCTGGCCGCCAGCAGACTTTCAATGATACCCCCAGTGCCTTCCACCCGCTTCAGGCGGGTGTTAATGAGGATCGTGGGTTGGGCAATCTGAAAGGCGCTAATCGCCTGCGACAGCAGGGCGGCAGCATCAGCATTACGAGGCGGAGCAAAAGGTTCGGGCAGCCACAGGTTCAGGGTCGCCGGGCCAGCGGGTGTAGTTTCCGGCGTCAGTTCAACTTCCGGTGTCGCTTCAGCAGTTGGTGTGGTGGTAGGAGCCGCAATCGTCTCCGCCGTGACAGGCTGGGTAGATGCAGCAGGCACACCGCCGCAAGCCGCCGCAGACAGTGACGACAGAAAGACGATGGCAAGTAAACGATAAATTTTCAGTTGTACGACCAGCATAGGATGCATGGCACTCCGTGACGAATAACGCGCAGCATTATAGCATGACGGATGCAAAACGGTGGGAGCCAGAGGAATTACACCTCAGCATCTTCCTCAGCTTCCGGCTGTGGATGCTGGTCACGGCGGATGAAACGCACCCGCGCTACCCGCATCCCTTCCATTTCATCCACTCGCAGTTCATAATCGCCAAAGGGAATGGTATCGCCCTGTAACGGGATGCGGTTCAGCACCTCGGCAACATAACCACCAATAGTGGTGGACTCTGGCTCGCCGCCGGGATCACCAAAACGCTCTGAGGCTTCATTCAGGCTCATCAGGCCATCGACCACGAACCCATCCACCGCCGAGCGGATGATTTCCGGCTCATCCTCATCGAATTCATCCTGCACATCACCAACCAGCAGTTCAATGATGTCTTCCATCGTCGCCACACCTGCCATGCCGCCATATTCGTCAATGACGATAGCCAGATGGGTGCGTGTCTGCTGCATCCGTTCCAGCAGCCTGTCCACCCCCAGTGTACCGGGGATGAAAAGCGGCGTCCGCAGCAGCGGTTTCAGGTCGAATGGCGCTTCACGGCGGCTGAGGATGTCCGGCTGGCGGATGATCGCGTCGAGCAGGTCTTTGGTCAGCAGAAGCCCAACCACGTTATCAATCGTATCCTGATAAACCGGGTAACGGGAATGATGATTGTCGGCGATCAGGTCGAGCAGTTCACCCAGCGGGGCATTGACCGGAATGGCATCGACCCCAACGCGGGGATTCATGATTTCTTCGCAGCGAATATCACTAAAGTCGAAGACGCGCCGCAGCAGCGCTTCTTCGCTCTCCTGAATCAAACCGGCCTCGCGGCTGGAATGCACCAGCATTTCCAGTTCTTCTGCCGAATGAACCGACGCATGTTCGCCCGCCGGTTCAAAGCCCAGCCAGCGCACAATCGTATTGCCGATGCTGTTCATCACGTAAATAACCGGGCGGAAAAGGCCGAGAAACCACTTTGTCGGGCGAGCCACAATGACCGATGTGGCTTCGGGGCGCTGAAGCGCAATCGACTTTGGCACCAATTCGCCGATCACGATGTGCAGCAGCGTGACAATCGCGAAGGCCAGCGCAACCGAAACCGTATGGCTAACTGTCGAGACTGCTTCTTCAGGGAAAAAGGCGTGTAAAACAGGCTCGAACAGGTGAGCAATAGCCGGTTCACCAATCCAGCCAAGCGCCAGGCTCGCCAGCGTGATCCCTAACTGCGTGGCGGCGATGTAGCTGTCAAGATGCTGCATCGCGTTTTGTGCGGCCTTCGCACCGGCGTTCCCTTCCTCAGCAAGCTGGGCGATGCGGGTGCGCCGCGCGCCAACCAGGGAAAATTCTGCCGCGACAAAAAAGCCGTTCATCCCAACCAGCGCGAACACGGCCAGCAGCCCCAGGATGTTTTCCATCTTTTATGCGTACTCTCTGCCCCACCAACACCCCTGCATGGCAGGTGATCGTGAATATAACACATTCCATTTAAGAAATGTGTTATCGTTATCAACGCTCTGGGGTAATTGGGCTGCCGTCACACTACGGTGATAACCACGTTTCCCTTTTTATGGCCTTTATCGACATACCGGTGGGCTTCTGCAATTTCTTCAAAGGGGTAACATCTGTCAATGGCTGGCCTTATGGTGCCTGCCTCGATCAGGCCTTTGAGGAAAAGCAGCTCTTCCAGCTTTTCGCCATTACCTGATGCGGTATGCACATTCAGATAGATGCCTGTCGGTTTTAGCACCCGTTTACCTTTTGCGGTTGGGAGCTTGCCTACCGCGTCAAAAATAACATCGTAGCTTTCACCACTCTGGGTAAAATCCTCGCTGGTGTAATCAATAACCTTATCGGCTCCCAGCGTTTTTACCAGTTCTAAATTCCCGCTGCTGCATACGCCGGTCACATCCGCCCCAAAGTATTTGGCAAGCTGTACCGCATAGGTGCCGACTGCTCCAGAAGCCCCATAGATCAGCACCTTTTGCCCGCGCTGGATATTGCCTTTTCGAAGACAGCGTAATGCGGTCATCCCTGCGCCGGGAACAGCGGCGGCTTCCTCATAGGTCAAATTAGCTGGTTTGAGCGCCAGCAATCCATTTTCAGGCAGGCATTTGTACTCAGCGTAGCCACCAAAATTAACCCCGAAGGTAGAGGCAAAAATCTGGTCGCCTTTCTTAAAGCGGGACACAGCCTTGCCCACTGCTTCAATTTCCCCAGCCAGTTCCATGCCCAGGATAGTTCTTCTGGGTTTCCGAATACCCAGATACAGTCGCGCAAAAAGCCATGACAAACCAGAGACAGGGAGCTTGAAACTTCGCATAATCGTGTCTCCGACGGTCACCGTTGTTGCATGTATGTTTACCAGCACTTCGTTTGGCTTTGGCACGGGTTTATTGATCTCTTTGAGTTGAAGAACATCTGGTGCGCCATATTCGGTGTAAACAACTGCTTTCATGGAATCCCCCTTATTCGTCTTACTTAAGCTATTGCTAGTCTTATTTGAAGTGAAATAATTCAATTCTTCTACTGCGGTGCGCCCAAACTGTCTGCTTATTTTTACTTAAAGACATGTTTTACTTACATAATGTACTTTAAAACATACTCTATGTCAAGTATAACGTACATTTTCAAACGGAGATTTGCCCCGTTTCCAATTGAAAAGTCTATAAGGGGAACGATCTTACAGCGCATATGGCTGAACTGCTTCTTATAGAAAGCCGCCGCAAGATCGTCTATAATGGTGGTATGAGAGAAATTTTTTGCAGCACAGGCTGACCCATAATCAGGCTCATTTCCCCAACCTTTCTCTCCCCAGGTTTGATGATGCCTGTTGAGTCGTCGTTATCGTCTTAAGCACGATTCAGTCAATCCCGCTCACCAAACAAAACCCCCAGACCTTACTCATTGCCGCAGCATTCAACATTTCGACTCGCGTTATGTGTCCGATGCGAGTCATCAGACGATTCTAAGGGAAGGTATAAAATTTCATGGCGAATAAAAATGGCATTGAGGGATTTCTGGAAAAAGTGCGACCTCAGATTGAGGCTTTACAGGCGGCGCTCCAGACCCTTCTGCAATCGAAAAGCCCGGCGAAAACTTCACAGAAAAACCGCCCTGCCGAAGCCGAAAGCCAACAGCAGTCCCAGATATGGCTGGAAATCGGCAACGAACTGCTCATCACAGGCGAGATCATCAAACTGTATGGTAATCTGTCAAACGCCCTGGGCAGAGTCGTCATCATCGACAGGATTTCAGACAAAGACAATGGCGCTGTTAAAGCCAGCGCCTTTGGCATTCAGATTGATGTTGATGCGAGAGTGGCACGGCAAATGCGTGAGGCATTCCTGCAACAGGAGCAGGCCTGGGCAGCCAGTTCATCCTAACCAGGCCGCAACCAGACCGACCCTTCAGATTTGCTAAATCACGCGCACGGGTGTGCCGACCTGCGCCCAGTTGAAGAACCACTCTGCCTCGCTGATGGGCAGGTTAACACAGCCATGACTCATGGGACGGCCAAAGCTGTTGTGCCAGTATGTGCCGTGAATGCCATAGCCCGCGTAAAAATACATGGTATAGGGCACCTGCGGCAGAAAGTAGCCGGGACCGGCCATATCATCAGCCACATATTTGACGTAGACTTTATAATCGCCCAGCACTGTTGGTGTTTCGCTGCGCCCGGTAGATACCAGATGGGCGCGGACAAGCTGGCCGTTCTCGTAGGCAAAAATGCGCTGCTCACCAGTAGACACCACAATCGATTTGCCCGTGTTGGTTGGCGCAGGCGGCGCGTCAGCAGCGCTGGGGGTGTACCGCCCAGGCGCGGGGACAAGCAGTTCCTGCCCAACATAAAGCAGGTCGGGGTTAGCGATGCCGTTCAGCGCTACGATGTCCTGCATCGACACGCCATACTGCCGGGCGATCAGCGCCAGTTCCTGTCCGCTCTCCACAATGTGCGTCACCGAAACCCCGCTATAAGGCTTACCGGGTTCGGGTTTAGGCGGTTCGACAGTGATGATGTCCAGGTCTAAAATGCCATCGCCGAGTTCACCATCCACATCCGCTCGCAGGCGATCCAGCGTGACCGGAATTTCCATGGCGCGGCCATTCTGACTCGGCGGCACAGCGGCGATATTGACCTGTGCGCTCAGGGCGACCAGCGCGTTCTGCGCTCTGCCCAGGTCGATGGTGTAAGTCGGGGAGATTTTTTCGCCAGCAGCGGCCTTCTGCGCCGCACGCACAGTGGCGGTCATATCCACCGTCGCGCCAAGATCGGCCAGAGTCAGCGGCCAGCTTTGCGCTCCATCGGTGGCGATAATCATTTGCGAATCGAGCGCGGACAGGGCAGCTTTGGCTTCCTGCGTCGATTTACCGCCAACATCCACACCCGCCACACTGACCCCATTCGGCAGGCGGTCAGCCGTGAGATAAATCACCAGTACCAGCACTACCATACCGACTAACATCATCATCCCCAAACCAACTGCCCCACCGACGATCAGATAGGGAGTCCAGCGGCGGGCTTTTTGGGGGGGACGACGCGGTGTTTGAACAGGACGGGGTGGTGCATTTACAGTCATCAGAATCCAGTTTACCTCTTATCGAAAACGTTTTGTCACTTTCCAGCGTATTACAATTGAGACTCAGTCCAGTCAACAGTATATCGGTTCTATAGGGCTTAAACCCAACGCTAACCTGACGTTACGGTTATGGTTGGGTTATAATTTCTGCCGGGGCGAGATGAAGCACAGACTTATACTCAAATCTGAACCTGAGGCAGTAACTTGAAAGTCGGTGATCTTATCCGTTACGCGCTGTGGGGCGCGGTGGCGGCAACGGCAGCACGCAAGCGGTGGGAATACAGGATGCCTTCGGCCTGGCTGCCGCACACGCTGATGAATTCGCTGACGCTGCTGCTGCCAGATGCCGCTCGGCTCATCCTGCGGCGAAAACCGCGCACATTTGTCGAGCAGGTAGCGGTTGAAGTCGTGCGCGATAATCAGAATTATGCGGGCTATGTCGCGCCGCTGGCTGCCGGATATGTGCTGTCGCACCCGCGTTTCAATATCTATAAGGGGCGGCTGGCGAAAATCCGCGTCGCCGGTTTTGGACTGGATGCCATTCCACATGGGGCGACAGCAGGCGGGCTGACCTGGCTGATCTGCGACACGGTGGATGCGGCGACCAAAGCGAATGGCGGCGTGCTGACACGGCTGGCAGGCTGGGTGTCGCGGCGAAAAGGGCTGGTGTCGCTCAGCATTCTGGCAGTCGTAACGGTAGCCTGGGAATATGCCGAATACCGCGTCCATACAGTCGAAATGGCGCAGGTGGGTGACGAAGAAAAAATCAATATGCAGTGGAGTCCCAATGATACGGCACGCGATGTAGTCGCTAACCTGGTCGGATGGGCGCTGGCGCTGCTGTTACGGAGACCACGATGAAGAATCTGCCACAGTTTAAAGCCCGCCCGCTGGCTTATGCCCGTTCGCTGGCCGCCGACGCGCTGACGCTGCCGGGGGCCTTCGATAACCCGACGCAGCTTGTCGAGCTGATCGCCTACGACGACGGCCATTACCGCGCCCTCTTCGACCCGGCCTATTTCGTGCTGCCGGAAGGCCAGAGCGAGCCGTCGAAATCGCAGTGGAACACGCTGAAAAAACGATTCAAGCGGCGCAACCCACAGGTGTTCACTTTCAAGGAACACGGCACCTTTGAGACAAGCGAGCGCAAATTATACTATGTCGATTTCGGCTTTTTTGTCGAGCGGGATTAACTGCGGTCATAGTGCTGTTGGCGAACCTGAGTCTCACCGACAAAGCGAACCCGTTTTTCTCCCCCTCTTTACGAAGTGGAGAGGGGGTCGGGGGGTGAGGATTGGAGTTCGCCAACAGCATCGGTCATGGGTTTTCCACCCACTATTTTCAATTCAATAGAATTTCGTCAGGCCGGAAAAACATCGCGGACGAGCAGCGATCTACTGCCTAGCTTCTCACTGCCGTCATGTGTTCAACGGTATCACTTTTGTATAAGATTATATCGCAAAAAAACTTATACGGCGCAAAAAAGCCCTGTACAGCCAGAGGGGGAATGGCGTGTACAGGGCTGAAGAAAGAAATCAGGGGTCAGGCACCATATCTGTAGATGTTGATCTCATCCTCATAGATTTCGATGGCGAGATCAGCATTGATAGCGATGTTGTATTCTTCAATTTCGACGCCAGCGCAGGTGACGGCCAGCACATCGTAAGTTCCCGGCGCGATTTGCAGGTCGATGTAATTGCCGTTGGTGAGCGTGCCACTGACCAGGTTACTGCCCCAGTCGTCAGACTCGCTTGGACTGACGTAAACCTCGCACATTTCGACCTCGGAATAGCTGCGGATGTCAATCAGCACGCCCTCACCGCTGTTAACCGGCGGCGGCACATCGGGCGCGGCTTCGTCAGCAGCAGCGATATTCAGTGTGTATTCGCCGGATGAAAATCCTTCTTCCACACCTTCGCGGGTGGCGACGATGGTATAGGTGTCGTCACGGTTAAAGGTGTAGGTGATCTGAACCGTATCGCCGCTGCCGCCCTCTTCCGCCAGCACATTATCATTGGCGTCGAGGATGCCCAGGTAGGGGTCAAGGTCGCCGCTGACGGCTGTCATCGTAATGGTGAGGGTTTCGCCAGCGAAAGCGTCAAATTCCCAGAATTCGTAGGGGTTAAAATCATCAACCGCCCCGCTCACGGTTTCGTCATTGCTCGTCCCGCCAGGAATCGGCTGCGGCGGTTTATCGGTATCCGGCAGGCCATAGAGTGCCTGAATGGCGGCAACATCATCTTCGGTCAGGCCAGTTGTCAGATCGTTGACTACCGGGTACATCAGCGCACTCCGAATCGAACTGTGATCCAGGCCCAGCGCGTGACCGAGTTCGTGCGTCGCCACCATGAACAGGTCGAATGGGCTGCCATCAAAAGCTGACCAGGGTTCGCTGTCGTCGAATACGATGTCCCCACCATCTCTGGGAAAAGTCGCATAGGCCAGCACACCGCCGATGCCGCCGACTTCCGGCCCGCGTGTCGAAAAAATCATCTCGATGTCGGCTTCTTCCGGGCGGCTCACTTCCTGAAATGTCAGCGTGGAATAACGCGCCCATTCGTCAAAACCGGCACGCAGCGCTTCTGCCGCCGTATCACAATCCAACCGGCGCGGGCAGTTGTGGATGTAATAGGTCAAATCGCTGTAATCCCAGCGATCACCGAGCGAGTAGGCTAGTGCGCCGCGGGTGGAAGGGTGCGGATAAATATCGAAACGAATACCATCCTCCCCTTTTGGAGTAGCCTTTGTCTCCGATTGAGCGAAAACGACAGTTGGTGATGTCGTCAGCGCCAGTATCAGCGCCATCAACAGCAGATTGGCGGCGATGATGCTTCCAATAAATTTAAGAACGACCTTTGACGGAATTCGGGTAGGCTGCATAATCACTTCTCACGGTTCAGTGGGTTCAGTATGCACCTACGCTACAGCATCATCTGTTAGATTGTGATAAAAAATTGCCGATCAAAATCCAGCAGCGGTAATAGAGGCAGGGAGCGTTTGAAACACTCCCTTTATACTGTCCTGACGGGTTTACACCGCACTTTTGACTGCCGCATTCGCGTTCATATAGTCGTCGAGATTTTGTAGTTCCTGCGTGAACATGCGGCGGGACATAGGAGGTTGTGTCAGCCTTTCGATGAAACCCATCAGACCGGGGCTGGCAGGTGTGGCCGACTCGATGGTGACGCGGGTTTGCCTGCCGCCGTTGAGCGGTTCCAGCGTGAAGCGCGAATACTGGCCGGTTTCAATATCAGTTTCGAGGATGACGCGCCCCGGCTCTGGCTCGGTGATGGCCTGATGAAAGGGGAACTTGCGCCCCATAACCGTCACTTCAAAACGGATCACTGTCCCCGCGCCGAAACCACCCTTTTCCACCGTCAGACCATTAAACCAGGGTTTCGGCAGAATGGCGGGATGGCCAACCCGATAATCGGCGATGACGTTATAGATGGATTCCGGACTGGCGTTGATGATGCGCGAGGCGCGGGCGACGATTTTGCTGCTCATGATGTTGCTCCCCTTCAGGCACAGCGTAATGTGCGTTAACAGGATTGACGGCGATCAGCGTTAGACCCAGGTCACGGCAGCGCATCAGCAATCCGTAGAGCGCCGCCTGGTCGATCACGGGGCCGCTCAACAGCGTGTCCCCATCGGTGGTATGCTCCAGCGTGAAGCCCTCAAACCAGCCAGCAAGATCAGGGCTAAGATGCGCTTTGACGCGGATTTGATACTCGCTTGGCATCGCTGTCTTTTCGCCGTCATTTACGATGCCCTCATGATAGGCTTTTCGCGGCTGGTTTTGACCCAACCGGGGGTGGGAAAGTGGGGTGGGAAAATTACTCCAGCACCCGCCGCTCGTGTGCCAGCGCGATGGCCTGCGCCCGCGTCTTCACGCCCAGCTTGCCATACAGCACATTGATGTACCATTTTACGGTGCTGACGGCCAGCACCAGCGTTTGGGCGATTTCATCATTCGATTTTCCAGCCACAATCAGCCTCAATATTTCCACCTCACGCTCGCTCAGGGGTTCAGCAGGTGATGGAATATCGCCAGTATCAGGAAATGCAGCCAGCACTTTTCGGGCGAAATCATGCTGTGGATGTGCTTCAAGGAAACGCCCCAACAGTTTTGCCAGCGGCGTGCCCAGGTCGAGGAAAGCGCGAATTCGATTTTCCGGCGCGCCCAGGTTGAGCGCCATTTCCAGCATCGTCAAAGCATTCACGCTGTCGCCGTGCAACTGCCGCGCCAGCGCCAGCGTCGCCAGCGCTTCGACAGTCAATAAGTCCGCTGCTTCGGCGGTTAAGGCCGTCAGCAGCCTGATTGCCTCGTCAGTTTTGCGCCTGGCCAGCAGCGCCCTGGCACTTGTCACCGCTGCGATACGCGCCGGATAGAAAATCGACGGCGGCGGGCTGGCCCAGGTTCGCAGCCATTCATTGCCACGCTTGTCACCCACCACCAGCCATAAGCGTGCCTGATACACCCGCAGCCACTCGACTTCACCCGACGGATCGTACCGCTCAGCCAGTGTAATCGCCTCCGCTGCTGTCTTTGCTGCGCCGTCAATCTCACCCTGCGCCAATTGGCTTTCCGCCAGCATCATGGTCGCGCTGGAAACCATGCCAGTAACGAATCCGGTTAACTGTGCCAGCCGAATTGCTTCCTGAGCATGAAACGCCACTTTTTCCGCCTCATTCCACTCAATGAGAATTCGCGCCAGCGAGACATGGGCAAAAGCCGCCATCGGCAGCGCTGAGTCGCCAATGACTCGCGCGCTTTCTAGCGCTGTCTGGCACAGATCATGCGCCCTGTGCAGATGACCGAGAAAGACATGGAAACGGCACTGGTGAAATAGGGCTGTCAACGCCAGCGAATAATCCTCAGCCTGTTCACCCATCAACTGAGCCGCATTCAACAAATCACAGGCGGCACGCAAATCCCCCTGCATCCCGCTGATGAGGCCCAACACCGTTTTCGTCATGGCATCCGGGTTTGGCAGCGCCCGCGCCTCCGATGCCAGCGCCATCAGCCGGGCGTGGTTGCCGCGATAGGCCGCCACCAGATAGGCCAGCATGATCGCTTCCTGCGGACGATCAGCGACGGCGCTGCTTTCGACATAGGTGAGCAGCGTTTCGGCTTCGTCCCAGCGCCCATTCAGCGCGAACGCCAGCCCAAACGTCAGGCACAGGCGCGGATGCAGGCGCACAATATCCACCGGGAAGCCGCGATACCAGTTGAGCAGCGTTGTCACTTCACCACGCCGCACTACACCTGCCGCCGGTTCGCTGATGAGCCGCGCCGCATGGTCATAGTCGCCCGCCGCCAGCGCATAATCGATAGCTTCTTCTGGCAAATCGTTGGCTTCATGCCAGGCTGCTGCTCGCTGATGAAGTTCGCTGATGATTGTCGGCTCTTCCACCCGAAGCCGTGCCAGCAGCAGATCGGCAAACAGATGGTGATAGCGATACCAGTAACGCGCAGCATCGAGCGGAATCAGAAACAGGTTGTTGTGTTCGAGATTTTCCAGCAGCACAGCGATGTTTGCCTTGCCCGTAACCGCTGCACACAGATCGGCATTGAGCCGCTGCAAAATCGACGTTCGCAGCAAAAAGTGGCGTACCTCATCGGGCTGGCGCGAGAGGACTTCTTCCAGCAGGTAATCCAGCACGAAGCGATGGCCGCCGCTGAACTGCCGAACGAAGGTTTCTTTATCCCCTTGAATGCCGCCCAGTGCCAGTCCTGCCAGTTGTAAACCAGCGACCCAGCCTTCCGTCCTGGCATCGAGCGCCGCCAGCGCTTCCGGCGACAGATTCAGCCGCAGCGAGTCGTTGAGCAGCCGCGCGATGTCGCCCGGCGAAAAACGCAGCGCATCTGCCCGGACTTCCAGCAGATCACCCCGCGCCCGCAGCCGGGCCAGCGGCAGCGGCGGGTCGCCCCGCGTCAGCATGACCAGCGTGATGTGCGGCGGCAGGTGGTCGAGCAAAAATGTCAGGGCATGGTGAACCGCCGCGTTGTCGATGACGTGATAATCGTCCAGCACGAGGATGAGGCGCGCCGGGTCTGCCGCAAGCTGGTTGACGAGGCTGCCCAGTACATGTTCCAGCGCGGGCGGTTGCGGCGCGGTCAGCGCGGCCAGCAGTTCACGCCCAAAAGTTGGGCGGGGAGTCTGCACAGCAGCGATGATGTAGGCGAGAAACCGCGCCGGGTCGTTATCGCCCGCGTCCAGCGACAGCCAACCGACAGACTCCGCCCGTGCCGTGCACCACTCCGCCACCAGTGTCGTTTTGCCAAAGCCCGCCGCCGCCGCGACCAGAACCAGCCGCCGTTCCAGCCCGGCATCCAGCGCCGCCAGCAGGTCAGGCCGGGGGATATGGGACGGGCGGGGGCGCGGCAGGTATAGCTTCGTGACCAGCAGCGCCGGATACTGCTCTGGCATGATTTTTCGCTATCATCATTTTGCAGGATGTGCTAATAATACGGATGTGCGGGCGGAGCGGCAAATTAGCGGAAAGCATTTTAGTCTTTGTCGAGAGCAAAGTCTTGAAAGCTTTTGACGACTGTGCATCCTTCCCACCACGCGGCATAAAAATAAAGTTTAACCTCAGTACCATCAGGAAACTGGACCATCACTTCTGCATCACGTGACCCATTTGCATACATGACTCCCGCTGATGAGAAACGAGGATCATTCGGGTCGAAAGCAGCTGTGACAGTCAAGGTGTACTGGTTTTCGTTGAATTCGAGCCGTTCACGCAAAAATTTTTTGCAGTTAATAAATTCTGCCCAATACCCAACAGATTGTGCAACCGGAGCTACCTTAACGCTTTTTAGTGCTTCCTGAGCCAGTTGAATAGCTTCATGTTCAACAGATATTCGGCCCGTCGATTTGGGACTATAAAGAATTGCTGCCGCGAATCCAATGAAAATATGCAAGGCTTGCACTAGCACGAAAACGCCTATCAAAACGATCAATATTCGTGCGACAAGGCTTCTCATCCTACCCTTTTTCCGCTGTTATATGAATACTTGTCATGGAAAAATCTCGCGCACCACCAGCTTGAAACCGGGCAGCACATCACCGCCGTCAAGCGTGTCAGCGTCATCGAGTATAGAAAAATCATCCGGCGTGTGCACTTCAACCAGATGTTTTTCAGGGTAAATTAGCCAGACCATGCGTGTACCATTGCTGAGATAATAATCAGCTTTTTCGCGCATCTCTTTATAGGTATCGTCCGGCGATTTAACCTCAATCGCCAGATCAGGCATTTGCGGCACAGCACCCTGTTTTACAATCGGGCGAGAAGCATCTGCATAATACGAAATATCCGGTTGGCGCGAGTTATGGTCGTCACCCGGCATCCGATTGCGGATTTCCGCGCCAACCCGGCCACCCGGATAGGCTTTCAGGTGAATGTACAACTCACCGAGGATGCGGCCAACAATAACACCATGAAGTTCGGTTGGCATGGTTTTTTCGACTATTTCCCCGTGAATCAGCTCATAATGGCGATCATGATTCTCCGGCAGCGCCATGAAATGCTCGAATTCGGCCACCGTATAAAGTTTTGTCTGCAACACCATAAGCTGCTCCTTGACACGCATATTCTTAATTATAACACGGCTTTACCCCGCCTCGACCCACGCGCCCCGCGGCGTCTGCTCCCCGGCGCGGACGTGAACCTTGAGGCGGTTTTCGGCAGGCGTAATTGGACAAGACCAGCCATCGCCATAAGCGCAGTAAGGCGAATAAGCCTGGTTAAAGTCGATATGAAAGCGGTTATCGCCCAGGTATTCCGGCTCCAGGTAGCGCCCGGCGGGGTAGGTTTCATCGCCCGCCCCCGCATCGACGAACGGCAGGAAGAAGCCGTAATCGGCCTCGTAAAGCGTCAGCCGCGCTGTTTCGCCGTCCACCTTGAAGGTAAATTCGCCGTAGCGCTTGTACTGGCGCAGGTCGCCGGTAGTGGTCTGAATCGGCACAAATTTCCCGTCAGCAAAAGGCTGGACAATCACATGCAGATCAAGCGCCGAGTTGTAATCGTAGTAGCGCAGGCCGTCGAAAAGGGCCTGCTGCTCCGACGTCAGCGGCGAGTCCGGGCTGTTTTTGAAGATCAGGTCTTTCTGGCGGCGCGCTGCCGCGAGTCGTTCAGCGGTCATCGTCAATGCTCCTGGTTAACGGATAGTCAAAAAATCGGCAGCTTCGGCGGCGGCCAGCATGGCGCGGATGTCGTCGTAATCGGCGTCGGACATCGCCACAAAACGATCAAAAAAGCCCCGCGATAACTGCTCCCGTGCCACCGCGTCATCACTCAATGCCAGCAGCGCCGCCTGAATATCGGCCTTGAGCGCCTTATCCAGCGTCGCCCGCGCGATCACAGGTTGAATGGTCGATGGGCCAAGCGAGTCAATGACGCGCAGGTTTTCCATCAAGGCCGGATCATCGCGCCGGAAAATCGTCAACACCTGCGAGTCGATGGCCGCGCTGTCGATTTCCCCCGCCGCGATCAACTCCAGCGAGCGCTGATGCCAGCCGGTGTGGATGACTTCTCTGAAAAAGCCGTCCGTCTCGCCCATTTGCAGCAGGTGATGGCGGGTAATCCCATAGCCGGATTGCGACACAGCCTCATTATAAGCCCACGAAGCGCCGCGCAGATCGGCGAAGGTTTGAAACGGGCTGTCACGATGGACGACAACATCCGAGAAATAAATCGGCCTGCCGCCGTAGCGCTCCCCCTGTAAAACCGGCGCGGCCAACACCTCGACAGGCGCGGGAGTCTGGCGCATCAGCACGTAGGGAAGACCGCAGATAAAGGCCATATCCGGGCGCAGCGCTGCGAACTGGTCATGCGAATCACCGACCAGCACTTCCGTCTGGATGCCCAGTTTTTCACCGACAAAGGCCGCGATGAACTGATAAACCGGCAGTACACCCGGCGCGAGGAAGTTCACAAAACGAAGTGGCTGCATGAAACCTCGGCAGGCAAATTGAATTACCTTGTCTGGACGCCTGCCTGCTCAACCTTCTTACTGGACATAGATGTGCCTTTTACGCTGATCATTCTCTGGCGACAATCAGCTATCGACTATTGACTATCGACGAGAGAATCCCCGCCATGATCGACCTGTCACCAGAGGAATTTCGACGTTTGGGCTACCGCGCGGTGGACATCATCGCCGCACAGTTGGCCGCCGTTCACGCCGTGCCTGCCCGCCAGCCTGTGCCGGACGACCTGCGCCAGCACCTGCTGCATCAGCCGCCGCCAGAAACTCCGACAGACCCGGCGCAAGTTCTGGAAACCGTCGCTGAACAGATCATGCCCTACCCGATGGGCAATGGCAGCCCGCGTTTTTTCGCCTGGGTCAATTCGCCACCCGCGCCCCTGGGGGTATTGGCCGATTTGCTGGCGTCGGCGCTGGGCAGCAGTGTAGCCGGGGGCGACCATGCCGCCACCTATATCGAACACGCCGTCCTCAACTGGCTCAAAGCGATCATGCATTATCCAGCGGAAGCAGGCGCGGTGCTGGCGAGCGGCGGCAGCGTCGCCAACCTGATCGCGCTCGGCGTCATGCGCCATGTAAAAACGGGCGGAAGCGTTCGAGCGGCGGGCATGAACGGTGGCGCACCAATGGTCGTCTACACCTCGGCGCAGGGACATAGCTGCATTCAGAACGCCGTCGAAATCCTCGGCTTCGGCAGTGATTATCTGCGGAAAATTCCAGTAGATGCCGATTACCGCATGGATATGAAGGCGCTGCGGGCGCAGATCACTTCTGACCGCGCCGCCGGACTCGTCCCGGTTTGTGTGGCTGCCAGCGCCGGGACAGTCAACACCGGGGCGATTGACCCGCTGGCTGAAATTGCTGATCTGTGCGCGGCGGAAAACCTCTGGTTTCATGTGGATGGCGCTTATGGCGGCGTCGGCATTCTGGCGCAACAGACAAGGGGGTTATACGCTGGAATTGAACGCGCCGACAGCCTGGCGATTGACCCGCACAAGTGGCTCTATGTACCGGTGGAGTGCGGCTGCGTCATGGTGCGCGACAAAGCAGCCATGCGCGACGCCTTCAGTCTTGTCCCACCCTACCTGCGCGATGACGCGGCGCTGCCCTGGTTCAGCGAATTTTCAGTGCAGCAGACGCGCGGCTTTAAAGCCCTCAAGCTGTGGATGGTGATGCAGCAGATCGGCATCGAAGGCTACCGCCAGCTCATCAGCCGCGACATCGCCCTGGCCGAAACACTGCGGACGAAAATCAACGCGCGCCCGAATTTTGAATTGATCGCCGCCGGGCCTCTCAGCATCACCTGTTTTCGCTACAAGCCCGCCGGGGTGGATGATCTGAACGATCTGAACCGCCGCCTCGTCCCACTTCTGACAGCAGGCGGACAAACCTTCCTCACCAGCACCGAACTGAACGGCCAGACAGCGCTGCGGGCCTGCATCGTCAACTTCCGCACCACTGAGGCCGATCTCGATGTGCTGCTGGATGCGGTGGAAAGAGCAGGACAGGCGGCGCTCGTCACGGGCTGATGACAAGCAGTGGCTCCGGGGAACTCCATGTTCCCCAACGGCCTGCGCTGTCCTGCGCGCGCACTCGCCAGTGATAGCCACCTTCACCCAGCGGGGTTATCAGGGATGTGGTTTCAACCGGGCGAATCTGATCGACAATGATATCGGCTGGCGTAAAGGTTGGCTTACGGCTGATCTGCACCTGCCATGCTGTCGCCCACGTCACATCATTCCAGGTGAGCGTCACATCCCCCGCCGTAAACTGATTGCGCGTCGGCGCGATACCCTTCGGCGATAACACCGTCAGCCTGCGCGTCTCGCTCCACCCCGAACGCAGCCCATCCTCACCGACCGAGCGCACCCGCCAGTCATATTCGCCGGGGAGAAATGCACCTACCGATGGAATATAGGTGGTGGCCCCCATTGGCAGCACCGATGCAGCGGGCAAACTGCGTCCGATTTCCATTTCATAAGTCAGTGCGTCCGGCGTACTGTTCCATTGAAATTGTAGTAACCCATCCTCAAGCTGACCGAGATTCAGCGGCGTAGTCAGCGTCGGCGTCAGCATATATTGGTATTCATACGCGCCCAGGTCACAGGACGCGCCCCGCCGCCGCGACATCCCACGCTGGTCAGTCGTCAGGTCGCAGTCCGTCCCTGCGTCAATCGCCGGACTCGGAGACTGAAGCGGATAGAGATAGGGTGGGTCATGATACTGGGAATATGCGTAATCAAGATTGGGATCGCCCGTAATCGGCACAATACTGGCACACGAGCCATCTTCGATTAAATTTTTACCAAGCGCGATCAGTGTTCCTTCATTAACACAGTCCTCGCCACCTGGTTTTGAGTCGAGCAGGCTGTTTTTGAGCGTGATTTGCCCTTGATTAAAAAGCCCGCTGTTCATTGCCGCCGCTGAAAACTGAGTCATGGTGACATGATTCAAGGTGGCGGTGCTGCCATGCGCCGCGTACAGGATTTCCCCTAATCCCTGAGATGTATTTCCACTGATGATACTGTTAGTAATGTTGAGATTTGCACCAGTATTGTTGAAAATGCCGCCACCCGCTTCCACAGCCCCACCACCAATATCGCTGTTGATAATCGTTGCAGAAGCGCCCATATCATTATAAAGACCACCGCCATACTGTGTCGTATTGCCGGGATACCAAATATTGGCTTGAATGGAAGAATCTACAACTGTCAAATGTCCCTGATTGAATATCGCCCCGCCTTTACTAGCGCCTTCACTCGATGTAAAAACGCTTGACCGGATGATAGCTGACGAGCCAGCATGGATAGCGATAGCTCCCCCAACCCCTTCTCCATAATTCATGATGCCCGTGATATGGGTGGATGTGATGGTCGCCGTGGAATCGCCAGTGAGAATAATGGTAGAGCCGCCTGAGGATGAAGAAATCCATTGATCAAAAATATAGGTATCAGTGATGGAAAGCTCAGTGTTCTCCGCGTAGATAGTAGCAGCCTGTTCAGCCGTTATCTGCCAGAAAGAGCTGTCGGAAATCGTTACGGCTCCACCCTTGCTGTAAATTGCACCCCCTATTTCGGCATTACTACCCCCAAAACCACCGTTATGAAGATTCAGCGTTCCTTCGTTATAGATAAGACCGCCATATTGATTGTACCCGCTGGATAAGCTGCCATTACGCATTGTCAGATCAGCACCCGGAGCAATTTTGAGAAGCGGGATATAGGTATCATACGCAGGGTTTATCCAACCTTGTTCGTCAAAAATCAGCGAGAGGCTGTGGCCGCCATCCGCTCCAATTTCCAGCGGGCTAGTCAGAAGAAAACCACAACCGGGGGGGAATTCAAACACATCATCCTGATTGTTGCTGTTAGCAGTCGCGACAGCCGCGACCAGCGCCGGCGTGTCATCGCAGGGGACATTAAATGTGCCAGCGGCAGCAGGGGTGAACACAAATAGCAGACCCGCGCAGAGTCCAATGAGTGAGCAAAGGCGCAGCATCAACACATCCTGTTTAATAAATGATTAGCGAACTACAAACACTGTACGTGAAAAAGGGCTTGCGTGTGCCTTAAGGAGCGCTGAAATATGTGAGGAAAGGGGCGTGCTGTGACCCGCCCCCAATTCGATACAGTTACTCGTCGTGGAGTTGTTCGAGGGTGCGTAAATCGGCCTGCAAGCCCCGGTAACGGGCGACCAGACTGCCGACGAACAACGCGAAAATCGTGAAGACAATCGCCAGACCCAGATAGAGGTAAGCGGCGGTGTCCGGTGTTACAAAGGCCTCATTCATAGTGATCGACTCCCAATGACTCAGCAGGCTGGGTTGACCGCCCGCTTAATTATTGACAAGATTGGCTTTCAGGGTGCGGACGCGCTCCGCCAGTGCTTCCAGCCGGACACGCCACCAGATCAGCACCCAGGGGACGAGAATGCTCCAGATGGCCGAATTGACTCCGATGACAGTGGTGATACGGCCCGTCATCTCAAAATCGCCCTCAGCATTCTGCGGGCTGGGGCCAATCACGACTGGATGAATCGTATCCGGGCGCACGCGGGTGATGAACAACGTCACCAGCACCGTCGTCATCGCCAGAATCCCATACACAGCGGCGAAACGGCGGCGGCGTTCCGGGTTGTCGATGCCGTTTCGCAGCATCAGATAAGCGGCGTAGGTCAGAATCATGATCGCTTCCGAGGTCAGGCGCGGGTCCCATGTCCACCACGTATTCCAGATTGGACGCGCCCAGACCATGCCCGTGACGAGATTAATGGTTGCCAGCGCCAGCCCGACTTCTACGCCCGCCAGCGCCAGATGATCCCAGCGAATGTGCCGCCGCCACAGATACAGCACACCGCCCACAACAGTCGCGCTGAAGGCCACAAAAGCCGCTGCGAAAGATGAGAGATGGATGTAGAAAATACGCTGCACTTCGCCCTGGTCGATGTCTGTCCCGGCGTAAAACAGCGCCAGATACAGGCCAAAGGCAACAGCGATCACCGTGACGATGGTCAGAATGGTTAAAAGCAGTGGGCGTGGTGTGGCCGCCGCCCGCGGGGATGCCGCAGCAGGCATCGGTTGAACAGCACTCATAATGTGCGTAACTCCTGTCTAAGAATTTGTGAAAATCTTAGCATAACTACGTAAATCTGCAAAAAAGTGATGAGATAATTCCTTACCTGTCATTCCTCAACCACGAACTCGAACAGCAGCAGGCACATCGCCAGAAACACCACATCCACCAGCACCAGAATTTGCATCCAGCCAATCCAGTCATCCATTGGTGTCTCGTTGAGGATACCCGCTGACGCCCGCACCGCCGCCAGCAGCACCGGCAGCGCAATCGGCATCATGACAATCGGCAGCAGACTCTCACGCGAGCGGGTTTGCGCCGTCATCGCCGCCAGCAGTGTGCCAATAGTCGAAAAACCGAGCGTCCCCAGCACCAGCACCACCAGCAGCCAGGGGCGCAAAATCGTGATGTTGTACAGCACCGTCATCACCACCAGCAAAACAAGCCCAACGATCAGCGCGAACAGGAAATTAGCGACCAGTTTGCCGCAAAAAATCGCTGCCCGTTCAATCGGCGCGATCAGCATGGCGTCCATCCCGCCGCCCTCGCGCTCCATCGCCATGCCACGATTCAGGCCGAGGATGCTGGCGAAAACCACCGTCACCCACAGCACGCCGCCAATGACTTCCTGCCGCGCCTGCCGGTCAAGTTCCAGCGCGAAGCTGAAAATCATGACGCTCAGAAGGGCGAACAGTCCCATCGACGTGACCAGTTCACGCCCGCGCAGCTCGACCTGTAAATCCTTGCGGAGAATGCTCAGAACGGTCTTGAGGAACGGTGTTTTCATCGTGGCGAAACCATCCCGGTAGCTTCCGTATAAATCTGTGCCAGGCCGAGCGCATCCAGGCCCGCGGCGGGCGCATCATAGCTAATGACCCCGCGCGACAGGATAACTACCCGGCTGGCAAGGATGGCCGCACGCCCCAGATCATGCGCCGACATGATGATGGTGTGGCCGTCGGCATGGGCAGTCCGCAGCAGTTCATCAAGCGCGGCGGATGCATCCTGATCGAGGCCGGTATAGGGTTCATCGAACAGCAGAATATCGGGATTGTGCAGCAGGGCGCGGGCGATGCTCAAACGCTGCTGCATCCCGCGCGAAAATGTCCGCGCCAGATCATCCGCCCGCCGCGCCAGTCCGACCTGGGCCAGAAGCCCGTCAATGCGCGCTTCCGTTTCAGCGGGTGGCAGGTTATACAGCCGGGCGAAAAAGCGCAGGTTGGCGCGGGCGCTCAGTTCTTCATACAGCAGCGGCTTGTGGCTCACAAGGCCGATCTGCGCCCGAACTGCCCGCGCTTCTTTCGGCAGTTCCCAGCCGCCGACGTGGATACTGCCTGCCGTCGGCCTGCTCAGGCCGGTCAGCAGTCG
This sequence comes from uncultured Anaerolineaceae bacterium, assembly GCA_964447795.1. Classification (GTDB taxonomy): domain Bacteria; phylum Chloroflexota; class Anaerolineae; order Aggregatilineales; family Phototrophicaceae; genus CFX2. The sequence continues at coordinate 24,997 of CAYUTY010000034.1, forward strand.
CAGCAGCGTCGATTTTCCGCTGCCATTCGGCCCCAGCAGCGCCACGAACTGCCCGCGCGGCACGCCCAAATCCAGCTTTCGCAGCACCGGCAGAATATCGTAGGCTTTGACAAGACCACGCACATCAATCAGGAAGGACTGAGGACTGAGGACTGAGGACTGAATCATATAGGATCACTCATCACGCATTACTCGCAACTCATTACTCAAGATTCAGCGCCGCGATTAATTCAGCGCCCGATAACTCACCATACCTGTCCAGAACTTCCGCAATCCGGGCTTGCAGGGTGGCGATGTCGCAAAAGGGTTCCAGTTCGTACTGCTGTGCGAAAGCTGGCACAAAATCCTCGTCATCGTAGCGCCACAGGAAAATCGCGCAGGGCAGATCGGGCGTAAGCTGGGGGATGCCGCCCGGCGCGAACAGTGCGTGATAGCCCTCGTCGCTGTCCTGTAACGACAGAATCACATCGAGCAGTTCGCCCAATCCGCCCCAGGCTAGCGGTTCACGATCAAAGGAAACTCCCCCGTTCATGATGGCTCACTCGCCGCTTTCCTCGCCCAGCAGATCGGCGAGGCGGGCTTTAAGCTGCGCCCGCTGCCGCTGCCACACATCATGGTTGAGCTGCCCGGCGGCGTGGGCATCGTCAATGTCGGCAAGCTGGCGCACCAGCGCATCAATCAGCCGCTGTGTATTAGCCCCGCTGTTGCCGCGCTGCCGCTCGCGCACAAACAGGATCAGCCCTGCCAGCACTGCCGCCCCACCCGCGATCAGCAGCAGCATCGGCAGAATCGCCCCACCCGGCGCAGTTGTCACGCTCACGCCGGTAGCCGCGTCCCCCGCTGCGCCGCTGACTTCATAGCGCAACGCTGCCCCAGGCGCGAGCGTCAGTTCGCCGCCATAAGCGCTGTACGTCTGCTGGCCGACGGTTTCCTGCCCGATGAGCGGAAGCTGCTCGCTGGTCACACGAATCGTATCCGGCGACATCAGCAGGCGAACCTGCCCCCTCACTGGATAAGAGAAGGGCTGCTCAATCACCGCGCCCACGCCATCATACGGCAGGATATAAACCACCACCACCAGATGATCGCCGCCGGGGAAAACCGGGGCGGTATCGACGAACGAAAAACTATCCTGCGCCGTGATATAACGCGCCGGGTCATCAAAACTGATGATCTGCGAACCAGGCGGCAGCGACACCAGCACCGAGGCGAATCGGTTGGCCTCAATCGGCGTACTGCTGGTGAACACCCGGTCAGAATTGTTGGTAAAGCGGATGACCTGCCGCACTTCCAGCGTTTCGCCAATCGCGCTGACCTGCGCCACCACCCCGCTGATGCTCAGCACAGCCGGGTCTTCCGTCAATTCATAGATTGTGATCGGCAGATCAAGCGCCGTCACCGCCGTATCGCCTGCCACAAACCGGCTGGTGAACAGTCTGTCCCGGTAAACTACCGCTGCCACATAATTCGCCCCGGCCACGATTGGCACATCAGGGAAGCTGAATGTCCCATCAGCGTTGACGGTCGTATCGCGCTGGGTGATAATGCTGCCCTGTGTGCTGCTTGCCAGCAGCGTGACGCTCAAATCCGTTGGAAGGCTGCTGGCCGCCGTCCCATTGACAACTTGCCCGCCTGCCGTGCCGCTCACCGCGCCCGGTGGCAGTGTAGCCGCCGCATTCCCAGTTTCCTCGGCGTTCACATCGACCGTCGCTTCAGGAATGGCTGCCTCTGTCACGGCAGGCTGCGTGGGCTGGAAGGCAATCGACTCGGCATTTGCCAAACCAAGCGAACGGGTATAGGCGGCGACAGCGCGGCGATCAGCTTCGCTCAGGTCATCAGCAAAAGCGGGCATATGCTCGCCCTGTCCCTCGCTGACGATGGTATAAATCACCTCATCGCTCAGGGTAATCATTTCCGACTGCGCCGTCAGGTCGCCGACCGGACGGTTAATCTCCGCCGCCTGTGGGCCGTCCCCGCGCCCTTCGAGGCCATGACAATCAGCGCATTCCGCTTCCCACACGGCTGACCCGCTGGCAAGCTGCTCTGGCGTATAATGCAGGGTATAAGTATACAGCGCCACCGCCCAGCGTTCGTCCTCGCTGAGTGCCTCGCGCCAGGGCGGCATCAGCTTCTCGATGCGGCCATTGGTGATGGTGCTGAACCAGTCCTGCGGGGTTTGTCCACGCGCCGTCGCCGGGTCACGAAACGAATTCATCGCCGCCACTTGCCCGGAAATGACAAACTCGCCATCGCCAGCCCCACCCACACCATGACAGCGCACGCAGTTGGCAGCGAAAATCCGCGCGCCAAGTGCCACATCCGGGATATCGAGCGGATAACTGGTTTCCGGCGGCGGATCGGTCACTGGCGGTAGGGTCGCCATGATAATGGGTTCACCGCCTAAACCGGAACAGGCTGTCATCAATAAGCCCGCCAGACACAGAAAAACGATAGAGGGGCGAACTTTCTGTTCGCCCCTACGCAGCAATTTCAGCACAGGCATGATGTCTTTCAATGAGCGAGAGGCATGACAATGGTTTAATTTTGCGCTTTTGCCCGGTATCTGGCAACCGCTGCTTCGATCTGGGTATCAATGACGCGATCTATCTCCCCTTCATCAACTGTATCGGTCAGGGCGTGCTGCGCGTCAAGTTCATCCATCGCCTTGAGCGCCTGTATTCCCCGCTGTACCCACGATTCACGCTCGCTTTCGTAGTCAGCCGTCTGCATTTTGCCGGTGCTGTGATCTTCATCCAGATCGCGGATGTTGGTCAGAATCCGCTCATATACCAGCAGCAGCCGTTCGCGTTGTTTCGTCAGCAGGGTATTATCCGTCGTCGGCTGCGCTTTCCTGCCCAGCAGCGGCGCGGCCACAAAAGCGATGACGCCGACCAGAAACAGCAGACCAATGATGATGCCTTCAGGACTCATGTGTTCAACACCCGTTCGATGCTGGCGCTCAGGGCCGAAGCGGTGACATTGGCAAAAATGAATTCGGCTACATTGCCATCCCGGTCAACGATGAATGTCTCCGGCACACCCTGAATGTTATAAAGATCAGCGATTTTGGTGCCGACATCCAGACCATTGGGATAATCCTGACCGAATTCTTCCATGAAGGCGCGTGCGCCCGCTTCCGTGTCCGTCCAGGCAACGCCCATAACGATCACATCCTGATTGCGGTAACGTTCCCACACAGCTTGCAGCGCCGGGGCTTCATCACGGCACGGCCCGCACCAGCTCGCCCAGAAGTTGATGACGACTACCTTGCCTTTCAGGTCGCGCAGGCGCATCTGTGCGCCATCGAGTGTAGTCAGGGTGAAATCCGGCGCGGGACCTTTGGTCGGCTGTGTCTGGTTCTGCCGCGCCAGCGCCAGTCCAATCACCAGCGCCACTACCAGCACGCCCGCCAGCAGCACCATATTGGCGAGGCTCAGGCCGCGACGCGATGGTGCTTCCGCTGGCGTTTCGTTCAGAAAATCGAGTTCAGTCATTGCTTACTCCGCTGATCCCACAACTGGCGCGTGATTTGTGCGTGGCCGACATGCAGCGCCGTGTGTTCCAGTTGCATCGTTTATCTTCTTGCCGTCACATCTCGTTCCAGGCGCGTGCGGTAATCGTCATCACTGATGGCAGCGGATGGCACACCCGCCGGGACAGGCAGCGTCCCACGCCCGCGCCACCAGCGCAGCAGCAGTACGCCTGCTGCCAGCACCGCCAGCGCACCAATCAACCAGGGTGTCACCAGTGACAGCGCCCGCAGTGTCGGGTCCTGCGGTGTTCCAACCACGCGATCACCGTAACGCGCCACAAAATCGGCCATCACCTGTTCGGGGGTGCGCCCGGATTCAAGCTGTTGTTTGATATCTGCCCGCCACTGGATGCAGGCCGCTGTCCCACACACATCCAGCGGAATATTCTCGCACACCGGGCAGTACATCTGCTTGGCGATGGCGTTCACATCATCATCGGTAACAGTCCCGCTGTCCTGCGCGGCAGCAGGAAATACGAGCAACAAAAGCAGCAGCGCTAGGACGGCGACAGCAGACGCCAAAGCCTTCGGCGCAAATCGGTTCTTCATCATGCCAGCGCCTCCCCTTCCTGTTTACGCCGGGCAGCAACACGCTGTGTACTGGCTGCGGTTTGCTCTGCCGGCCAGGCGGCAATGAAGGTGCCGATCATCAGCACCAGGCCGCCCCACCACACCAGATTGATGAGCGGATTCACATACACCTTAAAGGTCGCGCTGCTCTGGCCCGCCGCTTCCCAGCCAACCAGCAGCACGTAGAAATCGGCTTCAAGGGTGCTGTGTGCGCCCGCAATCGTCATCGGCATGTCAGGATAAATATCCTGTCTTGGCCGCAGGCGGGCGATCTCGCCGCCATTCCGCAGCACGGTTACATCGGCGATTTCCATCCGCCGTCCATCGTCGGCAATCGCTTCGGTGAAGCCATCATAGCGCATGGTGTACCCGGCGAAATCCAGCGACTCGCCAGCCGCCAGTGTGCGCTGTGTTTCCTGCTGAAACAGGGTGCTGCCGATCACGCCGATACCGATCACCGTAATACCTAAGTGGACAATGTAACCCCCATAGCGGCGGCGGTTGCGCCCGAACAATGCCATCACGGCCTGAAACGGATTTTCGCCCATCGAGTTCATGCGCGCCCGCATTCCCCGGTAAATCTCATACAGGGCTACAAACCCGGCCAGCGAAACGATGCCATACCCAAAGAGCGCACCGGGGCTGCTCATGCCCGCCAGCACGAACACAACCAGGAAAATCAGCGTTAAAATGAATGGGACGACCAGCGAACGCCCCAGGCGGGACAGCGAGGTCGCACCCCAGGCCGACAGCGGCGCGATACCCATCAGAATATACAATGCTACAAACAGCGGTGGTGTCACCCGCATAAAATAATCCGCGCCGAGGGTAATGTTCTCATTGAGGAACAAATCGGCGATGATCGGAGCGCCAAAGCTGCCCCAGAAGATCGCCACAAACAGCAGAATGAAGATGACATTGTTAACAACAAACAATGTCTCCCGGCTGAGGATGTTGGCGAAACGATGATCGTCTTTCAGTTCGCCGCGATTCCAGCGCCACAAAATCAAGCCGACTGAAATGACTGTGATAATCGCCCAGAAGAAAAACATCGGGAAGCCGATTTCACTGCGGGCGAAGGAGTGAACACTGTCGATCAGGCCGCTGCGGGTGGCGAATGTACCGAAGATGACGGCGCTGAATGAGCCGATCACCAGAAACATATTCCACACCTTCAGCATCCCGCGCTTTTCCTGAATCATGACGCTGTGCAGAAAGGCCGTACCGATCAGCCAGGGCAGAAAGGCCGCGTTTTCCACCGGGTCCCAGCCCCAGTAACCGCCCCATCCCAGCACATCATAAGCCCAACGCCCGCCAAGAATCAGGCCGAGGGTGAGGAACATCCAGGCGATCAGCGTCCAGCGGCGGGTCGCTTTAATCCAGTTGGTTGAGAGATCACCGGAAGCCAGTGCCGCCATCGCAAAAGCGAAGGGAATAGTGAAACCAACAAAGCCCAGATACAGCATCGGCGGATGAATAATCATGCCGAAGTGCCGCAGCAGCGGGTTTAACCCTCTGGCCGTATCGGCCAGGCGTGTCGCGGCTGGCGCACTGGCACAGCCAGCCGCAGCGCATGACGGAATCAGCGCCGTCTGAACCACCGTGTTATCCGGGAGAATCCACCAGCGCTCAAATGGATTTTCGTAAAACAGCACCAGACCCAGGAAAAAAGCCAGCATCGCCATGGTATAGGCAATGACATAGGGCATCAGGCGGCGCTGTCCCCGCCAGTTAATGAGCAGGGCAGCGACAACAAACAAACTCATCAGCAGTGACCAGAACAGCAGCGAACCTTTCTGCGAACCCCACAGTGCGGTGATGCGGTAAAAAAGCGGGGTGGTCGGGTTCGATACTGTCCAGACATAGCTCATCTGATACTGCCCCTGAATCAGGGCAATCCACAGTGACAGGCTGGCGATCAGCAGCAGGGGAAAGGTCAGCAGGGCGGCGTTGCGCCCGCTCACAACTGCCTTTTCTGAGTTGAACCGCCCACCATACAGCGCCGCGCCAACGGCATACAGCGCCGCCGCAAATGCAAGAAAGGTTGTAATCAGACCAATTTCAGCAAGCATGGCAGTTACCAATTAAAGACTACTGCAAGTTTACAAAAATGTTAAAAACCAGACTCACCATTTTAGGACTTACGCAGTTGAAAGTGTGTTTTCGCAGGGGAGGGTTTGAAACCCTCCCCTACAGAAATGGCAAGTGCGTAACTTCTAACTTTATCAAATGGAATCAGTTATCGGCAGTTAGCTGCCTGCTGATAACCCCGGAGAGAAATATTACTAGGCAGCCGGATGGGCGATTTCCTGCCCCGGCTGGGCCTCTTCAAAGCGTGTCGGGCATTTCAGGTTGAGTTCGCTGGCGTGGAATACGCCATTTGAGCCTAACTCACCGCTGACAATCGCCTGCGCCTCATGCCGCAGCAAGTCCGGCTTTGGCTGATTTTCCAGGCGCACCAACACCCGGCTGGCATCGGGGTTGGTGGCGGCTTCGTGCAGCGCAACAGCCAGATCCGTATAATCCATCGGCACATTAGCGACGGAGAATTCCAGGATCAGATTTTTTTCATCGTAAACAATGGTGTCGCCCAGGACAACACCCGCCATACGGACATTTTTGCCCTGATAATCGGCTTTCGCCAGCAGCTCATCCACTGTGATGTAATAGCGTGACCCGGCAATCGTCCCGGACACGATCAGGTAAGCCACCGCCGCCAGAATAAGCAGACCGCCGACGAGAAATTTTAATCTTCCACCGCTGCTGCCGTCCGGCGCAGGCTGGCTGCTGCTTTTTTCCCAGGTTGCTTGAGCCATATTTTTTCTCCATCCACCGATACAGGATCGCCATTATAACTGTACAAACACATCCAGTCCAAGCGATTCGTCTATTTTTGATATGACGAATGAAACCATTTTCTTGTGAAAAATTGTACAAAATCCTGCACCAAAAAACAACCGCTGTAGGATTAGAAAGGGCGAAGCATCTGCCCCGCCCTTCAAAAGCTATTTTTGTTGCTCCGCCGGATTGACCAGCACCAGCCGCCGCATATTAGCTGAGACCAGCATTTATGTTGCGTTAGCCATAAGCCAGTTGGAGATCAGTTGATTTCTGTTTCCGGATCACGATCCTGCCACCAGATCGCGCCACCTGCCAGCGCCAGCATACCCAGCCCGCCCAGCAGCACAATGATCGGGATGCCAGGATTGGAACTTGCTTCAGTGGTATCCGATTCGGCTGGTTGGGGAGTCGCTTCGGCAGCCGCCTCTACCGTCGCTTCTGTCGTCGCCTCAGCAGTCGCTTCAGCGGTTATTTCGGCTGTGGCTTCAGCCGTACTTTCCAGTGTCGCAGCCAGCGTCAGGTCAATAGTCGCCTCAGCCGAAGTCATGATGGTATGATCGGCCTGCGAGGTTGCCGTTGGCCCCAGCGTCGCTTCGATAGTCGGTTGTTCAGTCGCAGTCGCGTCCTGCGCCATAACAGGCAGGACACACAACAGCGCCAGTACGACAATCAGCAGGGATTTTTTCAAAGTCATATCGGATATTCTCCTGAGCAAAGATGCAGCGGGGTTCAAAATTACGGCGTATTGTACCCCAATTCACCTATTCTGGTGATGGCCCATCCTGGCTTTCAAGGAACAGCACCAGATCAGCCATCTCCTGTAGGGTGATTCGTTTGCCATAATCACCGGGCATGGACGGGTTGTAATCCGGCACGATGTAATGCGCCGGGTTGACAATGCTCTCAATGAGATACTGCTCCGCCGTATAACCGGCGAATTCCGGCAGCATCAGCCGCACATCCAGCACCCGGCTGTAGGTTCCTTCTGTCGGTGGTGCGACATGCCCTTCTGCCAGATGGCAGCCCGCGCAGGCGTAATCGCCGTTGTAAATCAACTGGCCGTTGAGCGGGTCGCCGTTCACCGTTTCCAGCGCTGCCAGAATACGCGCCACATCATCCCCAACCGGACGTTCAGCGGCATCCGGCGGAAGATAACCACATGCCAGCGCCAATTCCTGATAGGCCGCGCCCACTTTGTAGAGGTTATCCAGCGCCGCGCCGGGATTGGCTTCTGAGTCAGCCGAAAAATCCCCCAACAGTTCGTTCAAAACCCGCTGCTGATTTTGCAGGTCTTCCAGCGCGCAGGCCAGTTCTACCGGACGGGGCGTAGCGGCAGGTGCCACTGGTGTTGCTTCCTGAGCTGCCAGAACGCTCGCGCCAAGCAGCGTCATTCCCACAAACAAACTGACAAAAGCGATGAGTCTTCGCATGAAATACTGCTCCGTCTGTATATCGCAGCTTATTGTAACGCATTTCACGAAGTTGAGATTAAAGGTGGGAATCAATAGAGGCGAACCAGTGGCTCGCCCCTATAAAAACGCATATGCATTGCTTGACTTACTGCGGCTGGTTCATCGTTTCCAGATAGGCGATGATGTCCGCCAGATCCTGTATGGTCAGCCGTTCACCAAAGTTCTGCGGCATCAGGTTCTGGAAGCCGGGGACAATATAGGACTGTGGCACCAGAATGCTCTCAACCAGGTATTGTTCTGGCGTATACCCGGCAAACTGGGGTTCCTGCAAACGCTGCTCAACCGTGCGCGTCCAGGTGCCGTCAGTCATCGGCCCGGTGCCATTGGCAGCCTGCAAATGGCAGCCCTGGCAGCCGAGAACACCGCCCAATGTTGCATTGGCCGTACCGTGATACAGCGCATTACCCCGCTCTTCGTCACCGGTCACTTCGGCAAGTTGAGCAGTAATCGCCGTGACATCGGCACCAACTGGCTCTGGCAGAATACCGCCGGACTGCTGCAACAGGTTGATCTGCTCCAGCAGTGGCCCTGGGTCAGCCGGTTCGATAGCAAACTGATTGACCGCAAACAGGTCTTCCAGCGTCCAGTTATCGCCTTTGTCCCAGTTCTCGATATAGGCCACCAGGTCTTCCAGTTGATCCATACGCAGCGGCCCACCAGCCGTCTGTGACCAGGCCGCCATTGGCTGCGGCCAGTAGTTGGCGCTGACCGGGCGACCATGAATAAGCGTCGTCAGCACAAACGACTCGTGCGTGCCGCCCCATCCCAGATTTTCCAGACGTGAAGGCCGCGCGGGATCATAACCCTTGTCAATGGCAACCTGCACATCGGCTGAAATCTGAGTATTCAACTCGTTAACCCGCGCATCAATTTCAGCGATACGCGCTGTAATTTCAGCTTTACGGGCATCGGTGGTGCCGTCAGCATTCATCTCGGTATTGAGACCCGTTTTTTCCGCTTCCAGACCACCAATTTCTGCGGTACTGTCAGTGAAAAAATTGTGGTCGAAAAACTGCGGGTTATTCAGACCGGGCGCACGCCCGGCCAGTCCGCGCCCATCAACACCGTGACAGCTTGAGCAGTTATTGGCGAATAAACCCGCCCCCTGCTCGATAGCACGAGCGTGATAGGTCTGTTCCAGGGCTGCCATGCGGCCACCTTCATTGATGGCCGCCCAGCCCAGCAAAACCATGATCCCGACGAAGGAGACAACTCCTACCAGGATGCGATTTTCAATTCTCGGAATGAGCATCCGTTCCAGCATGATGATTCTTCCTGGTTAGTGCGCGAAGTAACCCGCGTCTTCATGGATAAACACATGGTCGCTGGCGACGCGGCGAATCGGCTTGCCGTTTTCGTCCAGATTCATGATGATCTCGCCGTTGGCATCGCGCACCGGGTTGCCGTTTTCCAGCTTCACCTCATCCCAGGTGATGATGACATCCACCCGCTTGAGGTTGGCCTGATTTTGCGTGATGATGACTGTCCCGGAAGCATTTCGCAGTTCCTCGCCGTTTGTCGCCAGCATGGCCGCGAATTCCTCCAGCACATGCCGCAGTTCTGGCGCATCGCCAGGAATGCTGCTGAAGTTAATCGTCGAGACATTGACATGATTCTTGGCGAGTTCGGCCTTGATTGCGTCGGCCTCTGACAGCGGGTTCGGCGTCACATCCTGCACGCTGACCGTACCGTCAAACGGCGCTGTCACTTCCGCATTAAATGCCGCGACGACATTCGCCTCGTCGCCCGCTTCAGCATAAGTCTCACGGGTCGTGTACATGCCGGGAACAAGCTGTTCATACGGCACCGGCAGCAGTTCGCCCATGTGGTTGTGCGCTGGTGGGAAAACCAGCTCATGCAGCACTTCCGTCTCAGCAGAAGTCGCCACGCCGTATTCCGGCAAACCCATATAGCTCAATACTGTCGTGAACGAAATCAGCAGCAGGAACAGAGTGATAGCGATGCGCCGGTCAGCGAAGCGGCGGCTCGGCGTCACATCCAGATACGGCCACACTGCCAGCAGACCGAGCAGGATGCCGGGGAAAATCAGACCCCAGAACACTTTATCGCCCAGCTTGAGCGCGCCTTGCAGCCACAGGAAGTACCAGGGCGCGGTTGTTCCAAGCGGTGTCACCTGTGGGTCAGCATGGTGTTCCAGCGGCGCGTCGTAGAACCAGATGCACAGCACCACCAGAATCAGCGTCGTGACCGCCACCCACATGATTTCGCTGGTCAGAATATCGGGAATGAAGTACACACGTTTGTCCAGCGGCACGCGCTTGGCTGTGTCCTCACCAATATTCTCTTTCTTGGGCGGCAGGCTGTGACCGTGAATGATGACTTTGTAATAATGAACGCCGGTGAAGACGAACAGCAGCGCTGGCAGCAGCAGCACATGTGCCAGGTAGAAGCGCAGCAAACCATTCGCCGCGATTTCCGGGCCACCGCGCACCAGCAGGTTCATGTTCTCACCGACGATCTGCGGCGGTGTCGCCTCGATCATGCTGGCGCCAATCGTCACCGCCCACAGCGCCAACTGATCCCAGGGGAGCAGGTAGCCAGTAAAGCTCAGGAAACCGGTAAAAACCAGCAGCAGCAGCCCGGTAAACCAGGTGAACTGGCGCGGCTTTTTATACGAGCCAGTGAAAAACGTTCGCACCATGTGAAGCGCCACGATCAAAACCATCGCTTCCGCGCCGAGCCGGTGCAGGTCACGCATGAGCTGCCCCATCGGCACGCGGCTGATGATGTTAATCATATTGCTGTAGGCTACTTCGGGCGACGGCGTGTACCACACCATCAGCAGCAGCCCGGTGATCGTCTCGAAAAAGACGAAATAAGTAGACAGCCAGCCGAGGCGGAATGTCGGGTACAGACCCGTCATATCCGAATGGAAATAGCTGGGACGCATGTGCAGCCAGAAACCGTCTGCGTGCGGCTGGAGGCGGGGATTCGGCTTGCGGCTGGCAGGCTCACCGCGCAAAGCTTCGCGGATGTCCTGAACATTCATACCCGCCGTCAGCCGCTCCACCGACTCGTCGATGAGTTCGAAGACGGCCTTTTTCAGGCCCTTCTCCTTCACATCATCGAGGAATGATGGAAATGGCAAAATCGACATACATTACTCCCTCGAAAAGCTCTAATTTCCAGCCTAGTCGCGCCCGCCGCGCTTGATACGGGCACCGGTGTCAATGCGAATATTCACAACCTGCTTGCCATCCAGCGGAATGGGATCCCCGTTGCTGTCAGTCTCGGCGCTGGTACCATCGCTGAAAAGGACAGTTGTCTTGAAGCGGTCGAGGCTGCGCGGGGCGGGGCCTTCAATATATTTGCCGCTTTTTTCGTACTTGGAACCGTGACACGGGCATTCAAACCGGTCATTGCTCGGCACCCATTTTGGCAGGCAGCCCAGGTGTGTGCAAACACCATAGAGCGAAACCAGCCCCTCGCCCGGCACATTGGCAATATGGAAACGACCCGCCGGGAACGACAGCGGTGCATCAGCATCGCTGGGCAGATCGCCGCCGCCCACCGTGAATGTACCGCCAAACTCGCCTTCTTTAAAGCGTGGCAGGGCGAACCAGATTAACCCCGCACCCGCCTGGCCGAGTATCAGGGCCATAGAAGCGCCCCAGATATAATAAAGAAACTCGCGTCTGGTTGGCGCGTCTACCTGAACAACAGCCTGTTCAGTTGTCGGCGGAGACGCTTTCGCTTTAGTGACGCTTGCTGTAGCCATACAGCCCTACTCCTGAACAAATCCTGATTAATTGGCCGATAGTGTATCGCAGATCGGCAAAAAGCACATCCGCAAGTTGAACGTTCACGCTATTATTTATTGGTATGGGTCAACGGTGTGGGGCTTTCACCGTACTCTGTACAATATATCACAAACACCTTTAGGTGTCAAAAAGCTTTAATCCACATTCAAATCAGGTTTGTAAGAGAGTTAACTGTGGCATCATTTGAACTGAAATGTAACCGCTTCCGCTGGATGAATATCGTCAGACCCACATCCAACGATCTCAACACAGTGCGAACATCTTTTCCTCTTGTTCACCCGCTTCACCTTGAAGACATTATGAGCCAGACTGAGCGGCCAAAGGTTGATGAAGACGAAGATTACCTGTTCGTCGTCATGCACTTTCCCATCTGGGATCCCAAACACCGCCTCTCCCGCCCCAGCGAAATTGAGTTCATCATCGGGCGCGACTATCTGGTGACCGTTCATGATGGGACGCTCAAGCCCCTGGTTAACCTCTTCGCCCGCTGCGAACTGTATGATGGAGAACGCGATAAATTTATGGGGAAAGGCTCAAACGATGCCTTCTACTACATCGTCGATCAACTGGTGGATTACATCTTCCCTATCCTGCGGAAGGTCAGCGGCAATATCAATGTCATTGAAGACACCGTTTTCACCAGCGACACCCGCAAAATCATCGAGGAAATAGCCATCGTTCGCCGCGATATTATCTCCCTGCGCCGTATCATCCGCCATCAGGTGCCAATTCTGGAACAGCTTGGCCTGACCGAACATCCTATCATCCGCGAAGACCTGGAACAGTATTTCGGCGATACGCTCGATCACATTTACACTGCCCGCGACATCATCGAAGAAGACACCGAAATCATCAATGGTCTGGCTGAAACAGCCAATACCCTGGCGAACCACCGCACCAATGAAGTCGTCCGCGCCCTGACAGTGATTTCGGTTATTATGCTGCCGTTGACGCTGGTATCTGGTATTTTTGGCATGAATGTCAATTTGCCCCTTGACGAACACCCGGACGCTTTTATAGTTATCGCCGGGTTGATGGTGGGCCTGGCCCTCCTTATGCTCTACCTCTTCCGACGACAAAAATGGATTTGAATTGAACTGGCCTTTCCCCCGCGCAGCCTATATTGACCATGATGCGGATTTTCACCAGGTAGCCCAAGAGCTTGCGACTGAACCGCTGGTGGCGATTGATACCGAATCCAACAGCCTGCACGCCTACCGCGAGCGGGTTTGTCTGATTCAGATTTCCACACGAACGGCGGATTACATCATTGACCCGCTGCGAATTGCCGACCTGTCGCCGCTTGGCCCTATCTTTGCCAATCCGGCTATCGAAAAAGTCTTTCACGCCGCCGAATATGACCTGATGTGTATGCGCCGGGATTATGGTTTCAGGCTTGTCAACCTGTTCGATACGATGGTTGCCGCCCGTATCACTGGTCATAAAGCGATTGGCCTCAGCAAACTGCTGGCGGAATACTGCGGCGTTGAAGGTGACAAAAGCCACCAGCGCGACGACTGGGGGCAGCGCCCGCTTTCCGAAGAAGGCCTGCTCTATGCCCAGATGGATACCCATTACCTGCCCATCCTGCGTGATCATCTGCTGCAAAAGCTGATCGATACCGGACGGCTCGAAGAAGCCCAGGAAACCTTTGCCGAATCCTGCGATGTGCCACCTGCCAATAATGTGTTTGATCCTGATGGCTACTGGCGTATCGGCCTCCCTGCTGACCTCAACCGCCGCCAGATGGCCGTCCTGCGCGAACTCTACCTGCTGCGGGATCGCATCGCCCAGGAACGTGATGTGCCGCCCTTCAAGGTGTTCAGCAATCAGGTTTTGGTCGCCATAGCGGAAATGCTGCCCAATTCCAGCCATTCCCTCAATCCGATCAAGGGTATGTCGCCACAGCAGGTGCGCCGTTATGGCCGCGATCTGATGGCTGCCGTCGAGCGTGGCAAGCGCGCCACCATCCCCAAACCGCCGCCACGCCCGGCAGATATTCCCCCGGAAACCATCGAGCGCTATACCGCCCTGCACGAATGGCGTAAAACACGGGCAGAAGCGCGCGGAGTCGAATCCGATGTGATTATCTCTAAGGAAGCCCTGTGGGAAGTCGCCCGCCGCAACGCCACCACCCCCGACGATCTGACCGGTATCATCGGCCTCGGCCCGGTGCGCCTGGCCGCTTATGGTGCCGACATCCTCACCGTCATGCGACAGTTCCAGGACGGCGCGGAATAAATTTCATGCAGTTCACTCTGCCGGACTCGCTGTGGCGTTTAGGGGCAGCATCAGGTCAACTGTCGTCCCTTCGCCCGGTTCGCTGTCAATTGTGACCGTCCCGCCATGTAATTCGACAACCCGTTTCACAATCGAAAGCCCCAGCCCTGTACCGCGCGTCGTTCGCGCTTTATTCACGCGGTAAAAGGGTGTAAAAACCCTGTGAATTTCCTCATGCTCAATACCGATACCACTGTCTTGTATTCGCAAGAAAATATTATTTTCCCGCTGAAATGTGCTAACGGTGACAGAACCGCCTGCTTCGGTAAAAGTCACCGCATTATCTAAAACCTCATGCAAAGCTTTCGCCAATCTGTCCCTGTCGGCCTGCAATAGCGGGAGTTCAGCAAAATCCGTGACCCATTCGATATGCTTCCTGTTGGATTCTTTCTCCAGTTTCTCAATCTCCTGACGGATGATGCTGTGCAGATCAAGCAGGCTGATTTCCAGCGCGACTGCCTGCCCCAGGCGCATCATCGTCAGCATATCATCCAGCATCATGTTAATTTGCCTGACCTGATTTTCAATTCCCGCGATATGGTCAGCCGGGGCTGCTTCGCCTAAGCTGCGCCTGATGAGATAAGTCTTGGTGTTGATAATTGCCAGCGGCGTTTTGAACTCATGCGCGATGTCGGCGATGAACTGGCGCAGAAGGTTGACCTGTTCCCGTTCAATTTTCAGCGCAATCTCCTGTGCTTCCCGCCGCTTCCGTTCAGTGATATCTTCCTGCACCATCACAAAGTGGACAATATGACCTTCCGGACTTTTAACCGGCGAAATAGAAACCAGCGTATCATAGAATTCGCCAGTTTGACTCTGGTTATGCCATTCATCATGCCACTCAGTCCCCGCTGACAACGCCGCCCATAACTGCGGGTATTGATCTGCTCGCCCCGCCCTGGACAGCAGAAATTCCAGTCCATTCCCTGATAGAGCTTCCAGCGCATAACCGGAAACAGCGGTGAAAGAAGGATTCACATATTCAATGGTGCCAGCGACATTGCACAGAATGACCATGCTGGAACTCTGCTGGATTGCCCGGCGCAATTTTCGGATCGTTTCATTTTCCTGTTTGCTCTTTGCCAGATAGCCAATGGTTGAGCCGTATAGCTGAAGCAGTTCCGGTTGATAATCGAGCATCGGGCGGCGGTTGATGAAGTTATCCGCACTCATGAAACCAACGAATTGTTCTCCATCAAGGAGCGGGACGGCAATATGCCAGCCTTTGCCAACAACTTCCGAGCGATCATTGAAAAGAGATGCATCCAGGTCTACATGTGCCTTTTTCCCGCCAGTCGAGAAATCCAGCACGGAATCGCTCCCATAATTAAACTTCTTATCACGTTCATCGCGAATGTTGCCGTATTCGTCAACACCGAATGTCCCGCACAGGTAGCGGCGCGAGTCTTCAACAAACCATAACCCCAGGCGATCAAAACCAAGCCGTTCAATGCCGAGTTTAATCCCCTGGAAGCACAATTCATCGAATGACTCAGCGCGGTTGAGCTGAATGTTGATTTCATTCAGTGTTTTGAGCTTTTCAAAGAACTGGTTCTCAGTATCATCGGCTGTGGTGTCTGCCTGTGAGCGGTCAAGCTGGGCTTCCAGTTGGGCGACACGCTCTCGCAGGGCATCCATTTCCGGGTTTGCTGTTCTGGATAGGGGGTCGTCGGGTTCTTTAAACATTGCTCGTCTGTAAAACGCTCGCTCATCTTTAGGGAATAGGGCAATAAGCTGCTGCTTGTGTCTGATACAATAGCGGTCAGGAAGCGTATCATATGCCTCTTGCTCAATTATAATGCCTGTTCGACAGCATAATATGCTTAAAGGAAATGCGATCTGCCACGTGCCCTGCTGCCTGGCTTTAGCCCCAGACCAGGTTTAATTTATGACCATCATCAGTTGAATACACTCCTTGATCTGCGGCATAATAGATACAAATGTTCATCTGTGCGATCAGCGACATTTGTAAGGGCGATCATGCGGCTAACCTTTTACGGCGCGGCGGGGACAGTCACCGGCTCGCAGCACATGGTCGAGGTCAACGGCAAACGGATTTTGCTCGACTGCGGCCTCTACCAGGGCAAACGTTCCGAAACCTACGAGCGCAATCAAAAGCTGCCCTACAACCCGCGTGAAGTCGATATACTGGTGCTGTCTCACGCGCATATCGACCACTCTGGCAATATCCCCAATCTGGTCAAAAGTGGCTTCCGCGGCGACATCATCTGCACCCACGCCACCCGCGACCTGTGCGCCGTCATGCTCATGGACAGCGGTTACATCCATGAAAAAGATGCCGAGTTCGTTAACAAGAAAAACCGTCGTAAAGGGCTGGAGCCGGTTGAACCGCTCTATACTGCTAAAGATGCCGCTGACAGCCTCGACGAATTTGTCTCGCACGGTTATAACCGCCGCAAATCCATCCTGCCCGGTGTCTGGCTGACATTCATCGACGCTGGTCACATGCTCGGCAGCGCCACCGTCCTGCTGGAGATCGAAGACCGGGAGGCGAAGCGCGATGTGAAACTGGTGTTCAGCGGCGATATTGGCCGCACCGGCATTCCCATCATTCGTGATCCGCAGCCTCCCGATGCTGCCGACTTCCTTATCATGGAAAGCACCTACGGCGACCGACTGCACGAACCCTACCCCGATGCCGAGCGCGAACTGGAACGCATCGTCAGCGAAACCTACCGGCGCGGCGGCAAAATCATCATCCCTGCCTTCGCCGTTGGGCGCACCCAGCAGCTTGTCTACAGCCTGCATCGTCTCGCCCGTCAGGGCGATATTCCCCGCCTGCCCATTTTTGTCGATAGTCCGCTGGCGACTAATGTCACCAATGTTTTTCGCAGCCATCCTGAGTGTTTCGACGACGAAACCCGCCAGTTCGTCATGGAGATTGGCGCAGGTAATGATCCGCTTGGCTTCAGCGATCTGACTTACACGCGCTCCGTCGAGGAAAGCAAGGCGCTCAATTTCATGCGTGAACCGGCCATCATCATCAGCGCCAGCGGCATGGCGGAGACTGGGCGCATCCTCCATCACCTGAAAAATAACCTGGGCGACCCGGCAACTACTGTCCTCATCGTCGGTTTCCAGGCGGAACACACACTGGGTAGGCGGTTGGTCAACGGCGATAAAATGGTGCGTATTTTTGGCGATGAGTATTTCGTCAACGCCCGTGTCGAAGTCCTCAATGGCTTCAGCGGTCATGCTGACCGCGATGAGCTGATTACCTGGGTCGGCGCTATGCACCAGCAGCCCGCCCGGACATTCCTGGTACATGGCGAGCCACCTGCCGCCGAGGCGCTGGCCGATGCCCTGCGCGAACAGCACGGCCTGAAAGTTGATGTACCCGCCTGGAAACAGAGTTACGAGGTCTAAAAGAACGATGCAGGAAAATATTTTTGCCGACGAATGGCGCGAGTGTCTTCAGGCACATTACATACATGTCATCCGCAACCGCGATAAAGTCACCGAACCCTCGCTGACGGTGGTGATGAATCAGGCCGGTTTTAGCGACAGCGAATTGGCCCAACTGCGCGTCCGCGCCACCATGCATGTTGATGATGTGGGTGCCGATTTTGTGCCTGATTTAGCTGTTCTTGAAAATGCCGCGCCCGAACCACAGGTCTTCGCCGGTGTAGACCTGTCCGATGAGGCGGTTGAACTTATGATTGAGGATACAGACGAAGAAAATGAGGCTCCCGCCGAACCAACCGACATTCTGGATGCTGCCCCGCCTGAAATCGTCTCCACGCTCGACGAACCCGAAGACCCGAACGCGCCGCAGCAGTTAACCCTGTTTTAGTCTCATGAGGGTTGCTGGAATACGCGCCAGGGCAGTTTCGTCGCTGCTGGATTGACTCCGCTTATCGCCTGAACATACGGTTCGTTGCCACTCCGGCTGGACACTCTCGCTGTCCAGCCGTATGAACTCCGTCCAAAGCCCTATTCTCTACTGACCTTTCCGATGAAGCCAGAGCATACATTTTTAGCGTATACTATCTTTTAATAAAGTGTTCACAGAGAAGGATGTCGCCCATGATTGCCATTGAACGCAACATTGTTATCCACCGTCCGCTGGAAATGGTGTTTGCCTTCGTCAGCAGTTTTCGCTATGACGAACAATGGCGTGCTGGTATCCTCAATATCGAGCAGCACCCGGCCAATAAAATGCGCGTCGGGGCGCGTATCCACGAGGAAGTTGAGATTGTCGGCTGTATCAACCGGATGCGGGCTGAAGTCACCTGTTACGAACCGAATCGCAAAGTCGCCTTTCAATCGCTGGAAGCCGCCCTCCCTACACGCGGATTCCGTCTGGTAGAACGCACCGCCAGCGGTTCACGTTTCACCTACCAGATCGAGATGGAAGTGAACGAAAAATACCGCCGCATCGAACCTGTCATCATCACCAGCCTCACCAAACGTATTGAAGATGATCTGCGCCGCCTCAAATTCCTGCTCGAATTCGAGGGCTTCACCGGGCATGGCTAACAACACAGTGCTATACCTCAGTTATGGATAAGCAAAGCGGGAGGCACTCGATCATCGACACCATCAACGATCAGTTAAAGAATATCTCGCAGATCGAGCATACCGGCCACCGCAGCGTCAACAATTGCTTCGTCAATTTGATGGCGGGGTCTGATTGCCTACTCGCGTCGGCCACTCAAACTGTCGGTTCAACTTGATCGTAACGAGCGATACGCGTTAGTGGCTGCCGTCCCCTAAGCCGTCTTATCCATAATTCAGATTCATTTAGTCGACAGCCGCAATACACTCGATGGAAATGAGGAGTCCCCTGGGCAGTTGAACGATGGGAACAGAGCGCACAGGCGGGTTAGTTGGGAAGAATTCCGCGTACAACTCGTTCAGCTTGGGAAAATTTTCGGCGTTAGTTAAAAAGATGGTGGTCTTGGCGACATGTTGCAGGCTGCTGTCCGCTGCCTCCAGCACCGTCGCAAGATTCTGGAACGCCTGCCGCGCCTGGGCATCAAAGGCATCGGGCGCTGTCCCAGTCGCGGGGTTAATTCCCGCCTGTCCAGCGATGAACAATAAATCTCCCAGGCGTACCGCGTGTGAATACGGCCCTAATGCTTTCGGCATATTGGGATTGCTGATCGATTCCGGTAATGGCATATAAGAATATCCTTTATATTAATCCATGATAGTCTTTAAATTCTCTATGCTAAACTAATATTTCGCCATCCCTATTTTCGTATTTGCCTCTCAATTTTATGACTTACGTAGTGGAATTCACGAATAATTTACCCCTGTCAAGAATCAGGCAGCAGCTTTCACTCTATACTGGATTCCATAGCGACCTGCTAATATCTGGAATACACAGCATGAAAGCCCTGCTTCGTCTGGCGATGGCGCTCTCCGTCATCGCTTTTATAGTGTCTGTTATACTCCTGCTCAACTTCACCGCACCTAATCCTACTGGACGCCGTTACGCCAGCACCCCCACCCTGCGAACAGGCGATGGCAATACCCGGTTAATCGGCCTCTCGGCGGAACTTATACTTGCCCATGATCTGGGACTTATCCGTAACGATGAGCCAGATCAGCGCCAGTGTATCTGTAACAGCGCCAGCAGCAGCAATTTCCTGCCTGGGGAATGTCGCACCTGTTTTGCTTACACACCGCTTAGTGCCGCCCATCGCCGCCCTGACTTCATCTCACCCTATTTTATCGCTGAATCAAAAAATGTGCGCGAAATGCTCTACTCCTATCAGGATCGTGTCGATCAGATCAGCGATTACGCTGCCGCCGCTCGCAGCCTCAAAATACCGCTCTGGCTCTTCGTGCGTGTGGACTCGATCCTTAGCCCGGATTTTCAAAAAGTGGTCGGCTCAACCGGCGGAGGCATTGTCTACTACTTCACCTATCACGGCTATGTTGACCCGATTGATGAAATCGCCCGCACTGTATTGATCGTGGCAGGTAGCATTTTTGCCGGAAGCACCCTGCTTTTGCTGGCTTTAAGACAGCGCCGCCCTAAATTCGTCGTCCTGTCGCCGCGCACGTCTCCCTCCCCGCATCATACCGTTCTTGACCCGGCGACACGTGCCAACCGCAAAACTGAAACCGCCGAAGATTTCCTTAAACGCAGCAAAGACCGCGCCCAGCGCCAGAGCGATCTGTACGATCTGGAAGAAAATGGCCTGTAAACGTCTCCGCCTTTTGGCCGATGCCAAAACCCGCCAATCGGACGATGCAACCTGCCGCGCCCTGCGTTCAAATAGGTCGCACGAACAGTATCCAGAACGATGTTATGCAGCGGTAGTTGGTTGAGACAGATTTTCGCGCTATGCTCGGAAACACGGTTTATTGGAAGAACAGGCGAGCGCGACATGGACGATACACAGGGGATGCGCCTGGCGCTGGATGAAGCGCTGCGGGCGCTGGAACATGGTGATGTGCCAGTGGGCGCGGTGGCCGTTCGCGACGGCATAGTCATTGGCCGGGGGCATAACTGCCGCGAGCGCGACCAGGACCCAACCGCCCACGCCGAAATGATCGCCATACGCGAGGCCGCCCAGGTTGTTGGTCACTGGCGGCTGGAAAATGTCACCCTTTATTGTACCCTCGAACCCTGTGCCATGTGCGCCGGGGCGATGGTGCTGGCGAGACTGCCCCGGTTGGTTTATGCCACGCTCGACCCCAAAGCGGGCGCGGGCGGCAGCGTCATGAACATCATTCAGCATCCCCAACTGAATCACCGCGTCGAGATTGACTCCGGCTTAATGGCCGAAGAAGCTGCCAGCTATCTGCGCGCCTTTTTCGCCGCCCTTCGTGCTGACGGCCAGCGACACTAACCCAAACAAAAACGGCACACCCCACAAACGAAGCGCACCGTTTTCATGTCTCAGTTGATGATAGCTATCGCGCGCCAGTCAGCGCTCGTCCGATAAAAATCACGATCACTGCACCAATCAGCGAGGTAATGATTGAGCCAATCCCCAGCCCAATATTAAGTCCACCGCCGAAGCCCAGCAAACCCAGGATGAAACCACCGATCACCGCGCCTACCAGACCCAGAATGATGTCCATCACAGCATTGGCATTCGGTGACCCCATGAGCCGCCGCGCCAGCGCCCCGGCGATGAAGCCGATCACAATCCAGGCGATGCAGTAAAAAGGCGATGCGATCAGCGCGGT
Source organism: uncultured Anaerolineaceae bacterium (assembly GCA_964447795.1). Taxonomy (GTDB): domain Bacteria; phylum Chloroflexota; class Anaerolineae; order Aggregatilineales; family Phototrophicaceae; genus CFX2. The sequence goes on from CAYUTY010000034.1 coordinate 46,644, forward strand.
AATGAAATCTCCAATTGAGTTCATGATCTATCCCCACAATGATTTGAATACAACGCCTTTACTGTAGTGGACAGAGTATTAGATAATTAAAGATGAATTATATGAAATCGAAAAGAATAAAAAGAGGGCAGCAGCGCCACCCTCTTTCCCTGCTTCTTCTCCTACTGGTTGGACTACCGCCGTCCGGTCAGCGCCCGCCCGATGAAAATCACCACAATCGCGCCGATCAATGCCGTCACAATCGAGCCAATCCCCAGGCCAGGCTCAATCACACGCCCGCTCTGGAAGCCCAGCAAACCGAGAATGAAACCGCCAATGGCCGCGCCAATCAGGCCGAGGATAATATCCGACACGAAGCTGGAATTTCGCGATCCCATAATCCGCCGCGCCAGCGCCCCGGCGATGAAGCCGATGATGAGCCAGCCAATGCATACAAACGGTGCGCTGATGATGCTGCTGATAAAACCACCGATGTCCATATTTTTCTCCTTAAAAAGTAGCTGTTCAAATGGTGTTGTGCCACCCGCTAACTATAACCACAAAATATCACTTTGCCATCGAAGAATCGGGATTTTCAAACGCTTGACTTTGGCGTATAATCGCCTCTATTGGAGGGGTGCCAGAGCGGTTGATCGGGTCTGTCTCGAAAACAGATGTAGCGCCTTGCGCTACCGAGGGTTCGAATCCCTCCTCCTCCGCACTTGAGCGAAAAAAGCACTTGAATTAACTTCTCAAGTGCTTTTTTCTTACGGAGTGATGTTTGAATCCTATCCGCCGCTTGCTGATTTCAATAGCTTTGGTCTACCCTCGCTTTTATGGTTGTCATCCGCCAACCTTACCAGAAGCGATTTAAATGTCGCCAGAACCTAGCGATTTCTCCTTAGTCGGACATCGGCATAAACCGCCAGAATCAAGACGCCAGCCTTGATGATGTACTGCCACTCATTTGGCATATTCATCAACTGAAGACCGTTCGTGAGGGTTGCCATAATCAGGGCACCGATCATCGCGCCCAGAATTGTTCCTTCGCCACCGAGGGTAGAAGTCCCCCCCAGAATACAAGCAGCGATGACATCGAGCTCCATACCGGATCCGGCAGAAGGAGTGCCGCCGCCTACGTAGGAGGCCAGAACGACCCCAGCTATACCGCACAGGAAACCCATCAGGGCGAAAATCGCAAACAGGTTGTTGCGAATGTTGACGCCGGAGAGCCGGGCCGCCTCGCGGTTGCCGCCAATCGCATAGGCATAACGACCAAAACGGGTGTTATTCGAAACGTAGTTGACTACCATCGCGACGATAGCGAGGATAAGAACAGGCGACTGGACGCCGTTATACTGATTGACAATATACACGTACAGGATGAATACCGCCGCAAAAATCCCGGTCTTGAGCACATCCAGGTACATGGCAGGCAGTTTAAAGCCATATTTCAATTTTCTTCGCCGGCTGAGGATCATGCTGACGAACAGGAAAACTGTTACCACTGCCGCCAGAATAGCACCCGCCCCGGTAGGCAAGTATCCATTGGCAATACTCAGGAACACCTCCTGCTTGGCCGAGATGGTACTTCCTCCCGTCACGACCAGGATTACGCCCTGGAGCGCCCATAGACCGCCCAGGGTGACGATAAACGCCGGAACTCGCAGGTGGGCAATGATATATCCCTGATAAATGCCAAACAATGTCCCTGCAACTAACCCTATCAGTACCGATAGAAGAGTCGTCGCAAGCACAAAATTCACCGGGTCCTGGCCGGGGAAAAGCACAGGTATGAGCTTCGGCCATAATTGTGCTTGACACAGTGATACAATAATCGACACAAAACCAGCCAGTCGTCCTACTGACAGGTCAATGCCACCCGTCACGATGATCAGCACCATACCGACAGACATGATGGCCGTTACACTCATCTGCCGGAACAGGTTTGAAATGTTTCGGGCACCGAGAAAAGTACCATCTGTCTGGAGCGCAAAGAATAGCCATATGAGGATAACGGCACCAATGAGTCCATAGGTTTGGAGATTGGAACCGAGACGCCTGACTAGGCTGGGCGTCTCACTAGGGGCAGTCGTTGTATTCGAGGCCATTTAAATCACCTATTCGAAATGAGTGGATTAAGCGATGCCGGACACAGGCTTGCTGGCATCAGTATTCGTGCTGACATTGCTTCCTACAATGCCAGTTGCCAGGGCCATGATTTTTTCTTCGGTAGCGTCAGCGATGTCGAGTATGCCCGCCGAATGACCTTCGCACATGACCATTATCCGGTCGCTCATGCCCAGGATTTCTTCAAGTTCACTCGAGATCATGATGATTGACATTCCCTGCTCGGCCAGGTCGTTCATCAATTTATAGATTTCGTATTTGGCACCTACATCGATGCCTCTTGTCGGGTCATCCATAATCAGTATTTTGGGCTTAGACATCAGCCATTTGGAAATGACCACTTTTTGTTGATTGCCGCCGGAAAGGGAGTCGACTTTGGCCTGGAGCGTTGGCGTCTTAATTGCCAGGCTCTTGGCAAACTGCGTACTGGCGTGGAGTTCCGCGTCGGCGTCGATGCGCATCCACGAAGAGAATTGATCCAGGTTCGCCAGTGAAATATTCTTTAGGATGGTTTGAATCAGGATGAGACCATGCTGTTTTCGATCTTCAGGCACTAAGCCGAGTCCGTGCATCATAGCCTGGCGGGAATTATGGATCGTTAATGGTTGTCCATTCAGCTTTATCGTACCCTGGGTGATCTTGCCGTACTCGCCAAACAGGGTCATCACCAGTTCGGTACGACCAGACCCCATCAGACCCGCGATCCCCAGAATTTCACCCTTCCTCAGGTTAAAAGATACACCCTTCAGGACTTCGCGCTCCGAGCTCTCAGGCGGCAGCGCGTGGAGATTTTCCACCTCAAAAATAACATCGCCCGGATGCCGATTCCCTGTTGGGAAGCGCTCTTTCATTTCGCGCCCGACCATCAGACTAACGAGCTTTTCGACATTCAATTCCTGGGTTGGTCTGGTAGTTACGACTTTGCCATCACGCATGACGGTGATTGAATCAGCGATTCTGAAGAACTCACCGATTTTATGTGTGATATAAATGCAGGTCACACCATGTTCTTTGAGTACGGCCAGTATTTCCATCAGCTTGTCGATCTCAGCCGCGCTGAGGGCACTGGTCGGCTCGTCTAGAATCAAAACTTTGGCATCTTCGGAAAGGGCTTTCGCAATTTCCGTCATCTGCTGTTTGCCGACACCCATCCACTTGATAAGTGCCTGGGGCGAAATATCCAGACTATATTTTGTCAGGATATTTTGGGTCTCTGAATAAAGCTTATCCCAGTTGATTACGCCGTTTTCGACCGGCTCTTTGCCCAGGAAGATATTCTCACCAACGGTCATGTTACCGACCAGTGTCAGTTCCTGGTAAACAATCGCGATCCCTTCTTCGATCGCTTGACGGATCGAATTGCCCTCTAGGCGTAGCTCACGGCCATTGTAGATAATGCTGCCTTCATAAGTTCCTGAAGGATAGACTCCGCACAGGATTTTCATCAGGGTCGATTTTCCCGCGCCGTTTTCACCGCACAGGCCGTGAATCTCGCCACGGCGGATCTGGAAAGACATGTCATTTAAAGCCGTCACACCAGAAAAGCGTTTGGTGACGTTTTTTATGTCAAGAATGATATCATTGGTGTTGTCGCTCATGAACTCTGTATGTCCTTGATTGGCACAGATGGCTTCCTGTGTTTGGCAAGCTGCTGTTCGGCAGGAAGCCCTTTCTTTCCGAATTCGCCGTAGTTTTATCGGCAGTCCCGGCAAGCTCTGCGCAGCCGGGATGCCAATAAACGTCATTTACAATCTTACGGTGCCGCCTCGGTCGCTTCAGCGGGACGAGGTGGTCTCTCTGCCTCAGGAATATCCTGATAGACGTCATCGTAACTTTGGAAGCCGCTCAAGACGACTTCGTCATACAGGTTGTCTATGGTAACCTGGGTAACCGGCAGGTACTTGGCCAGGACCTCACCAGTCAGGTCGGCATTCCCCGTCAGATCAGCCAGCGGGTAGGATTCCAGTTCGGGATCTGTCTCGCCCTTAAGGAATGAATCAACCAGTTGAACCGCCTGTGGGGCCATAACACGATAGTCCTTCAGGATCGTGACGGTCAATTGGCCTTTGGCAATGCTGTTGACGCCCGGAACGGTGGCATCCTGGCCGGAGACCGGGACGGACAGTTGTTGAGCCGAAAGGGCTTGTAGGGCACCCAATCCCAGATTGTCGTTGGCAGCGATGACAGCGTCAACTTCATTGTTCTGAGACGTCAGGATGTTTTCCATAGCTATCACAGCATTGGTCTCATCCCAGTTAGCGATATTCTGACGAGCAACAATCGTGACAAGTCCCGCGTCCACAAATGGCTGGAGGATCTCATCCTGGCCCGCTTCGAAGAACTTGGCATTGTTATCGCCTGGGTCACCTTCGAGTTTGACGAGGTTGACCGGATTATCTGTCGTCCATGTGTCGGTGGGGCCAGGATTGGCGGGGTCGAAGCCCAGAGCCTTGAGCACGCCATCGGCCTGCCCATTACCGACCTTTTCAAGACCGAAGGTAATGTAAGCCGCAATGTTGGGGGTGGCGATCAGACGGTCATAAGCGATCACTATCACGCCTTCCCTGGCGGCTTCATCGACTGCTGTCGCGGCAGCATCAGCGTCTTGAGCGACGATAATAATCGCCTTGGCACCCTGTGTAACCATGTTGGCGATCTGGTCATTCTGGACCTTGGGGTCATGGCTGGCCTGTTGCGACACTACTTCGTAACCCAGCTCCTCAAGGGCTGCCGTCATGATTTCGTTTTCTTCCGACCAGCGGGGGGTTTCGAAGTCCGAGAAGGACAGACCAACCAGGATCTTGTCTTGGGCATGTATAGGCATCGCAAACAAGCTTAACGCAAATACTGCCACTATAACGGTAGTAACTAAGCGGGAAAATTTCCCAAACATTTGTGACTCCTTGATTGCTGATTATGCTAATAAGTCCGGTTTAGTAGGTACAACACGTGGGGTTTTTTATTTCTATAAACCTCCTTGGATTAGCTATAGAGAAAACACATCTGGACTATATCCACCTTAATGTGAATATAAATCTCCAGGTTAATTGCCATAAGTGACAAATATCACAATGGAGTAGTACGCGTGTCACATCAGTCATTGTGCTGGCTAGGACTTCGCGGAAGCGTGTTAGATTGTCCTACGGGAATCTTGCTGGCGAGAGCAGTGAGCCTTCAAGGTGGTTGGGGGAGACGAAACCTCTCCTCAATCACCGCAAAGCCAAACCCTTTTGAGGGTCTGTGAAGCGCGCTATACCCGCGTGTTGAGGAAATGCAATCGGTTGTAGAAATTCAGAGGTGGTATAGCTTGTGGGTTGTTCGCCTAAACGCTTGTCCCTCCCGCAAATGTACGCTGGAATATGCCAGCCGGCTTTTCATCGACTGGCATATTTGTTTTCGGCTACATCGTCGGTGGTATGCCTGCTTAAAGGGGTGTTTCGTAAGCTGATTCCGGCTGATAGGCCCTGAAATAATCAATCTTGAATGTTTTAGGATAGGGATCAGCCGGGTTGTACTGCCCTGACCAAGCACCCTCAAAGGGATGCTCGTAAATGCTGAGCATGAACTGCATTGGATAGTGGGGCGACTGGTGAATGGTGCGTATCCGGTTGTTGTCAATGAAAAAGTCGATATGGGTCGGCGTCCACTCGGCAGCGTAAATATGATAGTCAGCCGTATGAATCGGAAAATAATCCTCGTAAAATTCATCAACAAGCGTCGGGTCTCCCCAGGGATGCACACCATAGCGCACGCCCGACTGACCGGCCTGAGCCTGCGCCCCCAGCAGCTCAAAAATGGCAATCTCCCCGGATTTTTCCGGCGAATCTTCGTAACCGATCATCCACAATGCAACATGGTTAGCGCTCGTTGTTAACCCCTTTGCCCGCATCTCAAAATAACCGTACTGCGGGGTATAAGTGCGTGTATTGGTCTGGGCCTCCCGCACAACACAGTTATCGCTGAAGCGAAGCTGCCCCACCTGGCTGCCAACCGCGCCGGAAAACATCCCGGTCTGGATGGAAGAACAGCGCACTTCGCCATCAAATTCGGGACACCAGGGCTGCTGCTCCTGGGTAATGGCTAACACCAGATTGCCATCCGCAAAAAAATAATGTGGCGCGGACTGTTTCCTTGAACTCCAATGGGGAAGATAATACGGCAGCCATTTGTCCGTATCGAGTGCGGCTGCATCAAATTCGTCATAAAATTCCAGTCGATACCCCGCTTTTTCCAGCGGATTGGCGGGGAAGTCTCCCGGCAGCGAAGCGAACATACTCCTTCTCCTGGAACAATGTTGAAAACAGACCCATCATGAAACAAAACGCTAAAACAGTATTGGAAACCCGCTCACCAGGTAATCTCCACCCGCCGTCCGGTTTCGGCGCTTTCAATCGCTCCAAACACCATCGCTAAACTTTTGATGTTGTCTGTGCAGATCGTCTCCGGCACCCGCCCTGTTCGTAGGCAGTCCACAAAATCAGCAATTTGCCCGGCATGACCGCCCACTTTCTCTGGCGTTGGTTGAGCCGGAATATCAGCCTCCGCAACCGCCGAGAAAAAATCCCCTGTCGCTGTCACCACTTCCGCCCGCATCCGCTCATCTCCCTGCCAGATGGCGCTGCCTTGCTGCCCGATAATACGCCAATCGCTTTCCCAGGTGGTTCGGAATCCATCGGCGCACCAGCTCCCACGATAGGTATAAACCAGCCCATTCGTCATCTCAAAAACAGCGACCGCTGATGCATCCTGGTCATACCACGACCCGGCGGGATTCCACTCTTTGCAGTACACCGCCAGCGGGTCAGCCCCGCTCAGATAACGTGCCGCGTCAAACGTATGAATCGCCATATCCAGCAGCAGCACATGCTTCATGTGATCACGGAAACCACCAAAATGCGCGCCGATGTAAAAATCGCAGTTGAGGGTCGTCAGATCGCCCAGCGCCCCACTCTCGATGAACCGTCGCAGGCGGCGGATGTTCGCGTCATAACGCCGGTTCTGAATCACGGCGTAAACTTTCCCCGCTTCATGAGCCGCTGCCACCATTTTCTGCGCGTTCGCCAGCGAATCAGCCAGCGGTTTCTCGCCCAGCACATGACAGCCATGCGCCAGCGCCGTCAGCGTCACATCGACATGCGCTTCTGGTATGGTGCAGTCGAACACGATGTCTGGTTTTGTCTCATTCAGCACCGCGCTTAAATCCGTCCCTACCACGCTTTCGCCACCATACTCCGCCGCCCGCTGCTGCGCTGCTTCAGGCCGCACATCGACGAAACCGACCAGTTCCAACCCTGGCGTCGCCTTCACTGCGTCAATCCATGCCCCTGCCATCCGGCCACACCCAGCCAGGACGGCTCTGAATGTTTGCTCCAAAATGAACTCCTGCATATGCTGGAAACAGAGCAATCTTAACCCGCCCCGCTCTCGTCTGCAAAACACCTTCCCCGAAAACAAAAACGGGCCGGTCATGTGACCAGCCCGTACCCCCGCGCTCAATCGCTTAGCGGTTGAGCGCGTTCAGATTAATGCGCTGCGTGACGACCTGGTAGGTTCCATCGGTCACTGACCCAATGGCAACATAGACGTAAACCACGCCAGCTTCCAGCGCTTCAACTGCGCCCTGCCCACCAGCTAGGCCCGCTTCGGTGCCGGGGGCAACCGCTACCTGTTCAGCCCCGCCGCTGCCAACTGATGCCTGCTGGCCGTTCGCCGCGACATCAACCGTCGGCGCGTCAGAAGCGTTGACGACGATCACCTGACTCTGGCCTGCCGCCGTATCCAGACGGAAGGTAGAGAATGCCGGTGTCCCATCTGCCGCCTGCGACGCGACAATCAGCACGGTGCTGCCGGGTTCAAAAGCCAGTGCTCCGTACAGCAAAGGTGAGCCAAACGTACCCGCAGGCAAAACGGCAATGCCGGTTGTTGTGCCATCGAGCAGGCTGAATGGCCCGACGATACTGCTGGTCGGGACGCCTGCCCCGATCTGAAGTCCGTTGGCGTACACATCCACCGGCCCCTGTGGCAAGCCATGGAAGAAGAATATCCGCGTCAAACCCATCGGTGCGAAAGTCGCTGTCGGGGTCAGCGTGGGGTCAAATAGTGTGGGGGTTTCGGTAAAGGTTGGAGTGGGTGTGAAATCAACCGGGGTTTCAGTGAAGGTTGGGAACTCGGTTGGGGTTTCGGTAGGTGTCTCAGTGAAGGTTGGGAACTCGGTTGGGGTTTCAGTGAAGGTTGGGAACTCAGTCGGGGTTTCAGTCGGTGTCTCGGTGGGTATTTCGTCCAGTGTCGGCGTCGGCGTCTCGTCCTGCGCCGCTGTGATGCCCCCGGACAGCATCCCCATCAGCAAGAGGAGCAGTAATGCCCCCGGCATGAAAAGTTTACGCATCATTATCTCCCTTTCAAACTTCCTTACAATTGGCCTCCCCGAAAACGTACCATAGGCGCTTAAATGTTGATTTTTCGTAAGATCAATATGAGAGAGAAATGAATCAGACCAAAGTACCAGCAGTTTTACGGCGGATTAAACCGTTTTTAACAGCGCATAATGGCCGGGCAAGCGCTGATAGCCTAATTTATGATTGATCGCCAGCATCGGCGCGTTGCGGGCGTCGTTCCCGGTATTGATTGTGTCCGCCCCATGTTGACGCGCATAGCGAATCGTCAGCAGTTTGAGCGCCAGCGCGATTTTTCGCCCACGATAGGCCGGGTCAATGCCGGTCAGACCGTTAAACATAGCTCGCGGCGTCTCCACTTCATTATAGACTCCTGCCAGCCCAATGAAGCGTTCTCCATCAGCGGCGATGAACTGGCTTTCACGGCGAAACCAGCCTGCTTCCAGAATGATCCGCCGCCAGTTTTCGTAAGTTGGGAACGTCCCAACCGAACCCGGTTCGTCCAGCACCGCCGTCCGGTTGATCTCATACAGGGAACGTTCTGCTGCTTCGTCTGCGCCAGCCGCCGCCAGGGTAAAAAAGCGGATGCCTTCGGATTCCAATCCTTCAACAACCCCGGCAAAAACTGAGTCATCAAAAGCGGCCACATCCAGCACCGAATCAAAGGTCTGGTGGCTGATCTCAAAATCGCGCCGCGCCGCGAAAGCCAGCGAATCCGGGTCATCGTCGCGCACTTCCGTCATCAGCCGCCCCATGCCCCGCTCCCGCGCGAAAGCTTCTGCCGTTGTGTATAATCCTCCGCCCACTCCCTGCCGCCGGGCCACAGCGTCCGTCACCAGTTCCAGGTGGAACAAATCCGCCGGTTCTGATGGATATTTCACCACCATCGCATATCCCATGATCTGACCGTCAATTTCCATCACCCAGCGCTGGCGGATTTTCCCCGGCACAATCCGCCGCTCGTCGTCCCACAAGGCCCCTGCCGTCACCGCTTCGTTTGAAACCAGCGACAGCAGTTCAGCAATACGCGAAAAATCCTGTTCGGCATTCACCTCTCGAAGCAGCATCATGGATCATCCTGAGCTGAACATACGTATTGAGAAAATCTACCATGCGCCGGGCAGCGCGGCAACGAAAAAATCAAAGCAGATTGGCTATAATAAAAGTGAACCGTCCGTTAGCCGGGGTAAAGGCGATCAAATGCTGCGGTTGTGTCTGAAAGTCGGACTGCTCATGCTGCTGGCCTGCCTGACGCTCGCCATTTCTGCCCGCGCCCTCGGCAGCGCCCAGCCCGCCCACCCTGCCCTGCGCGGCTTCACGGAAAATTGCGCCGGTGAAATGCCGTCCTGCTGGTATGGCATCGTTCCCGGCCTGACCACCGCCTCCGAGGCGCTCACCCTTATGACCCGCGCGGGCGCTGTTCAGGTGTTTCCCAATCAGTTGAATCCCGCTTATCTCTACTTCAGTATGCCAGCACCCTATTCTGCCTGTATTGCCGCCTTTCAAACCAAAACCGAAATGGTCGTCGAAGGCCGTATTCTGGTCTGTTTCACTGCGGATATGCGCCTCGGTGATGTGCTGGCGCTCTGGGGCTGGCAGGGTGATATGGTTTCCACGCCGCCCCACGACCTGACCTATGATCTGGTGTCCATCAATGCCGATGGCTGGCCTGCCCCTTTCACCCGTATCTCCAACATCAACCTGCTGGCTGATGCTCACAGCGGCCCGCGTTTCCGCTGGCACGGCTTCGTCCCGCGCTGGCGCTACTGCCAGCTTGAGCCGAGCTACCCCCGCTGCCGCTGATTTCCTTACGTAAAACCAGCGCTGCCGCCCCGTATAATCGGTGAATCAGCAGCAAACTAAAGGGAGCTTTACAAGATGCGCTGGCTTTTGTTCATTGTAATCAGTCTTTTCGCCGGTATAGCGCCGGTCACAGCCCAGGATGAAACACAGCAAGTTCTGGAAAATGTGCTGGCCGATTTTGCTGAGGCGGATGGCCCGGCGGCTGTGGTGCAGATCACGACGCCGGATGGAAGTATCGCGGCTGCGGCTGGCCTGGCTGATGGAGAACGACCCGCCGCGCCAAATGACCGTTTCCGCATCGGCAGCATGTCCAAAACCTTCGTGGCAGTGACCGCGCTGCTGTTGCAGGAAGAGGGCCTTTTTGACCTGGACGACCTCGCGGCGGAGTGGCTGCCGGATGAGGTGGTCGAAAACATGGCGAATGCCGACCTTGTGACTATTCGGCAACTGCTGTCGATGCGGAGCGGCATCGACGATTATCTGGCGCAGGATGAATTCTGGGCGGCACTCGAAGCTGACCCAACCCATATCTGGGCAGCGCAGGAAGCGCTTCAATACGCTTACGGCCTGCCCGCCCTGGCCGCCCCGAACGCGGAATTTTACTACTCCAACAGCAATTATCTGCTGCTGCAACTGGTACTGGAATCGGCTTCTGGCCTGCCACTGCACAGCCTTATGCGTGACCGTATCCTCGACCCGCTCCGACTCAGCGATACTTATACCCAGATCAGCGAAACGCTGCCCGGCGGTTTTGTTGACGGTTATGAGGATTTCGACGGCGATGGCGAGGCGGAGAATGTCAGCGACTTCAACGATGGAGCGGGGCTGGCTGACGGCGGCCTGATCTCCAACGTAAACGATCTCACCACCTTTTACCGCGCCCTGTTGGTCGATCAAACGCTGCTCACTGCGGATTCAATGGCTGAATTGATGTCTTTTCTGCCGGATGATGAAGGCGGTGGCTACAGTCTCGGTCTGGGCGAATGGGAAACCGACTACGGCACAGCCTGGGGACATTCCGGCAGTGTGCTGGGCTTTGTCAGCATGGGCTTTTATCTGCCAGATCAGGATGCCATCATCATCGCTCTTTCAGCCAGCGCGGACATCGACCCGGACGAAATCGCTCTGAGCGCCGCCGAAGCGGTTCTGGCAGCGGACTAACGCTTCACCAGTCCATTCACAGGGGAGGAAGCGCTGTTCCTTCCCTGTTTATTCACCGCTTGCGGTGTCCTCAAATACTGCGCTCACGGGCATGGTGAAACCCGGCAGCACATCACCGCCTTCCAGCACATCGCCTTCAACCAGCACCAGTTCTTCATCGAGCGTATAGACCTCGACAAATTGTTTATCCGGGTGAACCAGCCAAACCATTTTTACGCCGTTTTGCAGATAATACCGCGCCTTTTCCCGCATCACCTTCAGCGAATCGTCCGGCGATTTGACTTCAACGGCCAGATCGGGCATACGCGGCACGCTGCCACGTTCGACAGGTGGCTCGTTCCCGGCGGTATAACTCACATCAGGGATGCGGACATTGCGGCGATCTTCTGGGGTGCGGTAGCGGACTTCCATGACAACGCGCCCGGAGCGTTTGATGCGGACGAAATTCCAGATATGCCCATAAATATTTCCGGCGCACATGCCGTGTTTTTCAGTCGGCACTTTTTCGACAATCTCCCCCTGAATCAGCTCCAACAGCCGGTCACTGTTCTCCGGTGCGTCGGCTATTGCCTCAAATTCTTCGACTGTATACAGCAGTTTACGCGCTTCCATCTGGTTGCCCCGCGCTTCCTTTACCTTTGTCGATATCTTATCACACTAGCGGTCTTCTCAGTCCACTTCAGCAGAATTTGTACCACCAGTCGGGCAGGTTGAGTCACTAGGTCTTAAGCAGTGCTGCCTCAATGAAGGCTGTGACCCGTGCCGCGTATGCTTCCGGGGCGGTGTGAATTCCAGCGATATGCTCAGCAGCGGGAATGACCCACACTTCTGCCGAAGCGCCCGCGCTCAGGGCGTATTTCGCCGCCAGTTCCGGCTCCCACATTGACGCTTCGCCAGCGATAAACAGGATTGGGCGGGGGGCGATGCGGCTGACCAGTTCACGAGCCGCCGGGGCAGGTTTAAGGCCGCTGAATAAGGCTGTGAAGCGATAGCTTATCCAGTAATCCGGCACCAGCAGCCAGGCGATAGCCGGATGTGGTAGCAGCGGATTGAGCAAATCGTCTGTCGCTGCTACACCAGCGCCATCAGCAATAAAAAATTCAACTGCTTCATTTTCCGCCCCAGCATGAAGCATCGAAATTGCCCCTGCGGACAGACCAAGTGCGCCAATATGCTCAATTTCCGGGCGCGAGCGCAGGTAATCCACCATTGCCCTCACATCCACCGGCGCATTCCAGCCTTCCGCGAACATCTCGCCGTCGCTTTCGCCATGTGCGCGCATATCCATCATCAGCACGCCATACTGCCGTTCGATCAACAGGCGGGCATGAGGCAGCACGCCCAGACGGTTGCTGCCCAGCCCGTGCAGAGCAATGACGGCGACCCCGTTCTGAGGCGGGATATACCAGCCAGAGAGGGTCATGTCGTCGCTTGTCTGCAACGAAACCATCTCCGCGACATCCTCAAGCTCAGCCGGTATGTCTGTGACGGGAAGGCGGGCGGGGCGCAAATTGAAGTAAGCCAGGTAGGCGGGCATGAACACATAGAGCAACAGCAGCACTTCCAGCAGCACCATAAACAGCAAGCGGCGACGATAGAGCCAGCGTCCCTGCCAGCGGCGAAAAACCACTTCGACCAGCAGCCCGAACACGATGCCGAACAACAGCCCCGCGATAAGGCCGACTTCGAGCCGCCCCAGCGGTATGGCAAACACCGCCCCCAAAAGCGCACAAATCAGGGCATTGATGCCGACGAGCCGCGTGATGTATCCGCGCATGGTGTTACCCCCTGGTGACAGCCGGATATGGAAATGCTGGCTTTTGTTAAAGTATACACATCTAATGTCTGTGGTTCACTTTTAGCTTAGCGCCAGCCAGAAAGCCTGCACTTTCGGCGGCACTCATGAAAAATTTTGTCGCGGCGGTGGCAGGCGGGAAGCAGGGGGAGCGCCACCGAACTGAGATTTTTGTGCCATCAAAAGTGGCGGGAACAGGCGACGCAGGCGCGGCAGTGGCAATTCCGCCGCGACAACGGGCGGGGTCACTGCCGCCGTGTGGCAGTGGACTTTTTGGCAGCGGCAGTACGGGCGCGGGCCGCCAAACGGCGCTGCTCTGCCTGCCAATCGCGCAGGGTGCGTTCCGGGACGCCGGTGAAAGCACAGGTAATGGTTATATCCTGATTATAAGCGGCCAGTATCTTGAGGATGAGCGCTTTGTGGTCGGGCGAATAGCGACGGGACATGGGGCAGGAGTCTCCAGTTAAAAGACAGTTAAACTCATTTTAAAGGAGATTTGAGGGGCGATGTGAAACATTTGTCATAACATTTGTTTCGATTTTGAGGGGAGATTTTTGAGATAA
>CAYUTY010000035.1:0-60370 GCA_964447795.1 uncultured Anaerolineaceae bacterium
TCGGGCGCGCTCGGCGGCGCTTTCTGCGTGACGCCGGTCATCCTGCCGGCCAAAGAATTTGACCTGCTCTGGTTTCTTGCCAGCCGCCCCCGCCAGGTTTTTACCCGCGACCAATTGCTCGACCAGGTGTGGGGTTATGCCTTCTATGGTGATCCTAGCACTGTGACCGTTCACGTTCGGCGGCTGCGTGAAAAAATTGAACCTGATTCAGCCAATCCGGTCTTTATTCAGACTGTGTGGGGTGTCGGTTATAAATTCGAGGCGTAAATTCGCCCGGCTGCTGCTTTTCACTATAATAGAATCCGATAGCTGAGTCGTGGGCGGGTAAACAGTTATGGTACAGATGACCAGGCAGTATGTCAGGGAATGGCTGGGTGGCGAGCGTATATTGTGTTATCGCTTTTACGACCTCAGCCCGGCGACGGTTGATGCCTGGGCGGCGGATTTGACGGCAGAACTGACCAACTGGCCTGCTGAAAAACCCTGGCGTTTACTGCTTGATATTCGTCTGCGCGGCAGCGTCATCAGCACCTATGCCCTGGTCAAAGCGCGGGAAATCGCACAAATGCGCCCGGAACTGCCGGGCCGTTTATCGGTACTGGTTGCCAGTCGTCTCGCCGCTGACATCATTACCATCGCTATTCGCGCTACCAACAATAATTATCGGCGGCGTGCCGTTTTTGTCAGTGAGGCGATGGCCATGCACTGGCTCTTAGAAGACTGGTTGCTCAAAACACCAGACAGTCGGATTTAGGGCAGTGTTAGCCGCGCAAGGCTATCGTGGATTCATGCAATAGAGGAAAGCGTGGTAATGTAGCATCCGCGCTGTTCAAGGGGGAACGATGCGTCGATTTTTGTTTATTGTTGCCAGTGTGCTGGTAAGTGCGCTGTTTTTGTGGCTGGCCGTGCGCGATGTGCCGTTGGATAAAGTCGGTGAGAGCATTTCCCAGGCTAATCTGCTCTGGGTACTCCTGGCGCTGGTGTCGATTACGGCGGGCAACTTCACACGGGCCATTCGCTGGCGTGGACTGGTCGATTTCAAAGTCCCGCTTATCCAGTCCTTCCACATTATGAACATCACCTTTCTGTTGAATAACCTGCCCCTGCGCGCGGGTGAGGTGGCGCGCAGTTTGCTGGCAACCCGTTCACAGGTGCCGGTGGTCACGGCGGCTACCAGCATCATCGTTGAGCGAATGCTCGATACCCTGATGGTGGTGGTGATGCTGCTGGCGGCGGTCAGCAGTTTGCCGACAGTTTCCCCGACCATTACCACTACCACGACATTATTTGGGGTAGCAGTGGTGGTGGCGTTCGCGGTGCTGATTTTCTTCGCACGTTATCCGGTCGTCGGTCATAAAACGCTCGATCTGATCGAGCGTATTCTGCCTTTCCTCAAACGCCTCCCGCTGCGGAAACTGCTGGACAACATACTGGACGGCCTGAAACCGCTGACGAATCTGCGCAGCGCCGTCCATGCTATCGGCTGGACGCTGATTTCCTGGGCCATTTCGCTGGTGACATTCATCTGCCTGGAAGTTGCCATCGGCGTGCCACAGGCTCACCCGGAAATCAACCTCTTGCAAATGTCGGTCTTGGGCATTTCACTGGCTTCCTTCAGTATCGCTATCCCGGTCACTGTCGCGGCAATTGGCCCCTTTGAGTTGGCCGTGAGTGAAGCGGGTAGGGCCGTCGGGATGCAGCCCATTCTGGCGACATCGCTCGGCTTTCTCTTTCATGGCACCAATATCATCGGTTACGCCATCTGGGGGACGGTTGGCCTGCTGGCGCTGGGCGTCTCGCTAAGCGATGTCATGAGCGCTCGCAAAAAAGACGAAGAGCCGCAGCGCCCTATCGAGCAATCCGCCTGACGCACTGCCATCCCACTAAATTTGACTGTACAATTGCCTCCTGTTTTGAACCATGAACGGGAGGCAATTTTATGCCCTTTGCAGAAATTTCTACAGGCGCGCGCCTGCATTACGAAGAAGCCGGGAGCGGCACACCCTTCATCCTGCTGCATGGACTGGTCGGCACTGCCCGGACTGACCTGGGGCAGGTGATGGATTGGCTGGCCGAGTCGTACCGGGTTATCGGCCCATCACTGCGCGGCTACGGCCAATCAACCCCCAAACCGCGTGATTTCCCGCTCAACTTTTATCACCGCGACGCCGACGATCTGCTGGCTTTCATGGATGCGCTGGCGCTTGAAAAAGCCCATATCCTCGGTTATTCCGATGGCGGTGAAGTGGCGCTGATCGCCGCTGCCAGACAGCCAGAGCGTTTTCTTTCTGTGATGACCATCGGTGCGGTTGGGTCATTTGGGCCAGAACTGCGCCCAGCCGTCCAGCGTGTCTACCCTGGGGATTGGATTGATGAGAAAACGCTCCAATTACAGGGCATTGATAATCCCGCACAGTTTACGCTCGGTTGGGTGACAGCCCTCAAGCACTGCATCGACACTGGCGGTGATGTCAGCCTCAGCCTTGCCCCCAACATCGTCGCCCCGCTGCTCATGATGCTCGGTAAACAGGACACTCTCAATCCTTCATCCTACGCGCAGAAATATGTTCAGGCCGCGCCCAATGGGAAAGTTATGCTGTTCGACTCTGGACATGGTGTTCACCAGCAGGATTGTGGGAATTTTCTGCGCGTGGTTGCGGTTTTTCTTGCTAAACTGGTGTGATTGAAAATAAGATTTGGTTGTATAATAAAGGTGAGTGAAATATAAAACTTGCCATATCATCCCCATTCAAATGCATTGTAGTTTTGTTGAGCGCTGCACCTTCATATTGGACAGCGCTCATTTGATTCAGGCGGGTAGATTGGCAGGAGGATATGATGTGCGCTTTCTTCCTCTACAACGCTTATGAACTGAGCAAGAGTCGCCAGTCGGTTGTCCTGCGTTGGGCAGAGCAGGAGCGGCTCGTGGCTTCGCTGCCTTCTAAAGCATTCCCTTTCAGCTATGGTGTAATTTCCGCCTTTAGACACCTGGGCGAAAGGTTGGTTATCAACATTGTCTTTGCGTTTAGGCCACCCGAACATGCCCACCATCCATCCCCACGCCATCTTCATCAAAACGGCTGAGTGGAGTGCTGGCTATCCCGGTGTTTTGGTTTCCTGCCTCGCCTGCTGAACCAGTGTCGTCACCAGCGTGCGTACTTCGTTCAGCAGGTCTTCCTGCTTGTACGCGCCTTTCTGCAAAATCTGCTTGACGTGGCCGTTCAGCCGCGCCTGGTCTTCCGCCGTCACATCCATCGCTGTGATGACGATGACCGGGATGCTGCGTTCAGGGTCGATCTTCCGCAGTTCGGTGAGGAACTGAAATCCGTCCATATTGGGCATCATCAGGTCAAGCAAAATCAGTTCCGGTTTATTGCTGTTTACCTGTTTCAGCGCCTCCACCCCGTCCGCTGCCAGACCAATTTCGTACCCCTCTTTTTTTAGCGTCCGCTGAACAATCTCGCGTATAGCTGGCTCGTCGTCCACTACCAGAATTTTGCATACCGGCTGCTGGCACTCATATTTTTTGAGGATGTTCACCAGCCGGTCACGGTCAATGGGCTTGGTCAGGTAATCCGCCGCGCCCAATGCATAGCCCATGTTCTGGTCACTGACGATTGTCATCATGACAACCGGGATGCTGCTCAATTCCGGGTCGCCCTTCAGCGCACTCAGCACGGCCCAGCCATCCATCCCCGGCATCATCACATCCAGCGTAATCACATCCGGGCGCAGGCTGCGCGCCGCTTGCAGGCCTTCCTGCCCGCTCATTGCCGTCTTGACATTGAAGCCTTCCTTCCCCAGGAACCGAGTCACCAGTTCCCGTACTGCTGGGGCGTCGTCGATCACCAGCACCGTGCTGGCACCGATGGGAAGCTGTGGCATTCGGACGTCAACAGGTATGTATGCCGTTCTTTCGTCCGGTTTACTCACCTCGGCGGGCAGGTAAATCACGAAAGTTGAGCCTTTTCCCGGCTGGCTTTGGACCGTGATGTCACCGCCAAGCATTTGCGCGAAGCGCTTGCTGATCGCCAGCCCCAGCCCTGTCCCACCGTATTTGCGCGTTGTGGATGAGTCGGCTTGCGAGAAGTCCTGAAACAGCCGCTCTACCTGTTCTTTCAACATGCCAATGCCGTTGTCGATAACGTTGAATGTCAGCCAGTCCGAACCGCTCTGTGTGCTGCGGCTCACATCCAGCCGGATGATGCCTTTATCCGTGAATTTGCTGGCATTACTCAGCAGATTGAACAACATCTGGCGTAGTTTGGTCAGGTCGCTGGTCATCGCGCCGATGTCGTCCGGGCAGTTTACTTCCAGTGTGTTGCCATTCTTTTGCACCAGCGGTGTTACCGTCGAAACCACATCAGCCAGTGTCCGCTGCAAATCGATGGTTTCCAGATACAGATCCATCTTGCCCGCTTCGATCTTCGACAGGTCAAGAATGTCGTTGATGAGCGCCAGCAGATGTGTCGCCGCGCCCTGAATTTTCTTCAGGTCAGGGATGTAATCTTCAATCCCCTCATCCTGCAATTCTTCCTCAATCAGTTCGCTGTAGCCGATGATAGCATTTAACGGCGTGCGAAGTTCGTGGCTCATGTTAGCGAGGAATGTGCTTTTGGCCCGGTTGGCTTCCAGTGCTTTATCACGCGCTGCTACCAGTTCAGTGGCGATGTTGTTGAACGAAATGGCGACCTGTGCCAGTTCATCCTTACTCTCCACCTGTACGCCATTCATATCGCCTTTAATCATCCGCTGCGAAGCCTGATCCAGGCTGGCGATGGTTTTGATGACCGCCAGATAAAACCCGATGAACAGATAGACAGTCGCCGCCAGTGCCACCAACGCAACGATTAACACGCCTGTCCGCCGCGTTATGAATCCATCGATGCGGGACTGGAGCAGGTCATTTAAAGAGGACGAAACCTCATCATAGAAAGCGTAGAGCTGGCTGACTGGCCCCGCTGAAGCAGCGTAAAAATCCTCAGTGGGAATCATCGGCTGGTTGCCGGATGTGAAGACTGTTTGCTGCCGGTTGGATACGCGGGTGATGAATTCTTTTTGCAGCAGATCGGTGAAGGTTGCCACAGTTTCCAGATTGTCGTTGATGTGTGATTCCAGCCGCGTTTGCAGGGCCGGGTTGA
Organism: uncultured Anaerolineaceae bacterium; assembly: GCA_964447795.1. Taxonomy (GTDB): domain Bacteria; phylum Chloroflexota; class Anaerolineae; order Aggregatilineales; family Phototrophicaceae; genus CFX2. The sequence continues at coordinate 5,142 of CAYUTY010000035.1, forward strand.
TATCAAACGAGAAGTCCAGGCCTTCTACATTCTGCTCAATATTAGAATTCACCAGTCCCGCCAGAATCGATAGGCGGGTACGGTCTTCGCCCTCAATATTCTTGAATACCGTGATGCCCAGCGCGTGCGCCCGAATCTGACTCAGGTAATCTGTCGTTTGGGGAATTTTCAGCACGACAGCGTCCATCAGGTAATAGCTGTCTATATCTGGGTCGAGGATCAGATTGGATGTGTTGCCGACGGTGCGTATGAGATTGAGGATATTCTTGGTGAGCGCGGCGTGGGCGGCTTCTCCCTCGGCAGGTGTCAGGTTAAAAAGCCCATCTTTCAGGGTTGCCCATTCTTCTTTGATGCTGCTCCAGATTGCGCTGGTTTCCAGGGTACGTCCATAACGCGCATTGACTGCATCAACCTTCGCTATTTGTTCGTCGATGCTCGGCCATAGAAAGGCTACACGTTCACGGAACTCATTTTGATTGCGCAGCGCTGGCGCACTCAAAACATTGTGTTCCTGAACCAGTTGCAGAAAATCAACCAGTGGCGCGTTATAAATCAGGCCAATCTGTTCTTTTGCCGAGAAATCAACATCTTCATTGGTCTTGGCGATGAACTGGCTCATGACCACGATCAGCGGCACCAGCAGCAGCAGCCCCACCAGTGCGAATTTTTGTGGATATTTCAACCGGCTCATCAATACTGTCGCCGGGGCAAAAAGCGATTTCATCCCAACCTGCCTTTCGTTGGCTCGGTGTAAGGTGTGGTGTATTCAATATTTATCAACGGATTTCGCCTGATTCTAAGTGTATGCTATATTTTATTTCGCGCCGTTAAGATCATAAATCCCAGGTTTGAAAATCATAACAAAAAATGATCTTCAGACCCTCTAGCACAGGAGCAGTTATCTTGAAAATGTTTGTCCCCGGTCGCATCTGCCTGTTCGGTGAACACTCGGACTGGGCGGGCGGCTACCGGCGCACCAATGCCGACATCGAAAAAGGTTATGCCATCATCACCGGCACCAATCAGGGCATTTATGCCGATGTCCAGCCCCATCCCAACGCCCTTGTTCTCTACTCCACCACCCCCGATGGCGAGCGCCAGGGCCCTTATGAAATCCCCATGGAGCCGAAAGCGCTGCTGGCTGAGGCCGAGAAGGGCGGGTTCTGGAGTTATATCGCCGGGGTCGCCTATCAGGTCTTGACACATTATCATGTGCGTGGCCTTGTCATCGACAATTATCAGACTGATATGCCCGTCAAAAAAGGCTTGTCATCCAGCGCCGCCATCTGCGTCCTCACCGCTCGCGCTTTCAACCGTATCTACGACCTGAAAATGACAGTGCGCGGCGAGATGGAAATGGCTTATCAGGGTGAAATCGTCACCCCATCGCGCTGTGGTCGCATGGATCAGGGCTGTGCCTTTGGCAGCCGTCCTATCCTCATGACCTTCGATGGTGATCGCACCGATGTCACCGAGCTGGCTGTCAAGGGTGATCTGCATTTTGTCATGGTGGACTTGCAGGCGCAGAAAGATACCAAGGAAATTCTGTCCCAGCTTAACCGCTGCTACCCGTTTGCCGATGATGAAATTCAGGAAGGCGTGCAGGAACTCCTGGGGCCGATCAACAAGCGCATTGTCCATCAGGCCATCGAAGCCCTCGAATCATCCGATGGCGAACGCCTCGGCGCATTGATGACTGAAGCCCAGCAATTTTTCAACCGCTATGCTGCCCCCGCCTGTCCCCAGGAATTGACCGCGCCGGTTCTCAATCGTGTCCTCAGCTATGAGCCGCTCAAACCGCATATCTGGGGCGGCAAAGGTGTCGGTTCGCAGGGCGACGGCACTGCCCAGTTCATCGCCCGCAGCGCCGCCGACCAGCAGGCCATTATCGAAATTCTGGAACGTGACCTCAATCTGCCTTCTCTCAAACTGACGCTCAGCGCCGGGGCGAAGGTTCGCAAAGCAGTCATCCCGGCTGCTGGTTTCGGCACACGCCTCTTCCCCGCCAGCAAAGCCACCAAAAAAGAACTGTTCCCCATCGTTGACCGTGACGGCATCGCCAAACCTGCCATACTGTTGATCGTTGAGGAAGCCCTCGAAGCCGGTATTGAAGAAGTCGTTATCATCGTACAGGAAGGCGACCTCGACTCCTTCCGTGACTTTTTCAATCTTCAGGTCTCCATCGAAAATTTCAACAAACTGCCGCGCCATTTTCAGGACTACGCCCGCCGTCTGCTCGATATGGGCCGCCGCGTTTCCTTCGTCATCCAGCCGCGTCAGGAGGGTCTTGGTCACGCGGTCTACAGCGCTCGTGAGGCCGTTAATGGCGAGCCTTTCCTGCTCATGCTTGGCGACCATATTTACCGCTCCGAGAGTGAGCGTTCCTGCGCTCGCCAGTTAGTCGATGCCTTCAATCACGGCGGCGTCAGCGTCATCGGCCTGCGCCAGACGCCGGAGGCGCAGCTTGCTAACTTTGGCACAGTCACGGGTGTCTGGGTACAGGATGAGAATCTGCTCAATATCACCGAATTCGCCGAAAAACCCACCATCGAATACGCCCGCGACAATCTGCGTGTCGCTGGCCTGCCCGCCGACGAATACCTGACTATTTTCGGCCAGTACATCATTAAGCCGCAGGTTTTTGACTATCTCGAAGAACACATCGCCAACAACGTCCGCGAACGCGGCGAATTTCAACTCACATCCGCCCTTGACCGGCTGCGTCAGGAAGATGGATTCCTCGGCCTGGTGATCGATGGCAGTCGCTTCGATATTGGCCTGCCTGACTACTACCTGGAGACACTGCAAACCTTCCGCCACGACTAAAAATTGACTCTTGTCAAAGCCGCCCGCTGATGCTATCATCTTTTTCATGCTCACGCGGGCGTAATTCAGTGGTAGAATGCTTCCTTGCCAAGGAAGATGTCAGGAGTTCGAGCCTCCTCGCCCGCTCACCCAAAGCCTCAGCACCCGCTGGGGCTTTTTGTTTCCAGGGCACTCGTTTGGCATCAACCCTCATCATGAAGGATGCGGCGATTTCCCATCCATTTCTGATAAAAAACCTCAATCTTATCATCACCATATGGTAGACGCCGAAACGCTTCACAAATGGTATCGGCGACAATGCCTGCTATGTCAGTGTTATGGAGCATGGGTAAGCGCGTGCTGTCATATCGCGGATGAGGATGGATAACCCGTACAACCACCGTTAAACCTGACATAATTTCGTCGATAGAAAATGGAAACAGCCTCAAGTACGCAATTAGGTCATTAGCACCCATTACGAAAGCTGATGGCACAATCTCCGTATGAAATCCACCACCTGTTCTTAAATTGTTGATGAAACCAAGGACTTTGGTTTCCATCGAGTCGGTATATTGGAAAGCGATTTCGACTTTTATCGTATAAAGGGAAGGCGTTCCATAGAATGAACGGCTTTTTGTTTGGATCGTCCATTCATTCCGCTCCATAAAAGCTTCGTGTAGAGTGGCCTCATTTCGATTCAGATGCACTACGAAATCGGCCAGCCCATTTGGGAAATGATATTCATCTGTTTGTACAGCCGCTTCGCGTTCATCCAATAGGGTAATCGTCAAACCGGGGACTAAGGCCGCTAATTCGCAAGCCCTTTCAGCGAAGAATTCATATTCAAACTCGTGTAGTTCAAATATACTGAAGTCGGGTCGAAAGGTGATGCTCCTGCCCGACATTTCTTTTTCGCCAAGTGGGCGTAGTTGTCTTAGGCCGCTCTGAGGTATTCCCTGTTTATAAACCAGTTCCCATACGAATCCCTCATAGGCAGACTCAACCCGATATTCGGTTGAAAGTGCATTTACAGCATACAGCGTAACGCATCCCAGCAAGCCGCCCTGGATTTGATAATCACCATCTTGCCTTCTTATTCTCGTCTCTGTCATCAGAACTTCTAAAAAAGTCTTTTGATCTCGGACAATTTCGGTAGAAATACCCCGCCCATTATTTCGGATGGTGATTTCATGATTCGGTTTCAGGGTAAGCCAGATATGGTCACAATGTCCCGCCATAGCCTCATCAATAGAATCATCTAAAACAATTAGTGACAATTGATGTAGGCCAGAGGAAAATGTGCTACCCACATACATTCCAGGTCGTAAGCGGGCGTGTTCTATTGATATAAAAGCTCTTTGCGCTTCTAAGGAATTTTGTTCGCTCATAGTCATCTCCCTTGTTTAGTTAATTTTACCCTTCACACCTTTCTCAATCCTTATAGTCTGTGCCGTTTACTTTCCTGCCTGCTTTAGCAGGCTTTTGCCTTCAGACGGAGGTTTGAACCTCCGTCGGCGCATGGACGAAAATGAGGCCTTGTGACTATTTTTGCCTCAACTTTCTCCCTCAAAATCGAAACAAATGTCATGACAAATGTTTCACACCTCCCCTCATTTCCATGTTAAACTGCTCTTTATGACACACTCGTTTTGTCTTTCACGCATTACTTATCATTCATTACTCGTCACTCATTACTCATACCTCCCCTATGGCAAACATGGCAGTCACATGCCCGCCTCGCGCCTCCCTCAGCGTATGGCAAAGATGGCGGCGGCAGACCCCTCTGCCACCAGCGCCACCATTGCCACCAGCCGGCTTCTATCGACTTGGTAATGATAAAATTGCCGATTTTCATTTTCACCATTTTCACCATTTCGTCCGCCGTTTTGTGGCGCAAAATTCTCACCACCACGCCATCGCCGCCTGTTCTCGCCCGCCATTTCTGCGATAATTCCAGCATTCGTTATAGACGGCTCTCAATCAACGCCTTCCCAGACTGAAAATGATCAACTGACAACAACCTTTGTGCCTTTGAGTCTTCGAGCCTTTGTGTTACGCTTTTTGCTTTCTTCTTTGTGTCTTTGTCCCTTTGCGTCTTTGCGTTGAGTTTTGTATTGTTGACTCTGATGCCCTTTGAAACCCTCGCCTACGACGACCAGCTTGCCGCCCTCACCGCTGGCGCGCAAACCGCCCTGCGCGAATATGATCTGCCCGCCGCCGCCGCCATCAGCCCACTGCTCTACGTCAACAACGCCGTCTTCCGCGTCGAAACTGCCGACTCTGCCTTCGTCCTCCGCCTCTCCCGCCCGGACGGTAAACGCCCCGACTGGCTGCGCTCTGAACTCACTTGGCTCGATGCCCTCAACCGCGAATCCCGTCTGCTCGTCCCGCGCCCGATCAAAACTCATGCCGGAAACTGGCTTGCCGTCGCGCCGGTTGATGGCCTGCCTGCGCCGCTCCCTGCCGCCTTGTTCACCTGGCTCGATGGCCGTTTTTTCCAGCCCTCGGAAATCGCCCTTGAGGATGTTAAGAAGGCCGGGCGTTTTCTGGCCGACCTCCATGCCTTCGCCGCCCATTTCACCCCGCCTGTTGATTTCAGCCGACCCCGCCTCGATTGGGAAGGGCTGCTCGGTCAAGATTCGCCCTATAACCCCGGCGCGGGCGCGGCCATCTTCACCCCGGAACAGGTGACGGTGTTTGACGCGGTGGCCGCCCGTGTCAAAATCACGCTGGATCAACTCGGCCAGTCAGCGGAAAACTTCGGCCTGATTCACGGGGACTTCATCGCCAAAAATGTGCTGTTCACGGCGGATGGGCAGGTCGGCGCGATTGATTTTGACGACTGCGCCTGGGGTTATTACCTCTACGATCTCGCCCCACCGCTGTTGCAGTTTAAGGACACGCCGCGTTATGCTGAACTGCGTGCCGCCCTGCTGGCTGGTTATACATCTGTTCGCTCGCTGCCTGCCGGGGGCGAAAACGCGCTGGAAACCTGCATCGCCGCCCGTTATCTGGCGTCGTGCCGCTGGCTGGCGAGCAACTTACACAACCCGCGCATCCGCGAACGTGCGCCAGAACTGCTGGCTTTTCGCGCTGCGGAACTGCGCCGTTTTCTTGACTCCGGCACTATTTCAGGACAAGGGGAGCATTTTTAATGACGACTATTCTGCACATCACGCAGCGGGCCAACTGGGAAGCCGCGCAAAAAACGGGCGAATACCGGACTGAATCGCTGGAAAGTGAGGGCTTCACCCACGCCTCAACAGCACTTCAGGTCATGCGCGTGGCGAACAAATTTTACGCCGGGCAAAGCGATCTGGTGATGCTGTTCATTGATACTGAGCGGGTGAAACCGAAAGTGGTATGGGAAGCCCCGCTTCACCCCGGCAGCAGCCAGCCCGATACCAGCACCAGCGAAAAATTCCCGCACATTTACGGCCCACTCAACATCGACGCGGTAATTTCGCTGATCGACTTCCCGCTGGAGCCGGACGGGACTTTCAAATTACCGGAGGCAGCGGCGCGGTTAGCCGAATAAACCGCGTTTTGCTGGAACCGCGTGCGTTAGCGTCGTGAGGCCGCCCCCGGTCACATCGTTAATTGGGCGCAGTTCGTCCAGCACCAGCTTGAGGTCTTTTGGGCGGGCATGGCGGTTCAGAATTTCCAGCCAGCCGCCCTCCTGTCGGAACAACGCTTTGGCTTCATCGGGTTCAAGCGCGTCCCAGCGCCACTGCTCAGGATAATAAAAGTAGTAAATTAAATAGGCGGAGGCCGTCGTTACAGAGACGCCGCGTGCCGTATAGCCCCACAGGTCGAGGTCAACATGTGAAGCAGCTTCCGCCATCAGCACCAGCGCCTTGACCGACAGCATCTGCCGCTGGAAGCTGCCACCGTCCTTTCCATCCACCGCCAGCGGAATGTAGCCTTCCGGGCGTACATCATTCTGAATTGTCTGCTGATAAACCTCTGCCCCTGCTTCCAGCCGTGTTTCATCTTCCAGCACAACACCTGCTGCCAGATTCAGTAAACCCAGCCATAAACGCTCAACATGCATCATGGCATAGGGTGGGTGGTTCAGATCATCGACACGGCTGGCAAAGTGGTTAAGCCATTCGTTCTGCGCGCTAAAGGTTGAATAATCGCGCAGCATTTCAAAACACTGTGCCAGCGTGATGGTTTCCGCCAGTTGCTCCCGATAATCTGCCGCATCATCGTTTGCGCTCATCCCAAAACCGTCACTGAGTCCGCGTGCAGCCCGTTCGCCTGCGACATGATCATCCAGAAAACGCCAGCGCAGCGCGTCGCGCTGCAAGGCCGCTAATCTCTCAGCATCAGGTTCCAGCAGCGGCCAGGCTTCGCTCAGAGGGGCGCGGTCGCGGTATTTTTGTGCATCGTGGATATGGTCGGGCGTGAAGTACAGGCCGCAGTGTGTGAAGTTAGGCATATGGTATCCTCCACTCAGAAGTATATCGCGCCGCATTTCCCTGTAACAGGAATGTATTGTAAAATCGAGTTAACTCTCATCCACCACATGAGTAAGTATGCCGTGAACGACCCACAGGATAATCAGCCGCCGGTTGAACCCGGATCAGATTTGGATTCGCCCCCCCGGCAGTCGCCCATTCGTCCAAAACCCCCGGAATCCCCGCAGGTCGCGCGTCCGGTAGAAGCGCCTGCGCTGCCAGAAGCGCCAGCCCTGCCGGAGAATCCTGAGACTGCGCTGGACAGCCTGCGCCAGAAGATGGAATCGGTTGCGAATGAGTTCGCGCAGGGAAAGATTAATCGGGCGCAGTTTAATGCCATTTATGGACGCTACAGCGAACAGCGCACGATTGTCGAGCGACTGGTGGCCCGGAACCCGGAGAATCCCGCCTGGAAGCAGGCTGCCGCGCCGGGGCATACTTCCTTTCTGCGCGATCATTTTGAAGCTCGCCTGCTCTATTATCTGGTCTACCAGCACGGTATTCCAATGCCCTTGATGATGGGCGGGAAGCAGCAGCCAAATATGGATCAGATTGGCATGGTACTTAATTCGCTCTGGAACATGAAAAATCGTCCCAAAGTCGGGCTGGCCCGTAAGGATATGGGCAACGGCCAGTGGATTGTCCTGGCACTAGGGGATTTTGCCGTTACCCTCACGCTGTTTCAGCTTGAGCCGTCCATCACCCAGGCCAATCTGGTACGCGACCTCCACGCTGACTTTGAACTGGCAAACCGCCGCGCCCTGGAACGCGGCACACGCTCGCTTGACCGTTTCGTTTTTCCACAGCGGGCGCTGGCTGAAAAACATTTTTAGTAAAACGCTGTCGTTAGCCAGAATAAAACAAAGTCTCGCTTTTTCACGTATAAGAGAGAGCGAGATTTTTTATAACAAAGGCGAACTGATGCTGGAATTTAATCCACTTTCCCCGGAATTTCAGGCCAATCCTTATCCTTATTATGATATGCTGCGGACGAATGCACCGCTGTTTCACTGGGGGCAGTGGAACATCTGGTTTCTAACACGCTATGAAGACTGCGCTGTGCTTCTGAAAGATAACCGCCTCGGCCACGAAATTCTGAATGTCATGACACGCGAAGAACTGGGGCTGCCACCAGAGCCGCCGGAAGAGTATCTGGCCTATACCGAGATGGTGCGCGGTTGGATGTTATTCCGTGACCCGCCGACTCATACCCGGCTGCGCTCGCTGGTGCACAAGGCTTTTACGCCGCGCATGATTGAGCGACTGCGCGAGCGCATCCAGATGATTACCGATAATCTGCTGGATATGGCACAGGACGGTAGTAAAATGGATCTGATCGCTGATCTGGCTGTGCCGCTGCCAGTCACAGTCATTGCGGAAATGTTGGGCGTGCCGGTAGCCGATCAGGAGCAGTTCCGGGGCTGGTCGCTTGATCTGGCGGGGACACTTGATCTCACTGATTCGCCGGAGGTTTATGACCGGGGTTCGCGGGCGACGAGTGAATTTTCAGCTTATCTGCGCCAGTTGGCGAAGGAACGCCGCGTTAACCCACAGGAAGATTTAATCACCGCTCTGGTAGCCGCCGAAGAGCAGGGTGATAAGCTGACCGAATCTGAGTTGATCTCGACCTGTATTCTACTGCTGGTGGCCGGGCATGAAACGACCGTCAATCTGATTGGTAATGGGATGCTGGCGCTGCTGCGCCAGCCGGAACAGTTGGAAAAACTGAAATCGAATCCGGCATTAATCGGGGCAGCCGTTGAAGAATTCCTGCGCTATGACAGCCCGGTACAGATGACGTCGCGGGTGGTGCTGGAGGACATGGAGTATAAAGGCCAGCGCTTTCAAAAAGGCCAGCAGGTCAGCTTCATGCTGGGGGCGGCTAACCGTGACCCAGAGCAGTACCTCAGCCCGGAAACACTGGATGTGACCCGCGAGGCTAATCATCATCTGGCATTCAGTAATGGAATTCACTATTGTCTGGGCGCACCACTGGCCCGGATGGAAGGTCAGATTGCGGTCAATACGCTGCTGCGGCGTTTGCCCAGGCTGCGGCTGGAAGCTGAGAATCCACCTTACCGCGAAACCTGGGTGCTGCGCGGTCTGCGCGAACTACCAGTGAGTTTTTAAGAAACTTTTACTTACAGATACAGGAACATCTCAATACGGCGGAAGGCTTCAACGTATCCGATGCGCTGATAAACCGGCCAGCGCAGATCGAGCGCCGGGGTGTTCTCCACCTTCGTATCCAGCATCGGGTTCAGGCTGTGCAGCGCATACAGCAGCCCCAGCGTCATTTCATCGCGGGCTGCGGCTGGTGTATGCAGGACGATATGGGCGATTTGCAGCGGTGTGTGCTGGTAAATCGCCCAGCCACTTTCACCAGAAGGCAGTTCAACCCGCAACCCGCGCAGGTTATCGACCCGCAGCAGCGAAGCCGGTTCTTCTACCCATGAGCCGCCACTGCCACAGCTATCAATACAAACTCGCACCTCATCGGAGGTCAGGGGCGTGATGTTCATATCGGGCGTGGGCGGATCGACCATCAACTTGCCCGGTGGACGGCGCACGACCAACAGTTCGCGCGTTTCGCGGAAGCCGAGCTTGAGAAAGAGCTTGTGCGCCGGGGTATTACCTTTGATAACTTCTAGCTGTACCAGCCGAGCGCCATTCAGATGCGCATTACTGATGAGTGCGTCCATTAAAAACTGGCCCAGATTTTTCCCGCGCCGCTCCGGCAAAACGCCGACTCGCGTGATCCAGGCGCGCCCTTCGCGCAGGCCGAGCATCCCAATACCGGCCATCTGCTGCTCGTAATCAAAAACGACCACCGAGGCATCCAGATCATTATCGTAGTTCTTCACGTAGATTTCCATGCGTTTGGCATTCATAGGCATGGGAACAATGTAATCGACTCGGCTCTGATTATAGATGTCGGCCAGTTCAGCAAAGGTGTAAGCACTGGTTGGCACCGTTGTATAGACGGGTTGTAATTGTGGCGCGAAGTTATTACTCAAGGCACGCTGCTCCATAAACAACTCCTCTAATTTTCAGTAAAGCGGATTAGCTGGCACCCGCCTGTAAATAATTGCCAACCTGTTGGGCAAAACGGCGTGTGTCGATGGGTTTGGTGATAACCCCATCACAGCCATAAACCCGCGCCATTTCATGCGCTGTGTTCTCCGGCCAGGCTGTGAAGGCGATGATCGGCATATTGAGCAAATCCGGCTGCTGGCGCATCATTGCCACAATAGTCTGTCCATCCACATCCGGCAGGCCGAGGTCAACCAGCACCAGATCGGGAATGAGTTCCAGTACGGTGGTCAGTCCCATTTCGCCATCTTCGGCGACTGTAACCTCATGCCCGGCGTGTTTTAGCAGCTTTTCGGCCATGCGAGCATTCTGGGCGTTGTCTTCGATGACGACTATCCGGCTCACGATAATTTTCTCCTTACTTGCGATTTTTAGGACGTATCCTCTCAATTGAGGATGTCGTGTACGATGTACAGGAATTTGCTGCGATCAAGTGATGCTTTCTGTATCATCGACGATATATATGGCTCCAGTGCAGCCTGTTCCTGTGCCGTCAGTTCTTTAGCGGAGAGGATAAGAACCGGAATATCGCGCAGTTTATGATCTTTACGCAGGGTTTCCAGCACGGCGAAACCATCCATTTCCGGCAGCATCAGGTCTAACACAATCAATTCCGGTCGGTGTTCGTAAATGGCTTTCAGGCCGGTTCGCCCGGATGCGGCCTCGATAATGCGGTAATGACCATCGCTTTCCAGCAGACGGCGGGCGAGACGCAAATCCTGCGGATTATCCTCAATGATGACGATAGTTTGTTTGTCGGTGTCGGTATCGTTTTCAACTGTGATAGAAGCCGGTGATACGGGGCGGCGCAGGTTCGCGGGGCTGTCATTCATCTCGTGGCCCAGCACATTGACGACGTGATCGACAAGCTGGCGGGTTTCAAAACCGCCTTTTGTCCAGACGGATTCAGAGTGTTCTGCCAGCAGCCGTGCATCGCCTTCGGTGAGCGTCTTGGCAGAAACTACCACCACCGGAATGGTGGCTGTATCCGGGTTGGTGCGAAGTTTTTCAATTAACTCAAAACCGTCCATCTCCGGCATGGTCAGATCGCAGAGGATGAGATCAGGCTTACGGTCACGGACGGCGCGCAGAGCCTCCCAGCCACCGGATGCTTCGTCAATCCGGTAGCGTTTGTAGCGCTGGAGCAGGCGGCGAATCAGGCGTCGGTCAGTTGGATTGTCATCTACAATCAGAATCGATGTCACCTGCTCGTCCAAAACGCGTATTGCAGCATCCAGACCTTCTTCACCAGCCGCCGCTGTATGATCTTCTTTCCCGTGCTGAAGCTGCAAATCCAGCACATACTGATCGCCAAGAATATGACTTTCAGCGGTGAACGTATGACCGGAGCAGTTGACGACCACACTCTCGTTGGGGGTAATCATCCCGTCTGCCAGCATTTTTTCCATACCAGCAAAAGCGACGGCAGTCGCGGGTTCAACGGAGAAACCTGCTTTGCTCGCCAGCCGCCGCATCGCTTCGAAGGTTTCACCATCTTCGATGGCGACCATTTCTCCGCCGTCGCGCAGGAGAGCTTCGCGCAGGATGAAGTAGCTGTACCCGGGATCACCTGTCGCCAGCACGGTGATAAGCGTTTTAGGGACAACTGGCTTGGCTTCGGCCTGTCCTGCTTTGAAAGCATTGACCATCGGCGCACAGCCAGCCGCCTGAATAATGCCGAGTTTGGGCATTTTATCGATCAACCCCATCTGGCGCAGTTCGTCAAAACCTTTCCAGACGCCGAGCGGGCCAATGCCGCCGCTCACTGCCTGAATGTACCAGTCCGGCGCACGCCACTTTCCTGACGAATCCGCCCCCAATTTACCGGCAAGCTGTTCGGCAATTTCATAAGCGAGCGTCTTCATGCTCTCCTTGCCAGGGACAGCCTTAGCGCCTTTGTCGAGATGGATGCCTTTACGTTTGGCGAACTCCGCCGCGACGTGTTTGGTTTCGTCATAGGTGCCAGAGACCTTGACGACTTCCGCGCCATAGAGCGCTGCCTCGCGCATTTTCTCGGATGGCACCAGACTGGTCAGGAACAACCACAGCTTGATTCCGGCGCGGGCACAGTAGGCAGCGTAAGCGGCTCCAGCATTGCCGGTAGAGGCCAGCACACATTCCCTGATACCCGCCCGCTGCATTGCCATGACGGAGAGCGCGGCCTGCCGGTCTTTGAAGGAACTGGTTGGTCCCTGACGTTCGTCTTTGACGTAGATATGTTCGTGGTTATAGAGCCGCTCGTAGCTGTAGAGCCGTGTAAGGGAGGTAAATCCCTCGCCCATCGAAATTTCGAGGTCTGGTTCGCTTTGCGGGAGTAGCTCGGCATAACGCCACAGCGAGCGATCCCGACCGGCAAGGGCAGCGGGCCAGAGGCCCGCCACCGTTTGATAATCATATCGCGCATCCAGCCAGTGTGAGCCACAGGCTGTGCAGGCATTGAGCATGATGTCGGCGGGCATTTCCTGCCCGCACTCCAGACAAACGACCTGCTTGAAATAGGACTGCATTTATTGTCCCTATGCTTTCTGCGCGAGCTGCCCCACATAGGCAGGCAGTGTGAACCAGAAGGTGGAACCGACGCCCTTTTCACTTTCGACGTAAATTTCGCCTTCGTGCATGTGAACCAGATGGCGTGTGATGACCAGACCAAGGCCAGTGCCACCTGCCCGGCGAGTTGCCGAACCATCAACCTGATGGAACTGCTGGAACAGGCCTTTCATGTCTTCGGGCGACATGCCTATGCCGGTATCATGCACACGGATGAAGATTTCCTCGTCACTGGCTGCCCCAACATGTACTGTCACACCACCTTTTTCTGTGAATTTGATGGCGTTATTGACCAGGTTAATCACAATCTGCTTGATACGGATGGGGTCAGCATAGGCAGCCGGAAGATTTTCATCAACCTGAATTTCCAGTGAAAGCCCTTTGTTTTTGGCGAGAATGCTGGTCGAGGTGACGACTTCATCAATCACTCTGGTTACATCGGCAATCTGCCTGTCCATAAACATCTGACCGGCCTCGATTTTCGCCAGATCAAGGATGTCATTGATGATGGTGAGCAGATGCTTGCCGCCGCCGTGAATGGCCTCTACGTCCTCAATCGCTTCATCACTCAGATCACCGTCGATGCCGTCCAGCAGCACTTCAGCATAACCGATGATCGAGTTGAGTGGTGTCCGCAGCTCATGGCTCATATTCGCCAGGAACTGCGACTTGAGACGGTCAACCTCACGCAGGCGTTCTGCGGTGCGCTGCTGTTCCTGGAAGGCGCGGGCGTTCTGTACGGCGACTGCGATCTGGTCGGCTAGTGTGGTTTTAACGCGCACATCTTCAGATGTAAAGCGGCCTACCTGCTCTGATTGCACATCCATCACACCAATTACTTCATCGGCGACGATCAGCGGGATGGCGACTTCTGATCGTGTTTCCGGCAACAGCGGGTTCGGCAGGAAGTCCGGTTCGCTTCGTACATCGTTGACGGTAACACTGGCCTTCGTCCGTGCTGCTTTAGCAACCAGGCTGTGTTCATGTCCAACCGGGATTCGATGATGTCGATCTTTCATGATGCGCCCGGCCTCGCCTGCGCCTGCTGTCAGCATCAGATATTCACCCGTTTCGTCCATCAGGTAAACATGAGCGTGATACAGGTTGAAGCTGAATTTCGTTAGTTCAGTCATGGTGTGCAGCAGTTCCTCAACATCGAGAATAGCTGCCGCTGACCGGCTCACTTCAGCTACCGTTTCAAGTTCGGCAGCGCGTTTCTCGGTCTGCTGTTGCAGGCGAATGCGCTCCAGTGTAGTTGTCACCTGTTCTGCAATGGCTCGGAAAATGCGGATGTCGCGTTCAGTGAAGTGATAGGGCTGATCGGTTGCTACCGAGATTGAGCCAATCAACCGCTCTCTGATAATCAGTGGGACGGACAGATTGCCTCTGATACCGAACATACGGTATGAGCCGCGCGTTTGGTCATCCAGATTAGGATCAGTCTCAATATCATCGATGATATTGACACCGTAAGGATCAGAAGCTGTATTTCCCATAAAGTCCGCCAGCGGAATGACCATGCCGGTGCTGTCCATGCCGGTGGGCTGCCAGTTAGAGACAACTTCAAGCGTAGCTGCTTTTTCGAAATCCCCGCCTTCGTAGAAGCTGATCGTGAGGGAGGAAGTCTGCGGTGGCGCGGCATACTGGGCGATCAGCCCTGCAATTGCCTTTACATCCGGTGCTTCATAGATGGCACTGCTCACCATGTAGAGTGTTTCTGCTTCCGCACGGGCGATTTCAATGGTTGCTTCCGCCAGTTTGCGCTCGGTGATATCGCTGCGGATGGCGATGTATTGGTAGGGTTTGCCTTGATCGTTCAGGAATGGCACGATAGTGGTATCAACCCAGTAGATATTACCATCTTTTGCCCGGTTCTGAATTTCGCCGTGCCACACCTGACCGTTGGCAATCGTCACCCACAAATCGCGGATGAATTCCTTTGAATGATAGTTGGAATTGATAATCCGGTGATCCTGGCCTATCAGTTCCTCAATCGGGTAACCGGAAATCTGGCTGAAGCGATCATTGGCGTACTGGATGATACCGCGCTGGTCAGTGATAGCGACGATGGAGTGCTGGTCAAGCGCAAAACGAATGTCCTGAATTTCGCGCTGGGCGCGTTTTTCCTGGGTCACATCGCGGGCGACAAAGTAGGTCGTCTGCTCCGCCGCGAAGGGAACGGCGTTCCATGCAATCCAGCGATATGAACCGTCCTTGTGCTGGTAGCGGTTCTCGAAGGATATACTCGCTTTGCCTGCCTGCATCTGGCCTGCGTATTCATTCAGTGTGGGCTGGCGGTCATCCGGGTGGACAAAATCGATAAACGGCCTGGCGCGTAATTCATCCAGTGTCCATCCCAGTGTATTCGACCAGGCTGGGTTTAACTGTTGGAAGTAACCATCGAAACTTGCCGTACCGATCATATCAACTGAGAGATCATAAATACGGCGTGTGTTTTCTTCTGCTTCCTGTACCTGGGCAAAGTGGCGTGCATTCTGCATGGCCGCGGCGATCTGCGTGCCGAGGATGGTCTTCGCCTGTGCATCTGCATCGGAGAAGGCGTTGGTTTTATTGTCCTGAATATCCAGAACGCCGAGCAGTTCATCACCGAAGACGATAGGCACCGCCATTTCGGAATGGGTATCCGGCAGTAGATCATTCGGCAGAAAATTTGGATCCTGCCTTACATCATTAATGATGACGGCATGGCGCGTCCGAGCCGCTTTTGCGACCAGGCTGTTTTCCCGGTTGAGCGGGATGCTGTGGCCTCTGGCAACCAGTTTATGACCGACTTCGCCTGCGCCAGCGGCCAGTACTAGCGTCTGATCTTCTGGCTCATAGCGGTAAATATGAGCATGGTAGCGGTTGAAGTTTTCTTTGGTGAGGTCTGCCACTGACCACAGTAGTTCGGAGATATTCAGGTTAGTAGCAACCTGCGCCCCTACATTTGCCACTGTTTCAACTTCGTTGGCGCGTCTCTGTGTTTCCTGCAACAGTTGAATGGTTTGCACAACGGTTGCTGCCTGACTGGTCAGCGCCGTAATCTGGCGGAGTTCATTTTCCGACAGATTGGTGATCGTCGTGGATTGAACCGTGATATACCCCAGCCATTGATCGTTGATGGTGAGCGGGAAAACCAGGAACCCGCGCATACCGAGTGTGTTGACGAGTACCTCGCGGGCGGCGGGGTCGAAGCGGGGATCGTTGGCCGCGTCGTTGAACAGGGTCGGCTCGCTGCGATGAATGGTTTTTACAACCGGGAAATTGTCGATGATGTACTGGGTTCCGATAGGCTCCAGTGGTGCGCCACCGGTGCTTTCCCAGACTGCGCTGACGATCAGGCTTTCTGGTTGCTCCTCTATCCAGGGGCGGTTGAAAAGCTGGATATTGGAGCGGTGCATCTTCTTGATGACTGTTGAAGCGGTGATCGCGTCCAGCACTTCCTGGTAAGTCATAGCGCGGTTGATGCGGTCACTGCCACCATAGAGCGTTTCAGCTTCTTCACGGGCGATTTGCGCTTCTTCGTATGAACGGGCAGCATCAACGGCGGCAGCGGCCTGTCGCATAATCGAGATGATGACTCGCACATCCCGCTCAGTGAAATGATAAGGAGTCGTCCAGCTAAAAGTGACAATCCCAATCCAGCGACCTTTATTGGTGAGCGGAATAACTGCCGCGCCGCGCGTTTTCGTCATCGCGTAAATGGCACGGGTTGCGTTATCTACCATATCGCTGGTGGTCACATCTTCAATCAGCAGCGGTTGATCGGGATTTGAAATCCACAAGCGCGAAATGGGTAATTCTGGCAGGTAGTAGCGTTCTCCCGTTGGAGTGGTCTGCCAATCGTAGGCGCTCCACTGCGCCACTGCTTCAACCCACTCTGGTACACCGTCCGCGTTAGAGTCAATGTAAAGCAGGCTGGTGGAACTGGCTCCGATTTCGCGGGCATAAGTGCTGATCGCCTCTACCAGTTCATCACGGCTGAAAGCCTGTGCCAGATTAGTGGATACGCGGTAAATCGCTTCCTGTTCTTCCTGTGCCTGGATGCGTTCGGTAATGTCGTGAGCGAAGCCCAGTACAGCATTAACCTTGCCATCACGGTCACGAAGCGGCACTTTCTGGGTGTCGAAGATGACCCGTGACCCATCAGCTTTAGCTGCAATATCGTAGGGATTGTAGATAGGCTGGCCGGTTTGCAGCACCTTAATATCATCGTGACGGAAGCCCTGGGTTCCCTTCTCAGGATCACCAATCACCAGTTCTTCCGGGAAGCCGAGTTCAATATCATCCTTGCCGACCATCGCTTCCGGGGTGGTATTAATGGCAGAAGCATAGCTCTGGTTGGCGAGGAGGTAACGGAAGTTCTGATCCTTAGCGAAAATCCAGTCTGGTGTAGAGTCAATTACGGTGCGGAGCAATTCTGCGCCGCGCACCCGTTCTGCTTCAGACAGGTTGCGTTCGATACCGACGGAAATCTGGCTGGCGATGATACGACCCAGTTCAATTTCATCATCGGTGAAGTTGTGGTAATCCGCATTGAAGTTGAAGTAGATGACGCCACTAAAATCGGTACCAGCGAAAACGGGTAGGGTGAGAACCGATTTGATGCCGATAGTATCAATGTATTCCTGCGGGAAATTAGGATAATCCGGCGCGCGATTAATGGCGACCACATCGCGGGTACGCAGCGCTTCAACTGCATGTGGAATCCGGTGAGCTGGTTCAAGGATCTGTTTGGCGAATGCGGATGTGACTCCTTCGCCAGCACCCACCGCGCCGCGCCAGCTCTGCTGATCTTTATCCCAGACTGTCAGGATGGCATTGGTCGCGCCGATGGCGTCGACGACTGCCCCCATGATATTTTCCAGTAGGAAGTCAAATTCGCTGCCGCTTTCACGGATGATGTCAGCGATACGGCTGGTCAGTTCCAGGTTACGCACCTGCCGCTGTGTGAAGGCGAAGGCACGAGCGTTCTGCATAGCGACGGCGATCTGGTTTGCCAGTACCACCTGCGCCTGGATCTGCGCTTCAGAGAAGACATTGATTTTATCGTCCTGAATATCCAGCACGCCCAGCAGTTCATTGCCATATACCAGCGGTACAGCGATTTCCGCTTTTGTATCCGGCAGCATTGTGTTCGGCAGGAAGTTCGGATCACGGGTTACATCGTTGATGACGATAGGCTGACGGGTACGGGCTGCCCGCGCCACCAGACTGTTCTCACGATTGAGCGGGATGTTATGACCGCGTGAAACCAGTTTGCGTCCGATTTCGCCCGCGCCAGCTACCAGCACCAGCGACTGCTGATGCGGGTCGTACTGGTAGATGTGTGCATAGTAGCGGTTGAAGTTAGTCTTGGCGAGGTCGGCCACTGTCCATAACAATTCCTCAACATCGCGGTTAGCAGCGATATTGGCGCCGACATTTGCCACAGTTTCAATTTCGGCGGCACGTTCTTCGATTTCAATCTGCTGTGCTTTACGGGAAGTCACATTTTCGAAGGAGATGCCCACACAGTTATTCGGCAGCGGGAAAGAGCGAACTTCAAATACACTTGGCGCGATATTGTCATCAGTGTAGGTGACTTCACCGAGGAAAACAGCTTCACCAGTGCGGACAACATTAGCATAGGTTTCCGGTATAACCGTCTCAAAAAGTCCGGCAAAGGCCTCAGTCATCAACTTGCCGACAATAGCTTCCGGCGGAACGCCTGTTGCGGAAGCCGAGGAAGCATTAGCAGCCAGAAGCCGGAAGCTGCGTGGATCATCCAGGTTCTCAAGCTGCCAGACGTACATACCAACTGGCGAGTTGTTTACAAGGTCGGCATAAAGCTGAATTTGATTTTGAGCATTACGAATATCGGTGAAGGCGCGTGCATTCTGGATAGCGACTGCAATCTGGCTGGCGAGAGTTGTCTGTACGCGCACGTCTGCGTCACTGAAACGATCAACGACATCACCCTGCACGTCCAGCACACCGACCAGTCTGTCGCCAACGATCATCGGCAGCGCCATTTCGGAGCGCGTGTTCGGCAGCAGGGGATTGGGCAGAAAATCTGGTTCACGGGTGACATCGTTAGCAACTGCGCCCTGGCGTGTGCGGCCTGCGCGAGCGACAAGGCTGTTCTGATGGTTGAGGGCGATGCTGCGACCCTGAGCTTTCATGGCGCGTCCAGCCTGACCTGCGCCCGCAGCCAGTACCAGGGTGCGCCCCCATTCATCAAGCAGATAGATGTGGGCGTGATACAGGTTGAAGCTGTCTTTTGTCAGATCAACCACTTCCTGTAGCAGCCGATCAAGATCGAGAATGTTAGATACCTGACTGCTTACGTCCGATATAGTCTGAAGGTCGCGGGTGCGTTCGCCGATGCGCTCTTCCAGCGTGCCAACCAAATCCTGAACCTGCTCGGCCATCGAGTTGAAGGTCGAGGCGAGGATGCCGATTTCGTTTTCTTCCCGAACATTAATACGCTGCCGTAGGTCGCCACCAGCAATCTGGGAAGCTGCCTGCGTCATAGCGCTGATAGGGCGCGATACACGGTTCGCGCTGTAAAGAGCCACCAGGGTTCCGATGAGGGCGGCCAGCGCGACCACAACGGTACCGAAAGTGAGCGTCTGGTTGAAAAGTGAGAGCGCTTCGCCCTCATCGATTTCTGTCAGGAAAGCCGCATTTAGCTCAGGCACCCAGCGATAAACGCCAAAAATGGGAACTCCCCGGTAGTCCAGGTATTGGCCGGAGCCATCAATGCCAGCAATGGCCTGATTGATGCCTTCAGTGCGATAAGCACGATTGGTTTCATAACCTTCAAAGCGGCTGGGGGTAATGAGATACTGGTTTTCAACGCTTACCAGGTAGGTTTCGCCTGATTCACCCAGACCGACACGCTCGGTCATGATTGCGCCCAGTCGTGCCAGGTTCAGCCGACCTGCCAAAACACCAACTGTAGTGCCATCAGAAGTGCTAATTGGGCGGGTAATATACATTGCCAGCTCACCACTGCTGACATCATAGAATGGCGATTGAACGTAGCGCCCGGTCAGGCTTGGTTCATAATATGGCTGACGGCGGACAACACGACCAAGCAGCGCCTGATTTGACGATGCAATGACTCTGCCATCCAGATTGTAGAGGAAGAATTCTGTATAGACTGCTTCATCTTCTTGCAACGCACCGAGGCCGCTGATAAGGGTTGCATTGATGACAGCCTGATTGCTGCTGTTATCAGCTCGCAGTGCATACACCGAAAAGATATTACGATTATTGGCGTTATTCAGGAAGACATCGATAATCTGGTTGCCGGTTTCAAGCCAGCGAGTGAGCTGGTCAAGTTTCAGGGTTGTGACCGACTCAAGCTGACGATTGACCTGGTTAATCGTCTGGGTTCGCGTCTGGGACAACACGAAAATACCGACCACCAGTACTGGCACAATGGCGATCAACGCCGAAGATAAAACCAGACTCCAGCGCAACTGACGCCAGAAGGGAAGTTTCGTATTGGTTGGGAACTGAACTGCGGTTTGTGGGTTAGCGTTCATTATAATTACTCTTTCGTCCTGTAGGACATTACACGCTGTGTATCTTGTTGAGGAAATCCAGCGTGTAGGCCTTGCTTAAGTCCAGTGGCTCGGTCAGGATTCCGCCATCCACCAGAAGCTGGTGATTAAATTCCCAGATTTCGGGGCGCATCATGCCAAGTTTGCTTCCCGCCGGGTTGATGAGTGGAATGAAGGCACGCAGGCGGCGCAACTGCTGTTCTTCTACCAGATTGCTATCATAGGTGAGAGTGAGTTCAATGGCTTTTTCAGGATTTTCAATGAGCGCCTGATGTCCCGCGATGGTGGCGCGCAGGAAGCGTTCTACCACATCTGGCTGATTGGCGATCATGTCTTCTGTGGTGAAAATTAGTGATTCGTAGGAGTCGACGCCATAATCGCTCATCAGCATGAAGTTTGGCTGAAAACCAGCTTCTTCTAGCGCGACACCCTCATTGATAATCCAGCCACCTAATGCATCGACTTCCCCATTTGTCAGCGGCTCAATTCCAAAGGAAGTGCGCGGTGTCGTGATAACACTGTCTTCCGCAATATTCTGGGATTGCAGGAATGCATCGTAAATCAGGCGTGCGCCCCCGTCCGTAATTGAAACATTGTGGCCCAGCAGGTCTGTTGGGGCGAGCAGGTCTTTTTCAGCGAGTGATATGATTGCAAAAGGACTCCGCTGATCGACAGAGGCAATAGCGACAATGGGTTTGCCCTGCGCTCTAGCCTGTAGCAGTGTAAACATGCTCGTTGTGCCGAATTCAGCTTCCCCATCGACAACACGGGCTACCGGGTCAATATAGCCGCTGTCACTGAAGCCACCAACCAACAGGCTGACATCAAGATTTTCTTTGGCGTAATCACCATCAGCGATTGCCATATAAAAACCAGCAGTTGAGTATTCATGCACCCAACCGATCTGGTAGCGGATGGCTGTTTTTTCGGTTGAAGCTGGTGTAGTGGTGTTGGCCGCACCACAGCCGACTGCCATTAATGCTACGAGGGTGAAACAAATCAGCCCCCGAATGAATTTTGAAAAACCTGTACCCATTAATAAGCCTCCTCAGGCGTGTCGGATTGTATAAATGCGTGATGTGGCGTTATGCCAGTGATTTCATGGTGAGTTGATGATTCATCGCTAATTGTAAAGACAAAAACAGATGACGAAGCATTAAGGTCATTAACCTCGTCGTTCGAAAATCAAAACGTTATAAATTTGATACCGATGTTATACGCCCTGTTCACGAAGCGGCTTTACTTCGGCTATAATGAGGGATAACTTCTGGAGTCACCGCTGATGCTTGATCTCAAAGTTTCTCGTCTTGGCAATATTACGGTCGTCGAAGCGCAGGGACGCATTGATAGCATGAGTGCGCTTTCCCTACAGGAAGCCCTGATCTATGAAATCGAAAAGCGCCATTCACGCATCATCCTTGATTTGTCGCAGATTAATTACCTCAGCGGCGCAGGGCTGCGGTTGCTCAATGACCTAAATGAACGAGTGGGTGAGGTGCGATTGGCTCGTCCCTCTGACCGGGTGCGGGAAGTCTTGCAGATCAGCGGTCTGGACGCTGTATTTCAGAGCTATGAAACCCTTCTGGCGGCAGTTCGCTCGATTGCGCCTGTCACCAATGCTCATACACACCTTGAACTTGGCTTCCTTGCATCTTATCGTCCCGGTGTGACTGGTGCGCCATTTATGGAATGGCTTAGTGGGCTGGTGGCGCGGCGCGGGAAATTGGGAGCGGAGTGGGACAGTCTGGCCGAGAAGTCAATAGAGGCAGGCATTCAATCCCTGATGGATTCTGGCACGACCATGGTAGGTGATATTTCGGCCACTGGTAAGAGTATCAAACCCCTGCTTGAATCTGGATTGCAGGGAATAGTCTATGTTGAAGTTATCGGCCCTTATGCTGCTGAAGTAGATGAGCGGCTGGCGCGGGCGCAAGCACTTATCGACCAATGGCGTCCTAAAGAACGAAACGGGATGCGGGTGGGCTTGACCATTCACGCGCCCTATTCAACACATCCCGATCTGTGGCGTAAGGCGCTGGATTATGCTCGTGCCGAAGCCCTGCCGCTCTGCATTCACGCTGCTGAAAGCCCGGAAGAACTCGAATTTCTCACACGCGGAAGCGGTGTAATGGCCGAATTTAGCGCTCGTGTCGGCGGTGAAGTTACCGTTCCTATGACCACCCCTATTCGCTATCTTGAAGACCTGGGGGCGCTGGAACTGAAGCCGCTGCTGGTACATGCGGTGCAGGTTAATGATGATGATTTACGCCGCATCAAGGCCAGTGGTGCGAGTGTGGCGCACTGTCCGCGCAGTAATCTTCTGCTTCGCTGCGGACGGATGCCGCTGGAAAAATACCTGATGCATGGTATTCCCGTCTATCTGGGAACAGACAGCCTCGCCAGCAGTCCATCGCTCAATATATTCGATGAACTGGATACGGCGGCGGCTCTGCATTATGGCGTTGTCCCACCAGAGGCGATTGAGCGCCTGGTGTACCGCCCACTGACTTAACATACTGTTTGTTGATCGGGAGCGGTAAACCCGCCCAGTATCAGCATCACTTTACACAAATCATCGGGATTTGATGGATTGATGACTTTATTTATTCGATTATCGTCAAGCGACGGGAGTACTGTGTTACTCCAATAAGCAACATCTGTCAAAACGGCAAGGTTAACACCATTAGAATTCGATACAGCAACACTTGGGTCTCCGTAGGCGATAGGCATAATTACCGAAGGACACTTAGAATTCTGATCTGCATCAATCAATTTAAGTAGCTCAGTTTTTCCAATCCCTTGTCCGCTATCTTTTCCATCGCTAAGTACAATGATGATTTTCAGAGGACATGAATTACGTATCGGTGTACTCGAAGGCTGATTAATTGTCTCCAGAGCTAACTTTATCGCGTCAAATAAAGCTGTATAGGTTGAATTTGGATTAATGGCAATGTTGTTTTGAACCAAAGACGTGACTGAACTCACTGCCCCAATTGGAACTGTAACTCTTGCAACATTGTCGAAAGTAATCAAACCCAAATTGGTCGTTGAATCTAAACTAGCAAGAAGTGTGGTGACAGCTTGCTGGACTCGTTGAATTTTACCTCCGTCCATTGATTTAGAGGTATCGACAACCAATGCTACCTCTGCCTGTCTTTTTACCAATGACCAATTAGATTGCATCGCAAAAATGACTGACGCATCCGGTGTCATAAAAAGCTTTGGAAGTTTTGCCTCGACTCCATATCGGGATGTGTATAACGGGCCGGGTGGTTGTATTAAATCTGCTGGACGAAATCCAGCATTTGTTATTTCACTTTGTCCTATCGGGGAAAGGATGAAGTCAATGAATATTCGCGCTGCCACCTGCTCATTAGGATCTACCCAGGGCGCATTCAAAATCCCCATTGGATGCTGGTGCATAAATGTTCCTTCTTTAGGGTAAAGGGCAACCAGCTTATCATTTGGATAGGGGGTGAACGGCGTTTGATTATTATTGATAGCAATTAGATCGTTTTCTTCCAGCGCAACAAAATCGAGAAAGTCTGGCCCCAATGGTAGGTAATCCTTTAATTCTGTTGTGCGAGGGGCGTAATGACGCACAGAATCCTGAATTTCACGAACCACCTGCTGTATCGCTGGATTGCTGACCTCAATGCTGGTTAGCGGGCTTATATTTATACCGTTAATGAAAGCGCCTGCATAATATTCTGCTATGAGCGTTGAAAGTCCAGTAGAGCTTATCTTTGGGTTTGTATGACCATAATAAATAACCTGACGACAGGAAGAGGAAAAAGAGGAGGAAAGTGGGTAAGCACACCACCCACTAGAGTTATTCATCAGTGCCAGGAGTTCTGTCCAGCCAATATTTGGCCCATGTACATCCTTTAAGGCGTTTAGGCGGCTTTCCCAAATTGCTATCACAACAGCAGCATTGGCTGTCGTAATAACATTTTCATTGAAATCAAAGATATTCTTTCCAGTTCGATGATTTACTAAATCAAGCCAGTGCGTCACAGATGGGTTAAAAATGGTGGGAGTAATTGTTGGATTTGGTGAATCAATGTTATTTATCAATTGCTCTGCGATGTCCCCGGAGGAACCTGATATGCCTGATATACAAATAGGTTGAGGGAGTTTTTGTGATGTTCCTGGAATATTACCTTTTTGACAGGCATCAATGTTAAATTGATCAATTAATGTTACCAAATAACTTCCTGCCTCTGGTGCATAAATGATTTCAATCTGAATTGCTTCGGTTTGTACCGCCTTAACTGCAAATGTTGGCAGGAAAAACATAATAAGAATTGTTGTAGCCAAAATTTTTGCAAAAAGTCTTGAATTGGAGAACATCATTCATTACCCCCTGTTGCAGCCGTTGGCATAGTAGATGTTAATAAAAGCTGTGAACTATTTTGCATACTTTGCTGTGTCAGAACCGCGTTATGAGTTGCAACCTCCGAGGTCCGATAATCCCCGACTGTTACTTGTGAGGTTGTCTCAACGGCGGATGCAGCAGTCAAGGTAAGTGATGATGTTGTAGGAATTATTCCATTTGTGTTCTGAAGAACATTAAGCCCAATCAATGCAAGTACAATTAGCCCAATGGCTAAGAAAAATAATAATTTTTTTCGGCCTCTTGGTGTATCGCCTTTTATGGCTTTAATAAGGATATTTACCCCTTGATCAAAGTACATGGGGTTGTCTGGAATAACGAAGTTTTGAATACTCGTTAAAATAAATAAACTGGGTGGTAATTGACTGCCATCAGGCATTTTTGACCGATCATCGACTAAAACCGGGATGATGCGCTTGCGATGATTGATCGCCGTTTCGATTTCTCGCCGCAACGTGTCAGCAGGGTCATGCAAGCGAATGAGATTGTTCTTGTCGTCCCATTTGTTGCCGATGACGACTATAACAATGTCAGACGCGATTATTGCTGATTGAATTTCTGCTGACCAGATAGTACCGCTTTTAAGAGTTGTTGTATCAAGAAATACATTCGCATCGCCAAATTCTTTACGCAGTTTGGTGTCAATTAGTCTGCTCTCGGCTTTTGAATCTTCTCTTCGGTAAGAAATGAAAATGCGTGGCATGATGCAATCCGCGAAGTTTGACAATGATTAAGTTTTTGTATTATATTTCCCCACTATTTAGAGAGCAAATTTTTCGTTCAATATTTGTGAAACCTTTCAACACTCTTAATAAATCTTAATGATACGTAGTGGGGTTTTTCTGAAGTTCTACCTTAATCCAACACTCAAAAAGCATTCTTGCTTATTCAAAAAAGTTATGCTATATTGCTCGTAAGGGAACGGCCACGCCCTCTATCTCAACCTGTCACACCCAAATTTCAGTGATTGTTCAACAAAAGCAGCTATAACAGCCGTTTTTATGATGTACCAGCTAATTCGACGCCAGAACTAGCGTCTTCTGCATATACCCCCTCTGGTGTGTGCTTATTTTTCCGTTTTTATTTAGGGGTGTTTTTTCACCCCGGAGCCTCTGAACATGGATATTGCCCAACTCGAACTTCGAAACCTCGACGAACTACGCCAAATCGCACGAGACAACAACGTCAGCGGCTATAGCCGCCTCAAAAAACAGGAACTTATCCTCGCGCTTCTGCGCGATAATGCCGAAAAGCAGGGCTATAAACTGCGTGGTGGTGTGCTGGAAATTGTCGATGACGGCATTGGTTTCCTCCGCGCGGAACATTATCTGCCCGGCCCGAATGACATTTATGTCAGCCAGACGCAGATCAAGCGTTTCAACCTGCGGACGGGGGACATGGTAATCGGCCAGGTTCGCGCGCCCAAAGACTCGGAGAAATATTATGGGCTGCTGCGGGTCGATGCAGTGAATGGCCTCAATCCAGAAGAAGCCAAAAACCGTCCCAACTTTGAAGACCTGACGCCGATTTACCCCGAAGAACGTTACAATCTCGAAACTAACTCGCGCATCCTTTCAACCCGTTTGCTCAACCTGATTGCTCCGATTGGACGCGGGCAGCGCGGTTTGATTGTGTCGCCGCCAAAAGCGGGTAAAACCACCGTCCTTAAAGAAATCGCCAATGCCATCAGCAAAAATTATCCTGAAGTGCATCTGATGATTGCGCTGATCGGTGAGCGACCAGAAGAAGTGACGGATATGGATCGCTCTGTGGATGCTGAAGTCATCGCTTCGACCTTCGATGATCCGGTACAGCATCATGTCCGGGTGGCGGAAATGGCGATCAACCGTGCCAAGCGGCTGGTCGAAAGCCGTCAGCATGTCGTTCT
This sequence comes from uncultured Anaerolineaceae bacterium, assembly GCA_964447795.1. GTDB lineage: Bacteria > Chloroflexota > Anaerolineae > Aggregatilineales > Phototrophicaceae > CFX2. The sequence goes on from CAYUTY010000035.1 coordinate 31,887, forward strand.
GATGCTGGATAGCATCACCCGGCTGGCACGTGCCTATAACCTGGTTGTGCCTACCAGTGGCCGTACCCTCTCCGGCGGTCTTGACCCCTCGGCCATTCACCCCCCGAAGCGCATTTTTGGCGCGGGCCGTAATGTCGAAGAAGGTGGCAGCCTGACGATTGTGGCGACCTGCCTTGTCAACACCGGCAGCAAGATGGATGATGTCATTTACGAAGAATTCAAAGGTACGGGCAATATGGAGCTGCATCTGAGCCGCAAACTCCAGGAACGTCGTGTTTTCCCGGCCTTCGACATTGAGCAGTCATCCACTCGCCGCGAAGAACTGCTGCTTGGCCCGGATATGCTGGCCCGCGCTTATACAATGCGGAATATGCTGGCGCACCTGAGCGAAGACCCTGACCTGGGTATGGTTGGCGCTTACGAGCGTTTCATCAATCAGTTCCGCCAGACGGAAACCAACGAAGAATTCCTCAATATGCTGCCCGGTTCCGGTGGCAATCACCGCAGCCTGTTTTAAGGGCAGCAGGTGATACGAGGTGTTTCATGATTGATGTGAATCAACTGCGCCGGGGCGCGACCTTTTTGCAGGATAATAATATCTATAAGGTGCTGAATTACCAGCACATCAAACCAGGGCGCGGTAATGCTACTATCCGGGTCAAGGTACGTAATATGCGGAGCGGGGCGACTACCGAAATGACGTTCAATTCCGGTACGAGTGTGCAGGATATTGAAGTCGATGCACGTAATGTTCAGTATTTATATTCAGATGGTGAAAATCTGACGTTTATGGATATGGAAACCTACGAGCAGCCGCAGGTGCGCCAGCAATTATTCGGTGATGATGTCGCTTACCTAAAAGAAAATCTGGAAATGCGGTTGTTCACCTATGGTGATGAAATCATTGACTATGAACTGCCGCTCAATGCCGAGTACAAAGTCATCGAATCTGAAATTGGCATAGCAGGGGATACCGCTAACAATCCGCAGAAGAAAGTGACCATCGAAACCGGACTGGTGGTGCAGGTGCCCCTGTTCGTCAATGAGGGTGATACCATCCGCGTCAAAACTGAAGATGGCAGTTACCTCACCCGCGTGTAACCCGCGTATAATATTCCACTTTCAAAAGTGTCATTACAACAGGGACATCGCATCGATGTCTCTGTTTTATTGATGAATTTTGAACGCTTCTGCACCTGCTGACGTATAACCTGTTAGGCCAAAAACTAGTGCGCGGAAGGCGTTTTCCAGTGAACGTTTATCGCGGTTGTATCATCGGTTTCTTCTTCGTCTTTATTGGTATTGTGTCTATTGTGCTGAGTCGAGCTATGGGTTTGTTCGGGCTGCTGCTGCCCCCGGCACTGGTTGCATTCGCCTATCTCCTGGTGGACAGCATTCTGGTTGAACTCATCTGGTGGGATCGAGACCACAATAGCTGACATACAACCCGATTAAACTTTTTGCGTATATAAAGGTGGGAATCTGCGGCAATTGTGATGCGTTTTATTTTGGGTCGCCCGCCGCTATAATCTAGTCATTCGGCAGCCGGTTTGGAGTAAAAGTGCATGGCGTTCCAGGAAGGGCAGATACTCGGCCCATATACAATTGTGAGTCAGCTTGGTCAGGGCGGCATGGCAACGGTTTATAAGGCTTACCACGCCAAACTTGATCGCTATGTGGCAATCAAGGTGATTAACCCGGCCTTTCAGACCGATGATACCTTTCTGGCCCGCTTCGAGCGTGAAGCCCAAATTGTCGCCCGGCTGGAACACCCGAATATTGTGCCGGTTTATGACTACAGTGAACATGACGGTCAACCCTATCTCGTCATGAAGTTTATTGAGGGACGCACACTCAAGCGCATTCTCTCTGCCGGGACTTTGCCACTTGACCAGATTATTCGCATCATGAGTGCTGTCTCCGGGGGGCTGAACTATGCTCATCAGCAGGGGGTTCTGCACCGGGATATCAAGCCCTCTAATATAATCCTCGACAAAAATGACACGCCCTATCTGATGGACTTTGGGCTGGCTCGTATGACGCAGGCCGGCGAGTCCACCATGAGTCAGGATATGATTCTTGGTACCCCGCAATATATCTCACCGGAGCAGGCGCGGGGGGAGCGCAATCTGGATGCCCGCACCGATGTTTATTCGTTAGGCGTCATCCTCTATGAGATGGTGGTAGGACGGGTGCCATTCAATGCGGACACGCCCTACGCGATTGTTCACGACCATATCTACCGCGATTTGCCAAAACCCAGCGCGATTAACCCTGAAATTCCGGCAGCAGTGGAGCGTGTGCTGCTGAAAGCGCTGGCGAAGCGCCCTAATGACCGTTATAGCTCTACAATCACCATGATTGAAGACTTCCGGGTAGCAGTTTCTGCCTCTGGGCTGACGGCACTTGACCCGTCACGCGGCGACCGGGCAGATGAATCGCTGGCAAAGCTGCGTGGTATGGAAGATCTGCCCACTCGTATAGAAGATCATTCACCTCAGGTAGGTATTCCTCAGCCAATTTCCCCGACAGGTCGCAAACAGGTCACCGTTGGCGGGCGCAAAATTGAGCGGGAATACGATTTCGCCGAGTGGGGGCGCAAGCTGGAAGAGAAAATGAAACAGGGTGCGGGCTTCATTGAAGGGCTGGCTTCACAGATTGAAACGGGATTTGAGAACGCACGCAAAGGCGAAGCGCATTTAACTGAAGAGGAACGGGTACGGCGCAAGGTTGAAAAGCGGCTGAAAGAACGCGATGAAGTCAGGACTCACTTCGCTATTTATGTGGCGCTCAATCTCCTGATCTGGATGATATGGTTTTTTACGGCTGGTTCTGATTTGTCAGCCTATCTCAATGGTATGCAGACTGAGTTTCCCTTTCCCTGGGCGATCTTTGTTACATTTGGCTGGGGTATCGGCATGTTCGCCCACTACATGGAATACCGCAATAAGTACGGTGTCGGGGCGGATCAACGTGAGGCTATCATTCAGCGTGAAATCGAGCGCGTGAAGTTGCAGCAGTCCGAGGAGATTTATATGGAAAAACCCAAGCGTGACCGCCGCATTCGTCTGACCGAAGATGGCGAACTGGAAGAAGTTCCCGACGATGAATCAGTCATCTCGCAGAAGGCTAAGCGGAGATAAAGACATGGGCGAGCCAAATTATGATGACATTCGCCGCCGGGTGGAGAAACGTTTTAAAGCCCGCCAGGAACTTCAAATTCATTTCGCAGCCTATGTTATTGTTAATATCATGCTGTGGATTGTCTATCTGGCAGTTTTCGGCGGTTTTCAATTGCCCGGTATGGCAGATGGTGAATTACAGGGGATGAATTTCCCTGCCCCTATACTGGTCACGATGGGCTGGGGGATTGGCATGATTGCCCATCTTATTGATTATTATAATAAGCACGGTGGTGGGCTGGAACGGCGGGAAAAGGCAATCCAGCGCGAAGTTGATCGTGAATTATTGCGTCAGCGAAGTGAAAAACCCAAGCGCGACCAGCGGTTGCGACTGGCGGAAGATGGCGAGATTGAAGAATTGATCGATGAGGGATCGGATTTTTCCTACAAAGAACGCCGCTAATCCCTAACCGGAAAACTACCTTCCACCTATTCGCCTGCAAGCTAAACTGCCATAAAATAGACCTGTAACAGACCGGTTAGCCAAAGGTAAATGAGCATGGTGATGAATCCGGTTGCGGTCATGCGCCGCGAAAATGCCCGACTTCAAGCCGAAAATGAACGATTGCAGGAGGAACTTATCAACCTGCGTGAGTTCGTACAGATTCTCAGCGATTTAAACCAATCCACCAAAAAATTTTCCAGCGACCGCGAATTGATGCCGCTGCTGGAGTCACTGTTTGTTAAAGCGATGAGTCTGCTTAACGCGCCGGACGGCTCTCTGATGCTGCTGGACGATGAAACCGATGAACTGGCTTTCGTGTTGGTCAAAGGTTCGCTGGCGGCTAATCTCAACGGCTATCGTATCCCGGCGAGTGAAGGCATTGCAGGGTGGGTCGTGAAGAATGCTGAACCTACACTGGTGCGGGATGTGCGCCGTGATCCCCGCTTTTCCCATATGATCGATGAACAATTCACTTTTCGCACCCAGTCCATCGCTGCCGCCCCTCTCATCGGCGATCAGAAAGTGTATGGGCTGATTGAAGTTCTGAACCAACCCGGCGATGAACCCTTTTCCGAGTCTGATCTGGCACTGCTGGGGTTACTTTGCCGTTTCGCGGGTGAAGCGCTGGCTGATATTGAGCGGATGAATCCGGATCAGGTTGGTGAACCGGTTAGCAAGAAATAGCTCATTCGGGACTCACATTCAGCCCTGACTGGTCACTCTATACAACACCACGCTGGACTCCTCGCCCCATTGTTTTTCCATGTGGGCTGTCTTACAATTTGTACGGTTTGTCACAAATAGTCCCCCTGAAATCTGGGAGGTCATCATAAATGAGCAGCAATCATAAGCATCTGGTTATTCCTGGCCCGGTAGAAGTGCGTCGTGAAATTCTTGAGGCACAGACGGAATGGATGATCGGCCACCGTTCTAAGGCATTTGAAGAATTGTTCGCCCGCCTGCAAAGCAAACTGCGTCAGGCATTTCTCACGGAAAGCCGTGTATTCGTCAGCGGGTCGTCCGGCACTGGTCTGTGGGAAGGTGCAGCACGCAACACTATCCGTGATGGCAAAAAAGCGCTGCATCTGGTCAGCGGGGCATTCAGCGAACGCTGGGCCGAAGTCAGCCAGTTAAATGGAAAGCAGGTCGATGTCATCAGTGTTGAATGGGGGATAGCGCACACACCAGAGATGGTGGCTGATGCACTGAAAAAAGACACTTATGATGTGGTCTGCGCGGTACATAATGAAACCAGCACAGGTGTTACCAACCCGATCAAAGCCATCGGCGAGGTTGTGCGTCAGTATGACGATACACTGTTCCTGGTCGATACCGTCAGTGGTTTCCTCGGCGCGGAACTGCGTGTAGATGACTGGGGCATTGACATTGCGCTTACCTCGTCGCAGAAAGCTTTTGCGCTGCCACCGGGTCTGGCCTTTGCCGCTGTCAGTGACCGCGTGCTGGAACGCGCTCAACAGGTGCAAAATCGGGGTTACTATTTTGACTTCATTGAAATTGAAGCCAGCCTAAAGAAGAACAACACGCCTTCAACACCGCCTGTTTCGCTCATGTTCGCGGCAGATAAGCAGCTAGACGATGTACTGGCTGAAGGTCTGGAAGGCCGCTGGGCGCGTCATGCCCAGATGCGCGATATGACAATTGCCTGGGCGCAAGACCGTCAGTTCAGCATTTTCTCGCAGGATGGCTATCGCTCTCCAACCGTGACGACTGTCGCCAATACGCGAGACATCAGCGTGGATGATATGGCGAGGTTCATGAGCGGCAAGGGTTTTAGCATGGATAAGGGTTACGGCAAGATTAAGGGAAAAACATTCCGCATCGCCCATATGGGTGATATGCAGCCCAGTGTTCTGGAAGAAGTATTGTCCGGCCTTGATGAATTCATCGGCGCATAGAGGATAGATTAATGACTTTTCATGTGCTTATTCCTGATAGTGTCAATCCAGCGGCGGTCGAAATTTTGCGCGATGCTGGATTGAATGTAACTGCGCCGGGCCAGATGAAACGTGAAGAAACGCTGGTTGCGATTGCTGATGCTGACGCACTCATCATTCGCAGTGCAACGAAGGCTGATGCAGAACTGATTAATGCTGCCACCAGGTTGAAAGTCATCGCGCGAGCGGGTGTTGGTGTGGATAATGTCGATCTCGATGCCGCCAGTGCTAAGGGTATTGCTGTCATGAATACGCCCGATGGCAACACTATCGCTACTGCGGAATTCACTTTTGGTCTGATGCTGGCCCTGGCGCGGCATATCCCGCAGGCTTATGACTCGCTTAATGCTGGAAAATGGGATCGTAAATCCTATATGGGTGTCGAACTGCGCGGCAAGACGCTTGGGGTCGTTGGGTTCGGGCGCATCGGGCGCGCTGTTGCTAAACGCGCTCAGGCTTTCGAAATGACTGTCGTTGCCTATGATCCATTCATCCCGGCGGATTTCGCTCAGGATTTGGGTGTTGAACTGGTCAGCCTGGATGACCTCTATGCCCGCGCTGATTTCATCACCCTGCACAGCCTGATTACTGATGAAACACGGCACATGATTAACCGTGAAAGTCTGTCACGCATGAAAAAAGGTGTGCGAATTGTCAACGCGGCGCGGGGGGCGCTCATTCATGAAGGCGATCTGGCAGGTGCGATCCAGGGTGGTCAGGTCGCTGGCGCGGCACTCGATGTTTATGAGGATGAGCCGCCGCCTCCTGGTCATCCGCTCATCGGTTTGCCCGGTGTTATTGACACGCCGCATCTGGCTGCCAGCACTGAAGAAGCGCAGGTTGCTGTCGCTATTGAGGCAGCGCAGCTTGTGGCCGCTGTACTGCTCAAGGGCGAATACAAAAATGTCGTTAATACCAGCGTTCTGAGCAAGTAAAACAAGCACCAGGTCTAGCGCTATAACGGGGTGCAGACGCATCCCGTTTTGATTCCGATGGATGTATCGCGCTTATGATGGCTCTCAGGAAAACGAAAGCAAAATTTATGCTTTGGAAACGAAAGGCAGGTAGACACGAAAGACACTGCCGCGTCCTGGTTGGCTTTCGACTTCGATTGCGCCCCGGTGTCGTTCGATGATTTTTTTGACGATTGCCAGCCCTAGCCCCGTGCCATTGGCATGGGTCTTTTTAGCCTTTTCAGCGCGGTAAAAGCGTGTGAAGATGCGGGAGAGTTCATTTTCGCTGATGCCAATTCCGGTATCAGCGACTTCCAGGATGGCAAAATGGTCATCTGAGCGGGTGCGGACGATAACCGAACCGTTTTCGGGTGTGTAACGCACTGCATTCTCAATCAGGTTCGAGACAGCGCGAGTCATATCATCGGGGTTCGCCATAATTGGCAACGTGTCTGATGCCAATTCGAGATGGGTATCCAGTTTCTTGTGTTCACCTGATGAACGCAGCAGACTTTCAACTTCTCCCACGAGGCGATTAAAATCTTCCGTCTCCAATGGCAGCTCGCCAGCAAAGTCCAGGCGGGACATGGTGAGAATGTCCTCAACATATTTTTCCAGCAGATCAGCCTGTTCCTTGATTTGCTGTATTTTTTGTCTGGGGCGCTCATCGTTAATCATCTGTTCCAGCATATAGGTGCTGGTATTGATGATCGTCAGCGGTGTACGTAAATCATGAGACATATTGCTCATAAATTCGGAGAGTGCCGTTATACGCTCTTTTTGCAGTGCCAGCTCCAGATGCTGCTGTTCAGTTTCCTTGCGCTCGGTAATGTTCAGGGAGATACCACGCATCATGCGAGGCGTGCCGTCGTCATCGTACAAAATCTGTCCGACTGATTCGACCCAGTTATAGCCTCCATCCTCCAGCATGACTCTATATTCGGCAGTGTATGCCTGGCGAGTTGCATAGGCATGGCTGATGGCCGCCTGTACAATGGCCTGATCGTCCGGGTGAATGCGATTCATGAAATCACTGAATACTTCTGCCTCGCTGGGTGCGCTGGCGACATGTTTGCCGGTTGCCAGGATACTGCCGGTTTTAATATCCCATTCCCAGGCTCGCATTTGCGCCGCATCTACCGCAAGTCGCAGTTGGCTCTCGTTACGGCGGAGAATTTCTTCTGTTCGCTGCCGTTCGGCAATTTCGGTCTGAAGTTCGCCGTTACGGGCTGCCAGTTCGGCCTCATCCTGTCTTGCTCGCTTGAGCGATCTCGTAATGCTATTGGACGCAAGCTGCAATAATAGGGCGGTGAGCAGCAGGTAGAAACTAAAAGTGAGTAAATTGAGCAGATAATTGGTTGGAGGCGCAGGAAAGACGATCCCATTCACTTCTGCTATAGCGATTGCCACAGCGCCTATGAAAGACAGGCTTGCCATCAGATACGCAAATTTTGGCCCTAGCAGCAAACCGGCAAGCACGAGAACAACGATATGGCTGGCAAAGCCAATACCCCTTGATCCCCCGCCTGTTAGAGCTGAAGCCATCAAGACCAGCCAGAGGGTGGTGATAAACAGGACACTTGCCTGGCTGACCATGCCGCGCCGCGCCAGAAAGAGATTACCCCCGGCCAGAAAAAGAAAGGCTGCTGTGATGAGCAGCCGGTTTGTCCGCTCCGGCGCGAAAAGGAGGGTAGTCACAAAAATCATAAACACACCAAACGCGATTGAGAGCAGAATGGTGTGTAATAATCTGGCAACGCGGGTTTTTTCCTCGTCGTCAAACGCAGGTGGCTGAAATAAATTTCGCAGCCGTTTAAAGAGCATACCAACGCCCGCAACAATATTTAGCTGAAACAAACTCTATATTAATTCCAAAAGTGAAATACTTTACGTAAAGATGTTCGTGTGAACGTAAAGTCAGGGATAGAAGCCTGTCCCTGACTATTGTCGATTTAACTGAGTTCTTTTAGCACATGCCGGGCGATGACAAGACGCTGAATTTCGCTGGTGCCTTCGCCAATCGTCATCAAACGCTGATCGCGGTAGATGCGTTCCACCGGGAATTCACGGCTGTAACCATAGCTGCCGTGAATCTGAATGGCATTGCGACAGACTTTTTCGGCCACTTCGCTTGCCATCAGTTTTGCCATCGCAGCGGCTTTGCCAAAGTCCTTGCCCTGATCTTTTAACCAGGCGGCGCGATACACCAGCAGGCGCGCAGCTTCAATCTCTGTCGCGGCATCAGCAATCATCCACTGAATCGCCTGATGGTCGGCGATGGATTTACCAAAAGCCCGACGTTGTTTCGCGTAGCGCACCGCTTCTTCATGTGCCGCACGCGCCAGCCCAATGCTCAACGCGCCGATACCAACACGCCCACCATCCAGTGTTTGCATGGTTTGCTGAAAGCCGCGCCCTTCTTCACCGAGCAGCGCATCCAGCGGCACGCGTACTTCATCGAAACTTAACATCTGGGTGGGTGAGCCTTTTAAGCCCATTTTTTTCTCTGGTGGGTGAATGCTCAATCCATTCGTCTCTGGCTCAACCAGTATCATGCTGAAGCCCCGTGTACCCGCTTCCTTGTCCGTCCGCACCAGCGTGACGATTACCGGGGCATATTTCGGGTTGGTGATCCAGGCTTTGCTGCCGTCGATAATCCAGCTATCACCTTCTTTAACCGCAGCCGTTTGCACCCCACCGGCCAGGTCAGACCCTGCGCCTGGTTCGGTCAGCGCCAGCGAACCGAGGACTTCGCCACTGGTGAGGCGGGGAAGGTAGCGCTCTTTTTGGGCAGGGGTTCCCCAAGTGCTGATGGGGCCACAGCACAGGCCATTGTGGGCAGCGATGGAAAGTGCTGTTGAACCACAGGCCCAGCCCAGTTCTTCGACGGCGATAACCATGCTGATATTGTCGAGATTAGCGCCGCCATATTCTTCCGCCACCTGCATCCCGGTCAGGCCGAGCGCTGGCATTTTGCGGATGGCTTCCCAACGCATTTCGCCTGTTTCGTCCACTTCGGCAGCGTAAGGTTTGATTTCCCCGGCGCAAAACTCATGTACCGCCCGTTGGTACATTTTCTGTTCGGCTGTAAGTTCAAAATCCATAAAAATCCTTTTGTCAAACAGGCTGTCGGTTTCCCGTACACGATTTTCGTACTAATATTACCGCATTCAGGTATGAAGGTTGGGGTTTTATTGTGCAATTTGCTGCCAAACAGGCTGCGGGATAGCAGGATGGCGGCGGCGGCGGCAGTCGAAATGGTGAAATGAAAATTCGCAGTCTTATCGCCACAAAGTCGGTAGAAGCTCGGCGCTGGTGGCAAGTATGGCGCTGGTGACAGAATGGTCTGCCGCCGCCATCTTTGCCATGTTGTGAGGGAGGCACAAGGCGGGCGCGTGACTGCCATGTTTGCCATAGGGGAGGTACGAGTAATGAGTGAAAGACGAAAAGAGTGTGTCATAAAGAGCAGTTTAGCAGGAAAATAAGGCGGCGTGTGAAACATTTGTCATGACATTTGTTTCGATTTTACGCTCAGGAGGTAAGCTGTGGCGCGTATTCCTACTCGATTTGGCCTCAACCGCTTTGAGGCTGACGAATATTATCAGCAGGCATTGGATGCCTATAAAAAAGGTCGTTTCGATGTCGCCATCAACAGCCTGAATGAAGCGATTTCCCTGACACCAGGGCGCTCCGAGTATTATGCCGCGCGGGGCTTTTTCTACCTGGAAGATGGCGTGAAGGATAAAGCTCAGGAGGATTTTCAGCGTGCGCTCAAGCTGTTCCCGCTGGAGATGCTGGCGCATTATGGACGCGGCATCATGGCTTATAACGACAAAAACTGGGATGAAGCCATCGCCCATTTCACCGATGCCTACAAAGCTGATTCGAAACGCCCTGAAACACTGTATTATCTGGCGCTGGCGTATCACCGCAAAGGGCAGCACGATGTCGCCCGGCGGGTGATGGATGCTGCCGCTGCCGCTTTCCCGGAGGCGGACAAGCGCAAAAATGATGCTGGTCGCTGGGTGCGCGAGTTCGATAAAATTCTTGGCAAAAAAGAGCAGGCTGCTTTCAGCCCGCCATCGCCCGCGCCGAAGCAGTTGCCGTAAAGGAGATGCAGGATGCAGCCAAGTGATGCTCAGGCCGCTTCAACCGCTTCCCTAAAATCCGATGAATCCTACCAGCAGCGAGACTGGTCGTATGAAGGATACCGACCAGATCAGGGTGATTTTACGACGGCGATTGTACACCTGTATCGCGCTGAAATTACCCGCGCTAACACCTGGCGTAACCGCCTTGATGTGACGACCAACTGGGCGATGGTCGCAACTGGTACCGCCATTTCTTTTGCTTTTACTGCTATTCAAGTCCATCACAGTCTTATTCTGCTGAATATGCTGCTGGTGACGGTGATGCTGTTCATCGAGGCGCGGCGTTATCGCTATTATGAATTGTGGAGTTACCGGGTACGCCTGCTGGAAACAGGCTTTTTCGCCGCATTACTGACACACCCATTTCAGCCGGGGCTTGAGTGGTCACAGCATTTATCGCAGAGCCTTAAAGACCCTGAATTTTCAATCACGCTGTGGGAAGCGCTGGGACGCCGCCTCCGCAGGAATTACGCCTGGATTTTTCTGGTGTTACAACTGGCGTGGCTGGCAAAACTGCTGCTGTATCCGCAGCAGATCGATAGCCTGGATGATTTATTCAGCCGGGGGCGGATGGGGATCATTCCAGGTCAGGTTGTGACCGCCGGGCTGCTGGCGTTTGATGGGGTGATGCTGGGGCTGGCGCTGCTGACGCGGCGGCTGCGAGAGGCAGATGGTGAAATTCAGTAAGGGCATTACAAATCTTTACCCCTGCAAGGTTTTCCGTAAGGCAGGATATTTCCGTGTTATGTAAAGGAAAGGGCGTTGACGTAAACTTATGTCTTAGGTTAGCATTAAGTTGGTTTGGCGTTAGGGGACTTCGGAGAATCAATGCACAGCAAATGTCCGTCCTGCGGGTTCAACAATCGGCGTGGTGTCCTGTTCTGCGAGGACTGCGGATACCAGCTTAGTGCCGCCGCGGACGCAACTGCCCGCCGCCCTGATTTACGCCATTCTGTCAGCCAGCATCTCGGCCTTACCCGCAAAACTGAGCCATTCGATGATGGATATGCGCTGGTGCTGCATATCCGTAATGAGGCTGAGCCATTGGTTGTGCCACTTGGCACCGATCAGGTCACCCTTGGCCGTTTGGATAACCACAGCACTTATCAGGTCGATATCGACCTGACCCGCTATGGTGCTTTACAAAAAGGCGTTTCGCGCTTCCACGCTGTATTTTTCCGCGATGAAAATAATATGCTGCTGGTGGTGGATATGGAGAGCGCCAACGGGACTTATCTGAATGGTCATCGTCTTAGCTCGCAGCAGCCCGTTCCGATGAGCAGCGGCGACGAGATCACGCTGGGCAAGCTGCGGATGCACGTTTATTTCGAGAAGCTGGCGCTCACCAGGCGTTAGTATTTTTGATGGTTTCGTAGGCTTCGCTCAGGGCTTTGAAGCGGGCTTCTGCCTCGGCTTTGGGCAGGTCGCTGACATCAGGGTGAACGGCGAAGGCCAGTTTGCGAAAAGCCGCTTTTACATCCTCACGGCTCGCCTCACGATTGACTCCCAACAAGGCATAACACGAATCAAGCCGCGTTTTTGGCACTGGCGCTGTGCTGGTTTTTTCGCTGGCCTGATCTTTTGCATTATGAGGCGGGTTGGGCTGCGTTCCTTCATTCTGATGAAAATAACGGGTGTAATCGACGGGGCGAAAGCCGGGATTCTTCACTGACATTTCGGTCTCAAAATCACCCAGCAGCCAGTAACCCTTTAAGGCGCTGTGTTTGACGGTGCTGCGATAGTGACGAATTTGCGTTACGGGAAGTTTTGCGCCATAACGGGTTTCAACCTCAGTGCGGTTGATCGGCGTGAATTTCACCGGGCGGATGGCTGGTACACCATTTTCCAGGCGATAACTGTAGGCGCGATCATTAGCGAGGCTCTGAAAATGGACAAACCAGCGGTCAAGCGGATCACGTTCACCCTGTCCGGGTAACAAGTCGGCGTCGAGGATAAACAGGCTGACGATGCCGGTGCTGGTTGCATTTTCGAGAATGCGCCTGATGCGGGGCAGCTTGAGCGGCTCATCAATCAGATGGATATGGAGCAGCACCCCGGCCCAGGTATGTACCAGGACATCCACTTCGCGTATTGGGTCAGCCACACTGGATAAAGTGTAGGTGCAGCGCTGCACATTAACCAGTTGTATGAGCTGCTCGCGCAGCCATTTTTTTACCGTATCTTTAATTCGACTCATGTGTCTTTTGATGCAGCGCTAACCATGTGAAAGCTCCTCCCAGGCCAGTTAATCCGCCTGCCAGCGCCCAGGCTGAAGCGCGTTCCAGTATAGCCAGCATCAGCCCTGGGGGGAAGTCGAGAAAAACATGGGCGTGCATGGCGTTTTTGAAGAACATAAGTCCGGCGGTGGCCGCGCTGGTTCCCAAGCCGACCAGTATCCCCAGCGCAATCATGGCTGGCAGGACATAATATGGCGGAACAGCCCGCCCGCCAGCACGACTGAGCAGGAACAGCCCGCTGACCAGCAGCGCCAGCCCCGCACCAAGCAGTGTGACGGATAAAACTGCATTATCTTCCAGCGACATCCAGATGAGAATGAGCAGTCCATATCCCACCGCCAGCAGCCGTATATGATTGTTCAATTTCGGTAGTTGCAACATGCCATCGATTGTAACGTCTGTGAGGATGGGATGCATGAAGGGAGGATGAGATTTCGTTTGAGCAATCCATGCAGGGGACAGGGCGTACCGTATCCCCTGCAAAAAGCTGTTATTCTGCTGTTACCTGATAGGCCACGTCTTCAATGACCACGATCACCTGTTCACCGAGCGCAAAGTAATCGCCAAGCTGCGGCAGTTTTTCCAAGAGCGCAAAGTATTCATCGCTGAGGAAGATTACTTTTTCGGTTTGCATGGTGTCAGGCTGGAAGGTGGTATCCGTCCAGATGCCATTTTGCAGAATGAATGTCTTACCCCTCACTGACTGGATAGGGTTGACGGCTGGCTCGGCATAGAAGGCATCGGTGTCACCTGGCTGGCCCGCTGGCGGCGCAAGGGCGACCATTGTGGGCTGCATAAGCGGTGCAGCGGCGTTCGCCAATCCACCCGCCTGGTCAGCAGCGGCAACTGCGGCAGCCCCGCTGCCAAAGCTCGACAGCGCTTCAGCTTCTTCGGCGAACTGGCGCTGGGCTTCGGCCATGCCCTGCTGCGAGAGAATATCATCTTCTTCGATGAGGAAGCTGGTGTAGGGCGTGATGATGCCATAGCGCACGCTCAGGCGCACGATACTGTCCACCAGTTCCGGGTTTTCGCCATTCAGCCGGATAGTGTTGAGCAGATCACCAATGCGCCGGGTTGCCCACAGCCGGGCGATGAAGGGTTCGCCGCCCGCGCGTTGCGGGAATTCCAGCCCGCTGTAGACAAAGACCTGTTCTTCGCCATTAACAGTACCACGCAGGGTGATGGTTGCGTTTTCCAGGTCATCCCGGTAGCGTCCCACCAATGTTAACTGTGATCCGGCGAACAGATCGGACAGCGGCAGTGTCGGGTACAGTTCTTCTATCCGTATTCCACCCATATCCAGCGAGACATCGGTCAAAACAGGCGCGCTGATTTTGTTATAGAGGCTGGCTACTTCTTCATCAATGCGCTCGGTCGGGCGGACATACGAACCCGCACCGCGATAGTCGCGGACAATGGCATCCAGCAGAAAGGTATCGACGTCATCGCCGACGCCAAATGTGAAAATGCGGACATTGGGGCGAATTGCACTTTCAACATTGGCGAGAATTCTGGCGGTTTCGGTTTCCCCCTCAGTCGCCAGACCGTCCGTCAGGAACAGCACTGTTGTCGGACGTTCGGCGTCGGCCATAGCAAGTGCCGTGGTCAGCGCACCGTTGATGTCCGTCCCGCCAACAGCTTCCTGACCGCGAATCCAGTCGATTGCACTTTGTGCCTGCTGCGGCGATTCCATGTCGTTGCTGAAGACGCGCCAGCCTGTGCTGAAGAGGATGACATTGAAGCGATCGGTTGATTGCAAATTATTCAGCACATATTCGGCGGCTGCCCGTGCCTGATCCCATTTGTCACCGTACATACTGCCGGACTGGTCGAGGATGACGATCACATCCTTGGCGATTACTGCATCTTCTGGCATTGTCACCGGCGGCTGCACCAGCAGCATGAAGAATCCGTCTTCATTGGCACTTTCGCGGTAGGTGAGCAGGTTGACACTGATCGACTCGTTTTCCAGCCCATAGTACAGACTGAAATCATCCTGTGGGATGAAGCCAGCGGATTCATAGCCAACGCTAAATCCATCATTGCTGCGGGTGATGCCGATGGGATGGCTGGGGGAATAGATATTGCTGATTGGGTCATCGCTGACAACATTGACCCGCACACTCATCTGCTCCACAGGCCGCTTCGTCAGGAATTCAGTCACTTTGAGTGGGTAGACATAGTGCAGCAGGCTGTTATCGGCTTCCAGGATGTGTGAATAGCTGATCTCAATCCGCCGTGATTCGCCGGGTGGAATGGGGAAGACATTGGCCTGTATCGCGCTGCTGCCGACGTATTCCAGCAGGGCGGGGTCGCGGTACTGGCGCACAATTTCGTTGTAGATGCTGCGGGCTTCGTCAGCGGGTAAAATTTTCGCTTCAATTGGCTGGCCGTTGATGTACATGGTCAACTGGTCAACCGCCGCGCCACCGGGCAGCGGGAACATGAAGGTGCCTTCCGCCAGTCCGTTACCTTCGTTGACAAATTCCATATCCACGTTGGTAGTGGCAATCTGGTTCGCCACATCGACGGTGACGCGGTGATAGCTGATCTTCAGCCATTCGGGGTTGGTGAAAACGCCGGGCTGTAGCGGTGGCATACATTCCGGAATGGCGGGGCAGGGCTGTCCTTCCAGACAGGGCGGTGGGGGTGGGCAGATCAGGTCCTGGGCGGCAGCGGGCAGAACTGCCAGCACTGCTATCAGGAGTAAAACGAGAACTCGTACCGGTTTCATCATCAGCCTCCAACATTTCATCGTTGTCGATAAGACGTCAGAGGCTGGCGATTGGTTCCCGGAGAAAATCAGCGGAGTTTGGTAAAACCTTTTTGATTCAATACAGCTTCCACAATAGCCAGTTCTTCATGATAATGAATGCACAGGTAGATTTTCTCTATATTGGTATTCGGTGTCTCATGAATAAACTCAGCGAATCCTTCAATCATAGAATCAGCTGCTTCATCAGTTGGTCGTTTTGCATGACCGGTTCCGAACAGAGGAAAAATCACGCTGCGGATGGGAACATATCCACTCTCTGTACGCTGTTCTTGCTTTAATCGTTGTGGGGTATTCTCCGGCGAAATCACTCCTTTTTTATTGTCAACATCTGGGATAACCCGTTTTAATAACCGCTTTACACATTCCTTCACGACTGGCAGCGCGATGGGATTCATCTGTCGTTGGGTTCCATAACCGGTAACAGCTACCGTCGCAGCATGAAAAATATAATAGGCATTATTTTCGCGACACAATTCACTATCTGGATGGCCTGAACTTGTGACAATAATCACTCCCTCCGGAATGGGACGGCGTCCAAATCGCGTCGTTACCATGAGATTTAGTTCATCCTGAACTGTATCATCCCGAAGTTCATTTTCGTCAATCAATGATCCCTGGTAGCGCAACATTGAAGATACTGTTGTGCTTTCAAAACAGCGTGCCATTTGCATATAGTCGTTTTCAGTATTAACGAAGACATCAATGTCTTTCATGTCAACTATATTACCAGTTGCAAGTATTAGCCGGCAGTTTTGATTTGCTCCATTTAAGCCATAAACGGCATACTCTTGATTTGAAGGCTGAATGAGTGTTCGTTTCAGGGCATGGCGACGTTTTAAAGCCTCAAGCCATTTTTCTTGTTCCTTGAAGCTGCGCCCTTTTTGCTCTTCAATTGTTTCCAATAGGCTCTTAAATTCATGCTGAGTACTTCTGCGATAATCTAAAGTCTGAATATTGCGTAGATCAAACTCTTGTAATACGTCTGCTATATTTGCGACAGTTCGTATCAACAGGGGAATGATGTGAACCTTAGCGCCTTTTGCAACATCAACTTCTCGACGTACCCATATAGAGTTAGCACTCTGCTCAGAAACCAACAACAACAAAATATCACATTGCGGAATCTGTTCATAAATCTGCTTATTCCATTCAAGGCCATATTCTAGCTCATCATCCATCCAAACATCATATCCGGAGTCTTCTAAACGATGTTTCAAACTATTTGCTTGAGAGGTCAAACCCTCATCAGGCCCGGTTTTATAGCTGATGAAAAGACGAACAGTACGCTTTTCAATACGGTTTTGCATCGCTTTTCCTATCCAATTTAACAATCTAATAGTAGGAAGTATAACAAGGCGTTAAGTATCCGACAATACGAATACTGTTATTTTTGCCTTGTTGTTTTGCGTGTTATAGTACACTCAACTTTTCATAGTGGTACACGAGGAAGCCTCATAATGCCTAATATAGTCGAAATCATAAGTACAAAAGACGAGTATAAACGTTTTTTCTTCCGCATTGTTGAAGCTAAACTAAAACACGAGCGTTACGATGGCACTATGACTGAGGAATTAACCCGCCTCAATCTTGACCGCGGTGACAGCGCGGCGGCACTGATGCATGACCCAGAAAATGATACCCTGATTTTTACGGAGCAGTTCCGCTATCCCACTTATGAAAAAGGCCCCGGCTGGCTGCTGGAAATTCCGGCTGGCACGATTGAGGCTGGCGAAGATGCTGATCCCACCCGCACACTCTCCCGCGAAATTATGGAAGAAATTGGTTACAGCGTTTCCAAGTTCAAGAAGCTTTGTACATTTTATGTCAGCCCTGGCGGCACTTCCGAACGCATTCACCTGTATTATGCCCAGACCTCGACTAAGGATAAAGTTGGGAAGGGCGGGGGTGTTCTCAAAGAAGGTGAGGACATCCGCATCCTGAGCATCAAGGTTAATGAGGCACTCAAAATGATTGATGATGGCCGGCTTCAGGATGCTAAGTCGATCATCGCCCTTCAGTGGTTGCAGCTTCACCGCTCAATTTAACAAAAATCATGCCTAAAGTTTTGCTCATTATCCTGGATGGCTGCCGCCCCGACGCGCTCCAAGCCGCCCGAACCCCGCATCTTGATTCGCTGTGGCAGAATGGCGCATATACCTGGCAAGCGCGGTCGGTTATGCCCAGTGTGACATTGCCCTGCCATAACACCATGTTTCGCAGCGTCTCGCCGGGAAAACACGGCGTCCGCGCGGATAACCGTCATAATCCGCAGGCTGAAGCGTTTCCGAGCGTGGTGGATGCGGCTAAACTGGCGAATCGCAGCACCGCCATGTTTTATAGCTGGGAGCAGCTACGCGATCTGAACGCGCCCGGAAGCCTGGATTTCAGCTATTTTGCGAATGCGGTTTATGGCGAAGACAATGACACACCCGTCGCGCAGGCCGCTGCTGACTATCTCGTCAACCAGCAGCCGGATTTATGCGTGCTGTATCTGGGCGACATCGACATCACGGGACATCTGCACGGGTGGATGTCGCCGGAATATATGGCGGCGATTGAAGCCAATGACTGCGCAGTGGGTATCGTGCTGGATGCCTTACAAAGCGCTGGTTTGCGCGAACACTATGTGCTGCTGGTACAGGCCGATCATGGCGGCCATGATACCGATCACGGAACCGATATGCCGGAAGATATGCTCATCCCCTGGATAATAAACGGCGCTGGCATTAAAAACGGCTACGCCCTTCAAACAGAAGTGAACATGCGTGATACTGCACCTACGATTGCCTGTTTGTTGGGTATGGAACAGCCCTCGGAATGGGAAGGCCAACGCATCGCAGAGGCGTTTGCCTGATTGTTTAATTCGCGTGTAAGGTTGGCTGCGTTATATAATCAATAACATATCATCCTTTATACTGGCGGCAGCTTTATGTCAAACCGTATCGAGCGCACCCGTATCAGCCAACTAACCTCCACTTACGGGCCGGATGAACCGCCACGTCTGGCGCTGGATTTTGGCGATTATTTATCCCTGGTCTGGCGCATCGATAAACACGCCGAAGACCAGTCCCGCGTCAAATATTACCGCCGGGCGGCGCTGGCGCTGGCTGAAGGCCTGGGTCTGAAAAGTCGAAGCGTCTTCCGACTGGTCGAAACCACGCCGCCAGGCCAGCTTTATTATCAACTGCCTAACGCGCCCTACCGGGGAACGAGCCGACTGCTTGACGCACAGGATCGCAAGGCTGCCATCACCCAGCTTGCCCAGCTTCGGCTCGATATTTTGCGGATCGGCACTTATCACGACCAGTGGCCGGTCAGTTGGCCGGGCAGCGGCATTCTCGATGTTGATCTGCGCGAACGGGTCTTTGCTGTCCTGTTCACGGCTTTACAGGGGCAGTATGAAAATTTTGGGCGGCTGCTGCTGGTGGTGGACATTGTGCTGGCTGACCTCCTGATCGGGATGCAGGAGATGAAGGAAATCAGCCTGAGCGAACTCATCGCCAAGTACGGTTATCCCAATTTCAACGATCCCAAAGTGCGAGCCGCTTTTTACAGCGGCACGCCATAATTCAGGCGAAGTTCATCAGCACACGCCCCACACCGGGAATCTGCTGAATGCGCGCGGCCACATCGCTGGCATTTGTGCCTTCCGGCAATGACCCTGTCAAGATAACGCCGCCGTACTGTACCTTGCCGACGCGCACGCCAAAGGGGATTGCGCGTCCGGCATCAACGCGAATGCTTTCGTCATCATAAAAATGGTCGGCATTTACACCCGTTACACCTGGTATAAGCGGCAAATTGTCCAGAAAATAACGCCGCGTGTTGGGCGACTGTGTGTGGCCGCTCACCGTTACAAATCCTTCTTTCACCTGACAATTGATCGCGTGGCGATCTTTCATCAGCGGGGGATAATGTGCAATCAGGCGGTCAATGTCCCCCAGAATATCCAGGTCGTCCCGATAGGTCGTCATGGTTGTCTCGGCCATAATGCTGCTCCATCGCGGTAAGTCAATAAAATCTGATTGTCTAGTTTAGCAAAAAGCCGCGAAAAATTCTCTTGGCAACCTGAGGCGGATATTTGAAGATTTACAGCATCTGCTGCCGCCAGGCTTTCACGGCTGTCAGGGCTTCCGGCGTGGCAATGGCTTCCAGCGCTTCCGCCGCCGAGTCGCATACCCGCCATGACAAACGGCTGCGATAGTAAAAATAGGTTGGTGGCTCAAACGTTGGGTCATCCAGCAGGGCAATTAAGGCTTCAACCGCTTCAACCGCTCGAAGTTTCCCTAATGATCGTGCCGCATTACGCCGGACACCGACATCGCTATCATGCAATGCTTTCATGAGCGCGGTGATAACCTGCTGGTCGTTTAAGCGGCCTAATGCGGCGGCGGCATTACGCCGGGTATCCCGATTTTTGTCCTCAAGATGAGCGACGAGCAGATCAGTAGAATAAGACTCAAACTGGCTGAGGGCATTAAATGCCAGTTGAACTACCCAGCTATCCGGGTCCTGCAGAGCTGCTATGAGTGGGTTCAAGGCTCGTTTATCACCGGTTTCGCCGAGCGCGGAAACTGCCGCGCTGCGAACATAGGGATTTTCATCGTGAAGAAGGGGAATCAGCAAAGCAATACCTCGTTCGTCACCCAGTCTCCCCAGGCCCTGAGCGGCATTGTTGCGCTGCCCCCAGCGGTTGTCATTAATCGTTTGCGCCGCGTAGTTATAGGCGAAGTAGTCACGCAGCAAGACATGGACAAAGCGAAATTTGCCTGCCTGAGAGACGATCAGATTCAGGCGTGTGACCAATTCGATGAAGGCATCTCCCCGCCCGCGAACCGGCTGGCGATTAAAATCCCTTTCTGGCAGCACATTAGTCGGCAGTTCCCAATGCCGGGCATTATCCAGCGCGGTTTGACCTAAGACCGCGTAAATTTCATCCAGGCTGAAACTCACCTGTGTATGCCGCTTGCGTTTTTCACGCTGGTACTGCTGGGTGACGTAGGTTTTAAAAATATGATCGCGCAGATCACCCTGCTGTAAATGACGCAGTTTGGCGGCTTCTTCTGGCAGTTCACGAAAGGCGATTGTGAAGAGATTGAGTAGAAGCGGTATGCGGGCGACTTCCCGCAAGCCTATATCACTCTCAAGCAGTGCCAGCAAATCGGGTATATCCCGCAGATAGGTGTGAATCTGCTCATCCTTGAGGGGTTGAAGTGTAATAGCCCCTTCCAGGGCCATTTTCTGACCGATCTCATTGTAGTCCTTAATGCGGCAGGTGATGATTACCTGATTGTTGGTCGGGATCATTTCGATGAAGCGTTTGCGTGGATCATCTGTCAGTGCAAGTTGCAGATTATCACGCTGTTCAGGGTTTTCTTCTTCGCGCCCCAGCTCATCTAAGCCATCCAATAAGAGAAGCACTCGACCTTCACTAAGCAGATTATTAACCTGTAGTGGATTTAGTTCAGGGTAATTGGATGCCAGCCACTCGCTGAGCGGCGGTGACTTTTTGGCGTCCCAGGTCGAGATCAGACCAAAGAGTGGCAGGGGAGCGTTCTGATCGTTCAAACGGGCTGTGATGGCATCGCGCGCAAAAGACATTAAGGTGATGGTTTTGCCTGCTCCGGGTTGTCCCAACAAGAGAATCCGGCCATGATGCTGCGCGAAAGCATCCTCGACATTATGAAAAATGCTGCTGCCGTTGTTTGCCATGCCTTCAGCACAAAATAGCTGATCAAACATATCCTGTTGTGGACGGGGGGTAATGACTGCTTCCGGCGTATTTTCAGCAATAAGTTCAAGATGCTGAATGGTCGCATGGGTGAGGAATTTTACTATTCGCTGATAGGATGTTTCCAGATAGGGGCGAAAAGGATCGCTTGAAGGGATCGCTGATGGGGCAGGGGAACTGTCTTCAGTGCGGTTTTGCAGCACCTTCAATAATCTGTCAAAACCAGCTTCCCACCCTTGAAAAAGATCAATCCACTCAAATGTGATGATCTGGATGTGGGGTTTGATGTCGGTAAAACGCAGGACAATGACCGGTTTTTGTGAGAGGAGGGCATACATGATTTCGCGTCTCACAAAACAATCATCGCGCTTGCTGGCTGGCGTTACACAAACCAGAACATGCGATGAGTCTTCAATCGCTTTTTCGATAGAGGCCGTAAAATCCTTTTCGGAGGGGATGTCACGAGTGTCGCGCCAGGTGTTATAGCCAGCAGCGCGCAGCTCATAGTCCAGCCGTTCGGCATATTGACGTCCATCCTGGCGAGCATAGCTGATGAATAGATGGTGCGGTTCAGTCATGGTGCAGCCAATATATGTATGTTTAGTGACTGATTATTATTTTATCACCCTCTCTGGTGTATCTGGCATCACAATCCATAAATTTTGTCACATGTTTTTCAGTGTATAGGCACCTACTATGCTATAGCTCAAACATTGGCTATATCATCAAAAATTTTTGGCGCGAGCATCCACACCAGTACTCCGCGCAGGGGTTCACCGGCTAACAGATCAACACGCGCCATGCCACCTTTTTTCATGACAATGTCACCGCCGCCAATCAGGGCCGATACCAGAATACTCAGGTCAGGTTCATGGCCGACAAAGATCAACTCGTTATCACTGCCAGCTTCCGCAATCAGCGTCCGAAGCTGGTCTGGACTGAACCCAAAATTCACTTCATCCCGAACGGTAATGGTTATGCCCAGTTTTTTCGCCAGAATATCCGCTGTTTGACGGGCGCGCAGGCGTGGGCTGCTGAACAAACGCGCCGGTTTCACTCCAAGTTTGACCAGCGCCGCCGCCGCTGATCCAGTACGGTCAATGCCTTTTTGTGTGAGCTGGCGGGTGAAGTCATCAAAATCTGGCCCCTGCGAGTCTTCAGCGTGGCCGTGCCGGAAAAAATACAACTTCATTGGTGCTGCTCCATTCCCATAAATCAACAGGGGCAGGTTTTTGAACCCGCCCCTGTAATGATACCCTATTTGCTGGCATAGCCTTTAGGATGCGATTTGTGCCAGTTCCAGGCTGTCTCGATGATCTGGTGCAGACTGCTGAATTCCGGCTGCCATCCTAGTTCTTCCTTGATGCGGGTGCTGTCTGCCACCAGCGTTGCCGGGTCGCCGGGTCGTCGCGCTCCGCTCACTGCTGGGATTTCATGTCCGCTGATTTGCCGCGCCGTGTTCAGCACTTCCATGATTGAATAACCCTTACCGTTGCCCAGATTATATTTGCGGCTTTTGCCATCTTTCAGCGCTTCAAATGCCAGAATATGGGCTTCGGCCAGGTCGATAACGTGGACATAATCGCGGATACAGGTGCCATCGGGGGTGGGATAATCATCACCGAAGATTGTCACCTTTTCCCGTTGGCCCAGCGCAACCTGCAAAATGATAGGGATCAGGTGGTATTCGGGGGTGTGATCTTCGCCGATATGACCATTGGGATGTGCGCCGCTGGCATTGAAGTAGCGCAGGCAGCAGTAGGCCATCCCATAAATGCGATCCATCCAGTGCAGATAGCGCTCGACAATGTATTTGCTCTCGCCATAAGGGCTACCAGGTACGATGCGCTCTTCGGCCACGATCGGGATGCGTTCCGGGTCATCAAAGAGGTTAGCCGTTGACGAGAGGATGAAGCGCTTGACGCCCTGAGCGGCGGCGGCTTCGAGCAGGTTGCTGGCCGCTAATGCGTTATCACGCAGGTAGAGCCAGGGTTTCTCCATGCTTTCGCCTACCAGCGTGTGCGAGGCGAAGTGCAGGATACCGTCAAATTTGTGGTCAGCAAATACCTGGTCAACCTTCGCTTTGTCCAGCAGGTCGCCCTGTACAAATGTCGCTTTAGGGTGGACAGCCTCGGCATGGCCGGTGTACAGGTTGTCGATGACGACTACACTGTAACCGCGCTCGATCAACATATCGACGACATGGCTGCCGATATAGCCAGCGCCGCCGGTGACTAAAACGTTCGTCATACTGCTTATGTCTCCTCAGTGGTCTTGGGTGATGCCCCGCCCGGTTGTGGGGGCGGCGCAGTTCCACTATACACCGGACGTGCCGGAAACGCGATGTGCAGCCCCAGCGCCTCGATAATGCCCATGATTTCCAGATAGATAAGCTCTTTCTCCGCTGTAAATTCGCCCCAGTCTGCTAGTTTGACGTAGCAGCGGATGAGGAGTTCCAGCCCCGCATCGCCAAAATTGATGAAATGCACCACAATCGAGTCACTATCCACATGCTCCCGCGCTGCCAGCATTTCCCGAAGAACAGCAAGCAGATTTTCGAGGGACTCCCGGCGTGTGTCATAAGTAATTCTCAGAGTGACGTTAATCCAGCGTTTCGACAGGCGCGACCAATTCAAAATGGCTGAATTTGCCAGTGTGCTGTTTGGCACGGTGACATAAGCCTGATCCGGCTGGCGTACCCGCGTCGAGCGCACGCCAACATGTTCCACAGTGCCTTCAACATCATTGGTTTTGATGAAATCACCGACGACAAAGGGCTGGTCACTCACAATCATGGTGAAGCCGAACAGGTTTTTGATGGTGTCCTGCGCTGCTAAGGAAATGCCGAGGCCGGTCACACCCAATCCAGCCACTAAACCGGTGATGTCGTAACCCCATTCCTGGATGACCACCACGCCCGCCAGCACGACAATAATGATTTTAAGCGTTGTGCGGATGAATGGCAGCAAGCGTTCCGATATACTCAGGCCGGTGACGCTGAACAGCCGCGTGCTGGTTGGTGCCAGGGCATTCACAGCGCGGTAAAATGCCATGAACAGGGCGGCAATGACGAAGGTGCGGATGAGATGCTGAATAAAATTCTGGGCCGTTACATCAAGTTGCAGGATTTCCGCGCTGACTGCCAGCCCGAAAGCAATGATGAGCAGTCGCGCTGGAATGATGATAGTATCCAGCAGCAAATCATCCCAGCGAGCTTCGCTGCGCCCGGCCAGCCGCCGGAGGGGGGCGACGAAAATCGCCGCTAATACTTTTCGCAGCAGCCAGATCAGCGCCAGCGCCAACGCCGCTACTAAAATCCGCGCCAGATTTTCCCGCAGTTCCGGTGAGAGTTGTATCAGTTGTTCCAGAGGGTTCATGGCGGCTTTCTTCAGCGTTGAAGTTCAAAAAAACAATCTTGCCAGATTGGGGGGTGAAAGGCAAATTGAGTGAAAGTTACTTTCCTGATAAACAGGTCGTAACAGGTGGGATTTCAATCGTTATTGTCCTTGTTATGCTTAAACCCTTTCCCAACACTGTCGTAGTCTAATCGTAGTTCGCTCGTCCTGAAAGTTTGTTTAAATGGTGCTTTAATAGAATATGACACCGAAAGCATGACCCGCACTTCCGTCCAAAGTTGGACGACTGAGCGGCATAACGATATTATGCTGTGGTATGATCTGGGCTGCGCTATCGTGAATGATGCTGTTCGGCGCGATGGGGGATTACGGAGGAAATCGATGCGAAGGCTATTTTTCTCATTCATTGGACTGCTGGTTGTCATGTTGTCCGGGATGGTCGGGTTGGCCGCGCCGGAGGCACAGGCAGCACCGCAAATTGCTACCTTTACCACATCTGCTACTCTGGTTGACCGAGCGCAGCTTACTAATCGTACTGCACGTGTGCCTGTCTCCTGGACAACGCAGAACCGCCCTAATACGGCCAATCTGGTCTTTGAGCAGGTGCTGGCAGATGGCCGTATCGTCAATGTTGAGCTGCCACGTCAGAACCCGTACGTTGCGTCCAGTGGCGATGGTGTGGCCGCGCCAATGCCGCCCGGCGGGAGTGCTACCGAGATTGTGCTGCGTGTTCGTTTGGTAGACCTGACGACCTTCGTCACGCTGTCAGAAAAATCACTGACTGTGCCGATTGGCGATGCACCGCAGCCGACGCCAACCATTCGCACTTTTACTGCTGGCGCGACCAGCGTTTTACGGAGTGCTCTCAATAACCGCACGGCACGAATTCCGGTGTCGTGGATAGTTGACAACCGCCCTAACACCGCCAATCTGGTTTTCGAGCAAATTCTGGACAATGGCAGCAGCGTCAATGTTGAACTGCCGCGCCAGAACCCCTATGTATCATCGAGCGGGAATGGTGTAGCTGCCCCCATTAATCCTAGTAACGCTAACAGCCCGTCCATCACGCTGCGGCTGCGGCTTGTCAACCTCACAACGGGTGCCACCATCACGCAGAAAGACCTCACCGTTTCGATCAGTGATGCTGGCACACAGCCGGGTGTCATTAGCTCATTTACGGCGGGAGTCAACAGTGTGACACGGGTGGCTCTCACCAATCGCACCGCTCGCATTCCTGTTACCTGGGCAACCCAGAATCGTCCTAATGGCAGCAATCTTGTTTTTGAGCAGGTGCTGGACAACGGCTCTGTCGTCAATGTTGAGCTGCCGCGCCAGAATCCGTATGTGGCTTCCAGCGGAAATGGGACTGCCGCGCCGGTGAATCCCGGCACATCCAATCTCGTTCGTTTACAGGTGCGGTTGGTTGATCTGGCAACCAATACGGAACTATCCAAGCGTGACCTGACCGTTACCATCAGCGATTCGCCAGCCCCGACGGGTAAAATCGCCTTCTTCACCACAACCGCCGCCAGTGTAGACCTGGCGCAGTTGGCGAGCCGTACCGCTCGTGTGCCGGTATCGTGGTCGGTGGATGGCCGCCCGCAGAACAGCAATCTGGTCTTTGAGCAGGTGCTTGATAATGGTAACGTGATTAATGTCGAACTGCCGCGCCAGAATCCGATTGTGGCGTCGTCCGGCAATGGTATCGCCGCGCCCGCCGGGCCTGTCAATGCGGCGACGGCGACTATCACGCTGCGCCTGCGCCTGATCGATCTGGCGACCAATGCCACGCTGGATACCAAGGAACTGACTATTCCCATCGCCGGGCGAAGTGAACCGTCGCCTGCGCCGGAGATTCTCTCCTTCACGGTGACGCCGGAAACCGCTTCGCCGGGCGCGACTGTTACCCTCAACTGGCAAACGCGCAACACCACTGCCATTTCGATAGGCCAGCTTCCAGCTTCGCTGCATCCGTCCCTGGCGAATCAGACGAGCGGGTCGGCACAGGTGACAATACCAGACAATGCCAGTGGTACCGTCACTTTTGAACTGACTGCCCGCAACGCCGCCGGTCAGGAAACGCGCCGGACACTATCACTGCCGATAGTTGGCGTGCCGGGTGGCTGTCCCTTCACCGATACGCTCGATACGACCTGCCCGGTTTCGCAGGAAACGGTCAACGCATCATTCCAGCCGTTTGAACTCGGTTATATGATCTGGAACGGGAATACGCGAAAAATCTACGTGCTGTATAACAACGGCTCGTGGCAGGAGTTTAATGACACATGGCAGGTAGGTGACCCGGAACCAGTAGTTGGTGATATGCCACCCAATCTGGTTATGCCGAGACAGGGTTTCGGCAAGGTCTGGGAGCAGATTGGCGGCGCACGGGTGCTGGGTTTCGCTACTGCTCAGGAGGCCAGCTATCAGGCGAAGTGGGAAATGCATCCGACCTCCGATGCTGGTCAGACGATCAATACACCACATTTTACGCTGCCTGATGGCCGTGTCGCCCATCTTGGCATCATCTGGCAGATTACGTAACTGCAAAAGTTGACGGGAATGATTTCACGCTCTGGCAACGTGCCGGAGCGTGATTCATTTTGCTATAATTGTGCCAATGGCATTTGACGCCAGGGCAAATTTGGTTTCATGATAGGGTGGGCTTGATAGCGCTAAAGCATTTAGAATTGCGATCAAGGTGATAGTTAATCTAATGGCAAAGCTCAAACTCGACTTACATGACATTTACAATAAGGGCGATAAAATTGATGTGGAATTACAACGCATCATGAATGAAGCTGTCGAAAAGAAAATTTCGCTGGTGGAAATTATCCCCGGCAAAGGCAGCGGTCAGCTCAAAAAAAAGGTGCTGCGCTTCCTCGACCAGAAACACATTCGCGCCCTGTATCACCGTGTCGAGAAAGACGATAAAAATTTCGGGCGCATTTTCGTTCACTTTAAGCATTAAGGAGCGAATGATGGAAAAGCGTCAACTGGGCCGCACCGGCCACATGAGCAGCGTCGTTATCATGGGGACAGCCGCTTTCTACAACGACATCAGCCAGGCCGATGTCAATGATGCACTTGATCTGGCAGCATCTTACGGTGTGAATCACATCGATATTGCCCCCACTTACGGTTTTGCTGAATTGCGAACCGGCCCCTGGCTGGAAAGCCGCCGGAGTCAGTTTTTTGTGGGATGCAAGACCGATAAACGCGATGTCAGCAGCGCATGGGCGGAGCTGCACCGTTCCTTGTATCTGCTGCGAACCGACCATTTTGATCTGTACCAGCTTCACTCAATTGGCACTTTTGATGATCTGGACAGCGCCATGCAAACCGGCGGCGCAATTGAGGCATTACAGCGGGCGAAAGATGAAGGGCTGACTCGCTGGCTTGGCATCACCGGACATGGCATGGATGCCCCGGCAGTACATTATGCTGCCCTGCAACGATTCGACTTCGATACTGTGATGTTCCCGATTCATCCGCGCCTGTATGCTGACGCCAGCTACCGCCGCGACACCGAACGACTGCTTGACCTGTGTCGTGAGCGCAATGTCGGCATACAGATCATCAAGTCAATCACACGTGGCGGGTGGGGTGGTCAGGTACAGAATTACAATACCTGGTATCAGCCCTACGACCAGCAGGAAAAAATTAATCAGGGAGTACGTTTTGCCCTGTCACAGCCA